>NZ_JBMKIZ010000002.1:0-712584 GCF_049237505.1 Enterobacter cloacae complex sp. SHL012
GCGCTACTTCCCAAACCGAGGTTTGTGCGAGCGTCTTCTTCCTTCGTTGCACCGGTACCGCCGTCAGCAACAGCCAGCGCACCGTTACTCCCTTTCTGCGCCAGTTTACCGATGCCGGGTATGGTTACTGGCGTGCCGTTGATGGTTACGGTGATGCTCTGATTTGCTGATGTGGTAGCGAAGGTCTCCCACGCACCGATATTCTCGTCATACTCGTTAATGAGCTGAGACATCGCCTGCGCCAGGCCATCGACAGAGATATTGTCTGATACCAGAATGCCGTATTTCTGGCCGCTCAGCGCCGGGGAAGCAGCTGGCGTAACCGTCATCGATGTGGCGCTGTTTACGGATGAAATCTGGAACATCTGGACCGGGTTAGACATGACGATAATCGTCTGGCCAGCGCGTACCTGGCTGGCCGGTGCCGTCCAGTTTGTGCCAGTGCCGGTTGCGGTATTTCCGTTAATAGCGATAGTGCCAGTGTTATAAAGCATGAACTACCTCACGATAATAACGATCGTTTGAAACGATCAATCATGTAAAATTGATCGCTCATATCAATCTGACTATTTTTTAAACTCTAATAAAATGGATATTCCCGCATTTACAGGAATGTAGAAATGAAACGATTATTTGCTGCAGTATTTTTGCTGCTGGCTGGCTGTTCCAGTAAACACACAGACAACGCATTCAGAATGGATTATCCGGTTGACGCTGCCCGTTTATCATTGGGCGGTGATATTCACGTGAATATTGACTGCGCTACGCGAGAAATGACGGTTATTTCTGACAGCAGCAATGGAATATTTAGCCGCCATGTAAATAAGCGGCTCAGTAATATTTGCTATAAAAAAACCGATAAACTGGATGTTGTTTATCGCTTCAACGCAGCGAAAGGCGTGAGACAAAACATGATTGCCACGCAGTATCCTCGCGTTCCCCCTGAGTCAAATACCGACAAACTGAGCAATGGGGATTCGTAATCCCCTACCCTGAAATGTCTGGCTCCAGCTGCGCTGATTCTTTGAAATGTACCGCCCCTGCAGCTGTGAGCCCGTCCATTTGAGCACTATCCCTGAATAGCCCGTAACGGTTCCATCATCGCTAAGATTGCCCGGGCAATTATTTACCAGAATCCAGGGGTTAAAGCTCAGGCTCACCGAAAGCGTATTGTTCTGCAGGTCATAGTTCGCTGGCACATCAAAGAACCCGACTACACGGGGCATTTTCGATGCGGAAGCTGCGCTCCATATGAGATTCCCTCCGCTGTCAAAAACGTCAAGATAACCGCTCTGCATTCCAATATTACGTGCAGTCCGGATCATACTCCCCGCATTATCTTCAAGCAGGTCTGCACCTGGCATACCGTACCTGTTTGTACCCAACTGCAGCCATCGCAATCTGCCGTCATTCCAGAATTGCTGCGGTGTAAAACCCAGTGTGCTGCCATTACCAAACGGGCTATCTACCTGGTAATAACCTTTACTCTCAACAGCTCCGAGTGCCCGCTGGTCATAAAAAAGGGTGGACCTGTTTTGTGAGTCCACCAGCAGTTTTCCATCGCTGTTATAAACTTCGAATCCGCTCATTGAAAGTTATAAACCTCCACATTGAGTGTTATCGCAGGGCTTCCGGTTGTCGGCAAATAGTAAGCAGTAAAACCGCCGTTATAAGCCCGGCAGTGGTATTCATTGACCGTAACGCCAGTAGACACAATCGAAATAAATGAGCCGTCCTGTGTTATTCCGCCGAAAGAAACGTTTTTCGACGTATCTCCCGCGGCAAATGTTACAGAGGTGCTTCCGATATACCGGATCGCATAATCGCTTAAATCAACCGCAACCCGCCCTGCACTATCCCAGCACTGCAAGCCCTGTGGCATTACCATAACCCCATTCTGACACGCAGCACGTTATTGCTGTCATAGATACGAATGAGAGTGCTGGTTATCAGCATCCTCCCGCCCCCGGCAACGCCGTTAATTTCGAACGTTCCTCCCTTATCAAGCTTCCACCCTGCTGAGCCAGCCACATAGTTATTCGACTGGATATAGTTGCCGATTTTGGCATTCCCAATGGTGCCGTCCTGGATGAAGCTGGCGCGGATGAATGTCTGCCCGTTCTGGATCACGAATGGCAAAGCCACGCTGTTACCGGCTGCCGTGGTGACGGCGAAGCGATCAGCCAGGAAGATAACCTGCGACTGCATGCCACCGGGTGTATTCTCAACCCCAATCCCCATCCCTGCCGCGTAATACTGACCATTGCTCGATAACCCGACTTTGATACTGTACATCGCTTCCAGGTCACCATTCACGTTGGCAATGGCCTGCGCGTTGGTTGTGATCGCTGCAGTGTGTCCATTGACTGTCGCTGTGATGCTGTTTATCTGCGTGGCCGTTGCCTGCTGGTAATCAGAGAACGTCTGATTCAGGCTATTGATGGATGCCTTGTTGCCGTTGACGTCCGTCTGCAGGCTCAGCAGCGAGCGCGCCGTTGCCTCCTTCTCGTTAACGATGACGTCATCAATACGGTCCAGCTGCGCGCTGTTACCGGCGACCGTTGCGGATAGCCTTTTGCGTGTGGCGACCTGCGCCAGCCCGTTCTGGATAATGGCAATGGCTGAGTTCTTGACCCCGCCCGTCATGCCGTCCATAGACACACTGATGCTGTCGATTCGCTGGCCCAGCGCGGTATCAGCCGTCGCAACGGTCTGCTCAAGCTGACTGAGTGAAGACGAAACATTCCCGACCGTACTGGAAAGCTCATTAACACTGGTCTGAACCTTCCCGACGTCCTGGGCATTTTTGGCGATGTCCTTCGCCTGCTGCTCCAGTTCGTCGTTGGCCTGTTTGATATCGTCAGCCATGCCAGCAATTTTTTCATTGCTGTCCACTGCGTTCTCAAGCAGGTCTTTGAACGTTTCCGACTCTTTCATATCCTCCAGAATGTCATTGGTTATTTCGCTGACATCTATCGAGGACGTGCCCATGACCCAGTTGGTCCAGTCCCCGGCGTTACCGATACGGTCAATCAGGCGTGCGCGGTACCACTGGCGAACGCCGGCAGGCATGGGGCCATGCTGATAATCTGCAGCCGGGTACGGCACCAGGACCAGCAGTTCAGGATTGGCGTAGTCGGCAGTTGTGGCGCGCTGAATCTCTGTATAGGCCGTGTCGCCAGATCCATCCGGAAATTTCCATGTCAGGTCGATATGCCAGACCACATCTTCGGTCGCCAGGAAGTTGAGCGGAGTACCCGGTTTTCCCGTTTTACCGGAGAGATAAGTTGTTTCACCGTATCCCCATGGTGACGACGTATCCTGCGCATTCAGCGCCCGGACGCGAACGTCATAGCTGCCCGAATAAATGCCCTGAACCGAGAAACCCTGCGCGCTGGTAACCGGAACGTTTATCCAGTCCCCGTTGTCCTTACGCCACTGGGCAACGTACCGGATTGCGCCCTCTACCTTATTCCATGACACGTCCAGGCTTGCTACCGTCAGGCCCTGTGAAACATGATCGCTCTCAGTCACCACGATATTCTTCGGCGCTGACAGGATGCTTATCGGCGTGACGGTGATCGGGGGCGACTCGACCCGAACGCCGTCATCGATGTAACGGTATTTGTTTGGATCGTGCTGAACGGCCGTAATAGTGAAACCGCCTGTGCTGTCGTCGTTAGCCGCAATTGAAGTGACCCGGAAATACTGTATTGCGAGGTTATCACTGTCTATCGCCCAGACAGCACCCGCCACAGTTGCCTGACTAAATGCGGTGGCCACCGTCACCGTTTTTTTATCTGCGCTCACCGCGCTGATTGTGCGCGTCTGGGCTTTTCCGTCAGGCAGGTTAACCACCAGCCGGTCTTTCGCCGCGTAGTCTATTTCTCGATCCAACGTAATCTGGCGGCCATTGACCGCCCTGATGCGTCCCCCGTTCTCCTTGCCGGAACGGAAAGGATCGGCGACACCGATAATTTCAGCAGGCAGCGGGATGTAGCCATCCAGCCCCACGCCAAATGATACGGTACCGTCTTTGGCATTGGAGAGTAGTACCCAGCGCCCGCGCCGGTGCGCTTCACTTTGCGAGGTGCAGCCGATTGCGGTCAGGGACGTCTGCCGGACGTCATAACGCTCTACAAGCGCCGAATCGTAGACCCCCTCAACGGTATCGCTGTAATGGTTTTGCGGATCGGACCAGGACACCAGGCAGGAGCTGTAGCGATTCTTGTATGAGCCGCCCGCATAAGTAAACAGCCCATCGATAACGTTTGAGGCGTTATAAACCCAGTCAACATCGTCCTGCGGGACGTCTGCCTGGACATAAATCTGATCGTTGCCCCAGAACGTTATGCCACGAAATACCGCGGCGAGATCGTTAAGTACCTGCCAGGCGTCCTCCTGGCTCTGAATGAAAACGTTGCAGGTGAAACGCGGTTCGGTGCCACCGGCACCGTCGGAAACCATTTCGTCGCAATACTGGGCTATTGAGTACAGCGCCCACTTATCCACCATGGATGCATCCACGCGCGTGCCCATGCCGTAAATTTCATCCAGAACCAGATCATAAAATATCCAGGCGGGGTTATTGGACCAGGCCATTTTAAACCCACCGGACCATGAGCCAGAATAGGTTCGGGTTATCGGATCATAGTTATCCGGAACCTTTATCAGTTTGCCCTTTATCTTACAGGTCACCTTCGGTGCGCTGCCGTTGAACTGGCTGCTGTCCACTTCGACATACAGTAGCGCCGTCAGAGGATAACGAAGCTTGCTGTCGATGACTTCCGCATACGAAAACACCTTGAAGGCGTTAACCAGTTTCGAATTTGATCCGCTGGCATCAGCCGTAATACGCCTGACCCTGACAGACCAGCCGGACGTGGATTTTGGCAGATCGATACGGTGGTCACGCTGATATTCCGTCGTGGTCTTTCCGTCAAACTTGCCGTTTACAACCGTTTTCCAGGAGCCGCCGTCCGTTGATAAATCGATCGCATACTCGGTAACCGTGCCCACCATATCGCCGTTATCTTTATAGAGATACTGGACCGGAAGGCTGAGCTTGATGCGGATGGCATCCAGGGAAAGGTTGGTAAACTGGCGTGTCCAGGGCGCGGTGGTTGTGACAGTTGTGCCCACCGCCAGCTCGTTATCGACCTGGGGCATCCCGGCAATATAGGTCTGGTCCTGTGTGCCCTTGCGGAACTCCCATTTCACGCCGCTGAAGTTGTATTCCCCGCTGTCGTTTGCCAGCGGCGTATCGTTGAGAAAAATGTTCTGTGCGGTCAGGTCGCCCTGTATTTCCCCCTCAGAAACGGCAATGAGCATTTTTAATTTTGCGACCGACAGCAGATCGTCAGGCTGCTCAACCGGAGTATGCGCGCTACCCCCGCCCCCTTTGGCACCCTGCAGGATGGTTTCTTGTTCAAGAAGCTGCATTTTTTCACCCATAAAAAAAGGTGCCGAAGCACCTTTAAGTTAATGGCCGCTGGCCTACTGCTGATCGCTCGAGTACATACCGGCGCTGACTATCGCTCCCCCTGCCTCGATCAGACCGTAAGCCAGGGGAACAGGATGCCCCATAGCGACGGTATTGACCGGCGCCCCGAAGGCATAGTTAGGCGTGTTATCCGTGCTGGAGGATTTACCCGCGCCGAAGGATGGCTGGGGCGTGAGCATCTGGACAACGCCGCCCAGCATCATTGATACCCCGACCCCGGTCAAAATTGACGTGGCGCTGATGGCTGTTGCACTCATCGCCGCCCCCCAGGATGCCATACTCGCACCGGCGGTAAAGAATGCAGCGACCAGCGCAACGGCACCAACAACTATCTGAAGAACCCCAGAGTTTTTGGCCCCCTCATAAACGGGCACGATCCGGTATACACTTCCCCCGCGAGTCATATCGAACTCTTCCAGCCCGATATTGTTATCCCCGTTGAAAAAGGCGAAACGGATCCCCTTCATATGGGCTTCCGACATGTATTTTTTGAAGCCGGGAACCTGCGAACATACTGCCCTGAGCATTTCACGCAGATCGGCAACATCAAACTGAACGCGGGCCCCGAATTTTTTAGCCATCTTACCGTCGAGAATAAGCGTTTTAAGCATTCATGTTGTCCTTATGCCTGACCACCCGGACCGTTCTGTCGCGATAATATTTCCCATACGGCGTACGCGAAGAAAGGTGCCCGAGCAAATGATGAAGAATGATGTTGTCACCCAGATATACAGCGGCGTGATTGGTCACCGATGCCTGCACACTCATCATGATGATGTCCCCGGGCTGCATAGCACCGGCGTCAATCTCAACGAACCCCTCACGCTCCCAGTTGTCATCGTAGAGCCGCTCTTTGCCGCTCTCCCACCATTCGTAAGGCACCGAATAGTTCCCGAGGCCAATACCATATTCACGCTGATAATATTCCCGGATCAGCGACCAGCAGTCCGCGTAACCCAGCAACCATTGCCGCCCGGCATAATCCCGGTCTTCACGCGGGGAAATCGTACAAAAATCACCGTCCGGCCAGGACATGATCCCCCACTCAATACCCGACCAGTCACACTGGATGCGGTCCAGCTCGGAGGGCACCAGCCGGACCACATCCGGATGGGAGTGAATGACCATAATGATTTCACCGAGCGCGCGGGCAGCAAGCTGGTCTTCAGGAGAGAGCGTGAATGTTTCCTCCGGTTTATCCGCGATGTTGCGACAGGGAATAAAGATTTGCTGCTGCCCTGACTGAACAATCAGGCCACAGGCTTCTTTGGGGTATTCACCAGCGACGTGCTGACGGATAGCATCCAGCAATTTTTCTCGCATTATCATTTCCCCTGCAGGTTGGCGGCCGGAAAGCCCCCGAATGGCAGCGGCGCGTCCGGACCGTGACGATCCTGACAATCCTGCCGGCGGCCGCCACATACATCCTTCGACGGATCATCGGTAGGCGTGCCATCCTTGGTAAAATATTTCGTACCGTTGTAGTCGCATCCGGTTCCGCTTCGGTACCAGCCCCGCATACACCAGGTGCAGACAGGCGTAATCTGCCGGGTAGGCAGCTGAAGGCTCTGAATATCGAAGGGAGAGCACAGCTCAAAATCAACCTGTATCCTCGTCTCTGCGGTTTTGGCATTGACGAAAAAGAGTTGTACGCGCTCATCGGCCGGGCTGGCCCCCGGATTGCCGTCTTTCCAGTTGGCGGCATCGAGGTACTTAGAGAGCGTTGTGTGGATTTTTACTTTCGCCCGGACCATGTCGTCATACTCCAGGCATAGCGCCGTGACATAGTTCCCGACGTTCCCGACTGAGAGCGTGGGCGTCGGCTGGGAGCCGGTACTTGATAACTCCATACCCTTCAGTTCATAAGGATGAGGATCGTACTGGTTGCCCTGCCAGATTATGGCGGGCAGGTTCTCAGCGGCGAAGGCTGCCCACCCCTCCTCCTGGATATTGTGCGCATGAAACCGCAGCACCTGATCCATACCGAATTCGGTGCCGTCGATCTCAATCAGCTGAATAACGCTGCCGGGCTCAAGCTGTTGTATATCTGCCGTAAAACTCATACCCCCCCCATAAAAAAAGCCGCCCGGAGGCAGCTTTCAGTGTTTGTCGAGAAAATCAGGGCGCAAACGCCTGTTCAAAAGTGAAGGCCACCGTGGCTTTTTTCCCGGTAGGGAATGAAACGCTGAACGAATCGGCCTTCATTCTGAACAGCTTTTTTTCACCCCATGGCGTGGTCCACCAGAACGATTTAGTAACGTGAGACATCAGAAAAGCGCGCAGCGCAGCCGCCTCCTGTCTGGTGCCCGTCCAGTCCAGGTTCCACGTTTCCTGTTTGTCGTTGATCCCCATCCTCGCTATCTGTTTGTAGCCATCCCCGAACTGGGCCTGCAGCGTTCGGGCCGTTTCAGTGCCCTGCGCGGTTTTCCGCGTGCGCCAGGTAAACGTGTCTGTCACGGTGTCCTCCTCGAATAAAGCACGCCGCCTGCGGACATTTCTTTTTTCAGTCGCTCGGTGATTGTCTGCTGAACAATCGCCTGCAGCTGTTTCGCCGTCCCCGTGGCGTTCGCCTGATTTATGCTCCCGTCACTCCCCTGCTGGCTGATGTTCACAGGGGCATAAACACTGATCCCGCCCATGCCAGCCCCGGCTGCGCTCCCGCCGCCGACCAGACCACCCGAGGCATACCCGCGCATCAGGCGATAGAGATTCGCCACGCCGATGCGACTGGTTGACTCTTTGGTGAAGACGAATTCCCCGCGGTGAACGATACCGGCTGGCTCGTACTTGCCGCCGTGCCCGGTAAAACCGCCCACGTCAAAACCCTGTGGCCGGTATGAAGGGACCGCGAATGACTGACCTGCAGAGGAGGCTTTCGCCCCGCCGCTCACCCAGCCCATTGCGCTCTGGATGGTGTAAGCCACCAGCAGCTGGTTGATAACAGACACAATCATTTTGAGGATTGAGCTGGTGAAGTCCCGGAAGCTCGCCTTCCCGGTTGTCGTCAGGCTGGTAAGCTGGCCCGCCAGCCCGCTGAACGTTGCCTGCGAAATCTGCTGAACTGAGCTGAAAACGTTTGTCGCTGAATCCTGATATTCGGCCCAGCCCTGTTTCGCACCGGCCAGCCAGTTTGCGCGCAGGGCATCTTCAGCCTCGAACGTCGCCCTTTGCTCTTCCAGAACCTTTTGCAGCGCCTGAGGGTTATATGAATAGCTCTCGCTGAGACGTTGCAGGGTGGTTTGTCGCCCGGCTTCGCGGGTGGATAGCCCCTCAGACTGAGCCTGTAAACCCGCCCTGGCGGCTTTTTGCTGCTGCTCAAACTTCACGGCCTGGTCGGTCAGCTGGTTGAGCTTTTGCTGCCTGGCAACCTTATCGCCCAGGTCGGCCAGCTGCCGCTTGTACTCGAGCGTTTCTTCCTTGTGCGCAAGCAGGGATTTTTCCTGCGCCGTAAGCTGACGACGACCAGCCGCCTCCTGCAGAACGGCGAACTGATTTTCAGTCTGCCAGAGATCCTGACGCTGTTTGCTTATGACGTCGTTCACGCTGGTATGCTGCTCGAGCGTTTTAAGCTGGGCCTGAAGGGTGAGAAGTTCGGCCTGCGCCTTTTCCTCGGCTTTATCCCCGGCGGGCGTTGAGTAGCTTTTGCCTTTCGGCGTTTTGGGATCCTTCCACTGCTTTTCAATCCCGGCGCGGGCTGCGGCAATGTCCTTTTCAGTCCACAGCGTGGCGATGCCGTCTTTCGCATCCTGGCGGTTTTTAGCAATAAGCTGATTGAGTTTTTTCTCCGCAAGGGCACGTTTTTCTGCCGCCGTCGCCCCGGATTCAACCATCTGATTAAATTGCTGCTGTGTCCGGACGGCCTGTGTCTGCTGTTCCGTCCGCATTTTTTCCCTGGCAGCTGCCAGCCCTTCCTGGGCATATTGCTTATCGGCAAGATCGTAAGCCTGCTTCTTAAGCTCTACCTGCTGGCGCGCGTTTCTCAGCCTTTCCGCATCTGCCTTTTGCAGAACGTTGTTACCGGCATAGTCCGGATCAACCTTGAGATTGCCGGACAGAGCACGGTACTCTTTCTCTGCTGCCTGCCATTCAGCAAAAGAGTCCTGGCGCTTCATCGCGGTGTCAGGATTACGCCCTATGCCCAGCATCGCATCCCACGCGCCTGAGGCCGCATTCTTCACCCAGTTCCAGGCTTTTTCGAGGGAGCCAAGATTTTCCTCAACCGCCCCGGCCCGCTGAATGACCGCATCAGAATACGCACGCATGGCAAGCTCTGATGCTTTCTGCGTATCTCCCATCGCCTGAGCAGAGGCAATTTGTTCATACTGCGTGGCCGTCAGAAAATGCAGCGAATCGTTGAGCGTTGTGACTGCATTAACCGGATCATCCTTCAGGCGTTTAAACTGGTTGATGGTTTCGTCGACGGCCTGCCCGGTGGCCTGCTGCAGCCTGGCAGCAACATTGCTCACCATGCTGACATCATTACCGCTAAACGCACCACTTCCGACAACCTGCGCCAGCACACCTGCAGCAGCATGCTGTGTGATGCCATTACCTGCCAGTGAGCGCGCCAGTGCCTGTAGCTGTCCGGACGTTTTCCCGGCGTAATTTCCGGTCAGGATCAGCTGCCTGTTAAATTCCTCGGACTCTTTGCTGCCGTCATACCAGGCTTTACCCAGCCCGTAAACCGCCGCGGCAATACCACCAACCATGCCGGCGATCCCAAGCCCGCGCAGCGACAGCAGCTGGTCTATCCATCCTGCCCGGTTCGCCAGCGTGATCCCGGATCCGCGCAGTGCACCGAAGTTACCGCGCATGACCTCGCCGATCAGTATCCCCAGTTCCTGCCGCGCTGCGGCACTTTGCAGGCCCAGACCGTGCGCGGCCACTTTGGCAGCCTCGAGCTTGCGGATATAGACCTCAGCCGCATCGCTTGCACCAACCTGCGCCGCCTTCATGCGCAGCAACTCGGTACCGGAGAGTTTTTGCTCTGCGACCTGTTGCTTCAGCTGACTGAGGAATCGGGTACGCGCGGCGGCCGATTTTTCCTCTACGATCTGCAGCTCTTTTTGCCTGGCCGTGGTGCGGGAAATCAGGGCGAGATAATCCTGCTGGGTGATATTGCCCTGTGCCCTTGCCGCACGAAAGCGCGCCTGCACGTTCGCAAGCGACTGCGTTTCACCATTGAGCTGGCGAACGCCGTCAATCTGGCGGAAAAATGATGCCGCCAGTTCATCCTGACGGCGGGCAAGCGCTGCGGCCTGTCCGTCATTTTCCCGCATACGCTGATTAAGCTCGGTCACGCGGCGGTGAGTTTCATCAACGGACTTAGAAACGTTCTGCCAGTCTTTGGTCAGCCCTTCCGTTGCAGCAGACTGTCGGGCTTTCATATCTGCGGCAGCCGCCGCGCCAGCGTCGCCCACGCTCTTTAATGCCGCGCTCTGACGGTCCGCTGCACGCTGCATTCGCGCCTGAACTTTATCAGACTCATCCGCCATTCCTGTCAGTTGCCCTTTGATTCGGGCGACCTGCTCGCTGAAGGTGGCGCGGTCAACATCCAGCTTAATAACCAGATCGCTAATCTGCTGGGCCATATCGGATACCTCCTGTGATCCCCTCGGCGGCGGTCATCAGCGTGTCATCATCCGGCTCATCATTGCTGATGACGCTATCCGAAGGAGAAAGCAGGCTGAAATGTGCGGGGGTAAGTTCCGGATCGCGGAAGAAAAGAGTGGAGATGGAATAAAGCAGCTCTGAGAAATGCGCATCGAGCTGCGCGTCCTGAAAATAATGATCCCGGTAGAACTGGTGCCAGTCGCCCAGCTCACTGGAGGTCATTCCAGCCAGCATGGCGCGCCAGTCGGGTCGCCCGAACTCGCGCGCCAGATTCAGGACAAACTTCAGCTCGCTGGCAAGGGCTTTTCCGCCGTAACGGTTTCTGCGCTTTCGGCCTCCGTTGAGCCATCTGGATCGGCAGCGTTGTCATCATCAACCGGAACGAGCATGCCGGAGAGCAGCTTTATTTCCATTTCTGCTTTACCGATCGCCTCCGGCGGCCAGCCGCTCAGCACCTGCTGATATAACGTTTCCACATCCGTGCCGGCCGGATCGTTATGCCACAAAGACATCGCGATCAAACGCACACCGCAGCGAATATTTGAGCCAATCAGCCTGGCCGTCATTTCCTGATCGCTGATGCCCTCGCTGTCAGCACTGACGGCCCTTTCCTCTGCGGCCATAAACGTGAGGAACTCAATACGCTGAAGCGCCGACAGCTCGAAGATGGTCAGGGATTCTGTTTGCCAGGTGAACTTCTCTTTTTTCAGAAACATGCGTCCTTCCTTACGCTGCAGTTACGGTGACTTTGCAGACCGCAACGAAATTACCGTCGCTGGTCATTACAATAATGTCAGCGGTGCCTGCCGCCACGCCGGTGACGGTGATCGCGTTGCCGCTAACGGTGACCGTTGCTTTTGCCCCGTCGGAGGTTGCCACGCGGAACGAGGTATCAGAGGCGCTGGCAGGATTAACCGTCACATTGAGCGTTGTGGTTGCACCGACGGCCACGCTTGCCGTGGCTTTATCGAGCGTGACGCCGGTGACGGGGATATTCGGGCTCCCGCTTTCTTCAGCCAGCTCCGGCTTGCCGGTGTTGGTGATTTTCGCTGTGCGGGTAATAACCTCTTTTGCCGGGATGGCTTTACCCAGGCTGCTGCACCAGCCGCGGAAAACGTCGACGGTACCGTTCGGGTATTTGATTTTGTAATAGCGTACTGAGCCATCAATAAACCATGCGACCAGGTCTTTTTGCCCTTCTTCACCCGGCTTCCAGGCGAGGGTGAAAGAGGTGTCGCCAGCAGATTTTGCCCCCTGAGCGGTGGCGTTCCAGTCGGCGTCCTCGTCGTCGAGGTAGGTGTCGTCATACGATTCGGCGGTCATTTCGCCCGGCGTGAGTTCTTTGATTTTCGCCAGGCGATTCCAGTCGATATCAGAGAGTGGGTTGGCGAAAGCGTTACCCGTTCCGGTGTACAGCCAGAGCGTAGTACCGGCACCTTTTACAGGAGCGAGTGGATTAGGTGTTGGCATGTTTTCCTCACATTTCGTAAGTGATTGAATATTTCATATCGGCGGAAGTCCACAACCCCATCGCATCATCGCGCTGATAATCGAAGCCTTGTGGAACCATGAGCGTTAACAGTGAATCGAGACCGGGTACGTCAGCGAGGGCAGGATAAATATGGCTTTCCATCCATTCATCCAGTTCGGAATCTGGTACCTGCGAGGACAGGAAGACCTCAATATGTAACGTTGCCGCCCACATATCGGCATCAAGTTCTTCGCCGGTATACTCCGCATCGGTCAGATAGACCGCAACGGCAGGAAAATCCTCCTCCTCAATGACAGCAGGACGCCCGTCAAAAAACATGACGTCGTTCCCGATGGCCTCTTCAAGCACATCAATAATTTTCTGGCGAATGAGAGTGTGTTTCATCGTGTCAGATGCAACCTCAGTTGTTGCCTGAGGGCATAGCCAAGTTGTTTTGGCATTTCCTCTTCAAGCATGCGTTTCTTTTCTGCTTCGAAAGCAGTTGTGAGGGGCGCGGACAATGGAATTTTGACCACGTCGATGGGATAACGACTTTTTCCTGCAATTCGCTTCATGACGTGCCAGCGGCCGTTCGCCAGGCGCTGGATAAAGGCGTCGCGAAAAACATAACGGCCAATTCTTAACACGCTACTTTTTCGAACCAGCGGGCCCTTTCGATTCGTCGCCCTGACCTGCGCGGCACCGAGTTTTATGGCGGGAAGATTGCCCCGGTTAACCTTAATTCGGGCCGCTGAGTGCCCTGACGCCGAGGCTTTGTTGATTCGCACCCTTTGTCGGACCAGCTTTACGGGTATCCCCGAAACGCGGTTATCACCGGCTACCGTTTCTTTCGCCACCCTTCGGACGGCAACCGAGACGCCATTAGCAGCAACCCTGTTCACAGCCCATGCGCTGGCATTGGGAACCATATTTCTGTCCAGGCTATCCAGGTTAGCGATCGCCTGCTCAAGACCTTTTATCGACATGAATGCTCCTTAACGACGCCGCGAACCGCCGGGAGGTGATCCACTACCCAGCCAAACATGGCAGGACCCGCAATCATCCGGACCAACGCGATCAACCCAAAATTCACGCCCGTTAACCTTCAGCGTATCCAGCCTTTCCAGCCCGCTAACATCCGATGTGTTCACAAACAACGTCGGCCTGGTTCCATCAATTCGGATCCCCACTTCGGCGTAACCAATGTTCTCTGGATCGTCAAAGACCCCCCGGAGCGTGACGCCGGATAAAGATCCTGAGGTTATCCTTGCCTCTGCGCCCATCAATCCACGTATAGTGGTATCCGCGCGCGCCATCGATTCATCAAAAAGATTGTCGAAATCAGCCATTAGGCCCCCTGTCAGATTTCCCGGGCCAGCTCCCGAGATATCAGGTCGTTAGCCTCAACGTCAGTCACGCGGATAACGACACCAGGCTCGACAATAGACACAGACTCGTTACGCGTGGCGTGAAGCGCGTTTATGTGCAAGGTCACCAGCGTTTCAACCGCCACCAGCGCGCCGATCTCTGTTGATGCAGGATTTTCGGTAATCGAGCCAGAAGTGTTATCCGCGCCAGGCTGGCTCGACGTGCTGGTAACAGCACTACTGGCCGCTTCAGCTCCCTCTTCTCCGTCTTCGTCGAGTTCCTCTTCGAGCTCAGAAATACGTAACGTAAGCTCCTGGATCGTGCCTGTGACGTTGACCTCACGATCAAGCTTTACGCCCAGCTCTTTCAGTCGGGCGATAAGGGTTTCTTTTTCTGTCATGGGAAATACTCCAGAAATGTGGCCCGACAGGGCCACTTGGGAAAGTTATGCCAGCTTGACTGAAACGAACGCGTCAGGATCTGGCAGCAGCATCAGCGGAGCTGACTGAATCATGGTGAACTCACGCGCCGGGTCACCCGTTTGCACCCAGTTTTTCGGGTAACGCGTTGAAGCATTAATGCCTTCGCGCTGGGCATCCGCATCCAGAATGCAGCCATAGGTACGCAGGCCGCGCGCCTGGGTATTTCCCAGCACCATTGTCAGGTCTGGCAGAGCGTTCTTTTTGACGTCATTTTCAACAAGCTGGCCTGCGTAAACGACAATGGCCACATCTCCGTACATGCCCTTATAAGAAACGGCTTCACCCAGGTCTTTCAGAGCGGTTTCCAGCTCGGAGTTAGAGCCGCGACGTGTATCCAATTTTTCCTTCACCGCGTCGAAAGAGCGGAACAATGCCCAGCCCTTCGGATCGAACACAATAATGTTGATTGTGCCGCTGGCGTTGAGCGCGTACGCCTCAATATCATCGGTCGGGTCGTACGTTTTTTTGTCGCGAGAGGACCAGGCAGCTGCACCCGCCTGGATGATGTTGTTACCGGCACTGCGGCCCATATCGACTTCTACTGGCTCAAATGCTTCTCCGCTCATGGTGTATTTCCCATAGAGCACAGCTTCAATTGCTTGCTTCTCTTCCACCTGTGCAATCGCCAGCTCTTCATCTTTCATGTTTTGAAGGATGATGCGGCGGCGGCGATAGGCAGGGTCGGCCAGATTTTGTGGATCTTCATCAGGCAGGCGGCGAAGAGTCATCAGCGGGTTAACTTCATGCTTAGGCTTCACATAGCCAGGCGTAAATTCCGACGTGCTGCCGCCACGGGAACGGATCACTTTCCCGGAGACAATCGGCGATACGTAAAGAGCCATGTTGACCAGGCCAGGAATTTGCGACAGGTAGACTTTTTCTGTACTGAAGGGATAAGTTTCGCGAAAGAAGATGCGCAGGAAGAGCGGATCGAACTTGAATTTCTTCTCATTGACCGCCAGAAGCTGGGCTGTTGTGTACACTGACATAGAATTTTCCCGTAAAAAAAGCCGCATATGCGGCTTTTATGAAAGTTGAGGGTGATTAAACGATGCTGATCGCAGTACCGGCGAACGCGTTACGCTTGATATTTTCGTCGGTAACAGCAGATGGCCAGAGCACATCTTCGATGCGGAACGAACCGGATTTATAAAATGCCAGTTCTGCACTGCTCTGGTCAGCAGTAACCGCCAGAATGCCGGTTGCTGCACCTGCATTTTCGCCGTTCCAGACGGTCAGTTTGCCGGAGGTAGCATCGAGCATGAGCGGGGTCATTGCCGGGGTGGATGCTGTCAGTTCGCCCGGTGCATACGCGGTGTGTGCCGGATCGCTGTTACCGAGCGGCTGGTGATGAGTAAATACTTCAGTGATAGCCATGTTAGCCTCTTATACGGGGGTGTTTAACAAATCGTCGCCGGCTTCAGCAGAGGCATTCCCTGCAGAAAGAGCGCCTGGTGCGGTTTCCATCAGACGATCCAGCGCCGTATCGGTACGCGCCTGGGCGCTTTGCGGCGCCGCGGCCAGAATGCGCTGCGCACTCTCGACCGTCATGCCCGGCGTTTCGGCCAGCGCGCGGGCCTGTGATTCGCGACCTTTTGCCTCTTCGCAGTTCAGAATACCCATGATGCGACCGTTCTCGGCGGCTACGGCTGCCGAAACCTGAGCGCTGAGGTCTGCCGGGTCCGTTAAAGCCGCGGTTGTTGTGTCAACGGTGGTGACCTGCTCAGCCGGTGCAGTAGTCTGTGTAGCTGTCTGGTCAGCTGGCTGATTGGTCGCTGCAGATGCAGAAGGTGATGGCATAGTTCCTCCAGTGGTTGTTTTTTTGCGTCTGTCGAGTGCTTCACGCATCACGCCGAGCGCATCGGTATTGTTAACAAGTTCATCCGCCAGACCGTTATCCACGGACTCCTGGCCTGAGAAGACAGCCGCTTCGGTGTCCAGTACGGCCTGCACTGACATGCCGGTATAAGCGGAAACCTTTTCGGCAAACATCTGACGAGTGGCATCGATACGCGTCTGAAAATCCGCGCGCACGTCCTTCGGTAGTTTTTCGTAAGGATTGCCGTCGACTTTGTGATCGCCGCTGTAAATCAGCGTGACCTCAACGCCGTTAGTTTTCAGTGCAGCGCCATAATTACTGTGCGCCATCATGACGCCGATAGATCCGGTTCTGGCCGTTTGCGTTACAAGCCGTCGTGATGCAGAACTGGCAATAAGCTGCCCTGCGCTGCAGTTCATATCGTTCGCCAGCGCCCAGACGGGCTTGATATCCCGCATCCGGGCAATAATATCGGCACAGTCAAAAGCCCCGGACACCATCCCGCCCGGCGTGTCCATATCCAGCAGGATACCGTCCACGCCGGGATCGCTGATTGCCTGCTGCAGGCGGGCAATGATCCCGTTATAGCCCGTCATACCGGAATAAGGCTGCAGTGACCGGGTTTTGCTGACCAGCGTGCCGGAAACGGGAAGCACCGCGATCCCGTTTGTTACCTGATAGCTCCGCGCTGGCCGGGGGCCCATTTCCTCATCATCGCCAAACAGCGCCAGCGGCTCTGCAATTTGTTCTGCACCGAGCGTGACGCCAGAAGCGGGATCCGTCAGACGGGTGATACCCAGCTGGCCTGCCAGCGCGCAAAAGAAAACCCGCGCGTAGGCGGGTTCAAGCATCAGCGGCTCATTGAAGGCCATGCTGGCAATATGCGGGAGATTACGCAGCTCTGGCGTCATCTTTATCCTCCTCGTTTGATTTTTTCAGCCCTGCGTCGAAAGCAGCCGCCGCCCATGCCGGAGGTTTAAGTCCCGCCTGGCGGCGCTCCATAGTTTCACGTACCTGCTGAGAAAATATTTCCTGATAGTCATCTCCGCGTTTGGCACACTCCTTCTCATATGTGCTGAGACCGGCCTCGATCAGCATTACGGCCTCCTGCACCTCCTTCAGCCCATCAATAGCCATGCGCCCCGAGCCAATCCAGTTGGCGTTACCCCATGCGGTTCTCGCCTCCTGGAAGCTAAACCTGGCTTTGGACGGGAGCGTGACAACCCGGCGCGCAATCGCCTCTTCGAGCCAACAGACGAACATCTGACAGGCCTGCCGGGCCGCGACAAACTTCCGACGCCCCATAAAGAACGCCCAGGATTCATTGGCGCTGGCACGCGCTGTCGAATAGCTCATCTGAGAGTAGTTGCGGGAAAGTTGCTCATACGACACACCAAGACCAGCCGAGATATAGCGCAGAAGGGATTGTTCAAAGGTGGAATAACCGTTATCGGTATCCTGCGCTGACTGAAGGTTCAGTGAATCGCCCGGCAAAAGATGAGGCACTTTCGCGCCACCGAGGCGAACCGGCGCCGCGGCATAATAAGATGCCATTTCGCCAAGCCAGCCCGTCAACTTATTTTGCTGCTTGCTATCCGCGCCGAGGATAAAGTCCATCGCCGTATCGGTATCAAGCTCACTTTCGATGGTGGCCGCATACATGGCCTTCACTATCGCGCTCTGGAGCTGGGTATTTTGCAGGGTGTCGAGCATTTTCATCTGCTCCATCACGCTGTAAAACACGTTTGCGCCGCGGGTCTGTCCATCCTCAAGCGGTTCAAAAATATGGATGAATGATGGCCTTCCGCCCGGAAGTTCCCGTGGTATATAGGTCCATTTTTGCGACATCCAGCCAGGATAGCCGTCTTCGCTGACGTAGTACCCCAGCGCTGCGCCGCTATCACTGATTTTGACGCCCGCGCGACAGTTACGCGTGTCACCTGTATTACCGGGATTACTCACGCGTTTTGGACTAACCATTTTAAATTGCGTGCGAAAAAGTCGCGATGAATCACTGTCCCAGGTGGGCTGTACGCACAGCTCGCCGTTAAAAGCGTGCGTCGCGACACCTTCGCGGATCATCATGGTAAAGGTTCGCTTGCGCTCGGCATCAATCCCGCAAAAGTCATCCTCCGCATATTCATACCAGGCGGCCTCCACCTCCCTGGCAAACGCCCGGCTTTCCTCTTCTTTAATGCCGAGATATCGCCAGCTCGGGCAGTAACTCAGTCTGAAAAAAGACCCGACGATGTGATCCTGGTGCAACTGCACGGCGTTTGCCGCATAACCATTGTTTCGGACCAGATCATCAGCACGGGCATTCCCCCGTGAGAAGTTCGGCAGAAGTGCGGCGTCGGCACTTTCACTCCGGGGATTCCAGGCATTTAGCTGTCCACCGAATCCGCCGCCACCGGCGTGATAGCCTGCATATTCCCTCAGGGAGGTTTTCCCGTCAGGGCCAACTAAAGAAGGAATTTTCATGTGTAGAACCTTGCCGGCCCGCGGCGTCGTGAAGTGGTACCGACCTGTGACTCAAGATCGGCGATGTACTTTTTCAGATCGCTGACTGAGGTCGCCGTAAATTCCACCTTTCGACCGTCTTTCTGTACCGTCGCAACCCGTTTCCCCATCATCAGGTCATGTAACGCTGCGCGCGCGGCATCCAGTTCAGCCTGTGTTGCCATTATTCTTCTCCCGCTAATGCCCTGGCATAATCCGCCAGAGATTTGTTATTTTTACGGCCAGTGTCTTCTTCCAGTAAGCTGGCCAGAAGAGAATCCAGATCCAGCTGCCAGCGGGAGATACTTATCCGCAGAGCTGCAAGCGCGTAGACAAAACAGTCAAGTGCCTCGTTTCGTCGTTTTTTACTGTCCCAGACGATTTTTTTCTTCCCGTCTACCCACTTCTCAACCTGCTCTTCAGCCGTAAGCTGCTGAGCCTCAGCTAAATCATATATTTCAGGGTTATTAGGGAAGTGAACCGCACCCGCCAGCGGCTCGTCGCCTTCTGCCACCAGCGTGAAACGGTTATAAATCTGCTCTTTCGCGGTGTCTGTTCCTACCTCAGTGAGATAAACGCCATTCTTGTTACGCTTGCGAGGCATATTCGCCACGGGCTTGCCGTAGACAGATGCGCCTTTAACAGGAATGACACGAAACAGACCATGTTTTTTCGAGCGGTTATAAACAATCGTTGGGTCTATGCCGCCGATATCCCAGCAGATGCGGGAAATAAGCATTTCAACGCCGTTAGGCCTCGGATAGGTTTTGTTGATCGCCTCGTCCAGCCTGAGAAGCGTGGATTCATCATCATGGCGACCCATAATGATAATTTTGTCGATAAGCCAGCTTTCCTCGCCAGGCCCCCAGCCCCAGACACGCATTTCGTAACGGTCAAGCTGGGAGTCAATACCGGCAGTAAGGTAGGCCACGCGCTCCGGCACCCTGGCCCCGAAGTGCTCAATACGTTCAGCCATCACCTCAGCATCAGGACGCTCACCAATTTTAGGCTCCCACGTTTCACCAAGCGTTGTGTTGACGAACGTCTTACGTTTCCCCGTGTCGCCTTTGGTCTTGATCCAGTCCTTGACGATTTGCACCCATGTTGTGAAGGGGCTATAGGCCGTCCAGACGTGAAAGGTAACGCTGTCAGGCGGATCAATTTCGGTACCCGATGATGAAAACCAGCAAAGGCCGTCGCGCGTCCAGATCCCGGTTTCATCACAGATGTACCTCGCCTGCGAAAAATCGAGCTCCTGCTGTTTAATTACGCAGGCATTGTGCTCACACAGGTATATAACGCTGGCAGGATCCCCCGGCGTCCACTTGAATCCGAATTGCGTCTCTTTATCGCCGAATTTAAGGTACTGCTCTTCCCCACAGTGTGGGCAGGGAACATAGAATCGTAAGAAATGCTCCGACTCTTTGGCGGCACGTTCAATCTGGCACGTTCCTTTAATTTTGGGTGTGGATCCTCGTATCGATTTAGGCCAGACCGACCCTTCAATACGTTTATCACCCAGAAACGTTGGAGAGCCCTCTTTCTCGATATCCTCGTCAAATGCCGCCAGCTCGTCATAACCCGCCACATCAACAGATTTTTCACGGTAGTTTTTTGCAGCTTTACCACCGAGGCACCAGAAACCGCGACCATTCGAGAAACGTTTCATACTCAACGTGTTGTCCCGGTGCTTTTTACCGTACCAGGGCGCCAGCGCCAGCAGTGAGGGGATGTCCCGGATTGTCGGTTCGACATGGGATTTCATGAAGTTTTCTGCATCACCGTCGGTAGGTAACCAGATAAGCGAGTTACGCTGTTTATGCTGGATGAAATACGCATACACGCCGAGCAGCATTTTTGAATAGCCTACTCGGGCAGACTTAACGACATTGACCTCGCGGATATAGTCATTACCCATCGCATTCATTATCGCACGCTGAAACGGCAGCGTTTCCCAGCGCCCTTCCTGATAAGCAGACTCTTTTGGAAGGTAATAATTTTCGTCTGCCCACTCAACCGCCGTTTGCGGTTCTGGCCGGTACAACGAACGGAGCCCCGAGCGCGCGGAGTTCTGTAGCCCCTTAACCTGACTGTTCGATATATTCACTCAGCAACCCCGGTATCATTTCATCCAGCGCAGCTGCTTTGTTCATGGCTTTTATGATGTCCTTCTTGAGGAAATCAATATGTCGATTTTCCAGTTCCGGAAAGCGCCGCTGAACCGACAGAGGTATTCCATCAAGGATACTGGCAATTTCTCCGGCTATCCGCGACAGCACGAACGTGCAGAATGCGGTCTCCACCACCTCAGCGGACTCTTTTGCATTTTTTAGTTCCTGAGCATCAGCCTGGGCTCGGGTAAGCCGATGGCGCTCATAATCAATCGTGCCAGGCTGGAGGTCTGATTCTGAATCAACTCTCAGCTGTTCAACCTCTTTGCGCAGCTTTTCGTTTTCTATCGCTGCGTCCCGAGCGGAATACCATTCAATTGTGGCGGCAGAGTCATAAAGCACTTCATTCCCTTTACCGCCACCTCGCACAACTGGCATTCCCTGATCCTGCCAGTTCTGGATCGTGCGGATGCTGACACCAAAAATCTCTGAAAGGCGTTTTTTATTGACCTCCATGACGAACTCCAGGCGAAAAACAGGGTAAGGAAACCATGCCGCGTAAAATGACTACTACCAGGCTTTAATACTTCCTTTCTTTTGGCTGGCCATACCCAGCAAATACAATGACTTAGACAGAAGAAGAACGGAAACGGCAAAATCCTGAAAATTTTCATAAATAGCGAGAACCTGCGAGGTCGCCGCCCCGTAACATGTTTGATAGCCGGAAAGGACCCATAGAGCCTCAGATGCCTTGGGGGGAGAGTCATATCCTCGGGTGGGGATGTTGTAGTTATTATCCGCCACAGGGGATAAAATAAGGTAATTCCTAAAACCTACCGCTTACGCTTGTTAAATCAGCCATGGCGTCCATCCTTAAGATTCTCTGAACTGGCTCCTACCAATACCAGAGAAAATAGCACCTTAAACGAAACTAGCCGTTTTTTAGCTGCCCTCCACTGGAGGGCTTTTTTTTACAATTACTGGCCAAAATCAGTTGATCTAGAATCTAATTAATTTTTCAATCTAACCGCTTACGCTTGTTAATTCCCAGTTAAGTGCCAGGCTAAACGTGACTCTGATGTGGAGAATGCCAACTCCAGGGAAACATCGATAAAAAGAGCATGTGAAACTGAGACTCCTGTAGCCTCCCTTGTGGGGGCATTTTTTCAAAAAAAAAGCCAGCTCGGACAGAACTGGCTGGGTCTAGCAGTAAGTAAGTAGCAATTCGCACCTTGGTCGACAAATTATATATTCCCTTATCTTTCACTCATGTGCCGGGTGCCTCCCGGTGAACTTGCCACAGTCTTCAAGTCCGCAAACGTTACGCCCAGCATCGACTGCTTGCCCCTCCGCATAGGGGGATCCACTGAGTGCCAGAAATGTCGATTCGCATGTGCATTTTTAATTTAGTATAAAATCAACATTTTTCGTATCTGAACTAAAAAATTTAAGCCTTGCTTAAATATTTATCAGGTTAATTAATATTAAATTAAAACTTTTTAAATCAGAAAGTTATTCTAATATGTCTGGTTTCCCATACAGTTTCCTTTATAGTTCGAGTCTCCTTGTAATGATGACCAGATTGGTCTCCCTTCTGAACTTACGGATCTTGTCTCAGAAGGGATGTTTTTTCCTCGCTTCGCTTGATAATTACCCACTGTTTTCTAAAATTAATTTCAGGCTTTGCTATGTCAGGTAAAGTCGTCGTTCAGGAATACCCGTGTGCTCAAGGACGAGCCATCCCTAGTTTTTTCTTTCCAGCTCTATCTGCCTTATGCTCGCGAAGTTGTTGTTACCCTTCTCAATAACGGCCAACAGAGGCTTAATCCAGAGAACAGCCTGGCAATATGTCATTGCGCTGGAGGAAGCGGAACTAACATTGGCCGCGTTAGCTCTGTCGGAATCGGCGTGCATGGCGCTGGCACGTAAACGGTGCGCGTAGCTGAGCAGCCCACCAGAGACATCAGCAGGAACAGGCATATCACAGGTTTTTTCACGGCGGAGAATCTCCCGGTATTCGATTACGGTTTCTTCGGTGCTGGTATCGATCAGGGAATTAAGCTTGTTGGCATGTTCAGCAACCTGATTGAACCGATTGAAGTTGAATGCCTGAGTGGCGATCACCTGCCCCTGCAAAGTGTTGTCATTTCTCAGAACGTCGTTATCACTCTGCAGGCTGCTGGCGTCTGAACAGCTTTTAACGAGTGCGACTGACAGGCCAGCGATGATGACAATGGCGACTGGGAAAAGATTAAGTTTCACTAGTCTATCCCCCAGCATGCCAGAGCGCTTTCCTGATCGCGACGTTCCACCTGACCATAGCAGCCGTGTTTCTGGCCTTTGGTCAGGCGGCAATCACGCCCACCGTCTTTAATCCACCAGCGGATAGCTTCACAGGCTCCTTTCCGGTCGCCAACATTGATGCGCTTATAGAAGGTTGACGGGAAGCATTTACCCGGCCCGATGTTGTATGGGCAGAAAGATGCGATCCCGGCTTTCTGCGGTTCGGTAAGCGGTACCATAATATTGCGGTCAACCCACGCCAAAGCCTTATTTCGCTCGATAGAGTTCACCTGATTGCATTTGGCTTGAGTCAATTTCATGCCCTGCACAACCGGTTTACCATCAACCATCGTGGCGCCACGGCAAATAGTCCAGATACCACTGCCATCTTTGTACGCCGTGAGGCTGTTACCCTCCTTCTCATTCAGAAACTGATCGAGGATAGTCGGTGTAGATGCGCCAGCAAGCACCAACCCCAGAACAGCCGCGCTCAACTTTGCCCGGTTCCCCATTACTCACCTTCCTTTTGTAATGCCTCGACAACCACGCTTGCCGCAGCCGGACGTTCGTGAAGAGGTTTATCACCGACCCCTTTCAGGTAGTCATTGACCATTTTCGTTCGCTTCTCATCCTCTTTACGCCTGCGGTGTGCATCTATACGCCCGTTGATGTAGGAGGCAAGCGAGATAAGCAAACCAGCAGCGCCAAAGAACATGAACACCAGATCCTGAGTGGTAAATCCAATGGCAGACGCAACAGCTGCTACCCACGCGAAGAACTGCGTGAAGATGTTCCCTGAACCATTCATTTTCACAGTCTCTTACCAAGAGTTATGCCAAAGCCAATAAAAAAGCTGCCTTTTGGGCAGCTCGGAAAGGTAGCTATATTTAGATGCAGTTAAGTACGGTGCTGAATAACAATTTTTAACAGATTACAATCAAATTTGCGGACCGCGTTAGTTTTTTTTGATAAAATTTCTCTTTCAGTTCATAGATGGAACGCAACATGAATACATCTCTTAACTCAGTAAATCGCTATAAAGGCTTTGAACTAGAGTCACCCATAACTTTTTTTGACTATTTGTGTCTAGTTACAGGGCGAAACGGCGCAGGTAAGACTCGACTTTTAGAAGGTATAGTGAATAGTAACATTCAAGCGATAATTGATGATTCACAAGTATATCAAAATCAAGTAACTTTATTAAACATGGACATAGATAATAGGAACATACTTGTCAACTTTAGCAATAACAATTATGCACAAAACCTCTCCTACAGCGTCCTTCGGATAGCATCCACCGTAACCGACACAACCCAACTCCCTGAAATTTGTGGTCTGAATGTAAATCACCACTCTGGAATCTATGAACATGAAGAATTTAAAGTTAAAGAAATAGTAGAGCGGGCTGAAGCATTATTAAAGAAAAAAATCCATGATATTACAGCAGACGAATTAGAGTTATCAATCCTGGCACACAAGGATATTATTAATGGAAAGGCAAATTTAACTCAAGCAAGCCTAAGTCAATTAACCGTTAATTATTTTCAAACAATATTCAAGAATAAATGGTTAAAATTCCTTAAAAGTGAAGGTCAAGATATTTCCTATCTGGAGGAGGATGAATTATATGCTATTATGGGTGAAGAAAATCCAGCAATTGCTTTTAATAAAACCCTAGAGTCATTATTTAGAGGTAAATTCTCCATCTCCCTACCTATTGAAAAAAATGCACACTTTGATTACAACCCCAAATTAACTCTTAACAAAACAAATGAGCAGATTGACATTAAAGATTTATCATCTGGTGAAAAAATAATTTTTTGGCTGGCCGAAAAAACCTTTGAAATTAAATATTCCAATCCAAAATACATATTCAACAATAAGTCGATTGTGCTAATAGATGAGCCTGATGCGCATTTACATCCTCAGATGACAAATGACCTTTTTAGATGCCTTGATCAATTACATAATCTCTTAAGGGTTAACTTTATCATTACTACTCATTCCCCTACAACAGTTGCGTTGTGCCCAAATGATAGTATCATTAATTTAACTTTTTCAGAAACCTCTTCTAAATACTTAGCTAAAATCATTGAAAAAGATAAAGCTATCGCTGAACTTCTTGACGGAGTGAGTCAGATATCTATAAATCCAGACAATAATCGACAGGTATACGTTGAGAACGAAAATGACTATAATATCTATGAATTAGTTTATCGTAAAATCAAAGACCATTCTTCGAGAATTAATAGATTCATAAACCTTACTTTCGTCAGTTCTGGTGAGAAAATCTCAGAAAATGAATTATCAAAACATTTAAGAGCACATATTAACGATGAAGATAAAATAAAAGGAATTGTGGCTACAATTAATGGCCAAGGCAACTGGGGGAATGTTGTCGGGATGGTTGAAAGCTTGAGAAAAAATGGCAACCATACTGTAAGAGGACTAATTGATTGGGATTTAAAAACGAGAAGACATATTGAAGATATTAAAGTATTCGCGAAAAACAAGGCTTATTCCATTGAAAACATCGTCTTTGATCCAATAAGTATTTTTGCATATCATCACCGCAATGACATTATTCATGAGGATTTCACCCTTGACGATACACGTTATAAATCATGGAGTGAAATATTAGAAGATGATAATATACTGCAAAAGGTCATTGATAATATAATCAGAAGATTATTAGGGAGAGATAATAATAGAGATTACGAAATTTCATATATGAATGGCCGAACTTTCAAATCTGATAGAGAGTTTTACTTTAAAAACGGCCATGAACTTGAAGTGTTGATTTTAAAAAATTACGTAAAAATCAATGAGCTTCGCCAAAACAATCCCTACCCACCTATAATTTATCAATTTATCAGAAGATCTACTTTGGCTTTCCTTGAGTGGGGGTTCATAAACACAACATTCGAAGATGCCTTTGTCGAACTGCAAAATTAAAAATAACGGCCAAGTTATTTGGCCGCTTACTTCACTCCATACTTAGCTTAACATTTAACATAGCTAAACAACCTTCAATGAATCCCTCAGCCATTTGCATCTCTATGCGAATAATTTTCTCATCTTTTTTTCGCATTTTGGCTAACTTACGCTTAGGAATACCATACAAATAATAAGCGACCAGCAGAGAATGCTCATACGGTTTTCTTTTGTGTAGTTGTGCCAAGCAGCTTTCAATAATCAGAGCATCGTCATCGGTACAAGAGAGACGAGATTTTCCACTTGGCGGAAGAAGCCCTTTAAAGCCTGCTGCAATGCTTGAATAATCGACTCCAGAGCTATCTCTCGCAGCCCACCCTCCCCAGCGCTCAAGAACAATTTTAATATCAGGCATTGTCGTCAAGCCTCATAATGTAACTGATATGCAGTTCTACTGGATTAAGATCGCTAAGTCGTGCCGAAACCTTCATTTTATGTCCTCGATAATTATCATTCCGGTTTCGCCCCATACTTTTGATGTCCGGGCGTCCCAAATGTGGGAATCATCCTCAAACAAGGCGTCCAACAGAGATTTTGTTAGGTTGTCCAGATCGGGCTTTTGTTGATGGGGCTGGCCGTCCATAGCATCGCGCTTTTTCTTGCTCCAGCTCGGCGGCATCGGCAAAACGAAGGTTATATGGGCGCCGCTCTCCGGCACCCTGATTCCATGCAGGCGGGCTTCATCGCAAAACATGCGATAGCGCATCACTGGCGGGCGCTGTTTCCATTTATCGCGGCGAGTCATGCGGGGTTTACCGACTGGGGTGATGATGTATTTAGGCATAGAACACCCCCAGCTCTAACTGGACCTGCTCCAGCAGCTGCAACTCGGTACCGAAGTTTTTCTCCCATTGCTTACGGCCAGCATGAATCGCCACACCATAACCGCCGTTGCGATGATGCGTATGGCACAGGGGAATTGATTTTCGATGGTCAGCGCGCTGGCTTATGCCCTGCCCGGTTCGGATATGGTGGATTTCCGCAGGCGTTTCGCCCAGGTTCTGATTTCTGCACACGATGCAGCCCAGCGCGGCCACACGTGAAAGATGGAGGCTATCTGCTTTCTTCATGCTGGACCACCAGCACAAGCAGAAACCCCGCGCATTAACGGGCGGTGTGGGTAATTCGGGGTGGTTCTTTGCGCCATCACTTTTCTCCGGTGATGGTGCGACAGGCGCTGGTTGTTCAGGCCAGCTTGATTATTATAAATCAGTTGTCAGGGTTGCGGAAGCGCTCAAGGCATTGTCTGAGTGCTTCCCTGGTGATGAGTATTGCTTCGGCAGGTACCGGGACAACAACAAAGGAGCCATCCTCCTGGCTCACTACCTCATAACGTCCAGCAGGGCGAACGGCAGCAATTAACTCTTGCTCATTCATAACGGAAAATCCTATTCAATTCAGTTTCCCCCGACTAATCGGGGCCGTCCCTTTTCTCCCTGCGCGCTGAACGTTACTAAAGCAGTCCCACTAACGAACGTCTAAGCGGTTAGAAAGATCAATTAACCGTAATTGATCTGTGTAACCGATCGGTCCTTAAAGCACAGGAATCGTGTACGGTCTGCTAAATTACCGGTCTGTTGTCAGTATCGGTAACGCGATTCAGAAGGTGCGTGACAACTCCCATCACCGTCGTATCGTCCAAAGCATCCCCCTCTATCGCCTCCCCATCCTGTGTGATGAGCGCCTTACCCTGGACAGATGCAAAGTCCAGCCCCCCGCAGAACGAGATCAGAACGGTGTCACCAATTTCGGGTTTTCTGGCAACGTTGATAATCGCGTACCCGGCTGATATTTCGATGGTGCGGCAGTTACCGTCATAGCCGCAAAGGCTGGTGATAGTGAGCGTCTGATCTGCGTAGTCTGCTGCTGGTGATGGAAAACCCATGATGACCACCCCTGTCAATTAACTGTATATTTATACAGTATCACCAAAAAAACGAGGGTCAAGATTTTGGGCGCAAAAAACCCGCCGAGGCGGGTAAGTGATTAATCAACAATCAATTCCTCTCATAGCCAGCACCACCAGCAGGATTAAAACAACTAACCATACAGCCCCTAATTGCAGCGCCAGCGGTTCACGGTTTTACCTCATGCTTATCGCGCAACCGCTGGTACTTGCAATACTGGGGGATAGTCAGAAGGCAGCCGATGCTTAACGCCCAAGCTTCGACTTTACACAAGAAGATTTACATCTCGCCGGCTTCCAGCTCGGTCGTATGGTGCAGGGTTTGCACGGCAGTTACCTTGCCGGACACGACGTCCCCCAGTCATCGTTTTCGTAGCCGAGATAGGTGTGTTTCATCGTGTCCTTGACACACCCGGCCTAGCGAAGGTCTTGCCTAGGGCAATAAGGTATTAGCTGACTTCCGTGTACCACAAGTGGCTGAGCGCGTTCTGAGCCAGGCTGCGCTTCTCTCGCAACGACTTCACCTGCAGGCGGAAGCATTGCCCGGCATCCAATAATGGCTGAATCTGCTTGCCGATAGCGGCGAAGTTACCGCGATGGAGTTTGAAACCGTCTACAGGCAGGGCCTTACGGCCTCCTTGACGGAAAACGCAGAATGCACAAAATCACAGGTGCATTTCTGCATCTGTGACTAGGTGAGGAGTTCAGATTGTGGTCGCATTTAAGTCCCCTTAAATGCGCAGAAGTCACCGGAATTGTTCAGGCTCCGATGAGACGATTATGGCGTGTTAATTTAAGAAAATTAAAGGTAATTAAACTGTTGATGATTTCTTTGGGTGATATTTTCGGATTGCAGCATCGACACGATCACGAGAGGGTAAAACATCGAATGCTATGTTGTAGAATTCTCCATCAAATGCTTGCTGTCTGACAACATTAAATTCTTTGAACTCGGTCATTTGGTAAGCCACTGGTTCACTGGAATTTGTGGAAAGCATTACCGCTTTCGTTACAACGCTTATCTTATCAAGACCCGCTTCATCGTTCTTGATATCACCTTCATGACCTAAACCAAAAACTAAGTAATCTTCCATTTTAAGCTCCTGTAAGAGTTTGTTATGTATCGAATGGGTTAGACATTGATGTGTAGCCAAATCAAGTGCTGTAGACCTTCTTTTTTAACTTCCATGTGGACACTTTCTCCCCCGACTTTCCATCATTTATAAATACATTTTTTGCATTGTTGTATCCACACTGATGGCAAATGGAGTCGCCACTCCACCCTCTGCGAGTAACCTCTTTTCCAATAGTGATTGAACCACAATCAGGACAGACCATAACCCCCTCCGCTTTGAATTTAACTGCACTATGATGGTACTAATTCAAATCCTTATGGAAAACTTATTTACAAAATAATCATTTAATTTCAATAGCATAATATTGTTTAAAGGAGATACCATTACATACCATGATTATTGATAGGCATTACCGCATATCTGGCTTTAGCGCTGCCATCTGGCTCTAGCTCGAACCCATTAACGATCATGTCTTCTGTCGACTTGACCGGCTCCATTACACGCAGCGCGTGTTTGTCGATGTTGCTCACTTGGCCTCCACTAGCTCTTTCCATTTTTCTTGAAGCAACTGCCGGGCCGCTGCCTGTCCATCAGGCGGGAACGAAAATCCCGCGCGGACTCCAGGGCAACCGTTAGAACAGCGGACCTCTGCCGACCCCCAGTTCATCCCCCGGCTGCGAACCCTCAGTGAAGGAGCCATGCCGCATTCAGGGCATTTCGGTAAATCAGTCATTCCCCAACCCCTGCAGCAGATGTTTGTAGCGGCGCAGTTCGCGAACGGCCCCCTGCAGACGCTGCAGGTTTGCCAACTTCGCTTTCGTGCGGCGGATTTCGGTTGAGATAAAACGCGATGACGGAACAATCAGATCATCCGGACGGCTGGCGAAAGCAGGGATATCCCCAATAATTTCTTCCAAGGATTTGCTCTCCTGAGTTGGTGCGGCCATGACTTCCGCTGCTTCGGGCTCCTGCTGCTCTGGCTGTATTGTCGCTTCCCCCGCCAGGCTCCAGGTGATGTTTTTCCCGTCCACATGGCGTAGGACCAGACCGTCCTTGCACATCGCACCAAGCGATGCATTCAGGGCTCGGGAACCTTTGCCCAGCTTTTCTGCGACCTGATTAGCACTCATAGCTCCCTGACCCTGCATCGCTGCCAATACCCTCTCCACCAGCGGCGATGGCTGCTTGGGTCTGATACGCTTCGGCTTATGCTCCTTCGCGGCACCGACCGACCATGATCCATCGAAGAAATCGCACAATCCTTCTTCCTTCTGCTCGCGAAGCATTTTCAGTGCCTCTACGGGCTCGATATCAAGGCGGGCTGCTACATCGAGGTAGGTTGCTTTACCCATTGCTTTCAGTGCGTCGATTACGGATTCCATAATTTTCTCCTCAAAATTCACTAAACAGGTCTCAGGTGGCTAACGTTTCCGCGATAGCTCTCCCAGTCAAAGTTCACCCAAATGCCGTTATCCATGCGCAGGCGGTCAATAACCCTTTCACCCAGGGTGTCTACCAGCGCGTCGTAATTCAGGTTGGTCAGAACGCCAACGGGGCGCATAGCGGCCAGGCGGCGATCGATAATCTGGTTCAACAAAACTTTCTCGCCGCGACTGTCGCGCTGAATGCCTACTTCGTCGAGCACCAACAAATCCACTTTGCAGAGGTCATCCAGCAGCGCGGCTTCAGAACGCCCTTCGTCATAGCAGGCCCTGGCGCGCAGGGTCAGGTCCGGCACGGTCACAATCAAAACCGTTCGCCCCTGTTTCAGCAGATAATTTCCGATCGCCGCTGAGAGGTGGTTTTTTCCCGTGCCGGGCTTTCCGGTGAAAACGAAGCTCGCAAAGCCGGTTCCAAAATTTTGCGCATAGCTCTTTGCCATACTCAGGGCATGGCGCTGGCCGTCGCCGTTCACCGTGTAATTCGCGAAGCTGCAGCTGCGGTGCAGGTTCTGGATCCCGGATCGCCCGAAAATTTTCTCTGCCCGCGCCTGCTGGTTGATCTTGTCAATCTCAGCTGCACGCTTTTGCCCTTCTTCCCGCTGCCAGGCCATCAGCTCAGCGGCGTTCTTGAATTTGGGTTCTACGCCTGCCGGAATGACGCGGCGAAGGCGATCGAGAATGGAACCTGCGTTTTGCATGCTTACCCCCTGAATCCTGGTGGAACGGTGCTGTCAGGACGGGAGATCCGATTGATATCCCGGCCACCAGCCTGATTCTGAGCTGCCCCTGCCGATGTCAGCCGTAGAATTAAGTCATCCCATTTTTCGCGCAGTTTTGACGGTGACATCACGTTTCGGCACCAGAACGGATCACGCTGTACACGCGAAAACATTTCGCAAATTTGCTTATGTGTTCTGCCATCAATGGCACACATCAGCCGGATTTCGTTGGACCATGCAGCCCAGTTAGGCTCTTTGGGGCGCACCAGTTCCCCGTCTGTCTCAGCGGCTTTTTCATAAAGCTTGACGATGCGGTTCCACATCCACTGAGCGCAGGTCAGATCTTCCTTGCTTCCCCACTGCCGTTTTCCTGCATGGGCAACCACGGCCTCTGGATGACGATTTAAAAACGCATCTTTGGCCAGCTGTTCGTCCGACAGCGAAGCGTCCGGACAAGAATTATTTTCTGGTTCTTTGACTGGTTCAGAAGAGTGACTGATTCTGGGTGAATCTCCTTCACTATCCCCTGGTGAATGTGGTGCACCATCTGGTGAATCTCCTGCACCATCCCCTGGTGAATTTGCTTCACCACCCTGGTGAATCTCCTGCACTACCCTTGCGCTGGTATTTGCACCGCTCAGGGTTAGTCGGTAGAAATTACTGCCGTTACCTTTAGGCCCCGATCTGGTCTCTTTTCGCATCAGTCCAGACTCGCAAAGCGCGGCAACATGATTCATGACTGAACGACGGCTGATCTCACACTGATCAGCGATATGCTGATAGCTCGGCCAGCACTCGCCCTGGTCACTTGCGTTATCGGCCAGCTTAAGCAGGACCAGCTTACGAAGCGGGTTTCCCACCTTGACCTTCATCGCCTGAACCATCAGTTCCATGCTCATAGAACACCTCGATACAACTGAACTAGGCTACGTTCGAACAAGTCGAAACGAGCTTCACTTTGACGCCAACCAGCTGCGCCAGGGCGTCGATCGCTTCCAGAGTCTCGCGGCGGATTACCGGTTGTGGTTTGCCAGTGAAGACCGCATTGGTGGCTTCGATGCACTCTTTGTTCACCCTGGCCGCCCGGTAGTGCATGCAGTCCTTCTGCGCCAGCTCGTTATCAATGGCGGTACGGATGGCATAACTCAGCGCTTCAGCCTGTTTCAGGTAGTTCGGCGTATCGTTGCGGAACGCACGCTGAATAATCTGCTTGTTGTTGTGCAGCCGCCGCGCGTACTCATCCGGATCCGAAACGTCATCCAGTGGCTGGAGAAGATCGCCAAAGTGATGCGGGGTTATCAGCTGCGTCACCGTCTTCCAGCCCTTTTCCTGCGCCCAAGACTCCAGCTCACATGCCAGTTTTTTGATTTCCATCAGTCAGACTCCTTTTGCGCGTGTGGGATATCCTGAACAGGAATTCCACTGGTAGGGGTTGGATGCAAATCCGGACGTAACTCATGCGGGGTGACACTCCAGCCGCCAAATTCACAGAGCTTTATCACTCGCTCACTTGGAACTCGGTTTCGAATAATCCAGTTTGCAACTGACTGTGAGGACTTAAAGTTGAATTTTCGGGCAACGGCCGAAACCGAACCGATCGACCTCACTGCCTTTTCAGTTATGTTCTTGTATGAAGTAGTCATCGTGTTCTCCTGAATGAGCCAATGACTGCAATATACTACATAAAGTAGAATATACAACTACGAAAAATAGAAATGACTATGACCGCGCCGTGCCTTACTCTTCTACCTATGGTAGAAAAAGCGAATAAACATCAAGATTTCGCGAACCGGCTGACCGATGAAATGCGCAGACAGCGCCGTTCCGTAAAGGATTTAAGCCAGGCTTGCGATGTCACATACGAAATGGCTCGTCGTTATACGCTGGGCACGGCTAAGCCACGCGATGAGAAACTGCAGAAAATAGCTGACTGGCTGAATGTCCAAGCGGCATGGCTTGACTACGGCGAAGGTGAGAGTGCGCCAGCTAAGCTTCAGGACACTGAGTTTTCGGGCTTCCAGGCGACAGAGTCAGACACCGGCAGTGATGCGGAATTCAGAGAGTTAAGCGAAGACGAAAAACGACTAGTTCGTGTGTATCGACAGTTCCCAAGCGCTGAAGCTAAGAACATGCTACTTGCATTCGAAATGCGGTATAAACAGCTTTATGATTTCTTTCTGAAGTACGCCAACAACCCGCAGAAGTAAAAAAAGTCCCAAAGAACCCGGCCCATGCCGGGTTTTTTTACGCCTTCCAACACTACCATAAGTAGTTAACACCTCTTTGATTTCTACTTTTGGTGTTGACACATCTACTTTGTGTTGTATCCTCTACTCATCGAAGCACAACAGGTGCGACAGGTAAACGTTCCGCCTACCCGGCGATAAGGGTGATTCACAAAGCAAAGCAGCAAACAGGGGTTTGAGATGGAAAAAGCATACGAAGAGTATTTCAACAGTCTGGCGGAGGGTGAAGAAGCACTGTGCTTTACCGAGTTCGTCCAGGCAGTTTCATGAATGTGGCGTAAGCCAGTGGAGTGTTCCTATATGGATAAGACACAATTAACACCGGAACAACAAATTGCCTGGGCACAGGGAAAACTCGTAACTTCAGTATTTCTTCGTGATGTTGCTGGATGCCATGCCGCCTGGAAAGTATTACGGAAATACAGAAATTTCGTTGTGCATCGCCAACCTCACCAGGAATGGCGTAATAGTTTAAAAGCAATTTAGTTTTCTCAATTTAAAACCTATGCCTTAAACGGCAGGGATTCTCACATCCTGAGTCAAGGAGTTAAAAATGAAAGTGAGCGTTACAACCGTTGAACTGAATCTTGTTATCGTAAATAAAGAAATTGCCACCTTTAATATTAACGGTACCATTTCAGGTGTAGTTCATTTGCCTTCATCAGGTCCTGTAACCGTCGTGCTTGACAGTGGCTACGTGCTCGGTGAATTTCATTGCCCGGTTTGCGCTGTTAAGCACATTAGCTTGCTGTCTGTGAATTTCGCAGAAGCGCAGAACGCTTGTGGCATGTCTTATTACGATTACAAACGCCATCAACTTAACTGATATGAATGACGCCATTTGTCATTGCGCTGTTTGCTGCCAAGAATATAAGAAATCGGGAATGCATGAAAGGAAAACAGACATATACCCCTTTAAGCGCACGATTTATTTATGTGAGCAATGCAATGAAAAAAGAGAAAGGCGTAACGCGTTAAGAAATGTAAGGCGCGTTATTCAAAAACCATATCGATAAACATCACTTCCCCAAAAATTAATAGAGGTAATTATGTCTGTTGAATTAAAAGTTTTCGGCGGCGCTTATTTCCCGAAAGATAAAGCATTAAAAAAATGTCCGGATTTAAAACCGCTTGCCACTGCTGTTAATGCGACCACAAAAGCCATAGCTGAAGCCGTTATTTTTGGCAAGCTGGCAGCTGAACACCCGGAACACATTGATGATTTCTTCAAAGTTAAAATCTGGGAACACCGAGAAGGTTTACCCTGCCCTGAGCTTGATGTTTTCTCACCTGCCTTTTTCGATACCGTTGCTATATGGAATGTGAATGCAGGTGAGCCAGCTGCAGCGCCACAGCCAGAAATCAATGAAAAAGCAGACTGCGAGGACAACAAGGCACAGGAAGAAATTAAAACCGTTGCGCGTCTTGACCAGGCATCACGAGCAGCTTGTCTGGCACTGTTCGGGCCGGTCCCTGGAATCACTACGGCGCAGTTCGGCCAGATCGTAGACCTGATTAACGATGATGCTGGCAGCTTTACCCGCGAACTGGCAGAGGCACTGGCGAAAGAGACCCGTGCGCTGGCGCTGGCGCCGGAACGGCAGGAGCAGCTTCTCGCATGGGTACGTGAGAACACAAAAGATTCTGCGCAGTGGCCGGATATCAAAAAGCAGATCGCTAAATGGATCGATACCCCGGTAGATAAGCGACCTCAAACTGTTCGTACTACCACCGAAGAAAACCTCACAGACACTGGCTCCACTTTGGGCGGGGGAAATAAGACAGACCGAAGCCCGGATCTGGTACACAACCTCTCTACGCTCAAGATAGAGGTTGCTGTTGCGATTCTGAGCACCTTCGACGAAATCGATATTTACTCAATTCCAAACAAGTTTTTCATTCCCGCTAAGGCCATGGCCGAAGCTGAGCAGGACACCCGCTTCACAGCCTGGTGGAAAAAGCTGCGCGGTACCCCAGGCATTCTGGACTATTCACGCGCAGCCATTATCGCCCTGATTAAATCTGCTCAGGAAGACCTCTGGATGGATCCCGTCGCCTTGCGTGAGTACATCAATCGCGAGTTGGTTGAATCTGACCACGCGCACCCCGATCAGAAAACGATTGATAAGGCTTGCCGCCCAAAACCTCGCGCCAACCCTGAGGAAATCGAAAATGATAAAGCCAAACCGCCTGTATCTGGCGAAACTTTGCCACCAGCAGTTTGCCCTGGCAAAGCTGCGCAACTCGACAAAGAACTCAACGAGGCATTCGCTCAGTACTCCACACCTGAAAAGCAGGCTGGTGATCAGCCGCGGGTGGAGAATATGGGCGGCGGAGTCTTCTCAGTTGATACTCTGATAAACGCCACCTCCTCAAATGAAGTCGAAAAACAGGAAGTGCCTTCCGCGCTAAATGATCGCGAGATTGAAATCGCCCATGCATTAAACGAGCTGATGTCCGGGCGCACAAACATCGGTGACCAGGACGATATCGAAAATCTCACCGCCACCACGGGTAAAGACATCGAGCATATTTTCCCGTTACTGATTGCAGATATCACCACGACTGAATTCTCTCTGTCGCCTTATTTCAGTGATGATGAAGTACAAGACGTTGCTACTACGATTCTTGAACAGTGGTCTGACGATATCAGCGTTCGTCAGAAAATAGCCCTTGATGCGATTGTGGAATACCGCCGCCCTGAGCTGCCAAAACCTGTCGTGCTCGCTCCACCGACCGTTACTGCAAAGCCGAAAATCGAGTCCGAACCAGCACCTGAAACATACTCGCCGCTTTCGTCTGTTACCTACCTGCAACAGCTGACAATTGCAGCGCTGCAGGGCTTATGTTCCAACCCGGCTTATTGCAATCAGTATGAAGAGTTACCGGTTATGGCCGCCGGGCTTGCCCACAGCGTGATCAACCATCAGGAAGGATCCTGTGCGTCTGATTAACCGTAGCAAGGGAGACAGCATCGGCGGGCCAGCATGCGCCGCCGCGCTCAAATGCCATTTTGAGAAATATGGCGCGCATGGTCGCAGCGACAAGCAGACTTTTTACACCATCAAGTTCCAAGGGAGAAAAATTACGGTTGAGGTTGTTAACCGCCCCCGTAGTTACGTGGCCACGGCAATGACCGGTGCCAGGCATCTCCGGTGCCTCCCTGGCCTTGGTCGATGATTTTTGACAATCAATATACTATCTGCCGCTGCGGTATCGTGGCGGCGTCATGGAGTTAAGCATGGCGCAAATCATTTTTGATGAAGAGTGGATGGTGGCGGGAAAGCTAACTGAAAAAACGGGGCTGGATGACAGGCAAATAAAAGCTTATCGCCTCGGATGCTGGATTGAAGGGGTTCATTTTAAGCGAGTACCTGCGGTACCCGGCGGAGAAAGCAAACGCGCTTTGGTCTGGTACAACTTCCCGCTGATTAATAGATTTATTCAGGAAGCATGATGAACTTTCCAACCGGCGTTGAACTTCATAACGGAAAAATCAGGATCACTTTTACCTATCGCGGCATTCGCTGCCGCGAAGTTCTCCGTGGCTGGGTGGTTAACAGCAGCAACATCAAGAAGGCGGGAAACCTTCGCGCCGTCATCGTAAGTGAGATCCAGTTCGGCCAGTTCGATTACGCGGCGCGCTTCCCTGAATCAAAGGCTCTTAAAAAATTCTCATCAACTAAACGAATCGGCACATTCAACGATCTTTGTGAATTTTTTATAGATACTAAGGCGCTGGAAGTCTCAGAAGCTACATTGCATTCCATTGTCTCTGTGGTTAATACCCTTAAGCGTGTTGTGGGCGAAAACACTCGCCTGGTTGATATTCAGCATGCTGATGTTCTGAATTACCGCAAAGAGCTACTTACTGGGGAGGTTGTTAATCCTTCGATGCCCAATCGGAGCAAAAAAGGTCGCGCGCCTTCAACAGTCAATAAACAGATGGCTGTTTTATCAGAAATGCTGAAGCTTGCGAACAGAAGCCAGTTTATATTACACGCTCCTTATGAGGGAGTATCGAGGCTCAAGCTATCAAAGGCAGATCCTGATCCGCTTTTACTTCATGAGTATCATGCGTTAATTGCTCTCCTCCCTCGCAAGTGGGTTTTAATCATTATTGTGTCTGTCCATACAGGAATGAGGCCAGGTGAGGTTTGTGCTCTGGCATGGGATGATATCGACCTGAAGAAAGGTGAAATTCATGTATCCAGAAGCCTTACGAATAAAGGGTTGTTTGTGCCGCCCAAAACTGATGCCGGGATAAGAACGATCACTCTGCTGAAGCCTGCCCTTGATGCGTTGAAGGAGCAGTACGAAATCACCGGCAATAGTCCCAGGCAGCAAATCATCTTCCATCATCGGGAGCTTGGCAAAACCGAAACGCAAAATCTACGTTTCGTTTTTTCTCCTGAGAGGTGCACGTCGGGCAAGAACCGATATTTTTCGAAGAACTCGATTTCGTATGGGTGGAAACGGGGCACTAAACTATCCGGGATACGTGAAAGAAATCCCTATCAGTCCCGACACACATACGCCTGCTGGACGCTAATGGCCGGTGCTAATCCTTCCTTTATCGCCAGCCAGATGGGCCATGAGGACGCGCGTATGGTGTATGAGGTTTACTCGAAGTGGATCGGCGATATGAACCAGGATCAGGTCAACATGCTGAACAATCAGATGCCGACAGCTATGCCCCCAGGACGCCCCCAAGGTATTGGGAACATTAAAAAAGTCATTTAATTTCATGACGCTGGTTTCAAACTACATAATCAGCGTTAAACTATTCGTACTACATATTCTGGGAGAAAAGATGATGCGCGTACTGGTTGTTGAGGATAACGCATTGCTACGCCACCACCTGAAGGTTCAGCTTCAGGAGATGGGACATCAGGTGGACGATGCTGAAGATGCAAAAGAAGCCGATTATTATCTCAATGAACATCTGCCGGATATCGCCATTGTCGATTTAGGCTTGCCTGATGAAGACGGTCTGTCGTTAATTCGTCGCTGGCGCAGCCATGATGTTTCTCTCCCGGTGCTGGTTCTGACCGCCCGCGAAGGCTGGCAGGACAAAGTTGAAGTGCTCAGCGCCGGTGCGGATGATTACGTCACCAAGCCGTTCCATATTGAAGAAGTGGCTGCGCGAATGCAGGCGCTATTACGCCGCAACAGCGGGCTGGCTTCACAGGTTATCTCCATTCCGCCTTTCCAGGTGGATCTCTCCCGACGCGAGCTCTCGATTAACAATGAAGTGATCAAGCTGACTGCATTCGAATACACCATCATGGAAACGCTGATCCGTAACAGTGGCAAGGTTGTGAGCAAAGACTCCTTAATGCTCCAGCTCTACCCGGACGCGGAGCTGCGCGAGAGCCATACTATTGATGTGCTGATGGGGCGTTTGCGTAAGAAAATTCAGGCGCAGTACCCGCAGGATGTGATCACAACCGTCCGCGGCCAGGGCTACCTGTTTGAATTACGCTAAATGAGACAGATTTTGCGCCATATTCTGCCCCTCTCACTGCGGGTTCGTTTTTTGCTGGCAACGGCCGCAGTGGTGCTGGTGCTGTCGCTCTCCTACGGTATGGTCGCCCTGGTGGGTTACAGCGTCAGCTTCGATAAAACGACTTTTCGACTGTTACGTGGCGAAAGTAATCTGTTTTACACTCTGGCGAAATGGGAAAACAACCGTATCAGCGTTGAAATGCCCGAGAACCTGAATCAACAGAGCCCTACTTTAGCTCTGATTTACAACGAAAAAGGGAAGTTGCTGTGGGCGCAAAGAGATATTCCGTGGCTGGTTAAAAGCATTCGTCCGGAGTGGCTTAAAACCAATGGTTTTCATGAGATAGAAGCCGATCTTAACACCACCAGCTCGCTGATTCGCGAAGATCGCTCTATGCAGCAGAAACTCAATGAAATCCGCGAGGATGATGCCGAAACGGAGATGACGCACTCCGTGGCGATTAATATCTACCCGGCGACGATGAACATGCCGCAGTTGACCATTGTGGTGATCGACACCATTCCTGTCGAGCTCAAGCGCTCCTACAGGGTCTGGAGCTGGTTCGTTTATGTTCTGGCCGCTAACCTGCTGCTGGTAATCCCGCTGCTTTGGGTGGCGGCGTGGTGGAGCTTGCGCCCCATTGAATCCCTGGCGCGAGAGGTGCGCGAGCTTGAGGAACACCATCGCGAAAAACTCAATCCGGAAACCACCCGTGAGCTGACAAGTCTGGTACGTAATCTCAATCGCCTGCTGAAAAGTGAACGCGAACGCTATGATAAGTACCGTACAACCCTGACTGACCTCACTCACAGCCTGAAAACACCGCTGGCCGTGATGCAAAGTACCCTGCGTTCAATGCGCAGTTCAAAGCTGAGCGTTGATGATGCCGAGCCGGTGATGCTGGAGCAGATCAGTCGAATCTCACAGCAAATTGGCTATTACCTGCACCGCGCCAGTATGCGTTCCGGCAGCGCGCTTCTGAGCCGCGAGCTGCACCCGGTGGCACCGCTGCTGGATAATCTTACGTCCGCCCTCAACAAGGTGTACCAGCGTAAAGGGGTGAACATCAGCCTCGATATCTCGCCTGAGATAAGCTTTGTCGGCGAAAAGAATGACTTCATGGAAGTCATGGGCAACCTGCTGGATAACGCCTGTAAATACTGCCTGGAATTTGTGGAAGTGTCTGCGCGTCAGACGGATAACGAGTTACATATTATCGTTGAAGATGATGGCCCGGGGATCCCGCGCAATAAACGTGATGTGGTGTTCGATCGCGGCCAGCGCGCCGATACGCTGCGCCCTGGCCAGGGGGTGGGGTTAGCCGTCGCACGTGAAATTGTCGACCAGTACGATGGAAAAATTGAAACCAGCGAAAGTTTGCTGGGCGGCGCCAGAATGGAAGTGATTTTTGGTCGCCAGCAGCCCACATCGAACGATAGTTAACCCGTTATGTGAAAAATGCGAGGATCTCGCAGCCGGGGGGCTGAGCTTCCGTTATAATCCGTGTCAGTAAGAACCTGCGGAATAAAAAAATATGGATTATCACTTAACGCTTAACTGGCCCGAGTTTATTGAACGTTACTGGCAAAAACGCCCGGTGGTTCTGAAACGTGGGTTCAGCAACTTTGTCGACCCTATCTCGCCTGACGAACTGGCCGGTCTGGCCATGGAAAACGAAGTCGACAGCCGCCTGGTCAGTCACCAGGACGGGAAATGGCAGGTCAGTCACGGTCCTTTCGAAAGCTATGATCATCTCGGTGAAAACAACTGGTCGCTGCTGGTGCAGGCCGTCAACCACTGGCACGAACCCACTGCCGCGCTAATGCGCCCGTTCCGCGCCCTGCCCGACTGGCGGATGGACGATCTGATGATCTCCTTCTCCGTTCCGGGTGGCGGCGTGGGTCCGCACCTGGACCAGTACGACGTGTTTATTATTCAGGGTACGGGTCGCCGCCGCTGGCGCGTGGGCGAGAAAGTGCCGATGAAACAGCACTGTCCGCATCCGGACCTGCTTCAGGTGGATCCGTTTGAAGGGATTATTGATGAAGAGCTGGAGCCAGGCGATATTCTCTACATTCCGCCTGGGTTCCCGCATGAGGGTTACTCCCTGGAAAACTCGCTCAACTACTCGGTTGGGTTCCGCGCACCAAGCGGTCGCGAGATGATCAGCGGCTTTGCCGACTATGTTCTGCAACGCGAGCTGGGCAGCTATCGCTACAGCGATCCGGATGTGCCTGCGCGCGAACATCCGGCAGATATTCTGCCTGCAGAGCTGGACAAGCTGCGCGGTATGATGCTGGATCTGATCAACGAGCCGGAACATTTCAGACAGTGGTTTGGCGAGTTTATTAGCCAGTCCCGCCACGAGCTGGACGTGGCGCCTCCGGAGCCGCCTTATCAGGCTGACGAGATTTATGATGCCCTTCAGCAGGGCGACAAGCTGGTTCGTCTGGGCGGGTTGCGCGTGCTGCGCATCGGTGAAGAGGTCTTCGTCAATGGCGAGAAGCTGGATTCCCCGCACCGTCCTGCACTGGAAGCGATTGCCAGCCATATGGTTCTGACTGCTGAAACCTTTGGCGATGCGCTGGAAGATCCCTCATTCCTCGCCATGCTGGCCGCGCTGGTTAACAGCGGGTATTGGTTTTTTGAGGATTGAGTCTTGAGATGTGCCGGGTGGCGGCTTCGCCTTACCCGGCCTACATTTCGATCGTAGGCCCGGTAAGCGCAGCGCCACCGGGCAATGTCTCACCGCTTCGCGGTTAACTCCGCTATGCGCACAATCACCTTCACCGCTTTTTCCATTCCTTCCAGCGTCACAAACTCATGCTTGCCGTGGTAGTTGTAGCCACCGGTAAACAGGTTCGGGCACGGCAATCCCATAAATGACAGCTGTGAACCGTCGGTACCGCCACGAATCGGTTTTAAGATCGGTTCAATATCGCAGTCGCGCATTGCCTGCCGGGCGATATCAATTATGTGCGGATGCGCCATCACCTTCTCACGCATATTGTAATAGCTGTCTTCGATGATGAGTTCAATGTAGCAGTCAGGATGCAGCCCTTTGCCTACCTTTTTGGCGATCTCCATCATCTTACGCTTGCGCGCTTCAAAAGCTTTACGGTCAAAATCGCGCACGATGTAGTGCATCTGGGCGCTATCCACGGTGCCCTTAATGCTGGTCAGGTGATAGAAACCTTCATACCCGTCTGTCATCTCCGGGCTCTCTTGCGCCGGGACTTCAGCATGAATACGCGACGCCAGCGACAGCGCATTCACCATCACCCCTTTGGCTGAGCCGGGGTGAACGTTGTTCCCGACAATTTTAATGGTCACCGAAGCGGCGTTAAAGTTTTCATACTCCAGCTCGCCCACGCCACCGCCATCGACGGTGTAGGCCCACTGCGCGTTAAAAGCCTCCACATCGAAATGTTTCGCGCCTTTCCCCACCTCTTCGTCCGGCGTGAAAGCAACCCGGATATCCCCGTGCGGAATGTTTTTGCCTTTCAGCACCGCCAGCGCCGTCATGATCTCCGCGATCCCCGCCTTATCATCTGCGCCCAGCAGCGTTTTCCCGTCGGTGGTGATGAGCGTCTGACCGAGCAGCTGATGCAGGACCGGGAACATCACGGGAGAGAGCACTTCGTCGCCAATGCCCAGCGCAATATCACCGCCGCGGTAGTTTTCAACAATCTGCGGGTTCACATGTTTACCGCTAAAATCCGGAGAGGTGTCGACATGGGAGATAAAGCCAATCGCCGGGATATCACCCGGGACATTCGCCGGCAGCGTGCCCATCACAGTGCCCTTTTCGCTTAACGTGACGTTAACCAGCCCCATGGCGTCGAGCTGCTCTTTAAGCAGGTTTAATAACTTCCACTGGCCTTCGGTGCTTGGCACCTGGCGGACACCCGGTTTAGATTGGGTATCCAGCGAAACGTACTGTAAAAAACGCTCAAGTAATTTATCCATGCAGTCACCCTCACTTTTTGTGACAACATTATCAATAAGCATCAAAACGCAAATATTGCGTCAGGTCACTTTTATCCCGCAAACGAGAATATTTTCCGTTTATATCGTTCTGCGTTAGTAAATGTAGCTTATGAATCAGTGACAAGGATTGGCGATTCCCGAGGTTTGCCGTAGAATGTCCGCCCTCATTACGAGTCACCAAGGTGGTTACACACAAACCCCGCTTCGGCCTGCTGCCTGAGGCGTCTATATGGGACAGTGCAAAAATTGAATACACAACCCCGTTCTCGTTCACCGCTGGTGCAACTTGAACGAATTCGTAAAAGTTTTGATGGCAAAGAGGTCATTTCCGACCTCAATCTGACCATCAATGACGGCGAGTTTCTTACGCTGCTTGGCCCCTCCGGCTGCGGCAAGACAACCGTACTGCGCCTTATCGCCGGGCTGGAAAGCGTCGATAATGGCCACATCCATCTTGAGAACCAGGACATAACCCAGGTTCCTGCCGAAGATCGCCACGTCAATACCGTCTTTCAGAGCTATGCCCTGTTCCCGCACATGACCGTGTTTGAGAACGTGGCGTTTGGCCTGCGGATGCAAAAAACGCCGGCCAGCGAGATCCCCCCGCGCGTCACGGAAGCCCTGCGGATGGTGCAGTTGGACGAGTTTGCTCAGCGAAAACCCCACCAGCTCTCCGGCGGTCAGCAGCAGCGCGTGGCCATTGCCCGCGCCGTGGTCAATAAACCGCGCCTGCTTCTGTTAGATGAGTCGCTTTCCGCGCTGGACTACAAACTGCGCAAGCAGATGCAGAACGAGCTGAAGGCGCTACAGCGCAAGCTTGGCATCACCTTTGTCTTCGTCACCCACGACCAGGAAGAGGCGCTGACCATGTCAGACCGTATTGTGGTGATGCGCGATGGCAAAATAGAGCAGGACGGCACGCCGCGTGAAATTTACGAAGAGCCGAAAAACCTGTTTGTTGCCAGCTTCATTGGCGAAATCAATATCTTTAATGCCACGGTGATTGAACGTCTGGACGATCGGCGCGTGCGCGCGAACGTGGAAGGACGTGAATGCAATATCACCGTGAACTTCGCCGTCGAGAAGGGACAAAAACTCAACGTCCTGCTGCGTCCTGAAGATCTGCGTGTCGATGAAATTCACGGTAATACCGAAGCCGAAGGGCTTATCGGCTATATCCGCGAGCGCAATTACAAAGGGATGACGCTGGAGTCCGTCGTCGAACTGGAAAATGGCAAAATGGTAATGGTCAGCGAATTCTTTAACGAGGACGATCCTGACTTCGACCACTCTCTCGACCAGAAAATGGTTATCAACTGGGTAGAAAGCTGGGAGGTTGTACTGGCTGATGAAGAACACAAGTAAATTCCAGAAGGTTGTGATTACCACTATCGTCGGTTGGCTTGTGTTATTTGTCTTTTTACCCAACCTGATGATCATCGCCACAAGCTTTCTGACCCGCGACGATGCCCACTTCGTTAAGCTGGTCTTTACGCTGGATAACTACGCGCGCCTGCTCGACCCGCTCTATTTTGACGTGCTTCTGCACTCGCTGAATATGGCGCTGATTGCTACCGTAGCCTGCCTGCTACTGGGGTATCCTTTCGCATGGTTCCTGGCCGGGCTGCCACAAAAGGTGCGCCCGCTGTTGCTGTTTCTGTTGATTGTGCCGTTCTGGACCAACTCGCTGATTCGCATCTACGGGTTAAAAATCTTCCTGAGCACCAAAGGCTACCTCAACGCGTTTCTGCTGTGGCTGGGGGTGATCGATACCCCTGTACGCATCATGTTTACTCCGGGTGCGGTGATTATTGGCCTTGTCTATATTCTGCTGCCGTTTATGGTGATGCCGCTCTACTCCAGCATCGAGAAGCTCGATAAACCGCTGCTGGAAGCGGCAAAAGATCTGGGTGCTAACAAGCTGCAAACCTTTATCCGCATTATCATTCCACTGACCATGCCCGGCATTATCGCCGGTTGTCTGCTGGTGATGCTCCCGGCAATGGGGCTGTTCTACGTTTCAGATCTCATGGGCGGGGCAAAAAACCTGCTGATTGGTAACGTGATCAAGAGCCAGTTCCTGAACATCCGCGACTGGCCGTTCGGATCCGCGACCAGCATTACGCTGACGGTGGTAATGGGGCTGATGCTGCTGGTCTACTGGCGCGCCTCACGGTTGCTGAATAAGAAGGTGGAACTCGAATGATCGGTCGACTGCTTCGCGGCGGTTTTATGACCGCCATTTACGCTTACCTTTATATTCCGATTATCATTTTGATCGTGAATTCGTTTAACAGTTCACGCTTCGGCATCAACTGGCAGGGCTTTACCACCAACTGGTACAGCCTGCTGATGAATAATGACAGTCTGCTGCAGGCCGCTCAGCACTCGCTGACGATGGCGATTTTCTCCGCCACCTTCGCCACGCTGATCGGTTCCCTCACCGCGGTGGCATTGTATCGCTATCGCTTTCGCGGTAAGCCGTTCGTCAGCGGCATGCTGTTTGTGGTAATGATGTCGCCGGATATCGTGATGGCGATTTCGCTGCTGGTGCTGTTTATGCTGCTGGGCATTCAGCTTGGCTTCTGGTCGCTGCTGTTTTCCCACATCACCTTCTGCCTGCCGTTTGTGGTGGTCACCGTCTTTGCACGTCTGAAAGGGTTTGACGTGCGTATGCTTGAGGCGGCGAAAGATCTGGGGGCCAGCGAGATGACCATCCTGCGCAAAATCATTCTGCCGCTTGCGATGCCCGCGGTAGCCGCAGGATGGCTACTCAGCTTTACGCTGTCGATGGATGACGTGGTTGTTTCTTCGTTCGTGACCGGGCCGAGTTACGAAATCCTGCCACTGAAGATCTATTCGATGGTTAAAGTCGGCGTCTCACCTGAAGTGAACGCGCTGGCGACCATTCTGTTGGTGTTTTCGCTGGTTCTGGTGATTGCCAGCCAGATTATTGCTCGTGATAAAACAAAATCTCAGGGGACAATGAAATGAAAAAAATGCTCGCCGCTGCGGCAATGGTACTTGGCATGGGTGCCGCGCACGCTGATGACGGTAAAACGCTCTACTTCTATAACTGGACCGAGTATGTGCCACCGGGCCTGCTGGAACAGTTTACGAAAGAGACGGGCATCAAGGTCATCTACTCGACCTACGAGTCGAATGAAACCATGTATGCCAAGCTCAAAACCTACAAGGACGGCGCATATGATCTGGTGGTGCCGTCTACCTACTTTGTCGACAAAATGCGCAAAGAGGGCATGATTCAGAAGATCGATAAAACGAAGCTCACTCACTTCAACAATCTCGATCCGGAGATGCTCAACAAGCCGTTTGACCCGAATAACGACTACTCCATTCCTTACATCTGGGGCGCAACCGCAATTGGTGTCAACAGCGAGGCTATCGATCCGAAAACCGTTACAAGCTGGGCCGATCTGTGGAAACCGGAATACAAAGGCAGCCTGCTGTTAACCGACGACGCGCGCGAAGTGTTCCAGGTAGCGCTGCGTAAGCTCGGCTACTCCGGCAATACGACGGACCCAAAAGAGATTGAAGCGGCCTATAACGAGCTGAAAAAGCTGATGCCTAACGTGGCGGCATTTAACTCTGATAACCCGGCAAACCCGTATATGGAAGGCGAAGTGAATCTGGGCATGGTGTGGAACGGCTCCGCGTATGTTGCCCGTCAGGCCGGTACGCCGCTGGAGGTAGTGTGGCCGAAAGAAGGCGGGATCTTCTGGATGGATAGCCTCGCGATCCCTGCCAATGCCAAAAACGTGGAGGGTGCGCTGAAGCTGATTAACTTCCTGCTGCGCCCGGACGTGGCGAAGCAGGTTGCCGAAACGATTGGCTACCCGACACCGAACCTCGCGGCACGCAAGCTGCTGAAGCCTGAAGTGGCTAACGATAAGTCACTCTATCCGGATGCCGACACCATCAGCAAAGGGGAATGGCAGAACGACGTTGGTGACGCCAGCCGCCTCTACGAAGAGTATTACCAGAAACTAAAAGCGGGCCGATAAACGGCATCGCGCGATTCCTCACGCCGTGCTAACGGCGTGAGGAAGCATTAACTGGCCGCATTCTCGCCAGCCCAAATCGTCGCCCTTCTCATCGCCTCGACCACATCATCATCCGACAGCCCCAGTGCGTGACTCAGTCTTGTCGCCTCCTCCCACTGCTGCTGCTCGTAGTAATGACAGAGTGCGATCATATCAGCTAGCTGCCCCTCCTGATGGCACAGTGCGTTGCTCACGCTCTGCGGCACCGCAATCTGCTTCATCAACTCGGTCATCGGCAGTTCAAGGAGAGTATCCAGCAGCGAGAACAGGCCGCACAGAAAAGCATTTTCAGCCAGCGTCGGTTCGTTTATCGCCTCTGCGATCAATTCGCAGAATTTCCCACGCATCATGCTCAACGGATAAAGCTCGCTGACGGTGTCATTGTCCGCACTCGCCAGGACCACGACGGCAACGAACCGTCTCAGCTGATTCTCCCCAAGATAGCGGAGTACCTCACTCAGGGTTAACTTGCTGAAATTACAGGCACCAACATGTTTAAATGCCGTGTGCTTCATGTAGCGCATAATTTTCCAGGAGAGCGTGAGATCACTTTTTATCAGCGACTCGATAATGCGATAATCAGGTTTATTACGTCCGATTTCCATTTGCAGGCGGAAAATCGCAAGCTGATTTTGCGATAAGCGTTTATATTTAATCATCTCCGGACGGCAGAAAAAATAACCCTGAAACAGAGAAAATCCTTCATCTCTGAATCGAATAAATTCCTCTTTAGTCTCAATTTTTTCAGCGAGATATTTTATATGTGCGGTCTCTTTTTTACGCGATGCCAGATACTCTTTAATTTGCGCTAAGGTATAATTTCTGACATCGAATTTCAGAACCGAAATATAAGGTAAAAACGCATCCCATTCCGGAGCGAGGGTGAAATCATCGAGTGCGAAGTGGTAGCCGTGCGCATTCATCTCTCTGACGGCCTGCAACAGCTCAGCCCCCGGAACCGCATCTTCCAGTATCTCAATGACCACGCTCTCTTTATCGAGCGCTTCTCCGCTCCGGTCGATGACCATCCGGGAGGGAAAATTAATAAACGACGTGTGCTCCCCGGCGATCCGTTGCGCGGGTACACATAAAAACTGATCTGATATCATTCTGGATGTCGCATATTCCGCCGAGACATCCGGAAAACGGTTTGTCATTCCCTCTCTGAAGAGCAGTTCATAGGCGACCGTCTTCATCTCCGGGTTAAAAATGGGTTGTCTGGCGATAAATCCGTACATATCCCATCCTCCTCTACCACTTAATATTTATTAGCATCCTCTTTCTACACGACGATAACGAGCATTATCGAGCACTATTTTGATTGAATGCACAAAATAAAAGCATCCACACTAATTAACAGGGTTTATATTCTCAGAATTTAAATTAAATACTCCCGGTACTCTACAGAAAGAGAGTGATATATCCGATAAGTAATATGTGCCTGACCGACACGCACACGATTACGGGAGATAAGAATGCAAAACGCCATGGTCCGAAGATCAAAAATGAGCGTCAAAACGTTAATGCTATTGTCCATTTTTCTCACCGTGACGGTGGGCTTTACCGCCACGATTGGTTTTATGATGTGGCAGTGGATGGCGCAGCAGGACAGTCTGGCCAAAAAACATATCCGCCAGATTGCTGAGGTGCAGTCTTTGCAGGTCAGTAAGGAGATGGATTCCGCGCTGGCTGCCGCCAGGGATATGGGCAACAGTGCCCTGGCGCTGCGGGATGCGGGCATCTCCGATCGCCAAAGTCTCAACCAGCTGCTGATCCATTATCTTGCGGCCCACCCGCAGTTTCTCTCCATGTCGATGGCTTTTGAGCCCAACGCGTTTGACCATCAGGATGCCGCCTTTGCCGGACAGAGCGGAGAGGATCCTGCCGGACGCTATGCCCGCTATGTCGACCGCGATGCCTCTGGCAAACCCGCACTGCACCTGCTGACGGACCTGGAAACACCCGGCAGCGGCGATTATTACCTGCTGCCGAAGCAACGGCAAAAAGAGGTGATCATCGAACCCTATATCTACCCGTACAATGGCGTAGACGTCATGCTTACCTCCATTGCCGCCCCCATTATGGCTGACGGCAAGTTTCTGGGATCGGTCACCTCTGACTTTTCACTCGCCACGCTGCAAGCCATGACTGGGGCAATAAAACCGTGGAACGGGACTGGCTATGCCCTGCTCCTCTCAGCGGAAAATAAAGTGGTATTCAGCCCGGACAAACAGGCCACCGGAAAGCCTTACGCGGGGAAGATAACGGGCCATGATGTCATCCGGGAAAACGATCCACTGCTGAATGAGGAGGCATTTATTACCTGGCAGGATATTGCAATTGGTAACAGCCAGACGCCGTGGAAGCTGGCCATCGTCACTCCTGTCAGTGAGGTGATGGCCGAGGCGCGTGCATTTTTGCTGAAAGCCATTGTCCTTATGGTGCTCAGTATCGTAGTGGTGAGCCTGGTCATGGCGCAAATCTTTACGCGTAAAGTTGACCGACCGGTGGGTGGCGAACCTTCTGACGCCGCCGGAATTGCCCTGGCCGTCGCCCGCGGGGAGCTGAACAATACAATTCCGGTGCGCGCGGGAGATACTCGCAGTATTTTTTACGCCCTGCACACCATGCAGATGCAGCTCAAACGCATCGTCGACAACATCAGCGATGCCAGCCATTCCGTGCGGGGTGGCACCAGCGAGATTTCGGCAGGTAACCTTGACCTTGCCTCGCGAACCGAGGAGCAGGCAGCAGCGATTGTGGAAACCGCGGCCAGCATGGAAGAGATTTCGGCCACGGTGAAGAATAATGCCGACAATGCGCACAAAGCGACCACGCTGACCGACCGCGCCGCCAGCCTCGCCGGACATGGCGAAACGCTGGTGAACGACGTCGTCACGGTGATCGGCGAGATTGATGACAGCGCGCGTAAGATCGGTGAGATCAACAGCATTGTCGATGGCATTGCCTTCCAGACCAATATCCTGGCGCTAAACGCTGCCGTAGAAGCCGCACGGGCGGGTGAGCAGGGACGCGGTTTTGCGGTGGTGGCCGGTGAAGTCCGTAACCTGGCCCAGCGGAGCGCTAACGCAGCAAAAGAGATTTCTCAGCTCATTGCCGAATCGTCTGGCCGCGTCAACAAAGGCGTTGAGCTGGTCAATGAAACCGGCGTGATGATGAAACAGGTTATCGAGGCGGTGTCGCATGTGCATCTGGTGATCAACGATATCGTTCAGGCGCTGGACGAGCAAAATCGGGGGATTAGCCAGGTCAGCACCGCCGTGAATCAGATGGACAGCACAACCCAGCAGAACGCCGCTCTGGTGCAGCAGATCTCAGCCGCGGCGCTCTCACTGGACGAGCAGGCTAAATCGCTGGAGAAGACGCTGGCGTTCTTTCATTCGTAAATCGTCAGGCACCCGCAGGACGGGTGCCTTTTTACACCATTGCCGCTACAGCCCTTTCAGCAGCTTGTCGACAAATTCCGGGACGACCGCGCTTGCCAGACCGTAGTGTTTCTCTTCAAACTCGCTGCCCACCTGGCTTGGCTCCAGATTGAGCTCAACCGTATGGGCGCCGTGCAGTCGCGCTTCGTGAACAAACCCCGCCGCCGGGTAAACATGGCCGGATGTACCAATGGCGATGAACACGTCCGCCATCGCCAGCGCGCTGTAGATATCATCCATCCCCAGGGGCATCTCCCCGAACCACACCACGTGCGGGCGCAGGCGTGCGGGGAACTGACAGCAGTGGCATTTGTCTTCTGGCAGCACGTCCTCTTTCCAGTCCAGCACCTGGCCGCTCCAGGCACAGCGAACTTTGAGCAACTCACCGTGCATGTGGATGATGTTCTTGTTACCGGCTCGCTCATGCAGGTTGTCGATATTCTGCGTCACCAGCAGGAAACGATCCCCCAGCGCCTCTTCCAGCTTCGCCAGCGCCAGATGCGCCGGATTGGGCGCAATCTCAGGCTGCTGCAGCTGGCGACGGCGGGCGTTGTAAAACGCCTGCACGAGTTCCGGATCGCGGGCAAAACCTTCCGGCGTGGCGACATCCTCCACGCGGTGTTCTTCCCACAGTCCGTCCGCCGCGCGGAAGGTTCGAATTCCTGACTCAGCGGAGATCCCCGCCCCGGTCAGCACCACCACTCTGGGTTTATCCATCGCTTCTGGCATCATTCTGTCTCTGAAAAAGATCCGCTGACGCAAGCGCTCACGTAAGCGGCGTTTGTTTTTGCGAAAACGGCTGAGTCGACCCTGGCGACGCGACAGCATAGAAACCTCGTAAACTAATCGGTGAGATGAAGGAATGCGGCTCCGCGCATGCCTCCTGCGTCCCCGTGTCGCGCACGTTCAATACGCGGCACGCGTGCAACCGGCAATAAATGTCGGGGCAAACGCCCGGACAACTGTTCCGTAATCGCAGTAAAGTTTGACAACCCTCCCCCAATCACCAGCAGATCCGGGTCGACGATAGTGAGAATATTTCCCAGACATACCGCCAGCAGATCCAGATAGCGCTCAACGTGCTCACGCGCCTGCGCATCCCCTTGCTCCCACAAGGTAATGATTTGAGGGGCCTCAAGTTTCTGATGATAGAAGTGTTCGTAAAGCCATGCAAACCCGCGGCCGGAGAGGTAGTTCTCAATACAGCCGTGCTGGCCGCAGCCGCAGCGGGTCAGCGGAAACTCACGCCCGACAACGTCCAGGGCATCCACCGGCAAGCGGATATGGCCGAACTCACCGGTGATATAGCTACGCCCGGTGATGGGCTTACCGTTGATCACGATCCCTCCGCCGACGCCCGTGCCGAGGATCAGTCCCATGACCAATGGATACTGACGGAATTCATCATCCCAGGCTTCAGAGAGCGCAAAACAGTTGGCATCGTTATCTAAACGCACGTCGCGTTCAAGGCGGGCAGAGAGATCGGCACGCAGCGGTTTGCCGCTGGCAGCAGGTACGTTGGCGGCATACAGCGTGCCGTCGTCGGTTTCGGGCATGCCCGGAATACCAATGCCGACGCTGCCTTTGACGCCAAAGCGTTCATCTGCTTGCGCCACCAGCGCGGCAATGGCAGTTAAAAATTCGTCGTAACTCTCGCGGGGCGTGGGAACGCGCGTTTCCCACTGCAGCCTGAGGTCTTTATCAAATACGCCGAGCGCAATCTTGGTGCCGCCAATATCAAATCCATAATACATAGTGCATTCCTCTTTTGACCTGGCGGCCCAAAAGCCGCTAGATCATGACGTAATTACTGGCCACTTAATACCCTCGCCGGATCAATTCGGCTTGCGCGACGCGCCGGATACCAGCTTGCCAGCAGACTCAGTAAAAGTGCTGTAACCAGCACATAAAAAACGTCCAGCCAGTGCAATTCAGACGGCAGGAAGTCAATAAAATAGATATCACCCGACAGGAACTGGTGACCAATAAGCTTTTCAATGCCGTTGATAATTGGCGTCAACTGCAGGGAAACCACCACGCCAATCACCACGCCACACAGGCTGCCGAACAATCCTGCCAGCAAACCGTACCAGACGAAGATGGCGCGAATAAGACCGTCTTTCGCACCGAGCGTTCTCAGCACGGCAATGTCACCGCTCTTGTCCTTGACTGCCATCACCAGCGTCGAGACGATATTAAAGCACGCGACGCCAATCACCAGCACCATCGCCAGATACATAATCGCGCGGATCATCTGGATATCACGGTACATATACCCGTAAGTGCCGATCCAGCTTTTGATGTAAACATAGTTATTGGTCACGCTGCCCGCGTCGCGTACCAGTTTGTTGGCATTAAAGACGTCGTTCACCTTAATGGCAATGCCCGTCACACTGTCGCCCATGTCGAGATACTGCCGCGCATCTTCCATCGGCACCATCGCAAAGCTATGGTCAAGCTGACCGCTCAGCTGAAGAATACCGGTGACGTGCAGGCGCACGCGTTTCGGCTGCTGCAATTTGTGATCGGCGCTGGCGTTCGGGATCATGATCGACACCCAGTCGCCCTGCTTCACCTTCAGGGCATCTGCAACGCCTTTGCCCATGATGATCTGCTGCTCGCCGGCCTTAAAGTTTGCCCACGCGCCGTTCTGCACATATTTCGGCAGCGCGCTCAGGCGTTCTTCCTGGGCGGGGTTCACCCCTTTCACCTGGATGGCACGCAGGTTTACCCCGCTCTCCACCAGCCCGGTAAAGTTGATATAGGGCGCGGCAGCAGCGATGCCCGGGACGTTCTCAACTTTGTTAAGCGCATCGCTCCAGTGGGTCCAGGGCTGGTTAACCGGCTCGATTTCCCCGTGCGGTACCACCGCCAGAATGCGGTTATTCAGTTCGCGCTCGAAGCCGTTCATGGCGCTCAGGCCGACAATCAACACCGCCACGCCCAGCGCAATACCGATGGTCGAGATGACGGAGATGAGCGACACCATGCCGCCGCGACGGCGACCGCGGCTAAAGCGTAACCCGATGAGTAACGATAACGGTGAAGCCATTACTCCGCTCCCATCAGGGTCAGTTCTGCATTCAGATGACCGTCGCGCATTTCAAGCTGGCGCCCCATACGTTTTGCCAGCTGCAGATCGTGGGTGACCACCAGAAACGCGGTGCCCTGCGAGGCGTTAAGTTCACCCAAAAGCTGGAAAATACTGTCCGCATTACGCGCATCCAGGTTACCGGTCGGTTCATCCGCCAGCACCAGACGCGGGTTGTTGACCAACGCACGGGCAATGGCCACGCGCTGACGTTCGCCGCCGGAAAGCTCCGACGGACGGTGATTGCCACGGTGACCCAGCCCTACTGCGTTCAGCATGTCGCTGGCGCGGGCGTTAATTTCTGCCGGTTTCTTTTTGCCAATCAGCAACGGCATCGCCACGTTTTCCAGCGCCGTGAAATCCGGCAGCAGGTGGTGGAACTGGTAGATAAAGCCCAGCTCGCGATTACGCAGCTCGGCCTTCGCCGCTGAGGACATTTTGCTCATCGGCTGGCCGGAAAAAATCACGTCGCCGCTGGTTGGGGTATCCAGCCCGCCCAGCAGGTGCAGCAGCGTACTTTTGCCCGAGCCGGAGCTGCCGACAATCGCCATCATCTCGCCTTCGCCCACGCTGAAGCTCACATTGTGCAGCACGTCGGTCTGCACAGCGCCTTCCTGATAGCGTTTGGACAGGTTGTCGCATTGCAACAGGATCTTATTCATAACGTAAAGCCTCAGCGGGTTGAGTGGCGGCAGCGCGCCAGGAAGGATAAAGCGTCGAAAGCAGCGCAATGGCCATCGCGGCCAGCGCAATACCGATAACCTGCAGCGGCTCGATAGCCACCGGCAGCGCCGCGCCATCAAGCAGCGCGCCGATGATCGGCATTAAATTATTAAGCTGGCTGGCAAGCAGAGCGCCGAGCCCCGCCCCCAGCAGCGCGCCGATAATGCCGGCGCTGGCACCCTGCACCATAAAGACCGCCATGATCTGGCGCGGCGTGAGCCCCTGGGTTTGCAGGATGGCGACCTCGCCCTGCTTTTCCATCACCATCAGACCCAGCGAGGTGATGATGTTAAAAGCGGCCACGGCCACGATCAGGCTCAACAGCAGCCCCATCATGTTTTTTTCCATACGCACGGCCTGGAACAGTTCGCCTTTACGTTCGCGCCAGTCCTGCCATTTGGTGCCGTCCGGCAGTTTTTGCTGGCTGAGGGTATCAACCTTCAGCGGCGCGTCGAGCCACAGGCGCCAGCCCGTGATGTTCCCTGCCGGGTAACGCATCAGGCGCGAAGCATCCTGAATGTTAACCAGCATCTGATAACCATCGACTTCGCTGTTGGCGGCAAAGGTACCAATTACGTTAAACAGGCGCTGGCTTGGCAGGCGCCCCATCGGCGTAAACTGACTGGCAGAGGGCACCATCACACGCAGCTGGTCGCCACGGTTGACGCCAAGCTGGCCGGCAAGCTGCTCACCCAGAATAACGTTGTATTTTCCGGCGGCCAGATCGGTCTGCTTCACGTTAACCAGGTACGGGGTCAGCGGATCGTTTTGTGCAGGGTCAATACCCAGCATGACGCCGACCGCCACGCTGCGGGCGCTTTGCAGCACCACGTCGCCGGTTGTTAACGGCGCAACGCGCGTGACACCCTGTAACTTCGCCGCACTTTCCGGCAGCTGTTGCGGGTTCAGCGAACCGTTGGTGGAGGAGAGAACGGCCTGCGGCATCAGCCCCAGGATGTTGTTTTGCAGCTCGCGCTCGAAGCCATTCATGACGGAAAGGACCGTCACCAGTGCCATCACGCCGAGCGTAATGCCAATAGTCGAAAGCCAGGAGACAAAGCGACCGAAGCGGTCCGCGGCGCGCCCACGCATGTAACGTAAGCCTATGAAGAGTGCGACAGGTTGATACATGAAATCCGTCTGTTTGCTGATAGCAGACCCACGAGTATATAAGCGAATCCGTTAAGCGTAAATGACTGAAACCGTAAGCTTTGGTAATCATTTTTCTGAAAAATTCAGATAAATCAGCGTGCTATTGTCTGAATTGTCGCCTCGCAACCTCCACCTTTTCCGAAAAACCTCCTGATACAGACTGTTACCCGTTACATCCCGGTTTCATTTCACAACAATTGCTCGTTCGTTTATGGCAATTTAAGGTAGTCGCGAACAATGAAGCAAAAAGCATTATGGATTAACCAGATAAAAGGGCTGTGTATCTGCCTGGTGGTTATCTATCATTCGGTCATCACCTTTTATCCGCACCTGAGCGGGCTGCAACACCCGCTATCCGGCCTTCTCGCGAAATGTTGGGTCTATTTTAATCTCTACCTCGCCCCATTCCGCATGCCGGTATTCTTCTTTATCTCCGGCTATCTGATCCGTCGTTATATCGATGAGGTGAACTGGCGAACCAGTCTCGACAAACGGATCTGGAGCATTGTCTGGGTTCTGGTCCTGTGGGGGATTCTGCAATGGCAGGCATTGACCCACCTGAATGCCTGGCTGGCGCCCGACCGTGAGCTTGCCACCTCCTCGAACGCGGCCTACGCCGATTCCCTCTCAGGATTTGTACGCGGTATGCTCACCGCCAGCACCAGCCTGTGGTATCTGTATGCTCTGGTCGTCTACTTCACGCTGTGTAAACTGCTGAGCCGCTGGAAGCTACCGGTGCTCGGGCTGCTGGCACTGGCGAGCGTCGCGATCAACTTCCTGCCGTTGCCGTGGTGGGGAATGAACAGCGTAGTACGCAACATGATCTACTACAGCCTCGGAGCGTGGTATGGCGCAGAGCTGATGGCGTGGATGAAAAGTTTCAACCTGCGCCGCACGTGGCTGGCGACAGGCGCGTTCGCCGCCGTCTCCGTGGTGCTGTGGTTTGCTAACGTTCCTCTCCTGCTTTCCCTGCTGTCGATTGTGTTGATCATGAAGCTTTTCTACAGTATTGAGCAGCGTTACGCCGTGCATCCCAACAATCTGCTGAACGTGATTGGCTCCAACACCATTGCGATCTATACCACCCACCGCATCCTCATTGAGGCCTTCAGCCTGTTCCTGATTGGCGAGATGAATGCCGCATACTGGCCGGTCTGGGCAGAGCTGGGCTTAATTCTGGTCTATCCGTTTGCCAGCCTGCTTATCTGCACCCTTGCCGGGCTCGGGGTGCGCAAACTCTCCACCGCGCTGTTTGGCGATCTTTTCTTCTCTCCTCCGTCAACGCTCTCCCTGTCACCGTCCACCCGCTAATGCCCTCTCCGCCCCCGTTTTGGGGGCGGAAAGTGACCCCGTGCGGTTACAATTTGCTTATGTAAAACGATCGAGGATAATAAAGACATTGCGTATCAGTGATATGCCCCAATACTGTTGGTATATCCATAAGAGACTCTGACATAGCCATGCCTGAACACTATCGTTATTCCTTGCCTGTCAAAGCGGGCGACCAGCGCCAGTTGGGTGAACTTACGGGCGCGGCGTGCGCCACGCTGGTGGCAGAAATTGCTGAGCGACACCCCGGCCCGGTGGTGCTTGTTGCCCCGGATATGCAAAATGCCCTGCGCCTGCACGACGAAATCCGCCAGTTCACCGATAGCCTGGTGTTCAGCCTGGCCGACTGGGAAACGCTGCCGTATGACAGCTTCTCTCCGCATCAGGAGATCATCTCCTCGCGCCTGTCGACGCTCTACCAGTTGCCGACCATGCAGCGCGGTGTGCTGATTGTGCCGGTGAATACCCTGATGCAGCGCGTCTGTCCGCACAGCTATCTGCATGGTCATGCGCTGGTGATGAAAAAAGGCCAGCGCCTGTCCCGTGATGCCCTGCGCGAGCAGCTTGACGGTGCCGGCTATCGCCATGTCGATCAGGTGATGGAGCACGGGGAATACGCAACCCGTGGCGCGTTGCTTGACCTTTATCCCATGGGCAGCGACCAGCCGTATCGTCTCGATTTCTTCGATGATGAAATCGACAGCCTGCGCGTGTTCGACGCCGACACCCAGCGCACGCTGGAGGAAGTAGAGTCCATTAACTTACTGCCCGCGCATGAATTCCCGACGGACAAAACTGCCATCGAACTGTTCCGCAGCCAGTGGCGCGATAAGTTCGACGTCAAGCGTGATGCCGAGCACATCTATCAGCAGGTCAGCAAAGGCACGCTCCCGGCCGGGATCGAATACTGGCAGCCGTTGTTCTTTAACGAGCCGCTGCCTGCTCTGTTCAGCTACTTCCCGACAAATACGCTGATTGTGAACACCGGCGATATCGACGCCAGCGCCAGCCGTTTCGAAAGCGAAACCCGCGCCCGCTTCGAAAACCGGGGCGTTGACCCGATGCGTCCGCTGCTGCCGCCGGAAGCGCTGTGGCTGCGTACCGACGAACTCAATGCGGAGCTAAAGCGCTGGCCGCGGATCCAGCTCAAAACCGATTCGCTTGCCGATAAGGCCGCCAACACCAACCTCGCCTTCCGGACGCTGCCGGACCTGGCCGTTCAGGCGCAGCAGAAATCGCCGCTGGATAATCTGCGTAAGTTCCTGGAGTCCTTTACCGGCCCGGTGGTGTTCTCCGTTGAGAGTGAAGGCCGCCGCGAAGCACTCGGCGAGCTGCTGGGGCGAATAAAAGTTGCGCCGAAACGCATTCAGCGCCTGAGCGACGCGGCCGGAAACGGCCGTTATCTGATGATCGGTGCCGCCGAACACGGGTTTATTGATACCCTCAACAACCTGGCGCTGATTTGCGAAAGCGATCTGCTGGGCGAGCGCGTCGCGCGGCGCCGTCAGGACAGCCGTCGCACCATCAACCCGGACACGCTGATCCGTAACCTGGCCGAGCTGCATCCGGGCCAGCCGATTGTTCACCTGGAGCATGGCGTTGGGCGCTATCAGGGAATGACCACGCTGGAAGCCGGCGGCATCAAAGGTGAATATCTGATGCTGACCTACGCCAACGACGCCAAACTGTATGTTCCGGTGTCATCCCTGCATCTGATCAGCCGATACGCGGGTGGCGCGGAGGATAACGCCCCGCTGCACAAACTGGGCGGCGATGCCTGGGCTCGCGCGCGCCAGAAAGCGGCGGAGAAAGTACGCGACGTGGCGGCCGAGCTGCTGGATATCTACGCCCAGCGCGCGGCCAAAGAGGGCTTCGCCTTTAAGCATGATAAAGAGCAGTACCAGCTGTTCTGCGACAGCTTCCCGTTTGAAACCACGCCGGACCAGGCCCAGGCCATCAACGCCGTACTGAGCGACATGTGCCAGCCGCTGGCGATGGACCGCTTAGTTTGCGGCGACGTCGGCTTCGGCAAAACCGAAGTGGCGATGCGCGCCGCCTTCCTGGCGGTCGAAAACAACAAGCAGGTGGCGGTGCTGGTGCCGACCACCCTGCTCGCCCAGCAGCACTTCGACAACTTCCGCGACCGTTTCGCCAACTGGCCGGTGCGCATTGAGATGCTGTCACGTTTTCGCAGCGCCAAAGAGCAGACGCAGATCCTCGAACAGGCAAGCGAAGGCAAAATCGATATTCTGATAGGTACGCACAAGCTGCTGCAAAGCGACGTGAAGTGGAAAGATCTGGGGCTGCTGATCGTCGATGAAGAGCACCGCTTCGGGGTGCGTCACAAAGAGCGGATCAAAGCGATGCGCGCCGACGTCGATATTCTGACCCTGACCGCAACGCCAATTCCGCGTACGCTGAACATGGCGATGAGCGGCATGCGCGATCTGTCGATTATCGCCACACCACCGGCGCGTCGTCTGGCGGTGAAAACCTTTGTCCGCGAGTACGATAATCTGGTGGTACGCGAGGCGATCCTGCGTGAGGTACTGCGCGGGGGCCAAGTTTATTATCTTTATAACGACGTTGAAAACATCCAGAAAGCCGCGGACAGGCTGGCCGAACTGGTACCGGAAGCGCGTATTGCCATCGGCCACGGGCAGATGCGCGAGCGCGAGCTGGAGCGGGTGATGAACGACTTCCACCACCAGCGCTTTAACGTACTGGTGTGTACCACCATCATTGAAACCGGCATTGATATCCCGACGGCGAATACCATCATTATTGAGCGTGCGGATCACTTTGGTCTGGCGCAGCTTCATCAGCTGCGCGGTCGCGTCGGCCGTTCGCATCATCAGGCTTACGCCTGGCTGTTGACCCCGCATCCGAAAGCGATGACCACCGACGCGCAAAAGCGTCTGGAAGCCATCGCCTCGCTGGAAGACCTCGGTGCAGGCTTTGCGCTGGCCACGCACGATCTTGAGATCCGTGGTGCCGGCGAACTGCTGGGCGAGGATCAGAGCGGCTCCATGGAAACCATCGGCTTCTCGCTCTATATGGAGCTGCTGGAAAACGCGGTTGATGCCCTGAAGGCCGGACGCGAGCCGTCGCTGGAAGATCTCACCAGCCAGCAGACCGAGGTCGAGTTGCGTATGCCGTCCCTGCTGCCGGATGATTTCATTCCTGATGTGAATACCCGCCTGTCATTCTACAAACGCATTGCCAGCGCGAAGAATGAAAATGAGCTGGAAGAGATCAAAGTGGAACTGATTGACCGCTTTGGCCTGCTGCCCGATGCGGCGAGAAATCTGCTGGATATCGCGCGGCTGCGCCAGCAGGCGCAGAAGCTGGGGATCCGCAAACTTGAAGGTAATGAAAAAGGCGGCGTCATTGAATTCGCCGAGAAGAACCACGTCAACCCGATGTGGCTGATTGGCCTGCTGCAAAAACAGCCGCAGTATTTCCGCCTGGATGGGCCAACCCGTCTGAAATTTACCCAGGAGCTGGCGGATCGCAAAACCCGTATGGACTGGGTGCGTAACTTTATGCGGCAGCTCGAAGAGAACGCGGTCGCGTAATCTGACCTCCCCCCGTTAGCCAGTGCTGCCGGGGGGACAATTTACAAACTCTTTGCACTTCACCCGATCTTCCCGACACACCCTTTCGCCATAATTATCATTAACACCTTATAAAACAATAACCTTATCATTTATATGGATTATGGTGATGATGACCTCTTCGCGTTTTACCCGCTGGATAACCCTGTTTACGCTGGCTGCCGCCGTCGCGGTTGCACTTCCCGCTCGCGCAAACACCTGGCCTCTTCCACCGCCTGGCAGCAAGCTGGTCGGGGAAAACCGCTTTCATGTGGTTGAAAATAATGGCGGTTCACTGGAAGCCATTGCCAAAAAATATAACGTCGGTTTTCTGGCTCTGCTGCAGGCGAACCCCGGCGTCGATCCGTATGTCCCGCGCGCGGGCAGCGTACTGACGATCCCGTTACAAACTCTCCTGCCGGATGCCCCGCGCGAGGGGATCGTCATAAACCTGGCTGAGTTACGTCTCTATTATTATCCGCCGGGTAAAAATGAAGTGACCGTCTACCCTATCGGTATCGGTCAACTTGGCGGCGACACCCTGACACCGACGATGGTGACGACCGTCTCGGATAAACGGGCGAATCCAACCTGGACGCCAACGGCCAACATTCGCGCCCGTTATAAAGCCCAGGGCATCGATCTTCCCGCGGTTGTTCCGGCTGGCCCGGATAACCCAATGGGGCACCACGCGATCCGCCTGGCGGCATACGGTGGGGTTTACCTGCTGCACGGAACGAATGCCGACTTTGGCATCGGCATGCGCGTCAGCTCCGGCTGTATTCGTCTGCGCGATGACGATATCAAAACGCTGTTCAACGTCGTTACGCCAGGGACTAAAGTGAATATTATCAATACGCCGATTAAAGTCTCTGAGGAGCCGGGCGGCGTACGGCTGGTTGAGATTCACCAGCCGCTCTCAAAAAATATCGGCGACGATCCGCAGACGTTACCCATTAACCTGAATGCTGCGATGGTGAGCTTTAAAACGAATGCGAATACCGAGAGCCAGGTGATGGAACGTGCGATGGAGGCCCGGTCAGGCATGCCGACCGATGTCACCCGGCATCACGATATCGTTCAGCAGTCGATGTAAAACAGAACGTAAAACGCCCTGCTTAGCAGGGCGTTTTTTATTGCAGTGGCATAAATGAGGGTTTATGCCCGGCTTATTTGTAGATGACAGCCGTGCCGTGCAGCGTGTTAGGACCGGTCACAGAGGTGATGCGGTAGGATTTTGCACCCATTGCTTCCGCTTTTTGTGCCAGCTGATCTTCCAGTGAACCCAGGTTAGTCCCGGCAGACGCAGAGATCGTCCCGACTTTATGCTGATCGGCTGGCGTTGACTGAACTTGTACAGCAGCAAAGCTTGCGAAAGAAAGTGAACTCAGTACGGCTGCAGCGATGAGGGTTTTTACGTTTTTCATGATGTTTACCTTTGGCAGATGAATTTGGAGGTCGTTAGCTATTTAGTTAACGATCGATAGGTAAATCATAAATGTGATCCAGCTCACGCGTCAACATAATTTTATAACGAACATTAATTAATTTTTAAAGTCGTTTATTTTCATACATATATGATTAATTTATTTTTAAGCATTCTGCACTGGTGATGGGTTGCGTTTATTTTTATAATGGTTATTCAACAAATCAACAGAGGACCAACGGCAAATGACAACCGACGTCACGAGTTGTGCGAAGAAAAGCCGTGGCCGACCAAAAGTGTTTGACAGGGATGCAGCGCTTGATAAGGCCATGACTCTCTTCTGGCAACATGGGTATGAAGCGACCTCGCTTTCCGATCTGGTAGAAGCCACCGGCGCCAAAGCACCGACGCTCTATGCTGAATTTACCAACAAAGAGGGGCTGTTCAGGGCAGTGCTGGACCGATACATTTCGCGCTTTGCAGCGAAACACGAAGCCCAGCTGTTTTGTGAAGAGAAAAGCGTTGAACAGGCGCTACGGGATTACTTCACCGCCGTTGCCACCTGCTTCACCAGTAAAGATACGCCCGCGGGCTGCTTTATGATTAACACCTCCGCCACCCTGGCGGCAGCGTCGAAAGAGATCGCCAATACGGTGAAATCGCGTCATGCCATGCAGGAAGAGACGCTCAGCGCATTTCTGGCTCAACGCCAGCAGCGCGGTGAAATTCCCGCGCATTGTCAGCCGCAGATGCTGGCGCAGTACCTGAGCTGTATTTTGCAGGGTATGTCGATCAGCGCGCGTGAAGGCGCGACGCTGGAAAAACTTCAGAGTATAACCGAAACCACACTACGCTTGTGGCCTGAACTCCTCAAAATTTGAGGTAAAAAAAAGCTCCTCAGCCTGAGCGCTTGAGGAGCTAAGTTCAGAGAACATCTTTTTTACACTTTGTTATTCAGTACCAGCTGGCCATTTCCATCCAGTGGGATTTGCGTTCCTGGGTCTTTATCCATACGGATTTTGCCCTGCTGATCGCCAATTTTGTAGGTCACATCATAACCCAGCATTTTCTCCGACTTGTCATAGACGGTTTTACAACGCTGCTGAGTCGTGGTGTAAGTATCGTTATCCTGCATCGCACCCTGCACCTGGTTGCCGGCATAGCCGCCACCCAGCGCACCAACGACGGTCGCGACATCTTTACCCCGGCCACCGCCAAACTGGTGACCAATTACCCCACCCGCTACCGCACCCAGAACAGAGCCGGCAATACGGTTTTCATCCTGTACCGGACGACGGTGGGTCACGGAGACGTTACGGCACTCCTGACGAGGGGTTTTTACGGTTTCTTTAATGGGAGTAGCAGAAACCACCTGCGCATACTGCGGGCCGCGATCTAATACGTTGAGACTGGCAACAGCAGCCACACCTAACGCCGCTGCGACACCAATCCCTATACCCGCCAACATAGATTTATTCACGGGACTTCCTCCTTTGTTGCTATTGGTAACAATTTTGCAATGAAGCCACGGCTTCGCCAATAAGACAAAGGATCAAAAAGTGGACGCTGGAGAGGGATATATCATGTTTAGGAGAACTCTTAAGCACCTAATCCATGACGGGCAGCATGATATGCTAAAAACTCCCTCCGGAGGGCCCGGAGGGAGTGAAAGATTAGTGGAGTTTAAGACGCGGACGGATGACGCGGTTGATTCTGCCCACCAGCATCATCAGACCCGTTTTGAAGTAGCCGTGCAGTGCGATCTGGTGCATACGGTACAGTGAAATATAGACAAAGCGTGCTATGCGCCCTTCTACCATCATCGAGCCACGCATCAGGTTACCCATCAGGCTACCGACGGTAGAGAAGTTGGACAGCGATACCAGAGAGCCGTGGTCTTTATAGACATACGTCTTCATCGGTTTGCCTTTGTACTGCGCCAGAATATTATGCAGCACCAGGCTTGCCATCTGGTGTGCAGCCTGAGCACGCGGCGGCACGAAGCCACCTTCAGGGCGCGCGCAGGAAGCACAGTCGCCAATCGCAAAGATTTCCGGGTCGCGCGTGGTTTGCAGCGTTGGCTCCGTCACCAGCTGGTTAATGCGGTTCGTTTCCAGACCACCGATATCTTTCATAAAATCAGGCGCTTTGATACCTGCCGCCCAGACCATCAGATCCGCTTTGATGTACTCGCCGTCTTTGGTGTGCAGACCGCCTTCGTCGGCGCTGGTCACCATCGTCTGTGTCAGCACCCGCACACCCAGTTTGGTGAGTTCATTGTGCGCCGCACCGGAGATACGCGGAGGCAGCGCCGGGAGGATGCGTTCACCGGCTTCGACCAGCGTGACGTTCAGCGCGTCGTTTGTTAACCCTTTATACCCGTAGCTGTGCAGCTGTTTCACCGCATTGTGCAGCTCAGCAGAGAGCTCTACCCCCGTTGCCCCGCCGCCGACAATGGCAATGTTAACCTTGCCATTCGCACCCATGTTATTGGTGTACTTCAGGAACAGGTTCAGCATCTCCTGATGGAAACGACGTGCCTGGTGCGGGTTATCAAGGAAGATACAGTGCTCTTTCACGCCCGGCGTGTTGAAATCGTTAGAGGTACTGCCCAGCGCCATTACCAGCGTGTCATACGCCAGTTTGCGTTCAGGAACCAGCAGCTCGCCTTTTTCATCACGCAGCTCTGCCAGGGTGATGGTTTTGCTTTCACGGTTGATATCCACCACGGAACCCAGCTGGAACTGGAAATGGTGATTGCGTGCGTGCGCCAGATAGCTCAGCGCGTCCACGCCCTCATCCAGCGATCCGGTCGCCACTTCGTGCAGCAACGGTTTCCACAGGTGACTGTGGTTACGATCCACCAGCGTGATTTTGGCTTTTTTACCGCGACCCAGCTTCTTACCCAACTGTGTGGCCAGCTCCAGCCCGCCAGCACCACCGCCTACAATCACTATCTTTTTCAATGGCGTAGTCAACGTGACCCCCTCAAATTATTAACCAATTGTTAATTAAAAGTTATAAAAATAACCCTTAATTAACAACAGGTTACAACACTGAAACCATTCAGGTGAATTGAGAATACCACGTCAGGCGCATTGGTCATACCAAAATTGATATGCATCAAGTTTTGATGGCTTAAAAGTAGACAATTCTGGACAAAAAGAAACCCGGTACGCATTAGCGACCGGGTTCCGGAGGTGACTGACTGGGGCTTAGCCCAGCGTTTTAAAGGCTTTTATGCGCTGCAGATGTGGGGAGATGTTCTTGAACTTATGGGTCTGTTCTTCATCCCAGACAATCTCATAGTAATGATGCAGAAGCTCCGCAGCCCGGTGGCTGTTGAGCGCCTCATCATTACGCGAAAGGATCACCAGACACCGGTCGCGGTTTTTATCGCGAAAATTACTGACGCACTTGGTGGCAATATCGACGTACTCTTCCGGGCGGTCAATTTTGCCTTCCATGTTCTCATTCGGGAAAAGGTTAGGATTAAATACAACCTGGCGTATGTCGCACAGAAAACCAATCCGCTCTGCCCAGTAGCCACCCAGGCCCACGCCGCAAATCAGCGGGCGATCGTCGATATTAAGCTGCAGCATCTTGTCCACTTCTTTGAGCAGATGCTGCATATCATGCTTCGGATGGCGCGTGCTGTAGCTGATCAACCGGACATCGGGATCGATAAACTGCAGCTGCAACACCTTCTCATGATTACCTGGACTGTTTGAGTCAAAACCGTGTAAATAGATGATCATTGTCTTCTCACCATGCTACGCCTTCCGGGAGGGATTACAGGCTGGCTTTGTGCGCCTGCCAGCGCTCATTCAGGTCTTCAAGCCGGGCGTTGACCGTCTTCCAGCGCGCCGAATCCATCAGCTCCTGACGGGTAAATGAACCTTTATGATACAATTGTGTAACACGCTCTGCATTGATCGGCGACAGGTTATCCAGCACGCTAACAGCCCCTTTACGATTATTGCAGACCAGGATCATATCGCAACCTGCGTCCAGCGACGCCTGACCGCGTTCTGCATAGCTGCCCATAATTGCCGCCCCTTCCATCGACAAATCGTCAGAGAAAATCACGCCATTGAAACCCAGCTCCTGGCGCAATACGGTTTTCAGCCAGTGCGGAGAGCCACTGGCCGGCCGCGGGTCGACGTCGCTGTAAATCACGTGGGCAGGCATGATAGCGTCAAGTTTGTTATCGGTGATAAGTGAACGGAACACCGACATATCTTTGGCACGAATTTCCGCTTCCGGGCGCGGATCGCGCGGGGTCTCTTTATGGGAATCCGCCGTCACGGCTCCGTGGCCCGGGAAGTGTTTGCCGGTGGTTTTCATACCTGCATCGTGCATCCCGTCGATAAATCGGGTCGCCATTGCCAGTGCAATACGCGGATCTTCATGGTATGAGCGCTCACCAATCGCGGCGCTGATATGGCCCACGTCCAGCACCGGGGCGAAGCTGATGTCGATATCCATAGCAATCATTTCACTGGCCATCAGCCAGCCAGCGTCCTGCGCCAGTTTTCCCCCCTCTTCCGTCCCGAGCAGCGCGGCGAAAGACTGGGCAGCCGGCAGATGGGTGAAACCGTCGCGAAAACGCTGCACGCGCCCGCCTTCCTGATCGACGGCCACCACCAGATGGTTACGCGACGCGGCGCGGATCTGACGCACCAGCTCGCGCAGCTGCGCCGGATCGTGATAGTTGCGGGTAAACAGGATCAGGCCGCCCACCAGCGGATGCGCCAGAATGTCACGCTCCTCCGCATCCAGCTCAAACCCTTCAACATTCAACATGACTGGACCCACACTCACCTCTCTTATCCTTTCGTTTGTAACTGACGCCAGGCATCGTTTGCCAGCGCAATAAATTGTTTATCTCTGGACTGCTGAAGGCGCATTTCAAACCAGCCCGCCATCAGCATAATGACCCAGGGTCGCCAGCGTCTCACCTGACGAGCCAGCGCGTCGGCGTCAATATGCGCTACTCTGGCATACTCTCTGATGAGCGTCAGCCGCGCGGCGTCACTTTCCGTCCAGACCGCGGCCAGCTCCAGCGCCACATCGCCGTCTCCGGCATATTCCCAGTCAATAAGTCTGGCTCCTCCTGACGTATGCACAATGTTCCCGGCGTGCACATCCATATGTAATGGTGAGAGCCGAATCGGTTGCGGCTCGCCCGCTTTACGCAGCCGTTTGAGATGCGCAAGCCAGACTGGGGTACGTCTTTTCGGGGAGGCTTGCTGCCAGTAGTGCTCAAGCAGCGGAAGTAACGCGATTCGCCACCCCAGACGCTGTTGCTGGTGCAGATGATACAGCATCGCCGCGAGCTCCGGGGTGTCCGGCAGCGCGCTTTTCACCTCGCCCTCAAGATAGTCGACGGCCATCCAGCCCTGTCGGAAAAAACGGGGTTCCGGCACGAGATCTGACGGAAGACGTCTGAGGGCACGAAACTGACGACGAAAATGGAAAGCGGGCGCGAAGGGATCGTGATTATGCCGTAAGACCAGACGGTGCGCACCCTGCTCCAGAATACAACTCGCGCCGCCAAGCCCGGAGTGGGCCTGCGGCGCGATAAGGCGGTACTGCGGAAAATAGCGCGTCAGGATCGCATCACGCGTGCTGTCATTGTTGCGTAACCGCACCTTTACCTGACCAGATAATTTCGCCTGTCTGAACCAGCATCAGCTGCATCTGCAGGGCTGGGGTATTCACGTTGCCGGTCGCATTAGAGTACAGCACATACTGGGCGCCAACGTTGCGGGCAATCCCAATCGCCTTGCTGCGGGTGCCGAGGCTATCCTGCGGCGACAGGCCGAGTTGCTGTTTGGCCACCGCGAGCTGCTGAGCAGAGACCAGCGTAAACTTGCCGTTGTTCGCCAGGGCATTGCGCAGGGTTTCCGTCGCTTCGCCCGCGTTCAGCGAACCGTTAGTACGGTTGTTAACGCTGTCGACCAGCAGCACGCCGCCTGCCGTCACGCCCTGTGCCTGCAGCATTTTACCGACCATCGGTTGCATTGCACCGTTCCAGTCATAATGGCGCACGCGCGGCGTAGGCTGTGACGTCTGGTCCGGGTGCTCAATTGGACCAGGCTGTGACGGAATGGACGGTACAGACGGCACGGTTGGCTGTGGCTCCGTTGGCGTTGTCGGCTGCTCAGTACCCGGTTTAGCCTCTTCTACAGGTGCAGGCTGTTCAGTACGGGTCACACACCCTGCCAGAAACAGAGCGAAAGCTGTCACGAGCGCATAACGGCTCAAATTTTTAATCAAAGTTCACCCCTTACAGATAAAGATAAAGTCTTACCTTATGTGCACCCAAATAGCTGGCGCTGTCATAGATCGTTACCGACGACCTCGCCGGAAGGGTGACGCTGCGCGGCGCCTCCAGCGGATGCATTTCAAGACCTCTTACGTCATACCAGAAAAAACGGTAGTGGACCGTCACGGGTTCATTTCGTTCGTTAAAGAGCGCAGAGGAGGCTGAAGACTTAATTTCACTGACGGTTAACGCGGGCTGTTGCGCCGTAATACCCGCCGCCAGCACGGAGGACTCCATCACCAGCGTCTGTTCATCGCTCACGGGGATCGCCGGGCGCGTGCTGCATCCCACAATCATCATCGTCATTACCAGCGCTGCAATACGCCCTTTAAACATGTCAAAGACCTTTGTGTGCCAGCATCGGCCCCAGAGGACGTCCACCCAGCAGATGCATGTGAATATGATAAACTTCCTGGCCGCCATGACGATTACAGTTCATGATCAGACGGTAACCGTCTTCCGCTATGCCTTCCTGCTCGGCAATTTTCGCCGCCACCGTCAGCATACGACCTAACGCCACTTCGTGCTCGGTTTTTACGTCATTTACGGTCGGAATCAGAATATTGGGAATGATAAGGACGTGTGTCGGTGCCTGGGGGGAAATGTCCCGGAAAGCCGTCACCAGTTCATCCTGATAGACGATATCCGAGGGGATTTCGCGACGGATAATTTTACTGAAAATCGTTTCTTCAGCCATGACCTTTTCCTTTTTTGTTAAATCTGGCGTGGTGCGTCCGCTGATAACACACTCTCGGGAAGACTGTGTGACACAATCCAAGAGTATGAGCGAGTTTCTCCTGTCCTTTCAACCTTCTCCCCCGAATTCTTTCCTGAATCTTCATCAGCTGAATGAAGAGTGACCGCTCAGGCGTATTCACTGGCTGAAACATTATTTCAGTTCCGCTCGACACATCTGTTTACAGCATTAATGGCAATGCGTATATTTCGCATTTGCATTTTCATGCGCATTTTTAACATAGAAAACGACGTCAGACCGCGATCGCGGGACTGATGCTACCAACCTTCACCGTTCTTAAGGGTTTGATCATGTCTTTCAATCATCATACCAGGGATGGGCAACGTCAGCCTGTCGCAACGCCTTCGTTGCTGGCAGCCTGTATTGCTATGGCATTGATGCCAGCCGTGAGTTTTGCTGCCTCCACAGACGAAGATACCGTTGTGGTTGATGGCAGTTTCGATAACGCGCCTGCCTTGTCCGACGGGCAGGATCGGGACTACAGCGTCAAGACCACCACCACCGGGACCAAACTGCTCCTCGTGCCTCGCGATATTCCGCAGTCCGTCAGCGTCATCAGCCAGCAGCGCATGGCGGATCAAAACCTGCAGTCTATCGGCCAGGTGTTAACTAATACCACTGGCGTGACGGCGCAGGTTCAGGACAGCGACCGTACCGTATTTTACTCACGCGGATTCTTCGTGAGTAACTATGCGTACGATGACCTGCCGACCTCCATCAGCGAAGTGTGGAACTTCGGCGATACTGCCGCCGATACCGCGATTTATGACCGTATCGAAGTGGTACGCGGCGCAACCGGCCTGATGTCCGGGACGGGAAACCCGGCGGCCTATGTCAATATGGTGCGCAAACATGCAGACAGCAATGAATTCAAAGGTAATGTCAGTGCCAGCTACGGCAGCTGGGATAAACAGCGCTACGTGCTGGATCTGCAGGCGCCGCTGGTGGAGTCCGGCAAGATACGCGGCCGCCTGATTACAGGCTATCAGGATAACGACAGCTTTGTTGATAACTACCACTACCGTAAAAAATTCCTCTACGGCGTGGTGGATGCGGATGTGACCGACAGCACGACCCTTTCTGTCGGCTATGAATACCAGGAAAGCAACACCGAGGATCCGACCTGGGGTGGATTGCCAACCTGGAACAGCGACGGGAGTAAAACCCATTACGATCGTAGCCAGACCGTAGCGCCAAAGTGGGCATATTCGGATAAAGATAACACCCGCATTTTCGCCAACCTGACTCAGCGCTTTGACAACGGCTGGGAAGCCCACATCAACGGCATGCATGCTGATACGAATTTCGACAGCAAACTGATGTATATGTCCGGCTATCCCGATCAAGCGACCGGTGCAGGCATGGTGGGCTATGGTGGCTGGAACAAAGGCGAGCGCAAACAGGATGCGGTTGATGCCTTCCTGCGGGGCGGATTCGATCTCTTTGGCCGTCAGCACGAAATGATGTTTGGCGGCAGCTTCAGCCGCCAGCGCAACCATTATGACAATAGGATGCCGGATGCGTTATACGGCATGGTCGACGTGGGTAATTTCAAAAACTGGAACGGGGATATTGCCGATCCTCAGTGGACGCCATGGAAGCTCTATAGCCAGGACGACATCCGTCAGTCATCGGCCTATACTTCCGCCCGCTTCTCGCTGGCCGATCCGCTGCACCTGATCCTCGGGGCGCGCTATACCAACTATAACATTCGCTATAACCCGGCGGGCTCTCCGGACACCCGTCTGGAAAGTACCAAAGATGACGTCACGCCTTACGCGGGTCTGGTCTACGACATTAATGAAGACTGGTCGACTTACGTCAGCTATACCTCAATCTTCCAGCCTCAGGACAAGCGTGATGCCAGTGGTCGTTACCTCGACCCAACCACGGGTAAAAGCTATGAAGCCGGTGTGAAAGCGGACTGGTTTAATACCCGCCTGACCACCTCGCTGGCAATTTTCCGCATTGAACAGGATAACGTGGCGAGCAACACTTATACCTACATGCCGAGCGGTGAATCCATTTATGAATCGCTGGACGGTGTGGTGAGTAAAGGGATTGAGTTCGAGCTTAACGGCGCGCTGACGGATAACTGGCAGCTAACGTTCGGCGCAACCCGCTACATTGCTGAAGATAAAAACGGCAACGCAGTCAGCTCCGATCAGCCGCGCACAACCATGAAGCTGTTTACCCGTTATCAACTGCCAATGCTGCCAGAACTGACCGTGGGCGGTGGCGTAAACTGGCAGAATAAGGTGTGGACGGATGTGGACGGCGGCCCGGCGGGACAATCACGTGCAGAGCAAGGCAGTTACGGGCTGGTTAACCTGTTCAGCCGTTATCAGGTCACCAAAGAGTTTGCCGTCCAGGCTAACGTCAACAACCTGTTTGACAAAGAGTATTACGATTACGTCGGCTCTTATATGGTTTATGGCGCACCGCTGAACGTCTCGGTGAGCGCGAGCTACGACTTCTGAGTGTTTAGCCGGGTGGCGGCTGCGCCTTACCCGGCACAACAAACCGCAGCAATAAAAAAGGCAGCCATTCGGCTGCCTTAGTCTCCCCTGCTCACAGCTTAGCTGTTGCGGATGTACTCATCCATTTCGGTTTTCAGGTTATCGGATTTCGTACCGAAGATTGCCTGAACACCAGAACCTGCAACAACCACGCCCGCTGCGCCCAGTTTTTTCAGACCCGGCTGGTCTACTTTCGCAACATCGGCAACGCTCACACGCAGACGAGTGATACACGCGTCCAGGTTAGTGATGTTCTCTTTGCCACCGAACGCTGCAACCAGGGCCGGAGCCATTTCGCTGGTCACACCTGCTTTGCTGTCTTCAGTTGCATCTTCACGGCCTGGGGTTTTCAGGTCCAGTGCTTTGATCAGCACGCGGAAGATGGTGTAGTAGACAACGGCATAGCACGCACCCACGATTGGGAACAGCCACAGTTTGCTGCTGTTACCGGACAGAACGATAAAGTCGATCAGACCGTGAGAGAAGGACGTACCGTCACGCATACCCAGCAGGATACAGATTGGGAACGCCAGCCCCGCCAGAATCGCGTGGATAACGTACAGGATCGGCGCAACGAACATGAAGGAGAACTCGATCGGCTCGGTGATACCGGTCAGGAACGAGGTCAGCGCTGCGGAGATCATGATACCGCCCACTTTTGCACGGTTCTCTGGTTTAGCAGAGTGCCAGATTGCAATCGCAGCAGCCGGCAGGCCGTACATTTTGAACAGGAAGCCACCAGACAGTTTGCCTGCAGTTGGATCACCTGCCATGTAACGTGGGATATCACCGTGGAATACCTGGCCTGCTGCGTTGGTGAATTCACCAATTTGCATCTGGAATGGAACGTTCCAGATGTGGTGCAGACCGAATGGCACCAGGCAACGCTCGATGAAGCCGTAGATACCAAAAGCGACAACCGGGTTCTGGTAAGCAGCCCACTGAGAGAAGGTCTGGATCGCGGAACCGATTGGTGGCCAGATGAAGGACAGGATCACGCCAGTGAAAATCGCTGCCAGACCAGAGATGATCGGAACGAAACGCTTGCCCGCGAAGAAGCCCAGATACTCAGGCAGCTTGATGCGATAGAAGCGGTTAAACATATACGCTGCAATCGCACCGGAGATGATACCGCCCAGAACACCGGTGTCTGCCAGGTGTTTCGCGGCAATCTCTTCTGCCGGTAAATGCAGAACCAGAGGCGCAACCACAGCCATGGTTTTCACCATGATGCCGTAGGCAACCACTGCAGCCAGCGCAGAAACGCCGTCGTTATTGGTGAAGCCCAGCGCCACACCGATCGCGAAGATCAGAGGCATGTTAGCAAAGACGGAACCGCCTGCTTCGGCCATCACATGGGAAACTACGGCTGGCAGCCAGCTGAAGTTTGCAGAACCGACACCCAGCAGGATACCTGCGATAGGCAGTACGGATACTGGCAGCATCAGCGATTTACCGACCTTTTGCAGGTTAGCAAATGCATTCTTAAACATAATTGAGAGTGCTCCTGAGTATTTGTGCTTTTTTTACGCTTTCACGCATTGGCCCGGGGGGAGTACCGTGCCGTGGACAGGACATCTAAGCGCCCTTTATTTATTACACAGAGTAAAATAATTCCCTCTGGGATTGTTTGACGGCTATCACGTTTCAGCTTAAGACGGACGAAAAACTTGCAGTTATTTACAAAAAGCATGTCTGGATGTGTCTAAATACATCCTCACCGCCCCAAATGAGGCGGTGAACTTTACTCGTTTTGTTTATTAATTACGAGCCTAAAAAAAACAGGTGTATCAGACAGATTGCAGGCGGGCGGGGTCGATATGGAACAGCGCAGAGAAGTTTTCCGTCGTGACGCGGGCCAGCTCTTCGATGCTGACGCCTTTAAGCACGGCCATGTATTCCGCAACGTCTCGCGTCATGGCTGGCTGGTTCTCTTTCCCGCGATGCGGTACCGGTGCCAGATACGGAGAGTCTGTTTCTACCAGAATGCGGTCGAGCGGAACATAACGCGCAGCATCACGCAGCTGCTCTGCATTACGGAACGTCACGATCCCGGAAAACGAAATATAAAACCCTAGATCAAGCAGTTTACCCGCCGTTTCTCTGTCTTCTGTGAAACAGTGTAGTACGCCACCGCAATCCGTCACCTTTTCTTCCTGGAGGATCGCCAGCGTATCGGCGCGTGCATCACGGGTATGCACGATGACCGGTTTGTTCAGCTCGCGGCCAATGCGGATATGGTTGCGGAAGGATTCCTGCTGGCGCGGTTTCGTTTCCGGCGTGTAAAAATAGTCCAGCCCGGTTTCACCCATCGCCACGACGCCCTCTTCCGCAGCCAGTCGGCGTAACTCATCAACATCGTACGCTTCATCCTGGTTCAGCGGATGCACGCCGCAGGAGAACACCACGTTATCGCGAACGCCCACCAGCTCACGCATGGCGCGGTACCCCGGCAATGTCGTCGCCACGGCAAGACAAAATTTCACATCGCGGGCAGCGGCTTTTGCCAGCACGTCATCCACGTCATTGTGAAGGGATTGATAATCCAGGCCATCAAGATGGCAGTGTGAGTCGACTAAAAACATAATGTCTCTCTCAGAGATGGGAAACAGGCGGCGTAACGCCTGGTTGCAGGTAATGTTCAATACGCAGTAACTGGTCGGTCAGTAACAGCTCGCGATTAAGACCCGTTACGGTTAAAAGCTGTTCCCGGCTTTCGCAGATATCATGAAGGATAGCGTGCAAGGACGTTCCTGAAAGGCGGCTCGCCAGCAGGTTCACCAGTGGCCACGCGTCCAGGTTTGTCAGTAGCATTGCCCGCTGCTGGAGCTTTAGCGCATCCAAAAGTAAGGACGCCAGCCAGTGCAAACGCTCAACGGCCCGATCGCTATTCAGTACAGGCAGCAAGCTCAACCAGTCCTGGCTGTTGAGCGAAGCCTCGACGGCCTTACAGAGCGTTTCTCGCTGCGACCAGACGTCGGGTTGCAGTAATGCCAGCGCCGCTGCGGGCGCGCCGCTGCTCAGGCGAAGCGCAGAGAGCGCACTTTCCTGTGACGTTGTCACCTCGCGTTCTAGCCAGCTCAAGGACCATGATTCCTGGGGCACCGCAAGGTGATGAAGACGACAGCGGCTGCGCAACGTTGCCAGCAATCGGCCCGGATCGCGGCATGAGAGGAAGAACCATGTTTTCTCCGGCGGCTCTTCCAGCGTTTTGAGCAGCGCGTTAGCCGCCGCCTCGGTCAGTAACGCAGCGTCGTTGAGCCAGACGACTTTCGCCCCGCCCAGCCGCGCATGTTCGTACAGTTTTTCACTGACTTCACGCACGGCATCAATACCGAGCGCGCTTTTGCCCTTCTCAGGCGCCAGCGTGTAATAGTCAGGATGCGTGCCCGCCTGCATCAGCTGGCAGCCACGGCATTTCCCGCAGCTTTTGTGCCCTTCAGGCTGCTGGCACATCAGGAAACGGGTAATGGCGTAAATTAGCGCATCATCCCCCATCCCCGGCAATGCCTGAATCAGTAACGCATGATGCCCCCGACCGGCCTGATAGCTGTTGATCAGCTGTTCAAAGTGCGGGCGCAACCATGGATACCATTTCATGCCTGCTGCTCCTGTAGCCACTGCGTAACGGTCTGCTGGATGTCTTGCGTGACGTCTTCCAGCGATTGCGTCGCATCGATGGTACGAATTGAGCTGTCCTGCGCGGCCAGCTCAAGATAGCGTGCGCGGGTGCGGTTAAAGAAATCAAAGGACTCTTGTTCAATGCGATCCAGCTCGCCGCGCGCGCGGGCGCGTTTGAGGCCCACTTCCGGAGTGACATCCAGATAGAGCGTCAGGTCCGGGCGAAAATCACCCAGTACGGCATTACGCAGCGTTGCCAGCATTGTCTGGTCAATACCGCGTCCCCCGCCCTGGTACGCCTGAGTGGACAGATCGTGACGGTCGCCGATCACCCACTTGCCATCGGCCAGAGCGGGTTTTATCACTGTCTCAACCAGCTGGACGCGGGCCGCATAGAACATCAGCACTTCGGCTTTGTCAGTGATAACTTCGTCGCCAACAGATTTGATATCCAGCACCAGGCTGCGCAGTTTCTCAGCCAGCTGAGTGCCGCCTGGCTCTCGGGTGAAGACCATGTCAGTGACGCCAAGCGCGTTCAGCGTTTCCACCACTACGTCGCGAGCGGTGGTTTTCCCCGCGCCTTCGAGTCCCTCAATGACGATGTATTTACTGCGCATTTTTTTCCTTAAGTGCCTTCAGATAGTCCTGAACAGAGCGATTATGACTGACAAGGTTGGTGTTAAAGGTGTGCCCCCCTTTTCCGTCAGCCACAAAATAGAGATACGGTGTTTTGGCCGGATGCGCGGCGGCTTTAAGCGACGCCTCGCTCGGCGTTGCAATCGGGCCCGGCGGCAGGCCGTTAATGACGTAGGTATTATACGCCGTTGGCGTCTCGAGATCTTTCCTCGAAATCTTTCCGCTGTAGCGCTCGCCCATGCCGTAAATAACGGTAGGGTCGGTTTGCAGACGCATGCCAATGCGAAGACGGTTGATAAATACCGACGCAACCCGATCGCGCTCGGCAGCAACGGCAGTCTCTTTCTCGATGATCGAAGCCATGGTCACGAACTGGTTTTGGTCTTTATAGGGCAGCCCTTCCATACGCCCTTCCCAGGCCGAATCGACTGCCGCGACCATCTTTTTGTGCGCCCGTTTAAGAATCGCGACATCCGTCGTGCCCGCGGTGTACATCCAGGTGTCCGGCCAGAACCAACCTTCCACCCACTCAGGATGCTCAAATTTCAGCACCCCGGCGACCGTCTCGTAACGATCATCTTTCAGAGTGTGCTTGATATAGGGCGCATCACGCAGCTGTTTCAGGTAATCGCTCAGTCGCATCCCTTCGACAAAACGCAGCGGGAACTGCGCTTCTTTGCCACTTTCCAGCAGCTGCAGCATCTCCCTGACGGTCATGCCGGGCGTAAAACGATAGGTACCGGCCTTGAAGTGAGACAGTTCCGGCTCGATACGCAGTAACCACTGGAACACGCGCGGGCGGTTGATGATTTTATCGCTGTAAAGCTGTTCGCCCAGCGCCATCCGCCCGGTACCGGCTTTAAGGGTAAAAATCGTCTCGTCTTTAATGAGGATCTTACTGTCCGCCAGCTGGAAAACTTTCCATACACCGACGCCGGCGGCAGCGCCGAGGACAACCAACAGTAACAGAACAAGGCGTAACAGTTTCATCATGCTAATCGGACGACTCACAAATTGGGGCTAAATAGTGGTAAAGTTCGCGCGCGGGCCACTCTCGCTCTGCGTAGCGCTGTACGGGGACAACCGGCATTAGCGCGTTACAGATAAGCACTTCATCAGCCTGCGCGAGCGCCGTTAGCGGCGCATTCACTTCGACAACGCGATACGCGGTCAGTGCCAGTTGGGCGATAATAAACTGCCGCATAATGCCGTTTACGCCCGCCTGATCGAGGCGTGGGGTAAAGACATCCTGCCCACAGCGCCAGAACAGATTTGCGGCACAGCATTCCGTAAGCCACCCATCGCTGTCAAGGACAAGGGCTTCATCGGCATCCGTCTGCTCAAGATGAGAACGAATCAGCACCTGCTCAAGGCGGTTGAGGTGCTTCATTCCTGCAAGATAAGGGTTGCGACCCAAGGGGATCGGGCTGAGAGCAAGCGTTACGCCGGTTTCTTTCCAGCGTGCGTAATGCGTAGGATATTCAGAAACGCTCAGGATGCGCACCGGTTGCTGACAGCCTGCGGGGCTATAGCCGCGACCGCCAGCTCCACGCGTGATAACGACCTTTAACACGCCGTCACCCTGTTTTTGCGCCATATCCCGCATTTCCGCAGCAAGGGTTTCCCATGCATCAAACGGGATAGCCAACCTTGTGCAGGCCGTCTGCAAACGTGTCAGATGGTGGCTGAAAAGTGAAACAACGCCGCCGCTAATTCGAGCAGTGGTAAAACAACCATCCCCAAACTGAACGCTACGATCGTTCACATCTAACTTTTTTTGTAACTCACCATTAATTAGATACATTCACCCTCCATATAAATACCTGACTAGGGTGGCAGGTGAAAGAGGATATCGCAAGTCTGTTATCTTCGAATAAATGTAAAAAAGCACAGGAAGGTTGGGTGCGCCTACGCCTGTATACATGAGAGAAATGCTATTCATCTATTAATGAATAAATGAAATATTATTCACGGAGAGGATTATTAAAGTTAAATTAAAAACACTCATTAGATATAGTTTATAGTTCATATTTTAGCACATAGATATAATCCCCCATGTGAATACCCAAGTGCGCAAGATGGTTTTAAAAACACAAGACAATGTTTCTTGCTGAAAACTATCGAGCATCATCACATCGTGTGCCATGAGTACTCACCTGTGTTTTATATCAATCACACTCTTCAAGGACATTATCAATGAAAGGAAAAGTAGCGGCTGTTGCCTTAATCACTACACTCGGAATGGTTTCTGCCGCGCAGGCCGATGATGGACAGGTAAATTTCACCGGTAATATCATCGAGCAAGGTTGTAAAATTGACACCACCATGACCGCACCGCAGACCGTCAAGTTAGGTGATATCGCTAAAACTGCTCTGCCAGAGGCTGGTTCCGTTGCCGCGAATACTCGCTTTACTCTGAAACTGTCTGAGTGCCCGGCAGACCTGAAAGGCAAAGCTGTTGTTGTGAAATACACCGGCAAACCAGACGCCACTAATAATGACTATCTGGAAGTCACCGGCGCAGGCACCACTGGCGTTGCCAAAGGCGTTGCTATTCAGTTGCTGAACGGCGACGGCACCGCGTTACCGCTGGCAACCGCATCTAAAGCAGCGACCATCGATGCGACTGCTGGCACCGCTACCATGAATTTCAGCGCACAGTATATCGCAACTGCCGCTACCGTTGAGGCGGGTTCCGCTAACGGTACCGCTAACTTTACGCTGGCATACAATTAATCATAGCGCGATAAATTTCCGCCTTAGGCTATAAGCAATGCCGGGGCTTCCCGGCATTGTTATTTTGAGGTTAACCAGATGAAATTAGTGAATTCATTAATCGCCGCTGCATTTGTTTTTTCAATGGCAACAGCGCAAGCGGGTGTTATTATTGGAGGCACTCGCATTATATACCATGCAGACAAAAAAGAATCTTCCCTGGACGTCAAAAACCCAGACCCATACTCCTATTTAATTCAGTCATGGGTTGATAAAGATGAAAACGACACCAGTAAAACACCGTTTATCGTCACGCCGCCCCTGTTCCGCTTAGCTGGCAATGAAGAAAACAAACTGCGTATTATTAATACGGGCGGGAATCTGCCACAGGATCGTGAGTCACTGTTCTGGATGAACATTAAAACCATTCCGGCAACAGAAAAGTTAGACAACGTAAATACCCTACAGATTGCGATTAAGACACGTATCAAAATCATTTATCGCCCCGCATCGCTTACTGAGATGCCGGAAAAGTTTGCCAGCAAGCTTAGCTGGAAACGCAGCGATCAACAGCTTACGGTCAGTAACCCAACCCCCTATTACATGAACTTCAGCGAAGTCAAAGTCGGTGCCAGTACGGTTACGGATGCGACATACGTTGCGCCCATGTCCAGCGCGACCTTCAGTCTTCCGGCAAATGCCAAAGGCAATATTCGCTGGAAAATTATCAGTGACTTCGGCGCAGCTGGCGCGGAACACCAGACGCAGTAATCACTCATTAGATACTCGGACTCCGAAAGGATCACGGAATGATCAGAGCTAAAAAAAATAAGATCTCGCCAACCAGGCTGGCCTGCTTCATCGCATTGCAGTGTACGTTCTCGTTGTCGCACCCTGCCTGTGCCCGGGAATATTTTAACCCCGCGCTACTGGGTATTGACGGTCCAGGTAAAGACATTTCTGACCTGAGTGCCTTTGAAGAAGGTGTTGGCCAAATGCCGGGTACTTATCGCGTTGACGTGCTGGTCAATCAGACATTGACTGGCACACATGACATTGAATTTAGCATGCAAAAGGACAGTCACGGCCAGACATCATTGCAACCGTGCATAAGCATGGAGATGCTACGTGACTTTGGCGTCCGAACCGAGCAATTTCCGCAACTGACCGGAGAGAACCATTGCGCAAACCTGGCCGCTATTCCCAACGCTGCTACTCAGTTCGTCTTCAATAAACAGCAACTTTTGTTGAGCATCCCTCAGGCGGCGATGAATAACCAGGCGCGTGGATATGTTGCTCCAGAACGCCTGGATGAAGGCATCAATGCGCTGCTGCTTAATTACAGCTTTACAGGCGGCAACACCCAGGCTCGTCACTCTGATATGACCGATTCAGACAGCTATTACCTGAACCTGCGCCCAGGGCTAAATATCGGCCCATGGCGCGTTCGTAACTACAGCACCTGGTCACGCAATACCAGCGGCGACAATACCCAGAATAACTGGGATTCGGCATATACCTACGCTCAGCGAAATATTATCGCGCTCAAAAGTCAGCTGACGCTTGGCGAAAGCAACTCCCCTTCCGATCTGTTTGACAGCGTGCCTTTCCGGGGTGCGCAACTGGCCTCCGATGACGACATGCTGCCTGACAGCCTGCGCGGCTACGCACCGGTGGTTCGCGGAATTGCCCGGACCAACGCCCAGGTCATCATTAAACAAAACGGCTACACCATTTACCAAAGCTATGTGTCGCCGGGGGCATTTGAGATCACTGACATGTATCCCACGGGCAGTAGCGGCGATCTGGACGTGACTATTAAAGAAGCTGACGGCAGCGAACAGCACCAGTTGGTCCCCTTCGCCTCACTGCCGGTTCTACAGCGTGAAGGTCGTTTAAAGTACAGCCTGACCAGCGGTCAGTACCGTCCTTACGACAGCGCCGTCGATAAAACATTCTTTACTCAGGGCTCGGCCATCTACGGCCTGCCAGCAGGATTTACCGCCTACGGCGGCGGACAGCTATCGCAACATTATCAGTCGCTACTTGTGGGGATCGGTAAAAACTTTGGTGGGCTGGGAGCCGTATCCGTCGATGGCACGCAGGCCTGGTCAACCCAACAGGATCAGGAAAAAGCGATCGGCCAGTCAATGCGGGTTCGTTACAGTAAAAACATTCTCGAAACGGGGACCAATATCGCCATTTCGGGTTATCGCTACTCAACTTCAGGCTATTACACCCTGCAGGAAGTACTCGACACCTGGCGGGACAGTAACTGGCAGGACAATACCGAACGCCGGCGTAATCGTGCCGAGATATTGCTTAACCAGAATCTCTGGGAAGGCGCGGGGTCCATCTCGTTGAACGCCATCAGCGAGGATTACTGGAACAGCGACCGAACAATGCGCTCAATCGGCGCGGGTTACAGCAACAGCTGGAACGGCATCACCTGGAGCCTGAACTACAGCTTTAACCGTAACACTACTGATGCCCGCGACAGCGACACCGTTTACAGCGAGGACCAGGTGTTCTCAATGAGTATCAGCGTGCCGCTGGATCGCTGGCTCAGCAGCAGTCGCGCCACCTACAACCTCAATACCAGTAAACATGGCAGCACCAGCCATACGGTCGGGCTGAATGGCACCGCGCTGCAAGATCAGAACCTCAACTGGAGCGTGCAGGAAAGCGAGACGAACCACGATGGGGGTAACGGCGGTAGCGCCAGCCTGGACTACCAGGGTACCTATGCCAGAATGAACAGCGCCTACAGTTACGACCACGATCAGCGCCGGGTAAATTATGGTATCAGCGGCGGTGTGGTTGCGCATGCAAATGGCATTACGCTGAGTCAGGAATTAGGTGAGACCGTCGCTCTGGTTGAAGCGCCGGGAGCAAGCGGTGTTGATATCACTAACCAGACGGGCGTCAGCACCGATTTCCGCGGCTATACCGTTGTGCCGTTTATCAGCCCATACCGTGAAAACACGCTGTCGCTGAATACCGAACAACTGCCGGATGATGCCGACGTTGAGCTTTCTGCGAAAACGGTTACGCCAACCCGAGGGGCTATTGTCCGGGCACATTTTGACACACGTGTGGGTAAACGCGTTTTGATGACGTTAACCCGTCGTGACGGGCGCCCTGTTCCGTTTGGTGCAATCGTGACTGACGACAAGAACGCAAAAACCACCTCGATTGTCGGTGATGGTGGACAGGTTTATCTGGCTGGTATGTCACTTCAGGGAAGTGCAACCGTTAAATGGGGTGCAAATAAGCAGTGTCATACCCGCTGGCAATTACCAGAGAGCACATCATCAAGCGCAATTGTAGAGGTCAACGCATCATGTCGTTAAATAAAATGCTTAAAAAATGGCTAACCCCTGTTATTTTTATTCCATGTGGTCTGTCAGGCATAAATTGCGCCTACGCAAATTATATTGAAGTTCAATCTTTCCATGTCATGCACCATGGATTTTCTACATTATCTATACCGAATGTCGTGGGCGGCACGACAGACTGGTATGATAATGATTCCATTTATACCGAGACTATCCCCGGCGAAGGAAAAAACTCCTATATTGATTTGTCTGTTAACGGACAATTACTTGCCGACAATGTGACCTGGGCAACAAGCAATCCAGGTATTGGTATTCAATATCAGGTCCATGTTTCATCTGTACCGGGATATTCACCGCAAGATAATCCCACAGCTCCCAATTACCGCATCAATCTGCCAATTGTCGATGGTAGCGCGCGTGACGGTTACTACCATGTATGGTATCGCCTGGTCAGATTAAGTGAAAAAATACCAGCAGGTACTATTATTTCTGTCCCCGACGTAACCATGAACGTACATAACCCTGATGGTGATGGTGTTGCGTTAGATTCGGGCCTGATTCTGTCCGGCGTAGTCAGTCAGCCAATTATAACTGCCTGTACTATTAACGCACCAAAGGAAATAAAATTATCCCCACTGTATGGCGCAAGCCTGGCAAGTGGCGCATCAAACATTACCGACGTACCTAAAGTTGAGTTGAAAAACTGCCCTGGCGCGATTAATGGGATCACCTATAACTTATTCGCGGTATACGGCGCACACAATGCCAATAATGGGGTATTAAATACGGTCACTGGCGATGGTTACGCCAGCAATGTCTATATTCAGGTACAGAACGCCGATGGTTCTGCACATAAGATCAACAGTGAGATCAATCTGGGCCTTTATGACGGCTCAGGCGATTACACCCTGCCCGATTTTAAGGTCGCTTATTATATTGATGACGCTGCAACCGTTACTGCTGGCAATGTGAAATCGGCCATTGAACTTAAAGTAACCTACAACTAATACATAAGGAATGAAAATGAATATCGCGAATGGAAAAAAAATAGCGATTCTGGCAACGCTCTGCGGAGGTCTGTTTTCTGGCGCGTGTTCAGCCAACTCGGTCAATATTGACATTACAGGCACGGTTGTTGCCTCACCCTGTGTGGTCAATGGAGATAGCCCCTCGCTGGCGGTAAAATTAGGTGACAATATACAGGCTGATAGTCTGGCCACTGCCGGAAGTGCAACAAACTGGACTAACTTTACGCTTGCATTAACAAACTGCCCTGCTTCAACGTCCAGCTTTAGCGTTACTTTTGGCGGTACAGCGGATACCGATACTAACTATTATAAAAATACCGGAACGGCCACTAACCTGAAGCTGGAGTTGACCGACGAAACGACTAACACGGCTTACAAGAGTGGCGCCACGTTGCAAAATGTCGCCATCAGCAGCAGTACGCACGCCTATGATTTGAAAATGCGCGCCCGAGCCGTTTCCAACGGCAACGTGATGCCAGGCACCATTATCGGCCAGGCACAGGCCACCTTTACCTATCAGTAATGCAGGATGGGGATGATGATAGAACGGGTAAAATCTACTCTCGCATGCCTGGTGTTTGCACTTTGTAGCTCCGCGCAAGCAACCACTATCGATCTGAGCGGCACGGTCGTGGCGTCTGCCTGTACCGTGGATGCGGGATCCAAAAATCAGACAGTAAGGTTCGATCAAGCACGAGCGGTAAACTTTAGTCGCGTTGGGGCAACCGGAGAATGGCAGGATTTTTCACTCACGCTTTCATCCTGCCCCAGCTCAACGACACGTGTTAAGGCTACCTTGACCGGCGATTCAGACAGTGACGATCAGACAAAATTTGCTAATAGCAGCGGGGATGCAACAGGCATGGCGATGCAGATCATGACCCGCGATCATCTCACCGAGATCTCACCCGCGGGCTCGATTACCGTCGATGTAGACAGAACAACGCACAATGCGCAGTTTCCTCTCGCGGCCCGCCTCTATACCCCTACGGGAACCGTCACGGCAGGCGAATTTAACACCACCGTCCAGTTCACTTTCACCTATCAGTAACAAAAATGTGAACTAAAAAAAACGGAGCGCTATGCGCTCCGTTTTTTATGGGCAAGAAACCATTACACGCGTTTGAAAATCAGCGAGCCATTGGTACCGCCGAAGCCGAAGGAGTTACACAGGGTGTACTCCATACCGCTAACCTGACGCGCTTCGTGAGGCACGAAGTCCAGATCGCAACCTTCATCCGGGTTATCCAGGTTGATGGTTGGTGGAACCGCCTGATCGCGCAGCGCAAGGATAGAGTAGATTGACTCTACTGCACCCGCCGCACCCAACAGGTGACCGGTCATGGATTTTGTGGAGCTGACCAGTACGCGGCTGGCAGACTCGCCGAAGATAGACTTAACAGCCTGAGCTTCCGCTTTATCGCCTGCAGGTGTAGAGGTACCGTGCGCGTTAACGTAGCCAATCTGAGCTGGCGTAATGCCCGCATCACGGATCGCGTTTTCCATTGCCAGCGCAGCACCTGCGCCATTCTCCGGAGGAGACGTCATGTGATAAGCATCGCTACTCATACCAAAGCCAACGACTTCAGCATAAATTTTCGCGCCGCGTTTTTTCGCGTGTTCGTACTCTTCCAGCACGAGCATGCCCGCACCGTCACCCAGTACGAAACCGTCACGGTCTTTATCCCACGGACGGCTTGCCGCCTGAGGATTATCGTTACGGGTAGAGAGCGCACGCGCTGCACCAAAACCACCGACACCCAGAGGGGTACTGGCTTTTTCTGCACCACCCGCAACCATAGCATCTGCATCGCCGTACGCAATCATGCGCGCGGCCTGGCCGATGTTATGTACGCCAGACGTACAAGCAGTCGCGATTGAAATGCTTGGACCACGCAGGCCAAACATGATGGTCAGGTGACCCGCCACCATATTAACAATCGTGGACGGAACGAAGAACGGGCTGATTTTACGCGGGCCGCCATTCATCAGGGATGTATGGTTTTCCTCGATCAGGCCAAGACCGCCAATCCCGGAGCCGATAGCGGCACCGATACGGGTTGCGTTCTCTTCCGTAATTTCAAGGCCAGAATCCTGCATGGCCTGAACGCCAGCGACAATTCCATATTGAATGAAGGCATCCATCTTGCGCTGTTCTTTGCGCGAGATGATCTCTTCACAGTTAAAATCCTTTACTAAGCCAGCAAATTTCGTTGCATAGGCGCTAGTATCGAAATGGTCGATTAGGCTGATGCCGCTCTGACCGGCAAGGAGAGCTTTCCAGGTGGACTCTACGGTATTGCCGACAGGAGACAACATGCCAAGTCCGGTCACAACTACACGACGCTTAGACACGTTTGTCCTCCAGGGAGGGATAAAAAAAGAGATTCGTGGGACTAAAAAAGATAAAACTCAGGCGGTCGAATGACCGCCTGGAGATGTTCACTTACGCCTGGTGGCCGTTGATGTAATCAATGGCAGCCTGAACGGTGGTGATCTTCTCAGCTTCTTCGTCCGGAATCTCAGTATCAAACTCTTCTTCCAGAGCCATTACCAGCTCAACGGTGTCAAGAGAATCTGCGCCCAGGTCTTCAACGAAGGAAGCGGAGTTCACAACTTCTTCCTGCTTAACGCCCAGCTGTTCGCCGATAATTTTCTTAACGCGTTCTTCGATAGTGCTCATACTCTTAAATTTCCTATCAAAACTCGCTTTCGCGATGGTTTTCGTAGTGTATAAAATGTTGAAAAATTTGCAACTAAATCCCGGCAGGTCTTACCACGATTTTACGTTATTTTGAGGCCATTTGCCCTAATAACGCAAATATTTTCGATCGTGATTAAACCATGTACATCCCGCCGTTGACGTGGAGGGTTTCACCAGTGATGTAACCCGCTTCGTCAGAGGCTAAAAATGCAACCGCACTGGCGATTTCTTTAGGGTCGCCAAGACGACCCGCCGGAACTGCTGCCAGTGTACCCGCACGCTGCTCATCGGTCAGCGCACGCGTCATGTCCGTTTCAATAAAGCCCGGAGCAACAACGTTTACAGTAATCCCGCGGGACGCGACTTCACGCGCCAGCGACTTACTGAAACCAATCAGACCCGCTTTCGCCGCAGCGTAGTTAGCCTGACCAGCATTTCCCATGGTACCAACCACAGAACCAACAGTGATAATACGACCATGACGCTTTTTCATCATAGCGCGCATTACCGCTTTTGACAGACGGAATACAGATGACAGGTTGGTTTCGATAATATCGTTCCACTCATCATCTTTCATTCGCATCAGAAGGTTGTCGCGAGTGATCCCGGCATTGTTTACCAGAATATCCACTTCGCCAAACTCTGCACGAATATTTTCCAGAACAGATTCGATAGATGCAGGTTCGGTCACATTCAGTACCAGACCTTTACCGTTTGCACCCAGATATTCGCTGATGGCCTGAGCGCCATTCTCGCTGGTTGCTGTACCAATCACTTTCGCGCCGCGCGCAACCAGTGTTTCAGCAATTGCGCGCCCGATACCACGGCTTGCGCCAGTGACCAGGGCAATTTTTCCTTCAAAACTCATGGTATTCCTCTTTTATTGCGAGAGTGCCGCTGACATCGCTTCCGGCTCGTTAATCGCGGACGCTGTCAGGGTGTCAACAATACGTTTTGTCAGACCGGTGAGGACCTTACCTGGGCCGACTTCATACAGTTGCTCAACGCCCTGAGCGGCCATAAACTCAACGGTTTTGGTCCACTGTACCGGGCTGTAGAGCTGGCGAACCAGCGCGTCGCGGATGGCTTCCGGCGCGGTTTCGCATTTCACATCGACGTTGTTCACAACGGAAATCGTCGGTGCGTTAAAGGTGATTTTTTCCAGCTCAACCGCCAGTTTCTCGGCAGCGGGCTTCATCAATGCACAGTGAGACGGCACGCTCACCGGCAGCGGCAGTGCACGTTTCGCGCCTGCAGCTTTACAGGCAGCACCGGCACGTTCAACCGCTTCTTTATGACCGGCGATAACAACCTGGCCTGGCGAGTTGAAGTTAACCGGAGAAACCACCTGACCTTCAGCAGACTCTTCACACGCTTTTGCAATCGCGGCATCATCCAGGCCGATAATGGCAGACATGCCACCCGTGCCTTCCGGCACCGCTTCCTGCATGAATTTACCGCGCAGTTCCACCAGACGCACCGCGTCAGCAAACGCGATCACACCGGCGCAGACCAGCGCAGAATATTCTCCCAGGCTATGACCCGCGAGCAGCGCGGGGGCTTTACCACCCTGCTGCTGCCAGACGCGCCACAGTGCAACGGAGGCGGTCAGCAATGCTGGCTGGGTCTGCCAGGTTTTGTTCAGCTCTTCGGCCGGACCCTGTTGAGTCAGCGCCCACAGATCATAACCCAGTGCGTCAGAAGCTTCACGAAAAGTCTCTTCAATGACCGGGTAGTTTGCTGCCATTTCAGACAACATCCCAACGGTTTGAGAACCCTGGCCCGGGAACACAAAAGCAAATTGCGTCATTTTTTTATTCCTTATCCTAGAAACGAACCAGCGCGGAACCCCAGGTGAACCCGCCACCGAAGGCTTCAAGCAAGACCAACTGGCCCCGTTTGATTCGTCCGTCGCGTACCGCTTCATCAAATGCGCACGGTACTGACGCCGCAGAGGTGTTGCCGTGACGGTCCAGCGTCACCACAACGTTATCCATCGACATGCCCAGCTTTTTAGCGGTCGCGCTGATGATACGCAGGTTCGCCTGATGCGGTACCAGCCAGTCGAGTGCGGTACGTTCAAGGTTGTTCGCTTCCAGCGTCTCATCGACAATGTGCGCAAGCTCAGTCACCGCCACCTTGAACACCTCATTACCCGCCATGGTCAGGTAAATAGCGTTATCCGGATTAACGCGATCGGCGTTAGGCAGCGTTAACAGTTCACCGTAGCGACCATCGGCATGCAAATGCGTAGAGATGATACCCGGCTCTTCGGACTGCCCCAGCAGCACCGCGCCTGCACCATCACCAAAAATAATGATCGTCCCGCGATCGGTTGGATCGCAGGTACGCGCCAGTACGTCAGCACCGATCACCAGCGCATATTTGACGGAACCCGATTTAACATACTGATCGGCAATGCTCAGCGCATAGGTAAAGCCTGCACACGCGGCGGCAACGTCAAACGCCGGGCAGCCTTTAATACCGAGCATGTTTTGCACCTGGCACGCTGCGCTAGGGAAAGCATGCGTGGCAGACGTCGTAGCGACCACGATCAAGCCAATCTGTTCTTTATCAATGCCCGCCATTTCGATAGCACGCTGTGCGGCTTCGTAACCCATGGTGGACACGGTTTCGTCTGGCGCGGCGATACGACGTTCACGGATACCTGTGCGCGTGACAATCCACTCGTCAGACGTATCTACCATTTTTTCCAGATCGGCGTTGGTACGCACTTGTTTTGGCAGGTAGCTGCCGGTACCTAAAATCTTCGTATACATGTACGCTCAGTCACTTTTAGCTAATACAGATTCCAGGCGAGCGGCAATCCGCTGAGGGACTTGTCGCTGCACCGCCTGCACTGCCTGTTCAATGGCGACAGAAAATGCTCGCTGATTGGCGGCTCCGTGACTCTTAATCACAATGCCGCGCAATCCTAACAGACAGGCGCCATTATACTGGTCGGGGTTGAGGTGACTGAATCGCCGCGTCAGGCTTTTTTGTAACCAACGCTTCAATAAAATCAGCCACCAGGCACTTTTTTTGCCCTCTCCCTGAGATTTCAGCAGAGAAAGGAACATGCGCACGACCCCTTCCATGGTCTTCAACGTGACGTTCCCGGTGAAGCCATCGCACACCAGAACGTCCGTTTTCCCCGTCAGCAACTCATTGGCTTCGAGATAACCAATATAGTTGATGGAGGGAACCTGTTTGAGCATTTCAGCAGCTTCGCGAATGCTGTCCAGGCCTTTGGTCTCTTCTTCACCAATATTTAATAACGCCACGCGGGGATTCTTAATCCCGACCACGTCTTCTGCCAGCACCGATCCCATCACGGCGAACTGAGCCAGCATGGTACTATCACAATCCACGTTAGCACCGAGATCCAGCACCACCGTTTTGCCCTTTTGTTGATGCGGTAATACCGTCACCAGCGCCGGGCGCTCAATACCCTCAATCGGCTTGAGCAATAATTTCGACAGCCCCATCAGCGCGCCGGTATTTCCCGCACTGACGCAAGCCTGCGCTCGCCCTTCTTTCACCAGCTCCAGCGCGATCCGCATTGAGCTCCCACGGCTGTTGCGAATCGCCTGCGAAGGCCGGGCATCACTGGCAATAACTGACTGCGCAGGAATAATCTGCAGACGTGAACGTTGTTCAAAGTCAGCTTTTGCAAGTAATGGCGTGATTGTGTCGGGATTGCCGACTAAAAGAAGTGTGAGTTGCGAATTAGAATTCAGTGCCTGCAATGCTGCAGGCACTGTCACGGAAGGGCCAAAATCTCCCCCCATGACATCTAACGCCAGGGTTAGACGTGTCAAGGTATCGTCGCAGCCTGGTTCGGTAACTTCCCCGTTTGCACGGGGAAATCCTCACTAAGCCTAATCACGCTGACGCGTGATTACTTAGTGATAACCTTGCGGCCGCGGTAGAAACCGTCAGCGGTGATGTGGTGACGCAGGTGTTTCTCACCAGAAGTCTTGTCTACAGACAGGCTGGTAACTGCAGTCAGCGCGTCATGGGAACGACGCATGCCACGTTTGGAACGGGTTGGTTTATTCTGTTGTACGGCCATGGACCTTACTCCTCAATTACTTACGCTTTAAGCTGGCTAATACGGCAAATGGGTTTGGTTTTTGCGCTTCATCAGGCAATTCCCCAAAGACCATGTCCGCCTCGGACACTTCACAGTGTTCAGAATCATGCACCGGAACCACTGGCAAGGTGAGGATGATTTCATCTTCAACCAGAGCCAGAAGATCGATTTCACCGAATTCGTTTACCTCAATCGGCTCATACGCTTCCGGGAGTGCTTCAGCCTGTTCGTCAGAACGAACCGGACTAAAACAATACGTTGTGTGAACATGCTGTACAAACGGTTTCCCGCAACGCTGACACTCGAGGGTTACCGTCACCTTTGCATCACCGGTTAAAACGGCGAGACGCTGGTTGTCGATAGCGAACGACATGGAGCATTCTACATCACTGTCCACACTGACTACGGATTCGGCAATACGCTCAGCCTGATCGGAAGTATAAATACCTTCGTAATCGAGGCGTTTTTGAGCCGTACGAACCGGATCAAGAGTCAGGGGTAATTTTACCTTTTGCATAGGGCGCGCATATTAACTTTGTAACGTCATAGAGTCAAAGAAAAAGGCAACCAGAGCTGCCTTTTGCCAATTATTCGCACACATTGCGGCCTGTAGTTTAAAATGGCTGGCATCGATACGCTATATCTGGTGATAAAAATATGCCAAATCTCGTCCTTGCTTCCACTTCTCCTTACCGCCGAATGTTGCTGGAAAAGCTTGGGATCCCGTTTGAATGTGCCGCACCGGATGTTGATGAAACGCCACAGCCTGGTGAATCACCACGACATCTGGTGAGCCGTCTCGCTAAGGAGAAGGCGCAGTCGCTCGCCGCGCGCTATCCTTCACACTTGATTATAGGCTCCGATCAGGTTTGTGTGCTGGACGGAGAAATAACAGGTAAACCGCACACTGAAGAGAACGCGTTCAAACAGCTTATGCAGGCGCGTGGCAACATTGTGACCTTTTATACGGGTCTGGCGCTCTATAACTCCGCCTCTGGTCATCTGCAAACGGAGTGTGAGCCTTTTGACGTGCACTTCCGCCATCTCAGCGAGCAGGAGATCATGGATTATGTACGCCGGGAGCGTCCGCTGAACTGTGCGGGAAGTTTTAAAAGTGAAGGATTGGGGATTGCGCTATTCGACAAGCTGGACGGACGCGATCCGAATACGCTGGTGGGGTTACCGTTGATAGCGCTGTGCCAGATGTTGCGCAGAGAAGCGTGTAATCCGCTGACCCTGTGACGTTTGCACAGCGGCGCTTCGCTTGCATGGGCCTACAGGTTTCGTAGGCCGGGTAAGCGCAGCGCCACCCGGCACATAATCAGCCGCGCAAAACCTTCAGGCAGCGTTTCAACTGCTCATCCAGCGGCGCTTCAATACGAATGACTTCCCCGGTATTCGGATGGGTAAACTTCAGCGCAGCCGCATGCAGGAACAGACGAGACAAGCCGGTTCCCGCCAGCTGCTTATCAAATTCGCGATCGCCATAGCGGTCATCAAACGCAATCGGATGGCCCGCAAACTGCGTATGCACGCGAATCTGATGGGTACGCCCCGTCACCGGGCTGCAGCGTACCAGCGTGGCAAACTCATAGCGCTCTTCAACTTTAAAGCGCGTCTCAGACGGTTTCCCTTCCTGGTTTACGCGGACGATGCGCTCACCGCTTTGCAGAATGTTCTTCAGCAACGGCGCCTGCACCACTTTCACATGGGACTGCCACTGACCGCGCACCAGCGCGAGATAATCTTTCTGCATGCCTTTCTCACGCAGTTGCTCATGCAGGGAACGCAGCGCGGAACGCTTTTTCGCCACCAGCAGCACGCCGGAGGTATCACGGTCAAGACGGTGAACCAGCTCGAGGAAACGGGCTTCCGGACGCAGCGCGCGTAACCCTTCAATCACGCCGAAGCTCAGACCGCTACCGCCGTGGACTGCGGTCCCTGACGGCTTGTTCAGCACCAGAATGTGGTCGTCTTCATACAGGATCACATCACTCAGAGCCGCCACTTTCTGTAATTTAGGTGAAACGGTCTCTTCTTCACGCTCGGCAACGCGCACCGGCGGAATGCGCACTTCATCACCCGCCTCGAGTTTGTACTCGGGCTTCACGCGTTTTTTGTTAACCCGCACCTCGCCCTTACGCAGGATGCGGTAAATCATGCTCTTTGGCACCCCTTTCAGCTGGGTACGCAAAAAGTTGTCGATACGTTGCCCCGCGTCATCATCCGCGATAGCAACCATTTTTACGGCTGGAGTCTCTGTTTTCATGGTTGGCGATTCTAAATATCGTCAGCCATTAGCGCCACTCATTTTTCTATGCTTATATTTACTTTTGTCCGGCCTGCACCCCGTTTCACGCAATCGATTTGGTGGTTATTAAACCAATCACCGTTTTGAAGTGAAGAAACTGTGAGTAACCGGGTGATAATTGGTAAAAGTCATCTTGCTATAACCCGGCGAGCAGTGGAATAATGAAGCCGTTTTCCGTGTTAAATCCTGGTTACGTAAGGATGTTGACGGAATGACCAATTTTGCCTGACCGATCATCCACGCAGCAATGGCGTAAGACGTATTGATCTTTCAGGCAGTTAGCGGGCTGCGGGTTGCAGTACTTCCCGGTATAAGGATTGTTCTCTGGAGAGTTCTACCCAGGCAATTCCCCTGATAATTGCGCTGTGTTTCCGTATGAAATACAGGCAACCGACACTCTGCGCCTCTTAAGCGAGCGACAACCGTGAGGTTGGCGACGTGAACAGACACGAGGCCATCGGTTCATACCCCGGAAAGCGTCACCTTGCCCGCAGCTTTGTCGTCAATGTAAGAATAACGAGTAAGTTACGATGAAAAGAATGTTAATCAACGCAACTCAGCAAGAAGAGTTGCGTGTCGCCCTTGTGGATGGGCAGCGCCTGTACGATCTGGATATCGAAAGTCCTGGACACGAACAGAAAAAAGCGAACATTTACAAAGGTAAAATCACCCGCATTGAACCCAGCCTTGAAGCTGCATTTGTTGATTACGGTGCTGAGCGTCATGGTTTCCTCCCTCTGAAAGAAATCGCCCGCGAATATTTCCCTGCCAACTACAACGCCCATGGCCGCCCAAACATCAAAGATGTTCTGCGTGAAGGTCAGGAAGTTATCGTCCAGATTGATAAAGAAGAGCGTGGCAACAAAGGTGCCGCACTGACTACCTTTATTAGCCTGGCAGGGAGCTATCTGGTGCTGATGCCAAACAACCCGCGTGCGGGTGGCATCTCTCGCCGTATCGAAGGTGATGACCGTACCGAGCTGAAAGAAGCGCTGGCAAGCCTTGAGCTGCCGGATGGCATGGGGCTTATCGTGCGTACCGCAGGCGTGGGCAAATCTGCCGAAGCGCTGCAGTGGGACTTAAGCTTCCGCCTGAAGCACTGGGAAGCTATCCAGAAAGCTGCAGAAAGCCGCCCTGCTCCGTTCCTGATCCACCAGGAAAGCAACGTTATCGTGCGTGCCTTCCGTGACTACCTGCGTCAGGACATCGGTGAAATCCTGATCGACAACCCAAAAGTGCTTGAACTGGCTCGCCAGCACATCGCCGCACTGGGTCGTCCGGATTTCACCAGCAAAATCAAACTGTACACCGGCGAAATCCCGCTGTTCAGCCACTATCAGATTGAATCCCAGATTGAGTCCGCCTTCCAGCGTGAAGTGCGCCTGCCCTCTGGCGGTTCTATCGTAATCGATACAACAGAAGCGCTGACCGCAATCGACATCAACTCCGCACGTGCCACACGCGGCGGTGACATCGAAGAGACCGCCTTCAACACCAACCTTGAAGCCGCAGATGAAATCGCCCGCCAGCTCCGCCTGCGCGACCTGGGTGGTCTGATTGTTATCGACTTCATCGACATGACGCCGGTCCGCCACCAGCGTGCGGTCGAGAACCGCCTGCGTGAAGCGGTACGTCAGGATCGTGCACGTATCCAGATTAGCCATATCTCGCGCTTCGGCCTGCTGGAGATGTCCCGCCAGCGCCTGAGCCCGTCGCTGGGTGAATCCAGCCATCACGTCTGCCCGCGTTGCTCCGGCACCGGTACCGTACGTGATAACGAATCTCTCTCCCTCTCTATCCTGCGTCTGATTGAAGAAGAAGCGCTGAAAGAGAACACCAAAGAGGTTCACGCCATTGTCCCTGTGCCAATTGCCTCCTACCTGCTGAACGAAAAACGTGCTGCGGTGAGTGCTATCGAAGCACGTCAGGGCGGCGTTCGCTGCATCATCGTGCCAAACGACCAGATGGAAACCCCGCACTACCACGTGCTGCGTGTCCGTAAAGGTGAAGAGACCAGCACGCTCAGCTATCTGCTGCCGAAACTGCACGAAGAAGAGATGGCGCTGCCTTCCGATGAGGAACCCGCCGAGCGCAAACTGCCAGAGCAGCCTGCGTTAGCCACTTTCATCATGCCAGAAGCACCGCCAGAAGCGGCCCTGGAAAAACCGGTCACTAAACCTGTCGTGCAGAAACCAGAAGCCGCGGCACCGAAAGCCCAGCCCGCGCAACCGGGTCTGCTGAGCCGCTTCTTCGGCGCGCTGAAAAAGATGTTTGCGGGTGAAGAAGTCCAGCCAGAGCAGCCGAAAGAAGAACCAAAAGCGGCTAAACCTGAGCGTCAGCAGGATCGTCGTAAACGTCAGAACAACCGCCGCGATCGTAATGACCGCAACGACCGTAACGATCGTAACGACCGTCGTGACAACCGTTCAGACAACAGCGAAGGCCGCGAGCAACGCGAAGACAACCGTCGCAACCGTCGCGAGAAACAACAGCAGAACGTTGAAGATCGTGAAATTCGCCAGCAGGCGGGCGATGAGTCTGAGAAGGGCAAACAGCGTGACGACCAGCAGCCACGTCGCGAACGTAGCCGTCGTCGTAACGACGAGAAACGTCAGGCGCAGCAGGAAGTCAAAAACCTGAACCGCGAAGAGCCTGTAGAGCAGCAGGACGGCGAGCAGGAAGAACGTACTCAGGTTATGCCACGTCGTAAGCAGCGCCAGCTGACGCAGAAAGTGCGCATTGGTGCTCCTCAGGCAGAAGAAACCGCAGCTGTAGCGGCTGAAGTACCGGAAGCCGCAACGGGTACGCAGATTGCAAAAGTTGATCTGCCAGCCGTTGTGGAAAATCACGTTGAGCAGGATGAGAATGGGGAAAACCGTGACAACGCAGGCATGCCGCGCCGTTCACGTCGTTCTCCGCGTCATCTGCGCGTCAGCGGCCAGCGTCGTCGTCGTTACCGTGACGAGCGTTACCCGACTCAGTCTCCAATGCCGTTGACCGTCGCGTGCGCGTCACCTGAAATGGCATCCGGCAAAGTCTGGATCCGTTACCCGGTTGCTCGCCCGGAGCAGGCTGTTGAAGAACAGGCTGTGACCGAAGAGGTGATTGCACCTGTCGCAGCGGTTGAAGAGGTCGTGACTGAAGCCGCAACCGTGGTTGAGCCTCAGGCTGTTGAAACAGCAGAACCTCAGGCTGTAGAAGTCGAAACCACGCACCCTGAAGTGATTGCCGCACCGGTTGAAGCCGCTCCACAGCTGATTGCTGAAGAAGATGTCGTGGTCGCTAAGGACGTCGCTGAAGAGGCTGAACCTGTAGCCGCAGTGGAAGAGACCGCTGAAGCCATCGTCGAAACCACCGCTGAAGACGTTGTTCAGGACGTTGAGATTCAGGTTGAACCGGTTGTCGAAGACGTGAAAGTGCCTGAAGTGGAGCCAGAGCCGGTTAAGATTGTCGCCGCGCCTGCGCCAGTTCACGTTGCAACAGCGCCGATGACACGTGCTCCGGCACCGGATTATGTGCCTGAAGCACCGCGTCACAGCGACTGGGTTCGCCCGGAATTCAACTTCGAAGGTAAAGGTGCAGCCGGTGGTCACAGTGCTACGCACAAGGCTACTGCACCAGCCACCCGTCCGCAGTCTGTTGAATAACGGACGCTGGCGCTGAAAGCCGACCTTCGGGTCGGCTTTTTTATGGCTGCTGCACGGGCTTTCTCATTCCCGTTACCTCCGGCATGACCTGCCGCATCAACTCCAGAAAACGCCGCAAACGCGCAGGATAATAACGAGACCAGGGATAAACCAGATGCACCGGTAATGCCGCCGGTTGCCACTCTGGCAGCACATGCACCAGCCGCCCTTCCCGAATATCGTCATGTACCGTCCAGCTTGACACTACCGCCACACCCAGCCCGGTGAGTGTCGTTTTACGTGCAACATACAGGCTGTCGGTGCTGAGTCGCGGAGTAATGTCAATTCGCGCGGTGGCTGACGAAGCATCATGAAAAAGCTCTACATGACGCTGGTAGAAAGAGTTAATGGCAATCCACGGAAACGGTTGCAAATCCTCAGGCGTGTTAACCGCCGGGAAACGTGCCAGTAAAGCCGGAGATGCCACCACCGAGCGCGGCACTTCCGCCAGCAGCACGGATACGGTCGCCGGATCGACTTCTGCCCCCACCCGAATAGCACAATCAAGGTTGTCACCGAGAAAATCAGCCGACCGATCGTTGAGCAACCACTCAATGGAAAGCTGCGGATAACGCTGCAAAAACTCGGTTAACGGTTGCAGGAGTTGATCCTGACCAAACGCGTGCGGTGCCCGCACCCTCAACACACCTACCGGTTCATCTTCCGTATGCCCCACCTCATCTTCCAGTGCCAGCCAGCTGTCAATCACCCGACGAGCGTGCTGGTAGCAGCGTTCACCGTCATCCGTCAGCCGCGCCGTATGGGTGGTGCGCAACATCAGGCGTACGCCCAGCATCGTCTCAAGCGATTGCAGCCGTCGACTCACCGTGGCCTGGGTTGTTGCCAGCTGGCGTGCCGCAGCAGAGAGTGAACCAGCCTCAACAATACGGACAAACGTTCGCATTAACTCCACCCTGTCTATACGCTCAACTCTTTTCATTATCTTTCCACTTATACGTTCAACGTATAAGCGTTTTACCACTGGGCCCGCTACCGTCGCAAGGCGTCCTGGTAAAAAATAGCCGTACACCATGAATGAGGAATGTCTTATGAACACAACCACTGCCGCCCATGCCGTAAGCCGCTGGGTCATTTTAATGCTGGCACTCGGGGCTGGCTTTAGCGTGGCATCTATCTATTATGCCCAGCCTCTGCTGCCCCTGATGGGCGCAGACCTTCACCTGAGTATCGAAGGAATGGGCATGGTCCCGACGCTCACCCAGGCCGGTTATGCCTTAGGGATCCTGTTCCTGTTACCGCTCGGCGACCGCCACGACCGCAGGACGTTAATACTGATAAAAAGTGCTGCGCTGGCGCTGTTTCTTCTGGGCTGTAGTCTGACCGGACAGATCCACTCCCTGCTGCTGACGAGTCTGCTCATCGGCATGGCCGCCACCATGGCGCAGGATATTGTCCCGGCAGCGGCTATTCTTGCGCCGGAAGGTAAACAGGGGAAAACCGTGGGTACGGTGATGACCGGTCTGCTGCTGGGGATTTTGCTCTCCCGAACCGTCAGCGGTGTCGTGGGCGAAGCGTTCGGCTGGCGCGTGATGTATCAGCTGGCTGCGGTAAGCATTGCATTTATCGGCGTGGTGATGTGGGCGGTACTTCCTCGTTTTGCCATTCACTCCACGCTGAGCTATCCCGCGCTTATGCGCTCAATGGCGCATTTGTGGCGTCGTTACCCCGCTCTGCGCCGTGCGGCGCTGGCTCAGGGTTTTCTGTCGATTGCCTTTAGTGCCTTCTGGTCTACGCTGGCGGTCATGCTGCTGGAACGCTATCACCTCGGGAGTGCAGTCGCGGGTGGTTTTGGTATCGCCGGTGCGGCCGGTGCGTTAGCCGCGCCGCTGGCGGGTGGTCTGGCAGACAAATTGGGTGCCGGGAAAGTCACGCAGCTCGGTGCTATCCTCGTGACCATCTCGTTTGCCCTGATGTTCCTGATGCCCGCGCTGGGGGTGCACGGACAGCTGGTTCTGATTGCCCTCTCTGCTGTCGGGTTCGATCTGGGTCTGCAGTCCAGTCTGGTTGCACACCAGAATCTGGTCTATAGCCTTGAACCGCAGGCGCGCGGTCGTCTTAACGCCCTGCTCTTTACCGTGATCTTTATCGGCATGGCATTGGGCTCCGCATTAGGCAGCAATATTTATACGCTGGCGGGCTGGACGGGCGTGGTCGCTCTGGCAACGGTATGCGGCATCATTGCGCTGGCAATCCGTCTGGTTGAAAGCGCCCGCCTCGCCTCAGCGCCGGCGGAAATGGCATAAAAAAAATGCCCAATCCAGACGGATTGGGCAGCAAAACATGCCCAGTTTCAAGACATGTTCTAAGAGGTCAAGATGTTATTTGTTCAGCTGGAACAGAGACATGCCCTGCATATCGCTAAACGCTTTATACGAGGCCTGCAAAGCCGCCTGCTGCATAATGTAAGAAGAAATTGCACTGTTCCAGTCAACATCGACCAGATCGCTCATCTGCTGTGTCTGTCCCAGCGCACGGTCATCGCCGAGGTTATCGAGTTTTTCCAGTTCGTTCATCTTGGTACCCACATCCGCCACGACGGTCAGGACATTGTTCTGGGTATTGGTGATGCCGATCTGTGCGTCAGAAATCGCTTTATTCTGCACTTCCGCCGCCGCAGAATCGTTATCAACAGGAACCTTAAGTGCGGAAATCGCCGAGTCGAGGATCTTGAACATATTCGTCTCGCCATAACCGCCGCCAGGCAGTTCTTTCGCGTTACTGGTAATACTTTCGAAGATCTGCTGACCAGTATGGCTAATCACCATATTACGGGCGGTATCAACCTGCTGAGAGATGGCCAGTGTTCCCCCGTTGTAATCACCGGTAACGGAATCAAACGGTGGCGCTTCGGTCTTATAGCCAGCAAAAATATACCGGCCATTACCATCCGCTGAGTTTGCCAGGTTCATCAGCTGATCGCGGATACCCTGCAAGTCACTCGCCAGTGACAGACGATCGTCATCACTTAACGTGCCATTTCCTGCGTTGACGAGTTTCTCTTTCGCGCTGGTAATTGCCGCGTTAACCTGGCTCAGCACGTTATCTTCCAGAGACACTTTTTGCGTGGCGAACGTTCTTGCCAGAGCAAACTGGCTATTCTGGGATTGCGATTGTGAAAGTACAACCGCCTGCGACGCCGCGATAGGATCGTCAGACGGACGGTTAACACGCTTGCCGGTGGACATTTGCTCACCGTAGCTCAGCCACTTGCTCTGGGAATCGGTGATTCCCCGCATGTTCTGGTCGTACATCATCTGGGTGCTAATACGCATTTCTCACCTCAGCCTTAGCGAATATTGATAATTGCATCAAAGAGCGTGCTGGCAGTTTGTAACACCTGCGCATTGGCAAGGTAATACTGCTGATAGCGCTGCAGGTTGCCATACTCTTCGTCGAGGTTTACCCCAGAGATGGACTGCTGCTGCTTAGTCAGTTGCGTCGCCACATTCGCTTTCGTTTCGCTGCTGGTTTTCAGCGCGGCGGTTGAGCTGCCGACCGTACTGACGAGGGAAGCATAAGCATCGTTGAACGTCTTATTCCCGCCGACAACCTTACTGTTTTGCAGGTCCAGCAGTTTTTGGCCATTGCGGTTGTCGCTCTCGCCGCCGTTGCTTGCAGATGCCATAGCCAGTTTAGACTCATCTTTGAACTTGAGTTCCATATTGACGATGACATCGGAAACAGGCTTGACGGTGAAACTGTCTTTGGCGTTCGCGCTACCGGTCACGTTGACGCTCAGGCCATCAAAGGACAGATTGCCACTTGCATCTGGGGCCATGGTAAAGCTGGTTTTATCCGAACGGGTGATAGTCCAGTCGGTACCGTTAAACTGCAGCTTATAATCGGTCGCCTGCACTTTGGTGCTGTCTGCCACAGTGGCTGTCATTGCAGCCGTACCGGTATTGCGGCTGTTAGTCACCACGGCTGGCGAACCAAAGTCGAACAATTTGCCACCGGCATCACCATTGGCATCAAACCCGGCTTCATGCTGCTTATTCATCGCGTCCGCAAAGGCCAGTGCGAGCTGGTTGAGGTTGTTACGCGCTTTATCCAGATCTTCTGAGCGGAACGTAAACAAGCCCCCCAGAGAACCGGTGGTGATCATTTTCTCGGGAATTTCGACGTTGCCGGACACCTCATCGCTGTAGGCGATAGTGGTCCGGGTCGGATCGGCGCTGGATTTTACCGCGGCTAACTGGTTTGCTTTGCTCCCCTGCACCAGGCTGTAACCATTGCCAAAGGAGACGTTATAGGTGCCACCGTCCTGAACAGCCACTTCAACACCCACAATTTGGTTCAGCTCACTCACCAGCTGATCGCGCTGATCCAGCAGATCATTTGGCGATGAACCTGCTCCCACGCCAGTAAGACGGGAAATCTGATCGTTCAGATTCGCAATCTGTTTTGCGTAGTTGTTGATCTGCTCGACGCTTGAAGCAATGGCCGTATTAACCTGTGAATCCTGGTCACGGAGATACTGATCGTTCGTTTTGAACTGATTCACCAGACCGTCCGCTTTACCCAGCACCGTTTGACGTGCAGCCGGGTCTTCGGCGTTGCTCACCAGCGTTTGCAGACTCTTGAAGAAATCCTGCAGGGTGGTCGAAAGCGAGTTCGTGGTATCGGAGAGCACATCGTCAATTTTTGACATCTGCTGATAGCGCGTCGTCAGGCCGCTGCTCTGGGTCTGCGCGGCGCGCAGCTGGTTGGTGATGAAAGCGTCATACTCACGCTGGACACCGGAGACATACACCCCGTTACCCACCCAGCCACCGCCGGTCAGCGTGCTGTTAGAGGCACCCAGTACCGTGGTCTGGCGGGTGTAACCTGCCACGTTATAGCTTGAAATATTATTACTGACGGTATTGAGTGCCGACTGCGCGGCACTGAGGCCACTCATGGCGCTGTTAATCAAACTGGACATGGGGGTTCCTTTTATACGTTCAGACACGAGTCCTGATGAAGGTTATCGGCAACCTCCACCGGGACTTGAGAACTTTCAGAACAGATTTTCAATATCTGTGCTATAGGCTTTACTGACCTTCTCGCCCATGGATTTCAGCTGCTGGATCATGCTGGTAAGCTTACGAGCGTAGTTCGGGTCGGTCGCGTAGCCTGCGTTTTGCAGGGCCTGAGCGCCCTGCTCCGCCGTCGCCGCCTGCGTAACGGCGGTATAACGTGGATTTCGGCTCAGCAGACCGACATAGTCGGACAATGCTTCCAGATAGGAGCTGTAAACACGGAATTTCGCTTTCACCTTCACCGCCGCACCGTTCTCGTATTCGGTGGTGGTGATCTCCGTTGTCGGTCCCTTCCAGCTGGAGGTGGCCTTCACGCCGAAGATGTTAAAGCTCGGGTCGCCGTTTTCCTTACGGATCTGGCGCTGGCCCCACCCGGATTCCAGCGCGGCCTGAGCCAGAATCAGATGGTGTGGCACACCGCTCTGCTCACTGGCAAGGCGGGCCGGCAGCGAAAGCTGTGCCAGAAAGTCTTTGCTGTCACCGGAGAGCGGCTCGTCGCTGCTCACCGTCGCCTTCGGTATCGCTTTACGCACCATTTGCGTAAGGGCCTGGTTCTGATAGCTGGTCACCGTTTGCAGGTCAAACTTCATCGGTACCTGCTGCGGCTCATCTTTCGGCTGGATCCCCTGCGCGGCTTCGGTCTGTTTGACTATCATGTCAGCCAGACCGAGGCCTTTACCGGCGGTCATCTGCTGCGCAATCTGCTGGTCATACATGCTGGTGTAAAGACGCGTTGAATCGCTGCTGAACATCCCGTCTTTCGGCAGGGTTTCACGCATGCTTTTCAGCATCATCTGTACAAACATCCCTTCCACCTGGCGGGCGACCGGGCGGATATTCGCCGCCGGGTCTTTACCTGCTTTGGTTTTCAGTTCGTTGAGCGACTGGGCATCCCAGGCGGCACTGGTCAACAGTTTGCTATCGGTCAGCATCAGATGATTTCCAGTTTGGCGCGCAGACAGCCTGCACTTTGCATGGACTGCAGAATGGACATCAGATCCATCGGCGTGGCACCCAGCGCATTCAGCGCACGCACGACGCTGTTCAGGTTGGCGCTGGAGCGTACGCTCTGCAGAGAACCACCGCTCTGACGTAAATCAATCTGCGTTTGTGGCGTCACCACCGTCTGGCCGCCACCAAATGGGGTATCCGGCTGGCTGACGTTGGCAGAACGGTTAACCGTCACGGAGAGGTTACCCTGCGCCACGGCGCAGCTATCCAGCGAGACTTCCCGGTTCATCACCACGGAGCCCGTACGGGAGTTGATGATCACTTTGGCATCCTGAACAGGGACGTTCACTTCCATATTCTGGATATCGGCCAGCATGCGCACCTGGTTGCTGCTGCCTGTGGAGGTACGGATCTGCACGGTACGGGCATCCAGCGCCGTCGCACTGCCATAGCCGCGGCTGCGGTTGATGGTGTCGGCGATCTGCTGCGCCATGGTGAAATCTTCGTTGTTCAGCTGCAGGTTGATGGTATTCCCGGCGCCGAACTGGGTCGGCAGTTCACGCTCAATGATCGCGCCGTTGGTAATGCGTCCGCCGTTCAGCTGGTTCACCTGCACACTGCTACCGCCAGCTGAGGCCCCCGCACCGCCGACCAGAATGTTACCCTGCGCCAGGGCATAGACCTGGCTGTCGACGCCTTTCAGCGGCGTCATCAGCAGCGTACCGCCGCGCAGGCTTTTGGCGTTCCCCATAGAGGAGACCACCACATCAATGGTCTGCCCCTGGCGTGCAAACGCCGGGTAAGAGGCCGTGACCATGACCGCAGCCACGTTTTTCAGCTGCATGTTGGTTCCCGCCGGAACGGTAATACCGAGCTGGGAAAGCATGTTGTTCAGGCTCTGCGTCGTGAATGGCGTCTGGGTTGTCTGGTCACCCGTACCGTCCAGCCCCACAACCAGGCCATAGCCAATCAGCGAGTTCTCGCGTACGCCCTGAACGCTGGTGAGATCGCGAATACGGTCAGCCTGGGCAAAGGTAGCCACCAGAACCAGCGCCACGGCGAAGATCGATTTAAACATGGGTCACCTCGCTTACATCGGCGATAAATTAAGGAAGAAGCGCTGCAGCCAACCCATATTTTGCGCTTCATTAATGTAGCCGTTACCGACGTACTCAATGCGCGCATCCGCCACCTGAGTGGACGGAACGGTGTTGGTGCCGCTGATGGTGCGTGGATTCACCACGCCCGAGAAGCGAATGAATTCAGTGCCCTGGTTAATGGCGATCTGTTTTTCACCCACAACGTGTAAGTTGCCGTTGACCAGCACCTGGTCAACCGTGACCGTCAGCGTACCGCTAAAGGTATTGCTGGCGTTCGCGCCACCTTTACCGTTAAAGGTATTGCCGCCGGAAGCCTCAACGTCCGCTCGCGCATTGCCGAAGAGCCCTTGCAGATAACGCGGTACGGTGTCAAAGCCAAAATTGGTTTTGCCATCTCGGCTGGCATTCGCCGACGAGCTCTTGCTCGCGCTGACGTTTTCCTGCAGAACAATGGTCAATGTATCGCCGACGTTACGCGGGCGGCGATCTTCAAACAGCGGCTGATAACCGTAATTAATCGGCTGCGCGGTCTGGAAAATAGAGCCGTTTACCACTGGCGCAGGGCCAGGAACGGGTTGGGCAGTCGTCGCACCCTGGACCAATGGTTTAGACGGGATCCAGGCACACCCGCTGAGGGTGACGGCCAGGACAGTCAGTATCGGATAACGAAACGCCGCGTTTTTTTGCATTGCCTTCATCTTCGAAAACAGGGAGCCGGTGCGGCGTTTACCGCACCGGGCTACACCTTAGAGTTGCGTCAGTTTTTGCAGCATCTGATCGGTCGTCGAGACTGCTTTACTGTTAATTTCATACGCGCGCTGAACCTGGATCATATTCACCAGCTCTTCCGCCACGTTCACGTTGGAGGTTTCTACATACCCCTGATACAGCAAACCCGCGCCGTTCAGGCCAGGCGTGCTTTCATTTGGCGTACCGGAGGATTGCGTTTCGGTGTAGAGGTTCTCACCAATGCTTTCCAGACCGGTATCGTTCATGAAGGTGGTCAGGTTGAGCTGTCCGACCTGGACCGGCGCAGCCTGGCCCTGCTGGGTCACGCTGACCACACCGTCGCGGCCGATAGTAATGCTCAGAGCGTTCGCCGGAATGGTGATCGCAGGTTGAACCTGGAAACCGCCCGCCGTCACCAGCTGGCCGTTCTGATCGACCTGGAACGAGCCGTCACGGGTATAGGCAGAAGTACCGTCAGGCAACTGCACCTGGAAGAAGCCCTGACCTTTGATTGCCACGTCTTTACTGTTGTTGGTCTGAGACAGGTTGCCCTGGCTGTGCAGACGCTCGGTGGCCACCGGGCGAACACCGGTACCGATCTGCAGACCTGACGGCAACGTCGTCTGTTCAGAAGACTGCGCGCCCGGCTGACGGATGGTTTGATAAAGCAAATCTTCGAAAACGGCGCGCTGACGCTTGAAACCATTGGTGCTGACGTTTGCCAGGTTGTTGGCAATCACATCCATGTTGGTTTGCTGCGCGTCCAGGCCAGTTTTCGCGATCCATAAAGAACTGATCATAAAGAGTCCTGTTAACTCATAGACAGAAGTTGGTTAGCCTTGCCCGCGTTTTCATCCACGCTGCTGATAATTTTCATCTGCATTTCGAAACGACGGGCGCTGGCGATCATGTCGCTCATGGCGGCTACCGGCTTGACGTTACTGCCTTCCAGAACGCCGGACATCACGCGGATGCTCGGATCGGCCTGTAACGTAGCACCACGGGTAGCCTGAGCAGCCTGGGTCAGACGGAACATCCCGTCGTCACCACGCTGCACCTCTTTGCCTTCCGCTTTCACCAGTTTCAGTCGTCCGACAGGGGCAACGGTATTGGCCGGATCGCCCGGGTTCAGCGCGGAGATGGTACCGTCAGCCGCGATGGTCAACTCAGAGCCTTCAGGCACCGTCAGCGGACCCGCTTCCCCCATCACCGGATGACCCTGAATCGTCAACTGGCCGGTTGCACTAACCTGGATATTCCCGTTACGGGTATAGCCTTCGCTGCCATCAGCGGTCTGCACCGCCAGCCAGCCGTCCTGCTGCAGCGCAACGTCCAGCGGGCGTGAGGTGTAATCCATCTGCCCTGGCGTCATATCTGCGCCAGGGGTAGAGGCTGCGACCAGCGTACGGGTCGGCAGGGAAAGACCTTCTACCGGCACCGCGCGCAACGCATTCAGCTGCGCGCGAAAGCCCGGCGTCGAGGCGTTTGCCAGGTTGCTGGCAGTAACGGCCTGCTGATTGAGCGTCTGACTTGCCGCGCCCATCGCGGTATATATTGCGTGATCCATTGCGCTTTCCTGTTAGCCGCTTAACGCAGGTTAACCAGCGTGTTGAGGATCTGATCCTGGGTCTTGATGGTCTGCGCGTTCGACTGATAGTTACGTTGCGCGACAATCATGTTCACCAGCTCTTTACTCAGATCGACGTTTGAGGCTTCCAGCGCACCGTTGGTCAGCGTACCGAAGTTACCGCTTCCCGCCGTACCCAGCAGCGCCACGCCGGAGGACTGGGTAGCCGACCAGACGTTATCGCCTTCAGACTTCAGGCCTTCGTTGTTGGCGAAGTTTGCCAGCACGATCTGACCCAGCACCTGAGTCTGTTCGTTGGAATAGTTCCCCACCACGGTACCGTCATCGTTGATCTGATAGCTCACCAGATCGCCCGGCTTGAAGCCGTTCTGGCTGGTCGCCACGATATTGTTTGCGCCGGTGTTCTGCTGCATAGAGTTAGCAAAACTCATGGCGAAGGTCGCAGGGGTCGCACCCGGGATGGTCCCGGTCGTCAGGTTGATGTTTCCACCACCGGTCAACGTCCCGTTATTATCGAAGGTCAGCGTGGTGGCCAGTGCCGCCGTGCTGCCTGCCACGCTACCGTCCTGGGCATACACTTTCCAGGAGTTGGCCGGAGTCGCATCTTTGACGTAAAACAGGTTCATGTTGTGCGCATTACCCTGGCTATCAAAGACGGTTACCGTGCCTTTTTTGTTGTAGGTATCCGGGTTAGCCGGATCAAAGGCGGTGGTCGGTGCGGTGTCGGTGGAATTGAGGTTAATCTGCTGGGAAGCCGTGGAGGTGGACTTCGCGGCCATCAGCGTGGTCGGGATATTAATCGCCTGTGGATTCGCACCGGTCTGAACCGTTGATGGCGTGCCGGCAACCGGATAACCGGTTAATTGCATCCCCTGCATGTTCACCAGGTTACGGTTCTCGTCCAGCTTAAACTGGCCGTTACGGCTGTAGAACACCGAGCCGTTTGCATCGACCATACGGAAGAAACCGTTCTGGCTGATGGCAACGTCCAGGCCGCGCCCGGTATTGGTGGTGGTGCCGTCAGTAAAGTCCTGAGTGATGCCCGCAACTTTGACGCCCAGACCCACTTTGGAACCGGCAAACATGTCTGCAAAGGAAGCAGAACCGGATTTAAAACCATAGGTCGCGGAGTTGGCGATGTTGTTGCCAATGACATCCAGGTTGGTGGCCGCAGCATTCAGGCCGCTGACCGCTTGAGAAAAGGCCATGACTTACTCCTGATAAGTGTTAAGGCTTAGATAATCTGCCGAACTTCGTCGAGTGTGGTGGTACCTGAGGTACCCAAATCCAGTTTGTTGCCGTCGCCCCCTCTAATCACGCCCTGAACCAGCGCGAACTGCAGCGGCTGCGCCACCAGCTGGGTTGTCCCGTTGCTGGCGCTAATCGCGACTTTGTAGGAGCCATTTGGTGCTTTGGTGCCGTCCGCCAGGCTGCCATCCCAGGTAAAGGTATGAACGCCCGCCTTCAGCTCACCAATGTCGATGGTGCGAACAACCGCGCCGGTCGAGTCGGTGATCGTCGCAGTCACTTTGTCAGCGGCCTGCTGCAATTCAACGCCAAACGGGGTCGTCGTGGTGGTCGAGGTACCGTCTGTGGTGCTGGTGCCGGCAAGAATAGTGGTGCCCGGGATCATTACCCCGTGACCAATCAGGCTGGCCGCCTGCAGAGACTGGCTGCTGTTAATCTGGCCGGAGACGGAACCCAGGGTCGTGTTAAGTTTCTCAATGCCGCTCACGGTACTGATCTGCGCAAGCTGCGTCGTCAGTTCGTTGTTCTGCATTGGGTTCGTGGGATCCTGGTTCTTCAGCTGAGCCACCAGCAGCGTCAGAAAGCTGCTCTGCAAGTCGGAGGCGTTACTTCCCGTCAGGGAGCTGGAGCTTGTCGAACTTTGGGTGTTATTAACACCCGTGTTCGTGGGATCATTCACATTGACGGCGATGGACATGCGTGTCTCCTTTACTGGCCGAGAGTGAGTGTTTTGAGCATCATGCTCTTCACGGTATTAAGCACTTCGACGTTCGCCTGGTAGCTACGAGAGGCCGACATGGAGTTCACCATCTCACCTACCACATCCACGTTTGGCATCTTCACGTATCCGTTAGCGTCCGCAAGCGGGTTACCGGGCTCATACACCAGCTTGTCCGGCGCCTGGCTCTCTACCACGTCAGACACCTTCACGCCGCCCGTGGCCGCACCGGGCGCCGCATCGACCTGAAAGACGACCTGTTTGGCACGGTAAGGCTGTCCGTCAGGTCCGGTCACGCTGTCGGCATTCGCCAGGTTACTGGCCGCCACGTTCAGACGTTTGGACTGGGCGGTTAACGCCGAACCGGCGATATCAAAAATGTTCAGCAAGGCCATTTATCAGTTGCCCCCCTGCAGGACGTTCATCATGCCTTTGATTTGTCCGCCGAGTAGGGTCAGGCCCGTCTGGTATTTCAGGCTGTTATCGGCGAACTGCGTACGCTCCCGGTCCATATCCACGGTGTTACCGTCGAGTGATGGCTGGTCGGGGATGCGATAAAGTAAATCGGTCGCTGGCGCGGTCATCGCCTGAGCAGGAATATGGCGAGAGGATGTCATGGCAAGTGCAACACCCGTTCCTTCGGCACGTCCACGCTCCATCACCTTTTTGAGTTCACTGGAAAAATCAATATCGCGCGCCTGATACCCGGGCGTATCGGCGTTAGCGATGTTGGCGGCTAAAATCTCCTGCCGCTGGGCGCGTAAATTGAGCGCTTCCTGCTGAAAACGTAACGCGGCGTCGAGTTTATCGAGCATGTCTCCTCCGCTGATGGCAAAATTTCAGTTCACAGCTTAAATCTCACCCGGTCTCCCCTATCGACGGAATAAGCGCAAAATGCGTCGCTATTTATTCCGTTGATGCAAAACCACTGCAGGTAGAATTCAGTCAACTCTGGAAACGGTGGAACTTGCGATGCAAACGTTAAAACGTGGTCTGGTGGCGGCTTTCTTGCTGTTTAGCCCTCTGGTGCAGGCTGAAGGTTTACAGGATCAGTTAACGGCTTTCTTTGCGGAAAAGCTGGCAGGCTTTAGCGATGACGTTACCGTTACCGTACGTACGCCCCCGAATATGTACCCCACCTGTGAGCAACCGTCATTCAGCGTCACGGGAACCACGAAGCTGTGGGGCAATGTGAACGTGCTGGCTCGCTGCGCCAACGAAAAACGCTATTTACAGGTTGCCGTTCAGGCGACGGGCAATTATGTTGTTGCCGCCGTGCCTATTGCGCGTGGCAGCCTGCTGCAGGCAAACAGCGTGACGTTGAAGCGCGGGCGCCTGGATCAGCTCCCGCCACGGACAATGCTGGAAATGAACCAGGCACAGGATGCCGTCAGCCTGCGCGATGTTGCGCCAGGCCAGCCGATTCAGCTTTCAATGCTGCGCCAGGCATGGCGTGTCAAAGCGGGACAGCAGGTGATGGTTGTGGCCAACGGAGACGGCTTTAGCATCAACAGTGAAGGGAAAGCGTTAAACAATGCCGCGGTCGCGCAAAACGCCCGCGTCAGAATGTCCTCAGGCCAGGTGGTGAGCGGAACCGTCGATTCTGATGGGAATATTCTGATTAACCTATAATCTTTTTAAAGATTTCGCGGCGCGTGCCGATAAATATTCAACTAATGATGATGTCAGGCGCAAACGCCGCGAACCCTCGATGAGGACAACACTATGAGCATTGATCGTACATCAGCCCTGAAGCCGGTAAGCGCTGTACAGCCTCGCGAAACGAATGACGCTACCCCTCAGAAAACGCGTCTGGAAAAACCGTCAACGTCTAACAGCACCAGCGTGACGCTGAGCGATGCCCAGGCAAAACTGATGCAGCCCGGCAGCAACGATATCAATATGGAACGTGTGGAAGCGCTGAAAACCGCAATTCGTAACGGCGAGCTGAAAATGGACACCAGCAAAATCGCTGACGCCCTGATTCAGGAAGCACAGAGTTTCTTACAGAGTAACTAACCGTATGAGTCGACTGTCAGAAATACTGGATCACATGACGGTTGTCCTGAACGACCTGAAAACGGTAATGGACGCTGAACAGCAGCACCTCTCTTCCGGTAACATCAACGGCAGTGCGCTGCAGCGGATTACTGAGGATAAGAGTTCGCTTCTGGCGACGCTGGATTATCTGGAGCAGCAACGACGCGCTGAGCAGGATCCTAAGCGCAGCGCCAATGACGATATTGTTGAGCGCTGGCAGACCATAACGGAAAAAACCCAGCACCTGCGCGACCTCAACCAGCATAACGGCTGGCTGCTTGAAGGCCAGATAGAGCGTAATCAGCAGGCGCTTGAGGTGTTGAAGCCGCATAAAGAAACCGGACTTTACGGTGCGGATGGTCAGACAGCGACGGCGCGCATTGCGGGTGTGAAAAAGATTTCGATTTGACGCATCTGCGACAAATCATGCAGTGGGGAGCACCCTAAGGTGAACTCCCCTTTTGGCGTTTATGCCGTACGGCGGGCAAATTCTTTCACTTTGAAGCCCAGTACAGCGAGCGTGGCAAAGTAAGCTACCACCCCAACGCCCACCACGGCCATCAGCCGCATCAGACGATAAGGCATCGTGCCCTGGGACCACTCTGGCATAACATGCATCATCCCGAGTAATGCCGCAGACATCACCAGTACTGCAATAATCAACCGCACAAGGAAGCTCGCCCAGCCCGGCTGCGGCGTAAAGATATCCTGCTTGCGCAGTTGCCAGTACAACAGCCCGGCATTCAGACAGGCCGCCAGACCAATAGACAGCGACAGACCGGCATGCTTCAGCGGGCCGATAAACGCCAGGTTCATCAGCTGCGTCATAATCAGCGTCACAATGGCAATTTTCACCGGCGTTTTAATGTCCTGACGCGAGTAGAACCCCGGAGCCAGCACCTTGACGACAATCAGCCCCATCAAGCCGACGGAGTAGGCAATCAGCGCCCGCTGGGTCATCGCGGCGTCAAAGGCAGTGAATTTACCGTACTGGAACAGGGACACCGTCAGCGGCTTGGCCAGAATCCCCAGCGCCACCGCACTTGGCAATGCCAGCAGGAAGCAGAGACGTAACCCCCAGTCCATCAGGCGGCAGTATTCATCATGGTTGCCGCTGGCAAAGCTTTTTGACAGCGACGGCAGCAGGATGGTCCCCAGCGCCACGCCCAGCACACCGGATGGAAACTCCATCAGACGGTCCGCGTAATACATCCACGACACAGAGCCCGACACCAGGAAAGAGGCAAAGATGGTGTTGATGATAAGCGAGATCTGGCTGACGGAGACGCCAAGAATGGCGGGCCCCATCTGCTTAATCACGCGCATCGCGCCGGCATCTTTGAGATTAATGCGCGGCAGCACCAGCATACCGATTTTCTTCAGGTGCGGCAGCTGATACGCCAGCTGCAGCACGCCGCCCACGGTTACCGCCCAGGCCAGCGCCAGTACCGGTGGGTTGAAATGCGGCGCGGCGAACAGGGCAAAACCGATCATGCTGACGTTAAGGAACGTCGGCGCAAACGCCGGAACGGAGAAACGGTTCCAGGTGTTCAGTATCGCCCCCACCAGCGAGGCCAGCGAGATCAGCAGAATATAGGGGAAGGTAATGCGCAGCAGCTGCGAGGTCAGTGCAAATTTATCAGCCGTATCGGCAAAACCGGGGGCGGTCACCAGAATCACCCACGGCGCGGCCAGCATCCCGATAACGGTCACCACGGCCAGCGCCAGGGTCAGTAGTCCCGAAACGTAAGAGACAAAGACGCGGGTCGCATCCTCGCCCTGCTTGCTTTTATATTCCGCGAGAATAGGCACAAATGCCTGCGAAAATGCCCCTTCCGCAAAAATACGACGCAACAGATTTGGCAATTTGAACGCGACGAAAAAGGCGTCCGTCGCCATTCCTGCACCAAAAACTCTTGCCACAATCGCGTCACGTGCAAAGCCCAGCACGCGAGAAAACATGGTCATCGAGCTGACTGCCGCCAGCGATTTTAATAAGTTCATTAACGTGAATTTCCAGAACCATACGGATTTGTAGGCCGGGTTAGCATAAGCGCCACCCGGCAAAGCCAACAAGCGGCGCTTAGTCTAACCGGATTTCATCGAATTACTATCGGCAGATGTTACAGCGAATTATTCACTCATGGCATCGCGCCAGAGCCTTTCCACAATGCGCTGCGCCAGAATGGCCTGCTCGCCGGACGTTTCAGGAACCGTCTGATTTTGCACACAGGTGATGAAGTGACGGGCACATCCTGCGAAACCACGCTGCTCAAGCGTACTTTGCCACCCGGGTGCAGGAGGCGTAACAACGCCATTGCCCTTCTCTTCGCGCCACTCGCGCATATCGGTAATGTCATACAGCGCACCGTCGGTGACGGCCTGAACGAACTCACGCTGGCTGCCCGCACGACGGTGCATACTGGTGGTAATCTGAAGATGCTCAACGGCAAAATGGTGTTCCGCGTACACCATCTCCCCTCGTTCGTTAGTGACCAGGGTGCCGCTTTTCAGCTGTGCATTACCGTTGCTCAGCCACAGCGCGGTATCCACCACGTGAAGATAATCATCAAGAAGGGTAAAACGCAGATCGTTCGGCCCTACGCTGTCGGTACGATGCTTATCCATACGCAGCGAAGCCATATTGCCGGACTGCGCTTTCAGCTGCTGGTAAAGCGGCGCAAAGCGGCGGTTAAACCCCACCATCAGGGTCAGGTTTTTACGCGCCGCCAGATCAATCAGGCGTTCGGCGTCCTGCACGTTTTCCGCCAGCGGTTTATCCACGCAGACGTGGACGCCCGCATTGAGCAGCTCGCTTACCACCTGATAGTGGGTGGCCGTGGAGGTATGCACAAAGACGGCGTCACACTCGCGGGCCAGATCCTGCAGCGAGGCGGCATACGGAATGCGCCAGGTTGCGCAGATACGCTCTGCTTTTTCACGGCCAGGAGACCATGCGCCTTGCAGCGTCCAGTCGGTCGCAGCCCCTAAAACCGGTAGCCAGGCTTTTTGCGCTATTCCGCCCAGCCCCACGACGCCAATGCGTAATTTTTTCACCGTCAGTCTCCCAAATGCGCCAGTAATGCATCCAGACGTTGTTTCAACCCGGCAACCTCACCTTCCAGAGCCTCCACACGGGCAACCAAATCGTCATCGCCAGCGGTTATATCGGTTACAGGAGACGTAACTGAAATATCAACGTCACCGCAGAAGAGATGCATATAGCGGCTTTCACGTTTACCCGGCTCGCGGGCCAGACGGACAACGTACGGGCCATCTTCACGTGCGGCCAGCCCCTCCAGCGTCTGCTCAACTTCATGCATGTCGCTAAACTCATGCATACGGGAAGCACGCGTGCGCAGCTCCCCCGGCGTCTGCGCCCCGCGCAACAACAGCGTAGTTATGACCGCCACTTCGGCGCTGCTCAGCTTCAGGTCGCCAAATTCGGAGTTACAGAAACGCTGTTCGTATTTGGTCACGCGGTTACCGAAGCCGCTGACGGTGCGCAGATAGTGGCGTTTTACCAGCGCATCCAGCACGTCCTGAACGTCATGCTCGCTGAGGTTCATCACCGGCTCACGGTTCGTTTTTTGGTTACAGGCCATGGTCACGGCGTTAACAGAAAGCGGATACTGTTCCGGCGTGGTGACCTGTTTTTCGAGTAAGCACCCAATCACGCGCGCTTCTGTACCGTTTAGCTGATACTTCATCTTTTCTCCTTAACGACCTGCAGTCCAGTCACGGGTGGTTAACGCCGTCAGCACGTGGTCACGCCACTCGCCGTCTATCAACAAATAGTCTTTGGCGTAACCTTCTTTCTCGAACCCTAAGCGCGCCAGTAAATTTCCGCTGCGCTGATTATGCGGCATATAGTTCGCCATAATGCGATGAATGTGTTGCGTACGTTGCATATAGCGGATGGCCGCCGTTAACGCCTCGTACATCAGCCCCTGCCCCTGCCATTTCTGACCGATGGAGTAGCCAAGGTAACAGGCGTGAAACGACCCGCGCACCACATTCGAGAAATTGGCGATCCCGATAATTTCTTTCTCTTCTGGATCCAGCAACGCAAAATAAAACGCGCTACCCTGCTTATGAAATTCCGCAATCATGCTGAGGCGCGCCTGCCAGCCGGAGGGGTAACAATGGCTCTCATCCCGAACGGGTTCCCAGGGTTTCAAAAACTGGCGATTCTCGGCGTAATAATCCGCCAGACGCCAGGCATCACGCTCATGCACCAGACGAACGACCAGCCGGTCCGTTGTCAGACGCACTTTTGGCACATTACTGCGATAGCCAAACATCAATACCACTCCTTCCCGTCACTTCAGCTTGCCCATTAGCTTTACTATACCTGCGCCCGTGCCGTCTGTGAAAACAGTGACATACCATTTTCACCTCTTTTCACCTTTTTCAATGAAAACTCTCTATCAAAGCACCCTTTTGATAAAAAAATATTGTCGCGTCCAGGGGTGGGAAAAAACGTGGCGACACCGCAGAATGTTAGCGTGCTCACCTTCTTATTTTCCCTGGAGGGAAAATGTCCCGCGTATCACAGGCGAGGAGCCTGGGTAAATATTTCCTGTTAGTCGATAACATGCTGGTCGTGCTCGGCTTTTTTGTCGTATTCCCTCTCATCTCGATCCGCTTTGTCGATCAAATGGGCTGGGCGGCGGTAATGGTCGGTATTGCCCTGGGACTGCGTCAGTTTGTCCAGCAGGGTCTGGGCGTCTTTGGCGGCGCGATCGCTGACCGCTTTGGCGCTAAACCAATGATCGTGACCGGTATGCTGCTCCGCGCAGCAGGCTTTGCCACGATGGCCGTTGCCCACGAGCCCTGGCTGCTCTGGTTTTCCTGCTTCCTCTCCGGTATCGGCGGCACGCTGTTTGACCCGCCCCGTACCGCGCTGGTGGTGAAGCTGATTCGCCCGCACCACCGGGGGCGTTTCTTCTCCATTCTGATGATGCAGGACAGTGCCGGCGCGGTGGTTGGCGCATTGCTGGGAAGCTGGCTGCTGCAGTACGATTTCCGTCTGGTCTGTGCGGCCGGGGCGGTACTCTTTATTCTGTGCGCGCTGTTTAACGGTCTCTATCTTCCCGCCTGGAAACTGTCGACGGTAAAAGCGCCGGTGCGCGAGGGGCTAGGTCGCGTTCTGCGCGACAAGCGTTTTGTCACCTACGTATTGACCCTGACCGGGTATTACATGCTGGCCGTGCAGGTGATGCTGATGCTGCCGATCATGGTAAACGATATTGCGGGCACGCCTGCTGCCGTTAAATGGATGTACGCCATTGAAGCCTGCCTGTCACTGACGCTGCTCTACCCCATCGCCCGCTGGAGCGAACGGCGTTTTCGCCTGGAACATCGCCTGATGGCCGGGCTGTTTCTGATGACGCTGAGCATGATGCCGATCGGTCTGGTGAGCTCGCTCCAGCAGCTGTTTACGCTGATTTGCACCTTCTATATCGGCTCCATCATCGCCGAGCCCGCCCGGGAAACGCTGAGCGCCTCGCTTGCGGACGCGCGTGCCCGCGGCAGCTATATGGGATTCAGCCGACTCGGTCTGGCCTTTGGTGGCGCGTTAGGCTACACCGGCGGCGGCTGGCTCTTCGATGCCGGTAAAGCGCTGAATCAACCGGAACTGCCGTGGATGATGCTCGGTGCAGTGGGCTTTATGACGTTACTGGCCCTCTGGTGGCAGTTCAGCCAGAAGCGCAGCGCGAGCGGTATGCTCGAGCCCGGTGCATAATCCTTTGCTGAGGCAGTGATCAATTCCCTCGCCCCTTTGGGGAGAGGGTTAGGGTGAGGGGAACATACAGCTATGGTGGTCATTCCGTTCACTTTATGTTCCTTGCTACTCTGTAACGACATGATCGGTGAACGTGCCAGGGTGGCTCAGTCGCCACCACCCTGGCGACCCGGGCTCCCGGCGGTAAATCGCCGCTTCGCGGTGCCCTCAGCTTATTCCTACAGGCTATCGGGTCGGGCATGAGCCTGCATCCCTGCAGGCCACGCCCTCTCGGCGCATCCCTGCGCCTCGCCCCGGCCTTACGGAAACGCTTCGGCGATTTACAGCCGGCCCAGGGCATCGCTTTAAGTCTAAAGTCATTCTTAAAATGTTGTTATTGCTTCTGGTTAAAAATGTTGTGGGGTTTCACTGCTCCGGCGTGAGCCCCTCCCGCCTCACTTCTCAGTATTTTCTGCTGGTTTCTGCCATTTCACACTGACATACTGACGCTACAGGACAGAAGCGCCGATTTTTCGTTGAGGAACACCATGAAGAAAATTGTCATTGCCGCCGCATTTATCGTTAGCGGCCTGCTGGTGGGCTGCAATCAGCTTACGCAATACACCGTCAGTGAACAGGAAATTAATCAGGCGCTGGAAAAACATAACAATTTCTCCAAAGACATTGGTGTGCCAGGCCTTGCCGATGCGCATATCATTCTCACCAATCTCACCAGCCAGATTGGTCGTGAAGAGCCCAATAAAGTCACCCTCGCCGGGGATGCCAGCCTTGATATGACCTCCCTTTTTGGCAACCAGAAAGCCAACATCAAGCTCAAGCTGAAGGCACTTCCGGTTTTCAACAAAGAGAAGGGCGCGATTTTCCTGCAGGAGATGGAAGTGGTCGATGCGCAGGTTTCACCGGACAAGATGGCACCGGTTCTGCAAACCCTGATGCCCTATCTGAACCAGTCGCTGCGTAACTATTTCAATCAGCAACCGGCGTATGTCTTGAGCGAAGACAAAAGTAAGGGTGAAGCCCTTGCGAAAAAATACGCAAAAGGGATAGAGGTGAAACCGGGAGAAATCATCATTCCTTTCACCGATTAACCTGAAGGGCGCTGCGGCGCCCTTTTTTTTACGGAAAAGTGTGCAAACGAAAACGTTTCCGCTTATGATTTGTGTCCGGCAAAAACAGCCATCCTTATGACTGATTCCTGACAAGCCGGAGCTTCCATGACTGCACAACCCCAGGTTCTTAAAATCCGCCGCCCTGACGACTGGCATATCCATCTGCGCGATGGCGATATGCTGAAAACCGTCGTGCCTTATACCAGTGAAATTTATGGCCGCGCGATTGTCATGCCAAACCTGGTTCCGCCAGTCACCACCGTCGATGCCGCGATTGCCTACCGCCAGCGCATTCTGGATGCCGTCCCGGCTGGACATAATTTCACCCCGCTGATGACCTGCTATCTGACCGATTCTCTCGATCCGGACGAAGTTGAGCGCGGGTTTAACGAAGGCGTTTTTACGGCGGCGAAACTCTATCCTGCAAACGCCACCACCAACTCCAGCCACGGCGTCACCAGCATTGATGCCATCATGCCGGTGCTGGAACGTATGCAGAAACTGGGCATGCCGTTGCTGGTACACGGCGAAGTCACGCATGCCGAGATTGATATCTTCGACCGTGAAGCCCGCTTTATCGAGACCGTGATGGAACCGCTGCGTCAGCGCCTGCCTGCGCTTAAAGTGGTCTTTGAACATATCACCACCAAAGACGCCGCAGAATATGTGCGTGACGGCAACGAGTTGATTGCCGCCACCATCACCCCACAGCATCTGATGTTTAACCGTAACCACATGCTGGTAGGCGGGGTACGCCCTCACCTGTACTGCCTGCCGATCCTTAAGCGCAACGTTCACCAGCAGGCGCTGCGCGAACTGGTTGCCAGCGGTTTCTCACGCGCTTTCCTCGGCACAGACTCCGCGCCTCACGCCCGCCATCGTAAAGAGGCGAGCTGCGGCTGCGCAGGCTGTTTCAACGCCCCTACGGCCCTTGCCAGCTATGCAACGGTATTTGAAGAGATGGACGCGCTGGAACATTTCGAAGCGTTCTGCTCCCTCAACGGCCCGCGCTTTTACGGCCTGCCGGTCAATGACACGTTCATTGAACTGGAGCGCAAAGCGAGCCAGGTGGAGGCATCCATTGCCCTGACGGATGATACGCTGATCCCCTTCCTGGCAGGCGAAACCGTCAACTGGACGGTAAAACGCTAAATAATCAACGCCCCTTGTTGTCAAACGAACAATATACCTGTATAAATAAACAGTATATTACACAGGGGGCATTTATGCGTATTGAAGTCACCATAGCCAAAACTACCGTTCTGCCTGCTGGCGCGCTTGACGCACTGGCAGGCGAATTATCCCGTCGTATTCATAACACCTTCCCCGACAATGCAGGCGCCGTCACTGTTCGTTACGCCGCGGCGAACAACCTTTCCGTCATTGGCGGTGCAAAAGAAGATAAAGATCGCATCAGCGAAATCCTGCAGGAAACGTGGGAGAGCGCTGACGACTGGTTCATCACAGATTAACACTGCTCCCTCATTGTGTTTTTTGCCGGGTCGCCCCGGCTTTTTTTTTGCCTGAAATTCCAGAAAGTTCAAAATAATTCGGCAACTTCTTTAAAAATCGTGAACAAGATGGTGTTTTATTGCTCGAACAATCCTAAAAAGCAGAAAAATGTGTTGCTAGCTGTTTATTTTTCCCTTAGGAACCCTTATTACTTGTATACTGAAGTTGCTTTCAGAAAAACATGCATTGAACCTCGAAGTCGTTGTCTTCTAACACGCATTATGGGGGTTATAATGGAAAAGAATAGCGAAGTCATCCAGACCCACCCACTCGTTGGCTGGGATATCAGTACCGTAGACAGCTACGATGCACTGATGCTGCGTTTGCACTACCAGACCCCAAATCAGCTGAACCGTGAAGAAGCGGAAGTTGGACAGACGCTGTGGCTTACGACAGACGTCGCCCGTCAGTTTATTTCTATTTTAGAGGCAGGAATTGCAAAAATAGAATCTGGCGACTATCAGGAAAATGAGTATAAACGGCACTAACCGAATGCTCACTTTTCTTTCAACAGGCACCCACGCGGTGCCTTATTTATTTCCCGCTTGTTTGCACCCGCTTTGTTAATTACTCTGCTAAAAAAAACGTACGTGACGAGATGCATATGAGATATGACCTAATCATTATTGGCAGTGGCTCCGTAGGATCGGCCGCCGGGTATTACGCGACACAGGCAGGACTCAATGTCCTGATGATTGACTCTCACCTGCCGCCCCATAGCGAAGGTAGCCACCACGGCGACACTCGTCTCATTCGCCATGCCTATGGCGAGGGGGAACGCTATGTTCCGCTGGTGATTCGTGCCCAGACGCTGTGGGACGCGCTGGCTAAAGAGACTGAAGAGCGCATTTTCGAACGTACGGGCGTCATCAATCTTGGCCCGGCCCGTTCGGAATTTCTGGCTAATGTGGAACGCAGCGCAAAGGCCTTTAATCTGGAGGTTGAGAAGCTGGACGCGCCGGCTATCACCGCGCGCTGGCCAGAAATTACCGTCCCGGACGATTATATTGGCCTCTTTGAAGCCAACTCCGGGGTGTTGCACTGTGAAACCGCCATCAAAACCTGGATCGACCTTGCCGCCAAAGCGGGCTGTGCGCAGCTGTTTAACTGTCCGGTGGAGGCCATCACGCATAACGCAGATGGCGTGACGGTAACGACTCTGGACGGTGAATATTCGGCGTCTCGTTTGCTTATCAGCGCAGGAACCTGGGTCACCCGCCTGCTGCCAGACCTGCCGATCCAGCCCGTGCGTAAGGTCTTTTCGTGGTTCCAGTCGGATGGTCGCTACAGTGCCCAGAATAAATTCCCGGCGTTCACTGGCGAATTGCCCAATGGCGATCAGTTCTACGGTTTCCCTTCCGAAAAAGACGCGCTCAAGATTGGAAAACACAACGGGGGGCAAATTATCTCCTCACCTGACGAGCGTAAACCGTTTGGTGCTTGTCCGCAGGATGGTTCAGAAGCCTTCTCGTTCCTGCGCAATATTCTCCCGGGCGTGGGTGGCCTGCTCTACGGCGCGGCCTGCACCTACGACAACACGCCGGATGAAGACTTTATCATTGATACGCTGCCAGGACATGACAACACCCTGCTCATTACCGGGCTGAGCGGACACGGATTTAAGTTCGCTTCCGTGCTGGGTGAAATCGCCGCGCAATTTGCTCAGGGTATCACGCCTCAGTTTGATCTGACGCCCTTCTCACTCGCGCGTTTTAACGGATAATCGCTATGGGCTCCGGACAGTTCGGGGCCCGTTTTCTTTACGGTGAATCATGGGGCATTATGCGCAGGATCGTGAGTTTTCTCGTCAATAATATTCGCGAACATTTTATGCTCTATATCTTACTGTGGGCGCTGCTTGCGATCGTTGATTTTATTTACATTGTATTTTATTGAAAGCGTTGACTGACATTTATTGACGTTACTTTATGTTTATTTAATCTCTTTCCCCCTGCTTATTCCGCCTTGCACGAAGCCTTTGAATTACCTTTGCGGTTCCTTTTCAAAATTGCTGAAATAAATAAAATAAAAATCCATATACTCTTATTTCAGTTGCAATATCTTGCCTTCCCGTTCATTTTTACGTTTCGGTTAATTTGAAAATGGACATTCTGATGCAATTGCGTAACTCCTCCCGGCGCTACGGAATAATATCCATAAGTTTGCACTGGATATTTGCCATTGCCGTCTATGGCATGTTCGGACTTGGACTCTGGATGGTCACGCTCAGCTATTACGACGGCTGGTATCACCAGGCGCCAGAGTTGCATAAAAGCATCGGCGTTTTGCTGATGCTGGGGCTGATTTTCCGCGTGATATGGCGACATATCTCCCCGCCACCTGCAGCACCGAAGACCCACAGTAAATTGACCCGTTTCAGTGCTGTCGCCGCGCATATTGCGCTTTATGCGCTGCTCTTCGCCATTCTGATCAGCGGCTATCTCATTTCGACGGCAGACGGCAAGCCGATCAGCGTTTTTGGTCTGTTCGAGGTGCCAGCAACGCTCAGTGATGCTGGGGTTCAGGCCGACACGGCGGGGGTGGTCCACCTCTGGCTTGCCTGGAGCGTGGTGATCCTGTCCGTGCTGCACGGACTTGCCGCCCTTAAACACCACTTTATTGATAAAGACGATACGCTCAAGCGCATGCTTGGCCGCTCGTCAGTTGACTCTGGAGTATAAAATGAAAAAACACCTGCTGGGTATCGCACTGGGCTCTCTGTTATTCACCACCGGTTCCGCCGTGGCGGCGGATTATAAAATTGATAAAGAGGGCCAGCACGCGTTCGTCAATTTCCGTATTCAGCATCTGGGATACAGCTGGCTGTACGGTACCTTTAAAGATTTTGACGGCACATTCACCTTTGACGAGAAAAATCCTGCGGCGGATAAAGTCAATGTGACCATTAATACCAACAGCGTTGACACCAATCATGCTGAGCGCGATAAACACCTGCGCAGCGCAGAGTTCCTGAACGTCACTAAATTCCCGAAAGCGACTTTCACCTCTACGGACGTGAAAAAAGACGGTGATAAGTTGAATATTACCGGTAATCTTACCCTGAATGGCGTTACGAAACCCGTGACTCTGGATGCAAAATTGATCGGCCAGGGTGACGATCCGTGGGGGGGTAAACGCGCAGGTTTTGAAGCGGCAGGAAAAATTCACCTGAAAGATTTCAATATCACAACGGATTTGGGTCCGGCGTCTCAGGATGTTGAGCTGGTTATTTCTGTTGAAGGTGTGCAGCAGAAGTCATAATAGATTCGCCCGGCAGGATCTCGCCTGCCGGGCGTTATTATCATTCCGGGTCGGGAATACCCAGTTTGGTATTCAGACGGCCGCGTGATTTATTAAAAATCTTATTGCCGTTTTCTCGTCCCGCACGACGCCGACGCTGCTCTTCTTCCGGCAGAATACTCTCTTCACTGCACAGTTCACTGCAGCAACCGTTAAACTTCTCGGCACAGGCAGGGCACTGGATGAACAGTAGATGGCAACCGTCGTTTTTACAGTTGGTATGGGTATCGCACGGCGCACCGCACTGGTGGCACTGGGCAATAACGTCTTCCGAAATACGCTCACCCATACGCTCGTCAAAGACAAAGTTTTTCCCGATAAAACGCACCGGTAAACCCTGCTCGCGCGCGCGGCGGGCGTACTCGATAATGCCGCCTTCAATGTGCCAGACCTTATTAAAGCCGTTGTGCTTCATCCACGCGCTGGCCTTCTCGCAGCGGATGCCGCCGGTGCAGTACATAACGATTTTTTTATCTTTATGTTCCTGCATCATCTCAACCGCCTTGGGCAGTTGCTCGCGGAAGGTGTCGGCCGGGATTTCCATCGCGTTCTCGAAATGCCCCACTTCGTATTCATAGTGGTTACGCATATCAATGAACACGGCATCCGGATCGTCCAGCATCGCATTCACTTCCGCTGCCTTCAGATATTCACCGACGTTCGCCGGGTTAAATTCAGGATCGTCAATACCGTCCGCCACAATGCGTTCACGCACCTTCATGCGCAGCACCCAGAAGGATTTCCCGTCATCGTCCAGGGCAATGTTCAGGCGTAAGCCGTCGAGGGCGGGGTCGAAGCGATAAAGAACGTCGCGGAAGGCGCTGACTTTGCTTTCCGGTACGCTAATCTGCGCGTTGATGCCTTCGCGGGCAAGGTAGACGCGCCCGAAAACGTTCAGCGCCGTGAAGGCCTGGTAAAGTGCATCGCGGGTCGCCTGCGGATCGTCGATCGTGAAGTATTTATAGAAAGAGATGGTTGTGCGCGGTTCGGTTTCAGCCAACATACGCGCTCTTAACATCTCATTCGACACGCGGTTGTGTAACACTGGCATGGTGTACAGTCCTGGAATCGTTAGAGAGAATGAAAAATCGGTCGGCATCATATAGCAAACAAAACCAATTTACATCCACACAATTTACGCTACATTTCACACACCCTGATTAATCAGGTTTAACAATTGCTCTCGTCGTACAGGTTTCGTTGGCAGATATTTTGGCAACGTCTCAAAAAATGCGACAATAGCGAAACAGGACGTTTGAACACAGGAAAGACATGACCCAGTTACCCAAATTTACCGTCGCCCTTTTGCACCCTCGCTATTGGATGACCTGGCTTGGCATTGGCTTTTTATGGCTACTGGTACAGCTTCCCTACCCTGTTATCTTCCGGTTAGGTAAATCGTTAGGCCGAATCGCGCTAACGTTCATGAAGCGTCGGGCGCGCATCGCGTACCGAAATCTTGAGCTGTGCTTCCCGCAGATGAGCGAGGCAGAGCGCCACGATATGGTCACGAAGAATTTCGAATCCGTCGGTATGGGGCTCATGGAAACCGGTATGGCGTGGTTCTGGTCAGATAAGCGCATGGCGCGCTGGAGCAAAGTGACGGGAACCGGCATGGAGCCCGTGCATACGCTTCAGGCTAACCAGACCGGCGTTCTGCTGATCGGGGTTCATTTTCTGACGCTGGAGATCGGGGCGCGGATGTTTGGCATGCAGGCGCCCGGCATCGGTGTTTATCGTCCAAACGACAACCCGGTTATCGATCTCATTCAGACCAACGGCCGCATGCGCTCCAATAAAAGCATGATCGACCGTAAGGATCTGAAGGGCATGATCCGCGCCCTTAAATCCGGTGAAGTGGTCTGGTATGCTCCCGACCACGACTACGGTCCGCAGTCGAGCGTATTTGTGCCGTTCTTCGCCGTTGAAGAGGCGGCCACCACCACCGGCACCTGGATGCTGGCACGGATGTCCAAAGCCGCCATCGTCCCCTTTGTTCCCCGCCGTATGCCGGATGGCTCAGGCTACGAGCTGATGATGCTCGAACCGGAGCTCGCGCCGCCGTTAGACGATGCAGAAACCACCGCGCGCTGGATGAACAGCGTTGTAGAGAAGTGCATCATGCTGGCCCCTGAGCAGTATATGTGGCTGCATCGCCGCTTTAAAACGCGACCACAGGGCACACCGTCCCGCTATTGATCCTCATGCGGCCCCATTCGGGCCGCCTCCTGTTTTAGCTTTAAAAGCGCTTCCGCATTGCGGCAATCATAACCCAGGCGCATAATTAGCAGGCTTATTACTTTATGCCTCAGATGCTCAGCACCTCATTATGCGGAATGTTATGTCACCCTCAGATGCCCCCATAAACTGGAAACGTAACCTCACGGTTGCGTGGCTTGGCTGTTTTCTTACCGGTGCGGCGTTTAGCCTGGTTATGCCTTTCCTGCCGCTCTACGTCGAACAACTGGGCGTGACGGGCCACAGCGCGCTCAATATGTGGTCTGGACTGGTCTTCAGCATTACGTTTCTCTTCTCCGCGATTGCCTCCCCCTTCTGGGGTGGCCTTGCCGATCGCAAGGGGCGAAAAATTATGCTGCTACGTTCTGCGCTGGGGATGGCCATCATCATGGCGCTGATGGGGGTCGCGCAAAACGTCTGGCAGTTCCTGGTATTGCGGGCATTGTTGGGTTTACTGGGCGGATTTATTCCCAATGCGAATGCCCTGATTGCCACGCAAATTCCGCGCCATAAGAGCGGCTGGGCGCTTGGGACGCTCTCCACCGGTGGCGTAAGTGGCGCCTTGCTGGGGCCACTGGCCGGAGGACTGCTGGCGGATAATTACGGCCTGCGCCCGGTCTTTTTCATCACCGCCAGCGTGCTGTTCCTGTGCTTTATCGTCACTCTGCTCTGTATCCGTGAGAACTTCACGCCTGTCGCCAAAAAAGAGATGCTCCATGCCAGAGACGTGCTGACCTCGCTTAAGAATCCCAGACTGGTGCTGAGCCTGTTCGTCACGACAATGATTATTCAGGTCGCTACCGGCTCGATTGCGCCAATTCTGACGCTCTACGTGCGTGACCTGGCGGGTGATGTCAGTAACATCGCCTTTATCAGCGGGCTGATTGCCTCCGTGCCCGGCGTGGCGGCGCTGCTTAGCGCCCCGAGGCTGGGCAAGCTGGGGGATCGGGTGGGCCCGGAAAAAATTCTGATCTGCGCGCTGGTGATCTCCGTCCTGCTGCTTGTCCCCATGTCGATGGTGCACTCTCCGTGGCAACTGGGGGTTCTGCGCTTTTTACTGGGCGCCGCCGACGGGGCGTTACTGCCCGCCGTACAGACCCTGCTGGTTTACAACTCCACGAACCAGATTGCGGGGCGTATTTTTAGCTATAACCAGTCATTTCGCGATATTGGTAACGTGACCGGACCGCTTCTCGGTGCAGGTATATCCGCCAGCTTTGGTTTCCGCGCCGTCTTTATCGTGACGGCGGGCGTGGTGTTGTTCAACGCGATGTATTCGTGGTTCAGTTTATCCCGCGCGTTACGCCCCGCGACAGAATAAGGCGAAAGCCTGACGGCTTATTTTCGCATTCATACTTGCAGAATCCGATCTTCAGCTATTCTTTCCCTGAAACCTTCTGGAAAACAGGGAGACACCAATGACCATGTACGCCACGCTGGAAGAAGCTATTGATGCCGCTCGCGAAGAGTTCCTCGCCGACAATCCCGGTGTTGAGGAAGAAGATGCTGACGTGCAACAACTTAATATCCAAAAATACGTTCTGCAGGACGGGGATATTATGTGGCAGGCCGAATTCTTTGCTGATGAAGGTGAAGAAGGGGAATGTTTGCCGGTCCTGAGCGGTGAAGGCGCGCAGGCCGTCTTTGATGGTGATTATGACGAAATCGAGTTACGGCAGGAGTGGCTGGAAGAGAACACCCTGCACGAGTGGGATGAGGGCGAATTTCAGCTCGAACCCCCGCTGGATACGGAAGAAGGTCAAACCGCAGCCGATGAGTGGGACGAGCGTTGATTTACGCTACTCGTACGGGCCGTGGCTGGCATCGATGGGCAGCAACAGCGTGTCGAAAATCAGCGAAAACGGCAGATCGAGCACGGTCAGGTAGCGCCACGCGGAATCACGCACATCCCATTTCACACCCGGGTAATACTGATTCCCATGGCCCTGCCCTGGAATAGTGCGGCTGATGATGCTGCCGCAGCCGCTAAGCAGGCATGCCATCAGGACGACGATGATTATTCTCATAAGTTACCTCTAAAAAAATACCGGCGATTAAGCCGGTATTTTTATCTGGCGGGTGGCGCTACGCTTACCCGCCCTGGTTAACAACTTACTTCGCCTTCAGTGCAAGCGGATTCAGCTTCACGTCTTTGTAGTAGTTCACCCACGAAGAATACTTTTCGGGAGCGGACCATACGCGATAGTGAAGCCTTGCCATCGTGACCGGATCGCTCAGCAGCACCAGACGACGGTCGCGGTTGAGTTTTTCCGGCGTCTCGTTAAGCGCCTGCTCAACGTGACGATCGCGGGCAATCTCCAGCACATGACTTGCACGGTGACGCGCCGTCGCCATGGCTGTTGCCAGGGCGTTAAATGACGGGTTAAACACGGCGTGCATAAAGCCATCATCCAGCGTGCGATTGCGGTTCTGCTCCAGATAGGTATCGGTATCCACCAGCACCTTCGGCGGGGAGTACTCTTCCGGGATCAGGAACAGTTTCCAGCGTTTAGTCCGCAGTCCCACCGTTGAACGGCTGGAGATCACAGAGACGAACGGCGACAGGATCAGCGAGAAGACAATCGGCGCCAGCCAGAACAGGAAGCGCAGATCCAGCCAGGCCATGCCCGCCGCCCACACCAGCCCCAGCAGCAGCTGAGAACCGTGACGCATGAAGGCTTCGCCCCACGGCGTGGAGTCGTCATCACGCTGCGGTGAGTTCCAGACCACTTCCCAGCCCAGGAACGCACTGACCACAAACACGGTGTGGAACAGCATACGCACCGGTGCCAGCAGCACAGAGAACAGCACTTCCAGCAGCAGTGAAAGGGTCACGCGGAAGAAACCGCCGTACTCTTTCGAACCTTTGCACCAGATCAGGATGATACTGAGCAGCTTAGGCAGGAACAGCAGCACCATGGTAGACGCAAACAGCGCAATTGCCAGCTCCGGACGCCACTGCGGCCACACCGGGAACAGCTGGCGCGGTTGCAGGAAGTATTGCGGCTCCGTCAAAGCATGGACGACCTGCAATGCAGTAGAGAGCGCAAGGAACATGAACCACAGCGGTGCAGAGAGATAAGACATCACGCCCGTCAGGAACACCGCGCGGTGAACCGGGTGCATCCCTTTGACAAGGAACAGGCGGAAGTTCATCAGGTTGCCGTGACACCAGCGGCGGTCACGCTTGAGCTCATCCAGCAGGTTTGGCGGCAGCTCTTCGTACGATCCCGGGAGGTCGTAGGCAATCCAGACGCCCCAGCCCGCACGACGCATCAGCGCAGCTTCCACGAAGTCATGCGACAGAATAGAACCGGCAAACGAACCCTCACCTGGCAGCGGCGCCAGCGCACAGTGTTCAATGAACGGCTTCACGCGAATAATGGCGTTGTGACCCCAGTAGTGCGATTCACCCAACTGCCAGAAGTGCAGACCGGCAGTAAACAGCGGCCCGTAAACACGGGTGGCAAACTGCTGGCAGCGCGCATAAAGCGTGTCCATACCGGACGCTTTTGGCGAAGACTGAATGATCCCCGCGTTCGGGTTGGCTTCCATCAGACGCACCAGACCGCTCAGGCAGTCACCGCTCATGACGGAGTCCGCATCCAGCACCACCATGTAGCTGTACTGGTTACCCCAGCGACGGCAGAAGTCATCGATGTTACCGCTTTTACGCTTCACACGACGGCGACGACGACGGTAGAAGATCTGACCTTCGCCCTGTACTTCTGCAATCAGCTCCATCCACGCTTTTTGTTCTGCAACGCAGATATCCGGGTTGTAACTGTCGCTCAGGATATAGACGTCGAAATGCGCCGCGTTGCCGGTCGCCTTGACGGACTCCCAGGTCGCACGCAGGCCCGCAAATACGCGGTCAACGTCTTCGTTACAAATAGGCATGATCAGCGCGGTACGGTGCTCAGGATTGAGGGGTTCATCCCCGACCGTTGACGCTGAAATGCTGTATTTGTCCCGCCCCATCAGCAATTGCAGGAAGCCCATTAGCGCGGTCCAAAAACCGGCCGAAACCCAGCAGAACAGAACTGCAAACAGCAGGAGGATGCCGCTTTGCAGGATATAAGGCAGTAGCTGCATGAAGGAGACCCAGAGATCCTGGCCCATCATGTCCGTTGGGTTAATAAACGCCCAGCCCTGGTAAGGCAGAATGGTTTTCATGTACCAGGTCGCGACAACCGTTTGTGCCAGCGTCAGAAGCAGCAGGATGTAACGGCGAATAGTCCCTACGGTACGCCATTTCTGCTCAGAGGCCTGCTCTTCTTTCGTCAGGCGTGACAGATAGCGCGGCGTCACATCACGCCCACGCAGGCGATCCCAGAAGCGGCCAACCGGGTTGGTGCGCCATGGATCGGGGAACATAGAGGAACGCGTCGCCTTCGGCATCGCCTGAAGCTGATCGCGTCCTTCGTCGTCTTTAATCAACTGCCCTTCTGCCAGCGAGTCTGGCCATGCCTGCTCCAGACGCGCTTTTACTGACCCCAGCGGCGTATCATCATCACGGGAAAACTGACGATGTTCACCATCCAGCGCGGTGTGAACCGCGCGGATGTCGCTCTTAGGCAGCGCCGCTTTTTCGATATCCGTCAGCGGCATGGCATCAATATATTCAGATGTATTATTCATTGGCAGGTAGCTGATAGCTCCAGGTTTCACTCAGCGGCTGATCGTCACTGACCAGCGCAGCACGCATTTCAGTGGTCTGTTTCGGATCTTTCACTTTCACGCGCAGGGTCAGACGCCAGCCTTTGGTTACCGGATTGTAACGCACCGTGTTTTCAACGATTTCACCGTTATCACCAATGCTGGCCTGAGCCGACACCGCCGTATCCGGAGACAGTTTCTTCATATCCTGGCCTGTGAAGTCCACGACAAACGCCACGGTACCGTCAGGCTGACGGATAAGGTTAGACTGCTTCACATCACCCGTTGAGCGGCGAGTCTGCATCACATACGCGTTATCCGGCGCATGCAGCTTATCTTCGTCGCGGCTGAAGGTAATGGTGTACTTGAAGTTCATCTCTTTGCCGACTTCCGGCAGTTGATCCGGCGTCCAGTAAGCGACGATGTTATCGTTGGTTTCGTCGTTGGTTGGAATTTCAACCAGCTCTACCTTGCCTTTACCCCAGTCGCCTTTCGGCGTAACCCAAGCGCTTGGGCGCAGGTCATAACGATCGTCCAAATCTTCGAAGCGAGAGAACTGACGGCCACGCTGCAGCAGGCCAAAGCCCTGCGGGTTTTCCATCGCAAAGCTGCTTACTGCCAGATGTTTCGGATTATTCAGCGGACGCCAGATCCACTCACCGTTACCGGCATGAATAGACAGACCATTGGAGTCATGCAGTTCCGGGCGGAAGTTGGTTGCCGGCGACGGCTGGTTTGGCCCAAACAGGAACATACTGGTAAGCGGCGCAACGCCCAGTTTGCCCACTTTGTCACGCAGATAGACTTTAGACTGCACGTCAACGACCGTGTCACGACCCGGCATAATCACAAAGCGATAGGCACCGGTTGCGCGCGGGGAGTCCAGCAGCGCATAAATAGTCAGACGTTTGTCCGTTGGTTTTGGACGTTCAATCCAGAACTCGCGGAAACGCGGAAACTCTTCACCTGATGGCAGCGCGGTATCAATGGCCAGACCACGCGCAGAAAGCCCGTACACCTGCCCCGCGCCAATCACGCGGAAGTAGCTGGCGCCAAGCATGCTGACGATTTCGTCGTTTTTATCTTTGCTGTTAATCGGGTAAAGCACCTTGAAGCCTGCGAAGCCCAGGTCTTTCACCGTATCTTTGTCGTGTTGCACATTGCCAAAATTGAAGTAATCCGGGCTGTACTTGATCTTACGTACCGCGGTCGCCGTCACTTCATTGATGGCAACAGGCGTGTCGAAGTACATACCCTGATGATAAAATTCAAGCTTGAACGGGGTTTTAATGTTGTTCCAGTACGCTTTATCGTGATTGAACTGGATCTGCTGATAGTCCGCATACTTCATGTCGCGGAAAACGGAGGGCAAGTTACTTTTCGGCGCTTCGTAGCTCTTGCCTGCCATCGATTTTGCCTGTTTTGCGACATCGTCGATGTTAAAGGCCAGTGCCGATGAGGTATACAGTGATAACACGACTGCAGCACCCACCCAACGCATTTTCATCATCTGTGGTTTATGTTTCATAATAAGTAAGCACTTCCCCCTTTGTGTGCTTATATCGATCCGATCCATTTTAATGGAAACTCAGGCAATCCGACAACATAATCACTGCTTTGTTCAGCTACTGGCTCATGGATTAAGCAAATGAAAGAACCCGCGATTCACTTTGCGTGCTTATCCTGGAGACAGTGTGTCGGTCTTGGTGTAGGGTTGGCGTCGAATGTAACCATTATGAGTCTTAGGGATAAGACGAAAAGTCTGAGAATGCACAAAGTTATATGAGCACATCACCAACAGAACGTGAATATTTCCTCGACTCGATCCGGGCATGGCTGATGCTATTGGGGATCCCCTTTCACATTTCACTGATTTACTCCAGCCACACGTGGCATGTTAATAGCCAGATGCCCTCCTGGTGGCTCACGCTGTTTAATGACTTTATTCACGCCTTCCGTATGCAGGTGTTTTTTGTCATTTCAGGCTATTTCTCCTACATGCTTTTTTTACGCTATCCGCTGAAGCGCTGGTGGAAAGTCCGCGTAGAGCGCGTGGGTATTCCTATGTTGACCGCCATCCCGCTGCTGACGCTGCCGCAGTTCATTATGCTGCAGTATGTTAAAGGCAAAGCAGAGAACTGGCCGAATCTTACGCTGTATGAAAAATACAATACGCTGGTCTGGGAACTGGTGTCTCACCTCTGGTTCCTGCTGGTACTGGTGGTACTGACCACGGTCAGCCTGGTGATCTTTAGCCGTCTGCGCCGTCATTTAAGCACGACCGCTGACGCCTTCTTCGCCAACGTCACGCTGGGCAAACTGTCGGTGCTCTTTTTGCTGCTTGGCGTTGCTTATGCCGCCGTGAGACGCACTCTGTTTATCGTCTACCCACCGATACTGAGCGACGGGTTGTTTAATTTTGTGGTGATGCAGTCGCTGTTCTACATTCCGTTCTTTTTAATTGGCGCACTGGCGTTTATTTATCCGAAGCTTAAAGCCTTGTTTACCACACCGTCACCGTGGTGCGCAGTGGGTGCCGCCTTCGCGTTTGCGGCCTATCTGCTGAACCAGCGCTACGGTAGCGGCGACGCCTGGATGTATGAAACGGAAAGCGTGATCACTATGCTGCTGGGCTTGTGGATGGTGAATGTGGTGTTCGCACTCGGCCACCGCTTGCTGAACTTTAAGTCCAGCCGCGTGACCTACTTCGTCAATGCTTCACTGTTTATCTATCTGGTGCATCACCCGTTGACGCTGTTCTTCGGGGCTTACATCACGCCGCATATCGCCTCTAACACGCTGGGCTTCTTTACCGGACTGGTGTTTGTAGTGGGCGTGGCGATCGTGCTCTACGAGATCCATCTGCGGATCCCTCTCCTGCGTTTCCTGTTTTCAGGCAAGCCCCAGACGAAAACTGCCTGAGCAGCGTGGCGCACTGACGGTGCGCCACGTTTGTTTCAACTCTCCAGCGCTTGTCTGCGCTGCGCCAACAACCGCTGATACAGATGCAGGGTGTCTTCATCAAAACAGACAAAGGTCACCTTCTCTGGCAGCGGTTTCAGCGACAGGTAGCGGTAAACGGTTTCTACCGCGATGGTCGCCGCTGCCGCCTTGGGATAACCATACACGCCGGTACTAATTGCCGGAAACGCCATCGTTTTGTAACCGTTGTCGGCGGCAAGCCGTAGGCAGTTTCGGTATGCCTCTTCCAGCAGACTCGCTTCATGGTGGTCGCCGCCCTGCCATACTGGGCCAACGGCGTGAATCACCGCTTTGGCCGGAAGGTTGCCCGCAAGCGTAATCACCGCATGGCCCGGCGGGCATTCGCCCTGTTGCTGACGCACGATTTTACAGGCTTCCAGCAGCTGCGGTCCGGCAGCGCGGTGAATAGCACCGTCAACCCCGCCTCCCCCCATCAGGGAAGGATTGGCCGCATTGACGATGACATCGACATGCTGGCTCGTAATATCGCCATGAATCACTTCAATTTGCGGTTTCATAAAAGCCCTCTGCTACCCGCCTTTTTCTTAAGTGTATCGCAGAGGGGTTATTGAGAAAAACGATCGGCGGTAAAACACGAATTAGCGGTACTGGATCTGAACCACTGCGAGCGTTTTTTCAGGATTAAGGTATTTCATATCCACTGTCGCCAGGCTGGAAGGTGTCGTCATGCCGTTCAGCGCATCGTCGTAACTGACCATACGGGTTTGCATACGGTTTTTATCCGGGCACGATACCGCCAGCTGCCGATGTTGCTGCGTGACTTCACACGGGTCAGCAACGATTGCACCGCGAAAGTGAATGACGCCCCCTTCCGCAAAAGTGGCCGAATGTGCAGGAACGATAAAGGCAGAAACGAGCAGGCCCAAACCTGAAATAAGATGTGCAAAATTGTGGGTCACGATAGGTACTCCTCAATGAAAATCGTCCATGAGGGGCAAACGCGCTTCATTATGTTAACGAAGTGTCACGTTACGGAACATTACGACACAGTTCCTGATAACAGCATAGCTCAACGGCACAGACCCGCCACCTTCGCAACATATTGATATTATGAATTATTAGAGCGCGCGCCCTCCAGGCGACCACTGTTGTGATAAATGAAGTGCTTTTCCATCAGTGACGGTTACCACGATCGTTACCGTGTCTCCCGCAGAGATATTTAAACTCAAGCGCATTAAATCAATCGCCTGATTAGCGGGGATAAAAAGTGTGTTTTGCTGGCGGGATGAACTTTGTCCACTCTGCCCTTCGCGCAAAGAAACAATCTGGACCTGACAATCACACGATTCCGTCAACGTGACCTGCGGAATAATGGTGGTCATATTGCCCTGCTGTGAGGTTTGAAAGGTTATCTGGCTCGACAGCGCGGCGAGGAGAATTAAGGTATTCATAATTAACTCCCGAAAAAAAACAGGGCATCAGCCCTGTTTTTTGTAGCACAGATGTCAGTATCAGTACTGATGAGCTGTCGCGTGGTTACCAAAGCCAATCTGGGTAACGTTGACGGTGGAGTTAGACGCCGTCTGGTCTACCAGTGCGCCGTTAAGGCCACCGTACTGGCTGACATTCATCACGGAATCTTTACTGTTCCACTGATCAAGTGTCGCACTGTTGCCAAATCCGTTCTGGGTCAGGTTAATGCTACTGTCGTCAGACCCCTGGCCAACGTCAGCGCCGTTACCACCACCGGTCTGGCTAATATTCAGAACTGAATTTCTGGCATCAGTCTGCAGGGCCAGCGCGGAGTTACCGCCACCATTCTGGTAAATATTCAGGGTTGAATTTGGGCCACCGTATCCGCCATGACCATGTCCATGACCCCATCCGCCCTGGTTAATCATACCAGCCATAGCACTACCAGAAACTACGATTGCTGCAAGTGCTGCCACTTTGATAAATTTCATGGTAAACCCCCATCGGATTGATTAAAGTCGTCGCGAAATAACTAGCGTTGAATAACGCGAATTGCCATCTGCGACTGTTTCTGCACTACAACTGCGGTTTTCTGCGTACCGTACTGCGTAATATTTGCTCTATTACCCGACCCTTTCTGGATAATTTTTGCACTGTTACCATATCCATCTTGCGTAATACCTGCATCGTTCCCGTTACCGCTCTGATCGATCCAGGCAATATTGTAAGTCCCTGATTGATCAACTCTCGCTCTGTTGCCTGCACCATCCTGGGAAACGACTGACAAGAGTTTCGACCCTTCCTGGCGAATCTGAGCGTCATTAAATACGCCCTGTTGACCAATAATGGCTGCCTGATTTAATGATGAACGACTTAATTCATTAACCGCAAAATTATATTCAGCATTCGCCAAATCAGTATTAGCCGCGGTTACAAATCCAGGCACACCCAGTAATGTAAACATCAAAAATAACGATGTGTTTTTCATGTTGTCACCCTGGACCCGGCTACCTGAAAACACCCTGTTCGTATTTCGTGTTAAACGACTCGTTTTTTTGTTAACGCGTCGTTACGGTGAAGAGTATGTCCGCTGAAACATTTTAAATATCTCACCCGCGTGGCTTATTTTTATTTATCAGGTCACCACAAAGTCGTAATTTGCAGAAAAAATACACATTACACAGGCTGGTTTAATTTTTTATAGAATATTTATGCGCGTTGTGTCGTACAACGACGACAAGCCTGCCCACGCTTCCCTCCGCGTTGTTTAAGCGTAACGGCAGGATGGCATTTTGTTCATCACGTGACACAGGACGTGTTTTCTTAAGCCAGAGAGAGGAGAACATTATGGCTTAGAAAGTATCAGTTACTCATACCAAAGCTTAACGTCTCTAAAATAAAAATTAAGACATAAAATCAACCAGTTAATAAAATTTGTATGATTTTTAAAATCTGTGCACGCCTATTTATATGTACAACTTTCATATCAAATAACAACATTCAAAACAGCCAATATTCACAAATTAATATTTATTTTTACATCTTGTTACATGATTAACACTTGCTTTAAACTTCGTAAAAGCTAGATTGAAATTAGCTGTACGAAATTGGTTTTATATTTACCTCCCTGTGGAGGTTATGTTCTGATTCTACACACAGCAGTGCAACATCTGTCAGTACTTCTGGTGCCTTCCTCTTTTCAGGAGGGCAGCTGTCAGGTGCCAAAAATAAGTGGGGTTTCATCATGTATAATGAAGTCCATAGTTTACATGGTCATACATTACTGTTGATCACAAAACCTTCTCTGCAAGCGACAGCTTTATTACAACATTTAAAGCAATCTTTATCATTGAACGGGAAATTGCATAATATTCAACGTTCTTTTGATGATATTGCGCCTGGCAGCATCATTCTGTTTGATATGATGGAAGCTGATAAGAAGCTTATCCATTACTGGCAAGATAACTTAAGCAGGAAAAACAATAATATCCGCGTGTTATTATTGAACACTCCTGATGAATACCCTTTCAGAGATATTGAAAGCTGGCCGCATATCAATGGCGTGTTCTACGTCACTGAAGAAGAAGGCCGGGTGGTAGAGGGTCTGCAGGGCATATTGCGCGGAGAGTGTTATTTCTCGCAAAAGCTGGCCAGCTACCTCATCACGCACTCCGGTAACTACCGCTATAACAGTTCGGAATCCGCGCTGCTCACGCACCGTGAAAAAGAGATCCTGAACAAACTACGCATTGGTGCTTCAAATATTGAAATCGCCCGTTCGTTATTTATCAGCGAAAATACGGTAAAGACGCACCTTTATAATCTTTTCAAGAAGATAGCTGTTAAAAATCGAACTCAGGCTGTTTCATGGGCAAACGATAACCTCAGGCGTTAATCACATGAAGCGCACGTTGAGTTGGATCGCCGCAGCGAGTTTCTTGCTCGCTGCAGGGAACCTGCAGGCCGTCGAGGTCGAAGTTCCCGGATTGTTAACTGACCACACAGTCTCATCGATCGGGCACAGTTTTTACCGGGCCTTCAGTGATAAATGGGACAGTACCTACACGGGTAATTTAACAATCAACGAGCGGCCCAGTGCACGTTGGGGAAGCTGGATAACCATCACGGCTAATCAGGACGTTATTTATCAAACGTTTTTATTCCCCTCGAAAACAGACTTCGATAAAAACGTGGCCTTAGCACTGGCTCAAACTGAAGACGCTATTAATCGCCTGCAAATAGACAAAGCGCTATTAAGCACCAGCGATTTAGCAAAAGATGAGTTCTAGCGAACCGATATGCGGAGGCTGTCATGCGTATTGCATATGCAGTTGTTTCGATAATGCTTATTACCCCTCTTTGCTGGGGCGGAAATATGACGTTCCAGTTCCGTAACCCTAACTTTGGCGGTAACCCTAACAACGGTGCGTTCCTGCTGAATGAAGCTCAGGCGCAAAACTCCTATAAAGATCCCAGTTATAAGGACTTTACCGTTGATACCCCTTCCGCACTGGATAACTTCACCCAGGCTATCCAGTCGCAAATTTTAGGGGGATTGCTGACAAACATTAACACCGGCAAGCCCGGCCGAATGGTGACCAACGATTTTATTGTCGATATCGCCAACAGAGACGGACAACTTCAGTTGAACGTAACCGATCGTAAAACCGGAAAAACCTCCACCATTGAGGTTTCTGGCCTACAAAGCAATTCAACTGACTTTTAAACAATAGCTAAATAAGGACAACGATCATGCAGCGCTTCCTGATATTTGTTGCAGTGTGCTTATTGAGCGGTTGTTTAACTGCTCCGCCTAAAGAAGCTGCAAAACCAACATTAATGCCTCGAGCTCAGAGTTATCGTGATTTAACCCATTTGCCTTCTCCAACGGGCAAAATATTTGTCTCGGTATACAACATTCAGGATGAAACAGGGCAATTTAAGCCCTACCCGGCCAGTAACTTCTCCACGGCAGTGCCGCAAAGCGCCACCGCCATGCTGGTTACCGCACTCAAGGATTCGCACTGGTTTATACCGCTGGAACGCCAGGGGCTACAGAACCTGTTAAATGAACGAAAAATTATTCGTGCTGCACAGGAGAATGGCACCGTCGCGGACAATAACCGAATGCCTCTGCAGTCTCTGGCTGCGGCAAACGTCATGATCGAAGGCTCGATTATCGGTTATGAGAGCAACGTTAAATCGGGTGGTGTGGGAGCACGTTACTTTGGGATTGGCGCGGATACCCAGTATCAGCTCGACCAAATTGCCGTTAACCTGCGTGTCGTCAACGTCAGTACCGGTGAAGTGCTCTCCTCGGTAAACACCAGCAAAACGATATTGTCTTATGAAGTCCAGGCGGGGGTATTCCGCTTCATCGACTACCAGCGTTTACTGGAAGGTGAAATTGGTTATACCTCGAATGAACCGGTCATGATGTGTCTGATGTCAGCCATTGAAACCGGCGTGATCTTCCTGATTAACGATGGTATCGATCGCGGGCTGTGGGATCTGCAAAACAAATCAGACGTGCAGAACCCGATCCTGGTGAAATACCGTGATATGTCCGTGCCTCCGGAATCCTGACAGGAAGCGCATAAAAAAGGCGAGATGATTATCTCGCCTTTTTTTATTCACTCACCGCGGTGATGTTTTGCGTTTTTTCCCGTCGCGCCGCCAGCCAGAGACCGCTGTTCTTCATGGCATAGCCAAACAGCAACCCCAGCGCCAGTGAAGGGACGACCAGCTTCCACTCCCCCTGTCCGGCAAAGGTCGCGCACGCCCCCATAAAGGTGCCCGGTACAAACGACAGCAGCAGATGCTTCGCCTGAATACACATCAGGAAGGCAACGACCCCCGTCATGACGTAGCCCAGGATCTCCAGATGCGGCGCCAGCGCGCTGCCTTTGATGATAACCAGCGCCCATATAACGCCGCTCATCAGCGTGCAACCAGAGATAAAGAGCCCTTTCAGCCCTCCCTGCGGGCAGGCGAAATAGGCCGTGCAGCCAAGGAAGCCAGCCCAGCTTAATAAACCGAGAGACACCGCCACCCATCCCCAGATACCGGAGAGAATGCCCGTCGTGATTGCAATACAAAGTAATATGTTCATGGTGCGCATCTTAGCAGATGCGCACCATGGAAATGAGATCAGAAGCACATTGCGTGCAAGTTGAAATGTATCGTTGCAGAATTTTTGTGATGTAAATCACTCTTCACTCTCTTCTTCCAGCTCATCCCACATTGCTGCGATGGCGTCGCGCGTCAGCGGAGCCAGCGTTCTCCAGAACGGAGAGGTGGCGTGGGCTTCAACTTTCCCCAGGAAGGTTCCAACCCACGGCAGCAGATACGTCTCGAAGAGGATTTCGATGGCTTCATTTTCATCATCACCCGCGTTGTCTTCGATCCAGGAGGCCGCCAGCAGCAGAGTACCAATATGATCGGCTGGCGTATCGCTCAGCGGCATACCGCGCTCAGAGAGGAATGCCCGCACTTCCGCTTCGGTCACCCCTTCCTGCCAGGCAGAACGGTAGGGCGAAACGCGGCACTCTTCCCCCACGAACAATGCGTTGTAGTCCGTTGAGATCTGCTGCATATCACAGCTTTTCTGCAGACGTTCCAGTAACTCATCCTGTTCCAGCGGCCAGTTCTGCGCCAGCTTACCCTCGCGAATGAGCGTAAACAGCGGAACCAACAGCGGGTCCTGCGGCTGGCGATAATACAGGGAGCCCAGCACGCGGCAAAGGATGGAGAATTCATTCATTGTGTTATTCCGTTATTCAATTAAAGGTCGGCAAATTCATCAACGGGCGTCATGCCGCGCGACTCCAGGAAGTCGAGCATACGGCGCGGCGTGACGTTCAGGATCTGTGCTTCCGGGAAATTGACGTCCTGCAGCACTTTCATGCACTCGCCAAAATCCCCCAGCGTGAAGGCCGTGTGCGAATCAGAGCCCAGCGCCACCATCCCTCCGGCATCACGCACGGCGGCTGCCACTTCGCGACAGTTGGCTTCACTGCCTTTACGCGAGTGCACGAACGAGGAGTTGTTAATCTCCAGCGCCACACGGTGTTTCGCGGCGGCCTGCGCCACGGCCTGAATATCAATAGGGTATTTAGGATTACCCGGATGGCTGATGATATGCACATTGCCGCTGGCAATGGTGGCAATCATCGCCGCGGTATTGGTCTCTTTATCCTGCGGCGGGAAAACCGGCTCATGGAAACCGGCAAGGATCAGATCTAAGGAGGTCAGCATCGGGCCGGTGCAGTCGATTTCACCGTCGGTGTTTTTGATGTTCGCCTCAATGCCGCGCAGTATCCCAATGCCATCCACCAGACGTGGCCAGATCCGCATATTCACAAAATGCCAGTAGTGCGGCGCATCCGCCATATCCGGGCCGTGATCGGTTATCGCAAAGAGCTTAATACCTTTTAGCTTTGCCTGGGCGATATAATCATGGAGGTTGCTATACGCGTGGGTGCTGGCGACGGTGTGCATATGCAGGTCAACGGGATACATCTTTCTCTCCTCTGCGGTTTTTCCAAAGGATAGCAGTTATCAGCGGCGAATATTAGCAAAAACCCGGCCAACGCCGGGTTTCTCTCAGTAGCCGCGCTGTCGGTCGACCTGACCGGTAACCGCGTTCCCCTTCTCTATTTCACCGATAGTATGCGAGATATAAGCCACCGCCTCAGCCGGTCGCGTCACGGCGGCGACATGCGGGGTCATTGCCACGCGAGGGTGTCGCCATAGAGGGCTTTCTTCAGGCAGCGGCTCACGGCTGTAAACATCCAGCATGGCACCTTTAAGCTTTCCGCTATCCAGCGCCTTCAGCAGATCCGGCTCCACCAGATGCACCCCGCGCGCCAGGTTCATCAGGTAGCTCTGATCGGCCAGCTGATTGAGCAAGGCTTCGTTGATAATCCCCACCGTTTCCGCCGTATTCGGCAGCAGGTTGATCAGCACGCGTGTGCCTTTCAGAAACGCCGGGAGTTCATCCGTTCCGGCAAAACTCTCAACGCCCGGATACGCTTTACGGCTACGGCTCCAGCAGCGTAACGGGAAGCCCCACGGGGCAAGGGCTTCAGCCACCTTTGAGCCCAGCACGCCCGCCCCGAGGATACCGATGGTAAAGTCTTCACGTTGATATTCCGGCAGCGGCTCCCAGTGGGATTGCTGCTTAAAGGCCTGATAATCATCAAAGCGACGGAACCAGTGCAGGACCTGGCTGACGGCATATTCCTGCATTTGCTGGCCCATACCGGTATCTTCCAGGCGGAACAGGGGGATATCTTCCGGCAGCATCTCCGGGTGTGCCTTCAGTTTGCTCAGAATGGAATCCACGCCAGCGCCAAGCGCAAACACGGCCTTCAGTTTACGGCCCTGAAGCATCTCAACGGGTGGATGCCAGACCAGCGCATAGTCAGCATGTTCGTTATCGCCCCGCTTCCACTCACGAACGCGCGCGCCCGGCAGTGCTGCCGACAGTGCTTTAATCCAATAAGCCGTATCAAAAGTGGGGTGATAGAAGAGTATATCCATAGTCATTCCTGCCTTTTTCGCGCTGTTTTGTTTTCATTTTCAAATGGATTGTCAGCATAACAAATTTATGGCGCTATGTTATTGCTGATAAAAAAGACGCTTTTCGCACATTTCGGAATCAGGTTGCCTGAAGTTTGTCTAAACACGCTAAATTACTGAAAAAGTGAGTTGACGGCAGTTCGGCTTTTCCTTACATTAGCGCCCGTCCCGGCAACAACGGGATGACAATATGGTGAGGTGTCCGAGTGGCTGAAGGAGCACGCCTGGAAAGTGTGTATACGGCAACGTATCGGGGGTTCGAATCCCCCCCTCACCGCCATATTTAAAGAAGAGCTCGCATGAAAATGCGGGCTTTTTTTTCGCATGTTGCACGTCTGCAGGGGATTCGAACTTTGCTTCCTCTGCGGTGAATATGTCGGGTGGCGCTTCGCTTACCCGACCTACAAAGAATTTACTCCTCAACCATCCGCGCATACTCTTCGGTTAGAAAATCGACCAGCGCCCTGACCGATGGCAGTAGACCGCGCCGCGAAGGATACACCGCGTGGATCACTTCCCGTCTGGGCTCCCAGGCATCCAGAACCCGCACCAATTCCCCTGTCGCCAACTGTTCTTTAACCATTAAAATCGGCAACTGCACCACGCCTACGCCCGCCATCGCCGCTTCCCGCAGCGCCAGCATATCGGTAGTTATAAAGCGCGGCGTGTAGTGGATTTCGGCTTTCGCTCCCTCCGGACCGCTCAGATCCCATTTATGCAGTTGCTTGCCCGCCCCCATACTTAAACCCGGCCAGTCGCTGAGTTCAGCAGGCATCACCGGGTTGCCCATCCGCTCAATCAACGCCGGGCTCGCCACCAGGCAGTGTCCTCTGTCAGCCAGCACCCTTAACACCAGATCGCTGTCATCAAACGGACGCGGACGAACGCGGATCGCCACGTCAATGCCTTCACCTACCAGGTCAACCCGCCGGTTGGTGGCCTCCAGCTGAAGATTGATCCCCGGGTAGCGCGCCATAAACCGCGCCAGCATGGGCCCCACATGAACGTGCAGCAACGTGACAGGACACGTTATCCTGACAACACCGCGCGGTTCAGCCTGTAAGGCAGCCACCGCCTCCTCCGCCGCTTCAGCCTCGACCAGCATGGCTTTACAGTGCTGATAGAACGTTTGCCCCACCTCCGTCACCGTAAACTGCCGCGTGGTACGCTGTATCAACCGCACACCCAGCCGCTCTTCCAGTTGCGCAATCCGGCGGCTCAGTTTCGATTTAGGCTGATCGAGCGCCCGACCTGCCGCTGCAAACCCACCGTGGTCCACCACTTTCACAAACCACACGAAATCATTGAGATCCTGCATACGCCCTCATTGTTCCATTTTAAGAACAGTGAATGTCATTTTCACTCTCTACCGGGATATTAGCTCTGAATATAAGCTAATTACATCGACAGCACATCAGGAGTTAATCATGAAAAACGTAACAGGCGTCTATACCGCACCTCGTCCCCATTGGGTCGGAGACGGTTTCCCGGTTCGTTCGATGTTTTCCTATCAGACGCACGGTGAATCACTCAGTCCGTTCCTGCTGCTGGACTATGCCGGTCCCTACACCTTCCCGGCGGATGGCGCGAAGCGTGGCGTGGGCGAGCACCCTCACCGTGGCTTTGAAACGGTCACCATCGTCTACTCCGGCGAAGTGGAACATCGTGACTCCAGCGGCAAAGGCGGAGTCATCGGACCGGGCGACGTGCAGTGGATGACGGCGGGCGCAGGCATTTTGCATGAGGAGTTCCACTCCAGCGCGTTCTCGCAGAAAGGCGGCGAACTGAAAATGATGCAGCTGTGGGTCAACCTGCCCGCCAAAGACAAGATGGCAGCGCCCGGTTACCAGAGCATCACGAAGGCGGATATCCCTGTCGTCACGCTGCCGGATAGCAGCGGAACGTTGCGCGTCATCGCCGGCCGCTTTGACGAGGTGACTGGCCCGGCTCATACCTTCTCACCGCTGAATGTGTGGGATCTGACACTACGCCAGGGCAGCCACCTGACGCTCAATCAGCCTGAAGGCTGGAGCACGGCGCTGGTGGTACTTGAGGGCAGCGTAACGGTGAACGGCACCACGCCAGCGGGTGAGGCACAGCTGATCGTATTCAGTCAGCAAGGCGACAAGCTTCATCTGGAAGCAAACGGCGACGCAAAAGTACTGCTGATGGCCGGCGAGCCGCTGAATGAACCGATTGTGGGCTATGGCCCGTTTGTGATGAACAGTAAAACCGAAATCGCGGAAGCCATTCGTGATTTCAACTCCGGCCGCTTCGGCCAGATCTAAACGTAATAAGGAGCGCAAAATGTCTACCCCTGCAAACTTCAACGGTACACGTCCCGTCATTGACGTAAACGATGCAGTCATGCTGCTTATCGACCACCAGAGCGGGCTGTTCCAGACCGTCGGCGATATGCCGATGCCAGAACTGCGCGCCCGTGCGGCGGCGCTGGCAAAAATCGCCACCCTGGCGAAGATCCCGGTGATCACCACCGCTTCCGTCCCGCAGGGACCGAACGGCCCGCTTATCCCGGAGATCCACGCCAATGCGCCGCATGCTCAGTACGTGGCCCGCAAAGGTGAGATCAACGCCTGGGATAACCCGGAGTTTGTCGCGGCAGTAAAAGCCACCGGGCGCAACACGTTGATCATTGCGGGCACGATCACCAGCGTCTGCATGGCCTTCCCGTCGATCAGCGCGGTTGCGGATGGGTATAAAGTCTTTGCGGTAATTGACGCCTCCGGCACCTACAGCAAAATGGCGCAGGAGATCACCCTCGCGCGTGTGATGCAGGCCGGTGTGGTACCGATGGACACCGCGGCGGTGGCGTCTGAGATCCAGCGAACCTGGAACCGCGAAGATGCTGCGGAGTGGGCTGAGGTGTACACCCATATCTTCCCGGCGTACCAGCTGCTGATCGAAAGCTATAGCAAAGCTCAGGAAGTGGTTAAAAACAGCGAAGTGCTCGATTCACAGCGTTAATTCAGCCCTCAGCGGCATGTGCTGATTAAGGCTTAACCGAACAAGCACGAATACAGAAAATCTGCTTGACCGTGTAAGCGCAACTCCCTATAGTAGCGCCCCGTTGCCCCCCACGCGGTCAGGCAGCAAAACAATATGGTGAGGTGTCCGAGTGGCTGAAGGAGCACGCCTGGAAAGTGTGTATACGGCAACGTATCGGGGGTTCGAATCCCCCCCTCACCGCCATATTCAAGATGAGAGCTCGTACGAAAGTACGGGCTTTTTTCTTTTATATTCTCCAGCGGGGGGGATGAGAATCCCCGACCGGGGTTCGACAAAACCCGTAGGCCCGTGCAAGCGTAGCGCCGCCGGGCGAAACGTTGTCAGCAGTCTGAGCCCGTATTGCGATACCGGCTGTCACGATTAATTGTTCAGTTTCCCTGCGCTTTGCTCTCTCACGACAGAAGTCGTCTGCCCCGGATTCGCAGCCGGTTCATCCTTACGCTCTCCCAGCCAGTAATCGGCATTTTTAATTCCCAGTCGAACCGGATCAAACTGTGGATCCAGTCCCTGTGCATTCTGGGTTTCATAATCCTTAAGGCTGACAAAGGCTTTTTTATGTAAAAGCACAATGGCAATAATGTTAAGCCATGCCATCATCCCAACCCCAATATCCCCCAGTCCCCACGCCAGATCCGCGGTGCGGACGGTCCCGTACACGGTGGAAGCCATCAAACATAATTTGAGCAGGAATGTCAGCCAGGGACGGTGAATTTTACGGTTGATGTAGGCGATATTGGTTTCGGCGATATAGTAGTACGCAATAATGGTGGTAAAGGCGAAGAAGAACAGCGCAATGGCAACAAAGTAATTACCAAAGCCCGGCATCATACTTTCCATCGCCGTCTGAACATAGCCAGGACCTGCGGCCACGCCTGCAATCCCCGTATAGAGTGCAGCGCCGTCGACGCCCTGAACATTATACAGCCCGGTGATCAGCAGCATAAACCCGGTCGCGGAGCAGACAAACAGCGTATCGATATAAACTGAGAATGCCTGCACCAGCCCCTGTTTCACCGGATGGCTCACCGCTGCCGCAGATGAAGCATGCGGTCCGGTCCCCTGTGCCGCTTCGTTGGAATAGACGCCGCGCTTAACGCCCCACATAATCGCCTGACCCAGAATCGCGCCAAAGCCCGCTTCAAAGCCAAAAGCACTTTTCCAGATCAGCAGAATAACACCAGGAAGCTCGGTAATATTAATCGCGATAATAACGCAAGCCACAATAATATAGCCAAGTGCCATAAACGGAACGACCATACTGCTAAAACTGGCGATCCTTTTCACACCACCGAAAATAATAAAGCTTAACAGTACGGCAAGTAATGCCGCCGTGACATTGGGATCAAGCCCAAAAGCTATCTCCAGGCTGGCGCCAATCGAGTTTGCTTGAACCCCTGGCATTAATAAACCGCAGGAGAAAATGGTGACGACTGCAAATAACCATGCATACCATTTGACCCCTAATCCTTTTTCGATATAAAAGGCAGGACCGCCACGATATTCACCGTTGATTTTTTCTTTATAAACCTGGCCCAACGTAGATTCCACAAACGCTGAGCTGGCACCCAAAAACGCCACCATCCACATCCAGAAAAGTGCGCCCGGTCCACCGAAGGTGATTGCGGTGGCGACACCAGCAATGTTTCCGGTCCCTACTCGCCCTGCCAGCGTCATCGTCAGTGCCTGGAAAGACGATACCCCTGCATCGGTAGGACGCCCCTGGAACATCAAGGTAATCATATGTTTTATATGACGTAACTGCAAAAAACGACTACGTAATGAGAAATAGAGACCGACACCCAGACATAAGAATATTAACGCCGGGCTCCAGATAACACCGTTAATTGCACCAACCAGTTCGTTCATGTATGACCCTCAACGTGATGTTCCAGGGAAACGGTTCCCCATGGGATTTTCTTGTTAGAATGTTGTTTGAATCAGTACGAAACATAGATAATTACCCTCAATATACCAACTTAATTTTTACAACTTAGTAACATTATGTGACAACATTCACGTTTAAATTTGAATGAACAATTAGCGCGATCATGATATTCATGGGTATTTTGTGGATATTATAAATACGCATCACATTTCGCCAGGCGTGATAAAAACCCACCGCTGAAATGAATACCGAAATGATGAATTCCGCACGACAGGCGATCTATTAAAAGATAACCAGGCGCGAGTAGAGCACAGGAATAAAAGAAGCTTCCCGGCATGATGCCGGGAAGGGATTACTGAAGAAGGATAAAACGGTAATGTTTTACCTTCAGTCGGAATAGACTTGCAACGTCCGCTGACACAGTGCCGAACGCACGCAATCCTCTTTCGTGAAGCGTACCACCCCAATCATCTCATCTTCCTCAAAACGTGACATCGCGTCGCTCAGCCCGGATTTCACGCCGGATGGCAGGTCACACTGGGTAATGTCGCCGTTAACGATGACCGTCACGTTCTCCCCGAGGCGCGTTAAGAACATCTTCATTTGCGCAGCGGTCACGTTCTGAGCCTCGTCAAGAATGACGACCGCATTTTCAAATGTACGTCCGCGCATATAGGCGAACGGCGCGATTTCCACCTTGCCAATCTCTGGTCGCAGGCAGTACTGCATAAAGGATGCACCCAAACGCTTCACCAGCACGTCATAGACGGGTCTGAAGTACGGGGCAAACTTCTCCGAAATATCGCCGGGCAGGAAGCCGAGATCTTCATCCGCTTGCAGTACCGGACGGGTAACAATAATACGCTCCACGTCCTTATGGATCAGCGCTTCCGCCGCTTTGGCTGCACTGATCCAGGTTTTCCCGCATCCGGCTTCACCGGTTGCAAAGATGAGCTGTTTACTCTCGATAGCATTCAGGTAGTGCGCCTGAGCCTCATTGCGCGCCACAATTGGAGAATGATCACGGCTGTCTCGGGCCATGCCAATTGCTTCTACGCCACTCATCTGCACAAGCGAGGTGACCGATTCTTCTTCACGCTGTTTATGGCTACGTGAGTCCCGTCTCAGCACACGTTTTGCCTCGCGACGAGCTTTGATCACTGCTTTTTGTCTTCCCATGGATAGCACCTTGAGTTGTTGGTATTCATCACACGTGCCAGCGTCGGCACGATTATGCGCACGAACATCAGAGGGTTGGCTTCCTTGTAAGCCATTGCTTGCTTTATCAGATGACGATACAGAACGGCTACGCGCACCAGTCTGCACGTCGGTCGAATCAGATTCTTGAGGAGAGGGGGAGAATTTAGTGGTGAGGAAATCGCTGCCGGAGTCTGAGCCTCCGCGCCGGGTGCTGCGGTTGTTATGTTTACCTTGTCCAGTACAGGACGCAACCATTCGCGATCTCCATAGTGATTCAGCATCACTGCCGGGAACTACCGCTGTCTTATCTTAAGTACATCAGGAGTTATCATAAATGCAACATTTATTTTACCTGATTGCAACTTTTCAGACTGCTCCTGCAGCGGATTCAGTCTTATATAGAAATATTACAGAAATATAACAATATGTTTGTCATAGGAAAAAATAATGTCCCCGCGAACTCTCGCAGGGACAATTATCAGGCTTCAATCAGATCTTGCGCGAGATACGCGTTCCGGTCGCGCACGCCAGGCAGGGCAAAGAAGTAGCCGCCGCCGATGGGTTTTACATACTCTTCCAGCGCTTCGCCGTTTAAGCGCTTCTGCACGGTCAGGAAGCCCTTTTCAAGGTCATGCTGATAGCAGACGAACAGCAGCCCCATATCGAGCTGGCCTGCGTTGGTCACGCCGAGGGAGTAGCTGTAGCCACGACGCATCATCAGGCTGGACTGCGTCTCTTTGGTGCGCGGATTGGCGAGGCGAATATGGCTGTCCAGCGCAATCACATCGCCATTGGGATCGCGGGCATAGTCGGGCACATCATGCTCATGCGTCATACCGAGCGGCGCCCCGCTCTGCTTGTCGCGGCCGAAAATGGTCTGCTGCTCTTTCAGCGGCGTGCGGTCCCAGAACTCCACATGGAACTGGATAATGCGCACCGCCTGGTAGCTGCCGCCGACGGCCCACGCCGGTTCGCCCTGATCCGCCGTCACCCACACCACCTCTTTCATGAGCGCAGCATTGCTGCTGTCCGGGTTGGCCGTGCCGTCCTTAAAGCCCAGCAGGTTAACCGGCGTCTCTTTCCCTTTACTGCGCGCAGCGTGGTCAGAGATAAACCCTTCCCGCTTCCAGCGCACGCTGAGCAGATCCGGGGTGTGCTTGATGATATCGCGCAGGGCGTGGATCACCGTGTCCTGGGTATTGGCGCAAATCTGCAGGAGCAGGTCGCCATGACACAACCCCGCGTCGAGGGAATCGTTTGGAAAACGCGTCATTTTTTGCAGCGCTTTCGGCTTCTGCTTTGTCAGGCCGTAGCGGCCATCAAACAGCGACTCTCCGACCGACACGGTAATGGTCAGGTTATCGGGCGCGATAAACGCCCCGAGAATACCGGAGTCCATTGGCGGCAGGCGCGGATTCGGCGTGTCCGGCGCCGGTCCACCTGCGGTCAGAAACGCAATGCGTGCCGTCAGCAGGCGGAACAGACGTTCCAGATCGGCTTTATCGCTGGCCAGCGAATCAAACGCCACCAGCATCATGGAGGCCTGCTGCGGCGTCAGAATGCCCGACTGATGATCGCCGTAAAAAGGCTGCGTCTCCATGCGGGCATTGGGGGACAGCGTGCCAGGTGCGCTTTGCGGTTTCGCCGCATGCGCCACCGGGCAGCCGCCTGCAAGGGCAAGCGCGCCGCCCAGCGCCCCTACCCCTTTTAACAACCGACGACGGGAAGGTTCTACCTCGTCGAATTTGCCATTCTTGTTCATCGTGCTTAGTCCAGACCCAGTACGCCGCGCAGCAGAGAGAGATCTTCCGCCAGGGCGGTAATCGGGCCTTTCAGCGCATTACGGTCGGCGTCGGTCAGCTTATCGTATGTTTCAAATCCGTCTTTGGTACGGTATTTCGCCAGAATGGTGTCGACTTTTTTGAAGTTGGCATCCACTTTTGCCAGCAGTTCGCTGTTCTCTTTCTGCAGCTGAGGACGCAGCAGATCGACAATTTTCTGCGCACCGTCGACGTTGGCCTGGAAGTCCCAGAGGTCGGTGTGGCTGTAGCGATCTTCTTCACCGCTGATTTTGCTTGCGGCCACTTCTTCAATCAGACCCGCCGCGCCGCCCACCACTTTTGAAGGCGGGAAAGCCAGCTCGCTGATGCGCTTTTGCAGTTCCAGCACGTCGCCGTTCAGCTGTGCGGCGTATTTTTCCATCCCTTTGGTAGTGTTGTCGCCAAACAGGGCTTTCTCCAGACGGTGGAAGCCGGTGAATTTCGGATCGGCGGCCTTCTGCTCGAAATCATCTTCGCGGGCGTCAATGCTGCCATCAAGGTCTGAGAACAGCTCGGCAATCGGCTCGATGCGCTCGTAGTGCTGACGGGTTGGTGCATAAAGGGATTTGGCTTTTTCGATATCACCGGCTTTCACCGCATCGGTAAAGGCTTTCGTGCCCGCCACCAGATCTGCCGTCTCTTTGGTAACGTATGCTTTATAAGCGGTAATCGCGTCACCCAGGCTCAGCACCGCAGCGCCTTTCGCCGCATCCGCCGTCGCTTCACCTTTAACGATCAGCTTACCCTTAGGATTGGTCAGCAGACCGCAGGTCATTTCATACTCGCCCGGCTGCAGGTTGGCGGTCATCTTCTGGCTGAAGCCAGGGGCGATATTTTCACGCTCTTCGACGACCAGCACCCCTTTCAGGATCTCCCACTCCAGCGCCTTCTGGCTGTGGTTCTGAATAATGAACTGGGTTTTACCGCTGTTCACCGTGAGGGTCATCGGCTCGCACTGCTTGTCATTGACGGTCACTTTGACCTGAGGAACATCGGCCCCCCAGGCGGAAAATGCGGAAGCGAACAGCGCGGCAATGCCTGCGCATAACGCACTACGACGGAACTGAATTGCCATGACTCTTCCCTTTAAAAGTATGTTGTAACTAAATCAATTATTACGGCGCGACGCGCGTCGCCTGTGTGCCGGTACGCGGCGGCATCGCAAACAACACCAGCGCCGGCACCAGATAAATAAAGTACATCGCCACTTCGCTCACGCTCGGTGTCTCCTGGTAACCGAAGATACCTTCGAGCAGAGTGCCGGTCAGAGAGTGTGTGGAGAGGACATTGCTGAGATCAAACGCCACGTCCTGGAAGTGGTTCCACAGGCCCGCTTCATGAAAGGCGCGGATCGCCCCAGCCGCCAGCCCCGCGGCGACCAGCAGAATAAACAGGCTGGTCCATTTGAAGAACGCCCCCAGGTTAAGGCGAATACCGCCCCAGTAGAGCAGGAAACCCAGCACAACGGCCGTTGCCAGCCCCAGCACTGCCCCCAGCGGCGGCCAGATGCCTACGTCCTGCTGGAAGGCGGCCAGCAGGAAGAAGACCGATTCCAGCCCTTCACGCGCCACCGCAAAAAAGACCATCATGATCAGCGCCCAGCCGTGATGGTTGCCTTTTTGCAGGGCGTTATCCACCGCCTGCTCCAGCTGGACTTTCACATTGCGGGAGACCTTACGCATCCAGAACACCATCCAGGTCAGAATCACCACCGCAATGACGGCGACAATCCCCTCAAACAGCTCTTGCTCTTTCTGCGGGAACTCGCCGGTGGTTTCGTTGATGAGGATACCCAGGCCCAGACAGAGCGCCGCGGCGAGGAACACGCCAATCCAAATGACGCCAATCCAGCGTCCGCGCTGGGTTCGCTTCAGATAACTGGCGATAAGGCTGACAATCAGAGCCGCTTCGAGCCCTTCACGTAACATAATGAGAAATGGAACAAACATGCCGACACCTTAAATGTTTATCGCGGTCAACTGATGCAAAGAAAGGTAAATTCTTGTGATAGTGATTATCATTACGCCGAGAAGAAAAACAAGCGAAATGTGGGATGTTTTGATGACGAGTTGTAAACGCGAAGCCTGATAATAGTTGTCAACGTAATCATTACGTTTATAAGTTATAACGAAAATGCCCATTTACGGTTAATCAGCGCTGTGGCTAAATATCTGCCTCGAAAACCAAGTGAAAATAAACCATGTTTAAGATTATCCATTTCCTGCTGGCGCTGGTGATTATTCTTGCGCTCGCCTGGCTGGTGAGTTTCGACCGCCGAAAAATTCGCATTCGTTATGTTTTACAGCTGATTGTTATTGAGATTGCCCTGGCGTTCTTTTTCCTGCATGCCGAAAGCGGGTTATTCCTGATTAAATACGTTTCTGGCTTCTTTGAATCCCTGCTGAAATTTGCTGGCGAAGGCACCAATTTTGTCTTTGGCGGAATGGGTGAAAAAGGGCTGGCGTTCATTTTCCTTGGCGTGCTTTGCCCGATTATTTTTATTTCCGCATTGATTGGTATTCTCCAGCACTGGCGGATCCTGCCGATTTTTATTCGGGTTATCGGGACGCTGCTGTCAAAACTGAACGGTATGGGCAAGCTGGAATCGTTTAACGCGGTGAGCTCGCTGATCCTCGGCCAGTCGGAAAACTTCATTGCCTACAAAGGCGTGCTGGGGGATCTCTCCTCGCGCCGTCTGTTCACCATGGCTGCGACCGCCATGTCGACCGTTTCCCTGTCGATTGTCGGCGCTTATATGACCATGCTCGACGCCAAATTTGTCGTTGCGGCGCTGATCCTGAACATGTTCAGCACCTTCATTATTCTCTCCGTCATCAATCCGGTGCGTCCGGAAGCGGAGCCGGATATCAAGCTGGAAAAACTGCATGAATCCCAGAGCTTCTTCGAAATGCTCGGGGAGTATATTCTGGCCGGTTTTAAGGTAGCGATGATTATTCTGGCGATGCTGATTGGCTTTATCGCGCTTATTAGCGCCGTTAACGCCCTCTTCTCCAGCGTATTCGGCATGAGCTTCCAGCAGATTTTGGGTTATGTGTTTTATCCGCTGGCGTGGCTCATCGGTATTCCGCTGAGTGATGCGCTCAACGCCGGCAGTATTATGGCAACCAAGCTGGTGGCAAATGAATTTGTGGCGATGATTGAACTGCAAAAAATTGCCCATCAGATGTCACCGCGCGGGCTGGGCATTTTATCCGTCTTCCTGGTGTCGTTCGCTAACTTCGCGTCTATTGGTATCGTCGCAGGCGCCATCAAGGGCCTGAACGAGCGGCAGGGGAACGTGGTTTCGCGGTTTGGTCTGCGCCTGGTGTACGGCGCGACGCTGGTGAGCCTGCTGTCGGCGAGCTTTGCGGGATTAGTGTTGTAAGTTTTGTGCGGTTTGTGCCCGGTGGCGGCTACGCCTTACCGGGCCTACAAAACTATCCCGCCATTTTGCTTAAAACTGCACGCACACCGGCTGATCGACCCGCATCACCGACTCCTGCGCGAAGCGAGATTTATAAATCCCGCGCAACGCTTCGATATTCTTCTCGCTCTGCGCGTCTTTACCGTGGATCAGCATCAACGCTTTGCTCGGCTCGCGCGCCACTTTCCCGTCATTCCCCAGCCACTGGCCACGTGCATCAAACACCGTTAAGCCGTCCCGAAAGCGCGGCGTCACGTCCTGGTCAACAAACTGCTGCCACTCGTTGCCGGTGATCTGCGCTCCGGCCGGACGATTCAGTCCGAAATAAAGCGTGGTTTGCTGCATCTGGTTATCTGCTTTGCAGGTCTCCATTGCCGCGTGTTGCACGGGTGCGTTGCAGCCTGCGAGCATCAATAATGCCGCCGCCATAAGCCCTGTTTTGATGGTCATTGTTCGCTATCCTCATTGTTATAAGTGCAGCGATATCAACGTAATTTACGCATTTTGGCAAGAAAAAAGCCGGGTCGCGCTAGCGCTTACCCGGCTTACAGGAGGGAATAGGTTTTTTTACTCAGCCTGAAGCTTCGTCGGTGGTGCAGTGTGGTAGTGCGCGTCCGCTTCCGCAAAGCGTTTCTGCATGGAGGCAGACGGTGCTTTACCCAGCAGGCTGAACACCACAATACCGATGCTGGCGAAGATGAAGCCCGGGATGATTTCGTACAGACCCAGCCACGCGAACTGCTTCCAGACGATAACGGTCACCGCTCCGATGATCATCCCCGCCAGCGCGCCGTTGCGGGTCATGCGTGACCACAGAACGGAGAACAGAACCACCGGACCAAACGCCGCACCAAAGCCCGCCCACGCATAGCTCACAAGACCCAGAACGCGGTTATCAGGATTGGCCGCCAGCGCGATGGCAATCAGCGCCACTAACAGCACCATAAAGCGCCCGACCCATACCAGCTCTTTCTGGCTCGCACCTTTACGCAGGAAAGCTTTGTAGAGATCTTCGGTAATCGCACTGGAGCAGACCAGCAGCTGGCAGCTCAGAGTCGACATCACCGCCGCCAGAATTGCGGAGAGCAGAATACCGGCAATCCAAGGGTTGAACAGAATGCCCGCCAGTTCGATGAACACACGCTCGGCATTCTGGTTTACTGCACCTGCCTGCGCCGGGTTATTGTTGAAGTAAGCGATGCCGAAGAAACCGACGGCACACGCCCCAGCCAGACACAGGATCATCCACGTCATACTGATACGACGCGCATGAACGATAGTGTGGTGAGAATCCGCTGCCATAAAGCGCGCCAGAATGTGCGGCTGACCAAAGTAGCCCAGACCCCAGCCCATCAGAGAGACGATGGCCACGAAGTTCAGCCCTTTCAGCATGTCGACGTTTTCAATGCTCTTCTGCTTGATCACTTCCAGCGATTCACCGAAGCCGCCAACGGTGAAAATCACAATCACCGGGGTCAGGATCAGGGCGAAGATCATCAGGCTCGCCTGCACGGTGTCGGTCCAGCTTACCGCCAGGAATCCGCCCACGAAGGTATAGAGAATGGTCGCCGCGGCACCTGCCCACAGCGCGGTTTCATAGCTCATGCCGAAGGTGCTCTCAAACAGACGCGCGCCCGCCACGATGCCGGAAGCACAGTAGATGGTGAAGAACAGCAGAATCACCACCGCGGAGATAATGCGCAGAATGCGGCTGTTATCTTCAAAACGTCCGGTGAAGTAATCCGGCAGCGTCAGGGCATTGTTGTTCGCTTCGGTATGCACGCGCAGACGGCCTGCTACCAGCTTCCAGTTGATCCACGCCCCAAGGGTCAGGCCGATGGCAATCCAGCTTTCAGAGATACCGGAGATGAAAATCGCGCCCGGTAACCCCATCAGCAGCCAGCCGCTCATATCGGATGCGCCCGCAGACAGCGCGGTCACCATCGGGCCTAAACTGCGGCCGCCGAGAATGTAGTCGTCAAAGTTCTTTGTTGAACGCCATGCCAAAAACCCTATCAGGATCATGCCAAAAATATAAACGAGAAATGTCACCAGCATCGGTGTGCTAATAGCCATTCAAATTCTCCAAAATGTCGAGCGACAACCGTCCGGGTTGCCTTGTTATGTCATCACCGGAACGTAGTGATGTGTGTATGTGTTTCCATTGGGCGCGCTATCCTGCCGTATGCGCATCCCGCTGACAAACGATTTAACACTGCATTTACATCAAATTCATCCCCGGTTTGATACGAGTTTCCTATAGGTTGCACTCGCTCACACTTATACGGGTTGCACCTTTTAAAAGTGTTAAGTACCGCATAAAAACAGGCTTCTCATGCAGAAGCCAGCGCTTTTTTTCAGCTAACCAATCATTAACAATCCATTCATTTTCTGGGTTGCAAACCAGGTCACATTTAACACGGTTGCACAAAGTTGCAACATGGTGGATATTTCATGCCATCTACAAAACGCGATTACAGAACAACAGGAGTTTTGGCATGGGGATGACCACCATGGGGGTTAAGCTGGATGACGCTACCCGCGAACGGATTAAAACCGCAGCGACCCGCATTGACCGCACACCGCACTGGTTAATCAAGCAGGCGATTTTTAACTATCTGGAAAGACTGGAGAGCGACGAAGGCCTGCCAGAACTGCCTGCCCTGCTGGCGGGTGCCGCCAATGAAAGCGAGGATGCGCCCGCCGCTGGTGACGAAAGCCACCAGCCGTTCCTCGAATTCGCCGAGCAGATCCTGCCGCAGTCCGTCAGCCGTGCCGCCATTACCGGCGGTTACCGTCGTGCCGAAACCGACGCCGTGCCGATGCTGCTGGAGCAGGCCCGCCTGCCGGAAGCCATTGCCGCCCAGGCGCACAGCCTGGCGTATCAGCTGGCCGACAAGCTGCGCAACCAAAAAACCGCCACCGGCCGCGCCGGGATGGTGCAGGGTCTGCTGCAGGAGTTTTCCCTCTCTTCACAGGAAGGCGTGGCGCTGATGTGTCTGGCGGAAGCGCTGCTGCGTATTCCGGATAAAGCCACCCGCGACGCGTTGATCCGCGACAAGATCAGCAACGGCAACTGGCATTCGCACATTGGCCGCAGCCCGTCCCTGTTCGTTAACGCCGCCACCTGGGGCCTGCTGTTTACCGGCAAACTGGTCTCAACCCATAACGAAGCCAACCTGTCACGCTCTTTGAACCGCATCATCGGTAAGAGCGGCGAGCCGCTGATCCGCAAAGGCGTGGACATGGCGATGCGCCTGATGGGCGAGCAGTTCGTGACCGGCGAAACCATTGCCGAAGCGCTGGCGAACGCCCGCAAGCTGGAAGACAAAGGTTTCCGCTACTCGTATGACATGCTCGGTGAAGCGGCCCTGACTGCCGCCGACGCGCAGGCCTACATGGTCTCTTATCAGCAGGCGATCCACGCCATCGGTAAAGCCTCTAACGGCCGCGGTATTTATGAAGGTCCGGGTATCTCTATCAAACTGTCCGCCCTGCACCCGCGCTACAGCCGCGCGCAGTACGACCGCGTGATGGAGGAACTTTACCCGCGCCTGAAATCCCTGACCCTGCTGGCGCGCCAGTATGACATCGGCATCAATATCGACGCCGAAGAGGCCGACCGTCTGGAGATCTCCCTCGATCTGCTGGAAAAACTGTGCTTCGAGCCAGAGCTGGCGGGCTGGAACGGCATTGGCTTCGTTATCCAGGCGTACCAGAAGCGCTGCCCGTTCGTCATTGATTATCTGATTGACCTGGCAAGCCGCAGCCGTCGCCGCCTGATGATCCGCCTCGTGAAAGGCGCCTACTGGGACAGCGAAATCAAACGCGCCCAGATGGAAGGTCTGGAAGGCTATCCGGTCTATACCCGTAAGGTCTACACCGACGTCTCTTACCTCGCCTGTGCGAAAAAACTGCTCGGCGTGCCGAACCTGATCTACCCGCAGTTCGCTACCCATAACGCCCACACCCTGGCGGCAATCTACAGCCTGGCGGGTCAAAACTATTATCCTGGCCAGTACGAGTTCCAGTGCCTGCACGGCATGGGTGAACCGCTGTACGAGCAGGTGACCGGTAAGGTAGCGGATGGCAAGCTGAACCGCCCATGCCGCATTTATGCGCCGGTAGGTACGCACGAAACGCTGCTGGCGTACCTGGTGCGTCGTCTGCTGGAAAACGGCGCGAATACCTCCTTCGTAAACCGCATCGCCGACACCACGCTGCCGCTCGACGAGCTGGTGGCCGATCCGGTGCAGGCCGTTGAGAAGATGGCGGCCCAGGAAGGTCAGATTGGTCTGCCGCATCCGAAGATTGCCCTGCCGCGCGAGCTGTATGGCGCAGGCCGCGTCAACTCTGCGGGTCTGGACCTGGCGAACGAACATCGTCTGGCGTCCCTCTCCTCTGCCCTGCTCAACAGCGCGCTGCAGAAATGGCAGGCGAAACCGATCCTTGAGCAGTCCGTCGAGGACGGTGAGATGCAGCCGGTTATCAACCCGGCAGAGCCAAAAGATATCGTCGGCTATGTACGCGAAGCCACCGAAGCGGAAGTGGATCAGGCGCTGGACAGTGCGGTCAACAACGCGCCAATCTGGTTTGCCACCCCGCCGCAGGAGCGTGCCGCCATTCTGGAGCGTGCTGCCGTGCTGATGGAAGATCAGATGCAGTCGCTTATCGGCATTCTGGTGCGTGAAGCAGGTAAAACCTTCAGCAACGCTATCGCCGAAGTGCGTGAGGCCGTGGACTTCCTGCACTACTACGCGGGTCAGGTGCGCGATGATTTCGATAACGAAACCCACCGTCCGCTCGGACCGGTCGTGTGTATCAGCCCGTGGAACTTCCCGCTGGCTATTTTTACCGGTCAGATTGCCGCCGCCCTTGCCGCAGGTAACAGCGTGCTGGCCAAACCGGCAGAGCAGACCCCGCTGATTGCCGCGCAGGGCATCAACATCCTTCTGGAAGCCGGCGTACCTGCGGGCGTGGTCCAGCTGCTGCCAGGCCGCGGCGAAACGGTCGGCGCTAAACTGACCTCCGATAACCGCGTACGCGGCGTGATGTTTACCGGCTCGACCGAAGTTGCCTCTCTGCTGCAGCGCAACATTGCTACCCGTCTGGATGCGCAGGGTCGTCCTACCCCGCTCATCGCGGAAACCGGCGGCATGAACGCCATGATCGTTGACTCCTCTGCCCTCACCGAACAGGTGGTGGTCGACGTGCTGGCCTCCGCGTTCGACAGCGCCGGTCAACGCTGCTCCGCCCTGCGCGTACTGTGCCTGCAGGATGACGTGGCCGACCACACGCTGAAAATGCTGCGCGGCGCGATGGCCGAATGCCGTATGGGCAACCCGGGGCGTCTCACCACCGACATCGGCCCGGTGATTGACGCGGAAGCCAAAGCCAATATCGAAAACCACATCCAGACCATGCGCGCCAAAGGCCGTCCGGTGTTCCAGGCGGTGCGTGAGAACAGCGAAGATGCCCGCGAGTGGCAGACCGGCACCTTCGTGCCGCCAACGCTGATTGAGCTGGCAAGCTTCGACGAGCTGAAAAAAGAGGTCTTCGGTCCGGTGCTGCACGTGGTGCGTTACAACCGTAACAACCTTAATGAACTGATCGATCAGATCAACGCCTCCGGCTATGGCCTGACGCTTGGCGTACACACCCGTATCGACGAAACCATCGCGCAGGTGACCGGCAGTGCCAAAGTGGGCAACCTGTACGTTAACCGCAACATGGTCGGCGCGGTCGTGGGCGTACAGCCGTTCGGCGGTGAAGGTTTGTCCGGCACCGGTCCGAAAGCGGGCGGTCCGCTTTACCTGTACCGTCTGCTGGCGAACCGTCCGGAGAACGCGCTGGGCGTGACGCTGGCACGTCAGGACGCAGACTATCCGGTCGACGCGCAGCTGAAAACCGTGCTGACGCAGCCGCTTGAAGCGCTGATCGCCTGGGCGGAAAAACGTCCTGAACTGCGTGCCATTGCGCAGCAGTACGGCGAGCTGGCGCAGGCTGGCACGCAGCGTCTGCTTCCGGGGCCAACCGGCGAGCGCAACACCTGGACGCTGATGCCGCGCGAGCACGTACTCTGCGTAGCGGATAACGAGCAGGATGCGCTGGTACAGCTGGCTGCCGCGATGGCAACCGGATGTGAAGTGCTGTGGCCGGAAGATGCGCTGCATCGCGACCTGGCAAAACAGCTGCCAAAAGCCGTTTCAGCCCGCATTCGCTTCGCGAAGGCCGATGCGCTGCTGACGCAGCCGTTTGACGCCGTGATTTATCACGGTGATTCCGACCAGCTGCGCGAACTGTGCGAACAGGTAGCGGCCCGCAGCGGGGCGATTGTTTCGGTACAGGGCTTTGCGCGTGGGGAAACCAACCTGCTGCTGGAGCGTCTGTACGTGGAGCGTTCGCTCAGCGTCAACACCGCGGCGGCGGGCGGTAACGCCAGCCTGATGACCATCGGTTAATCGTGTAAACTCTCCCCGGTGGCGCTACGCTTACCGGGGCTACTAAGAATCGTAGGCCGGATATGCATAGCGCATCCGGCTTTTTTTTACACGGAGGGGATGATGAAAAGAGTATTTCTCGCAGGTGCCGCACTGCTGTTGAGCACCAGCGCGCTGGCCAACGAGTGCGACAACGCCACCACCCAGCTTGAACTGAACACCTGTAGCGCGCAGCAGTACCAGGCGGCGGATAAGAAGCTCAACGCGACGTATCAGGCCGCTATCAAACGTGCGGCAGCCCCCCAGCGTGACCTGCTAAAAAAAGCGCAGCAGGCGTGGATTACCCTGCGGGATGCAGACTGCACGTTTATCGGTTCGGGTACGGAAGGTGGAAGCATTCAGCCAATGATTGTCAATCAGTGTCTGGCAGAGAAAACCGCGGAGCGAGAAGCGTTTCTGGCCTCGCTGATGCAATGTGAAGAGGGCGATTTAAGCTGCCCTCTCCCGCCGGGAAACTAACGCACGCGGATCCCTTCGATAATCATCCGCTGTACGTTTTCCAGAGTGCTGTGGAAAAACGCTTCATCCTGGAGCGTTTTCCCGGTTACCGCCTCGACCTGGGCCGCAAAGTCAGCGTAATGCTGGGTGGCGGCCCAAATCATAAAGATCAAATGCTGCGGATCGACCGGCGCCAGCTTGCCGCTGGCGACCCATCCGGCAATAATCGCCGACTTATCGTCCACCAGCTGCTTTAAATCCCCCGTCAGCTCAGCCTGCAACAGCGGCGCGCCCTGCAGCATCTCAAGACAAAACAGGCGCGACGCCTGCGGGTAATCGCGTGACACCTCCAGCTTCAGGCGGATGTACTCTTTGATCGCCACAAGCGGGGCCAGCTCTGCGCGGAACGCTTTCAGGGGCGCCAGCCAGATATCGAGGATCTGCTGCATCACCGCCACATAGAGCGCCTCTTTCGACGGGTAGTAGTAGAGCAGATTGGTTTTGGAAACCCCGGACTGCTCCGCCACCTGCTCCAGCCGCGTGCCGTGAATGCCAAACTGTGAAAACGTCTCCAGCGCCGCGCTGAGAATAGCCTGCTTCTTGGCGCTGACTGCCTGTGACCGTTTACCTGGTGTTTTCACTGCGCCTTGTGTCATTCCCGCTCTCCTTATTCTGCGTTGCCCTCAGCATAGCAAAACCCCCGTCTCGCCACGACATTCTGCACTCCCATCGCGCATGAATGCCTGTTTTCTGTGCAATGTTTTTGACCAGTTAGTCCACTTTTGACCGCATCAATACGCCAACCTTCGATTAACACATTAATAACAAAGTCATTTTCAAAACTGGCACTCCCTTTGCAAAAACGCCAGTACCTGCAACGTAGTGAAGAGAGGTTCGTGATGAAAATTGGCGTATTTGTACCTATCGGCAACAACGGCTGGCTTATCTCGACCACTGCCCCGCAATACATGCCGACCTTTGAGCTGAATAAAGCCATCGTGCAAAAAGCGGAGCACTACCATTTCGACTTTGCACTTTCGATGATCAAGCTGCGCGGCTTTGGCGGCAAAACCGAATTCTGGGATCACAACCTGGAGTCCTTCACCCTGATGGCAGGACTGGCCGCGGTCACCTCGCGGATTCAGATCTACGCTACCGCCGCCACGCTCACTCTGCCACCGGCGATCGTCGCGCGCATGGCCTCCACCATCGACTCGATCTCCGGAGGACGCTTTGGCGTGAACCTGGTGACCGGCTGGCAAAAGCCGGAGTACGAGCAGATGGGGCTCTGGCCGGGTGACGATTACTTCTCGCGTCGCTATGACTACCTGACCGAATACGTGCAGGTCCTGCGCGATCTCTGGGGCACCGGCAAAAGCGATTTCAAAGGTGACTTCTTCACCATGAACGACTGCCGCGTCAGCCCGCAACCGTCGGTGCCGATGAAGGTGATCTGCGCCGGGCAGAGCGACGCGGGGATGGAATTCTCCGCCAAATACGCCGACTTTAACTTCTGCTTCGGGAAAGGCGTTAACACCCCTGCCGCTTTCGCCCCCACCGCGGCGCGCATGAAAGAGGCTGCCGACAAAACCGGGCGCGACGTGGGCTCCTACGTGCTGTTTATGGTGATTGCCGACGAAACCGACGAGGCCGCACGCGCGAAATGGGAGTGTTACAAGGACGGTGCCGACGAGGAGGCCCTGAGCTGGCTTACCGAGCAGAGCCAGAAAGATACCCGTTCCGGCGCAGACACCAACGTCCGCCAGATGGCTGACCCCACCTCCGCCGTCAATATCAATATGGGCACGCTGGTTGGATCCTATGCCAGCGTTGCCAGAATGCTCGACGAAGTCGCCGCCGTACCCGGCGCAGAGGGCGTTCTGCTGACCTTCGATGATTTCCTCACCGGTGTGGAAACCTTCGGCGAGCGCATCCAGCCGCTGATGCAATGCCGCGCCCACATTCCTGCCGTCACGAAGGAGGTTGCGTAATGACGACCTTAAACGCTCGCCCGGAAGCCATCACCTTTGCGCCGCAGCAGAGCGCGCTGATCGTGGTGGACATGCAAAACGCCTACGCCAGTAAAGGGGGTTATCTGGATCTGGCGGGGTTCGACGTCTCCGCCACGCAGCCGGTCATTGCGAACATCAACACCGCCGTCAGCGCCGCACGGGAAGCCGGCATGCTCATCGTCTGGTTCCAGAACGGCTGGGACGACCAGTACGTGGAGGCCGGTGGCCCCGGCTCGCCCAACTTCCACAAGTCCAACGCCCTGAAAACGATGCGCAAAAACCCAGAACTGCAGGGCAAGCTGCTGGCAAAAGGCGGCTGGGATTATCAGCTGGTGGACGAGCTGGTCCCGCAGGCAGGTGATATTGTCTTGCCCAAACCGCGCTACAGCGGCTTTTTCAACACCCCGCTCGACAGCCTGTTGCGCAGCCGGGGCATTCGTCACCTGGTCTTTACCGGCATCGCCACCAACGTTTGTGTGGAGTCGACCCTGCGCGACGGCTTTTTCCTTGAGTATTTTGGCGTGGTGCTGGAAGACGCGACCCATCAGGCCGGGCCGGAATTCGCGCAGAAAGCGGCCCTGTTCAATATCGAAACCTTTTTTGGCTGGGTGAGTAACGTCGCAGCGTTCTGCGATGCCCTGAATCCGCCGCTCGCCCGTATCGCCTGAGGAGAACGACGATGCCGAAATCCGTGATTATTCCGCCGGGCACCAGCACACCGATTGCCCCGTTTGTCCCCGGAACGCTCGCCGACGGCGTGGTGTATGTCTCCGGTACGCTGCCGTTTGATAAAGACAACAACGTGGTGTTTATCAACGACCCAAAGGCACAAACCCGCCACGTGCTGGAGACGATCAAAAGCGTGATCGAAACGGCGGGTGGCACGATGGAGGATGTGACCTTCAACAGCATCTTTATCACCGACTGGAAAAACTACGCCGCGATTAACGAGATCTACGCCGAGTTCTTCCCCGGCGATAAGCCGGCCCGGTTCTGTATACAGTGCGGGCTGGTGAAGCCGGACGCGCTGGTTGAAATTGCCACCGTTGCGCACATTGCGAAGTGAGGCGGCCATGAAACTCTCCGTCTCACCGCCCCCGTATGAGGGGGCACCCGTGGTAGTCCTCATTGCCGGTCTCGGCGGCAGCGGCAGCTACTGGCTGCCCCAGCTGGCCGCGCTGGAGCCGGAGTATCAGGTGGTGTGCTATGACCAGCGGGGGACGGGTAATAACCGCGACACACTGCCGGAAGGCTATAGCCTGGCGCAAATGGCGGACGAACTGGCCATAGCGCTGGCCGAAGCCGGAATCACCCGCTACTGCGTGGTCGGTCATGCGCTGGGCGCGCTGATCGGGCTACAGCTGGCCCTCGACAGACCTGATGCGCTCACCGCGCTGGTGTGCGTCAACGGCTGGCTAACCCTCAACGCCCATACCCGACGCTGTTTTCAGATCCGCGAGCGTTTGCTGCATTCCGGCGGCGCGCAGGCGTGGGTAGAGGCGCAGCCGCTGTTTCTCTACCCGGCAGACTGGATGGCTGCTCGTGCGCCCCGCCTGGAGGCCGAAGAAGCGCTGGCGCTGGCCCATTTCCAGGGCAAAAGCAACCTGCTGCACAGGCTCAGCGCCCTGAAGAAAGCGGATTTCAGCCGCCACGCCGCGCGTATTCATTGTCCGGTACACCTCATCTGTTCAGCCGACGACATGCTGGTGCCCTCTGTCTGCTCGACTGAGCTACAGGCGGCTCTCCCACGCAGCCACAGCGTGGTCATGCGCCAGGGCGGGCATGCCTGCAACGTCACCGAACCGAACACCTTTAACACCCTGCTGCTGAACGGGCTTGCCAGCCTGCTGCACAGTCCTGAACCCGCTTTATAAGGAGCTTTAATGAGCGAAGCCATTAATCCTGCGGCGCGCGAAACGCTATTCACCGGCGCCCGTACCCACAACGGCTGGCAGAATCTGCCCGTCAGTGACGAGACGCTGCGCGAAATCTACGACCTGATGAAATGGGGCCCAACCTCCGCCAACTGCTCCCCGGCGCGAATCGTGTTTGTGCGCAGCGCAGAGGGAAAAGAGAAGCTGCGCCCGGCGCTCTCCAGCGGCAATCTGGAAAAAACGCTCACCGCGCCGGTCACGGCGATTGTTGCCTGGGACAGCGAGTTTTATGAGCGCCTGCCGGAACTGTTCCCGCACGGCGATGCCAGAAGCTGGTTTACCACCAGCCCGGCGCTCGCCGAAGAGACGGCATTTCGCAACAGCTCAATGCAGGCTGCTTACCTGATTTTCGCCTGTCGCGCCCTCGGGCTGGACACCGGCCCGATGTCAGGCTTTGACCAACAAAAGGTCGACGAGGCCTTTTTCACCGGCACGCTGCTTAAAAGCAATCTGCTGATCAACATTGGCTATGGTGATACGAACAAACTTTACGGACGCCTGCCGCGTCTGGCGTTCGAAGATGCCTGCGGGCTGGCGTAAGGAGCAATCATGACGACACCGGATAAACAAACCTTTCGCGACGCCATGGCCTGCGTCGGCGCGGCAGTCAACATCATCACCACCGACGGCCCGGCGGGAATGGCGGGATTCACTGCCAGCGCGGTGTGCAGCGTCACGGATTCGCCTCCCACCCTGCTGGTATGCCTGAACCGCGGCGCGTCCGTCTGGCCGACGTTTAGCGAAAACCGCACGCTGTGCGTGAACACCCTGAGCGCCGGACAAGAGCCGCTATCCAACCTGTTTGGCGGCAAAACGCCAATGGAGACGCGCTTTGCCGCCGCCCGCTGGCAAACGGGCGATACGGGGTGTCCGCGTCTGGAGGATGCGCTGGCCTCGTTTGACTGCCGCATCAGCCAGGTGGTGAGCGTCGGTACCCACGACATTCTGTTTTGCGACATTGTTTCGATTGTTCGCCACCCCGCGCCGCAAGGGCTGGTGTGGTTTGACCGCGGCTACCACGCGCTTATGCGACCCGCCTGCTAAGGCGCTTTAAGGAGACAGACCATGTTCGGATTTCCCCACTGGCAGTTGAAATCGACCTCCACAGAAGCAGGCGTGGTCGCGCCGGATGAACGACTCCCGCTCGGACAAACGATGGTGATGGGCGTCCAGCATGCAGTCGCGATGTTTGGTGCGACCGTACTCATGCCGATGCTGATGGGGCTTGATCCCAACCTGTCGATTCTGATGTCGGGTATCGGCACCCTGCTGTTCTTTTTTGTCACCGGTGGGCGCGTGCCCAGCTATCTGGGCTCCAGCGCCGCGTTTGTCGGGGTGGTTATCGCCACAACCGGATTTAACGGCCAGGGGATCAACCCTAACCTGAGCGTGGCGCTCGGCGGCATCATCGCCTGCGGCCTGGTCTATACCCTGATTGGTCTGGTGGTGATGAAGATTGGCACGCGCTGGATCGAACGCATGATGCCTCCCGTGGTGACCGGTGCCGTCGTCATGGCGATTGGCCTGAACCTGGCGCCGATCGCGGTGAAAAGCGTCTCCGGCTCGCCGTTTGAAAGCTGGATGGCGGTGATCACCGTGCTGTGTATCGGCCTGGTGGCGGTGTTTACGCGCGGGATGATCCAGCGTCTGCTGATTCTGGTCGGGCTGATTGTCGCCTGTCTGGTTTACGCTCTGCTGGCGAACGTTTTCGGTCTCGGCAAGCCGGTCGATTTTACCCTGCTCCATCAGGCTGCCTGGTTTGGCCTGCCGCAGGTCACTTCCCCCACCTTTAACACCCAGGCAATGATGCTTATCGCACCGGTGGCGGTGATCCTGGTGGCGGAGAACTTAGGTCACCTGAAGGCGGTCGCGGGAATGACCGGCCGCAGTATGGACCCGTACATGGGCCGGGCATTTGTCGGTGACGGTCTGGCAACCATGATCTCCGGCTCCGTGGGCGGCAGCGGCGTCACCACCTATGCCGAAAATATCGGCGTGATGGCGGTGACCAAAGTCTACTCGACGCTGGTCTTCGTCGCGGCAGCGGCGATGGCGATACTGCTTGGTTTCTCTCCGAAGTTCGGCGCGCTGATCCACACCATTCCGTCGCCGGTCATCGGCGGGGCATCGATTGTGGTATTTGGGCTGATCGCCGTGGCTGGCGCGCGAATCTGGGTGCAGCATCGGGTCGATCTGAGCCAGAACAGCAACCTGATTATGGTGGCGGTCACGCTGGTGCTGGGCGCGGGCGATTTCGCGCTAACGCTGGGCGGATTTACGATTGGTGGGATCGGCACGGCGACGTTCGGGGCAATTCTGCTTAACGCCCTGCTGAGCCGCCGGATGGGCGCAGCACCGCAGGGTGAGGTGGTGCATCAGGATTCGTAAAATCTTGACGTCGGGTAATAGTCACACCTTACCCGACCATAATCTTGCGTACTATCAAAAGGCAGTACAACGATCACGCCTGCTCAAAGAGTTGTTCGATAGATTTTGTGGGGAAGAAAAGAGAATGGCTGTTTTCACCTGTCAGCGGAATAAAACCCTGCTTCAGATAGAATCGTTTTGCCTGTTCATTGAGAGCATCAACAAAGATTCCGTGTACCCCTACCGCCTGCGATGCCAGATACACAACGCGCATAGCATGTGCGACGAGCGTTGTTCCCCACTCCTTTCCCTGTAGATCTTTATGCACAGCCAGACGCCCCAGCGTCACACTGGGTACGTTGACATAGGGGATCCGACGCTGCTGGGTCTTAGAAGGAAGCATCGCTTTTTCAAAGCAGCTTCCGGACAACGTGTAATAGCCCAGCACACGCGGATGGTCACGATCTTTAAGCAGGTAACCTCGCAATATCCGTCCCTTGTGCTGACGCACCAGATGTTCCGTCAGGAAGGCATTTAGCGAGGGTTCACCACAATCGAAACCCCTGAAATCGTAATCACTTCCCTCTGAAAACATTTCGATCGTGAGATTTGCCACGATGCTTCACTCCATGTTTCGAAGACGTTTTGCCGCTCGCTTCAGGCGTTCATTTGGCTCTGGCGGATTGTCGATGGCGTCCATCACCGCATTCCATGATGACTCGTTTAATACGAGACGCCGATGTTGTTCGATGACTTCAGCAGCACGTTCTGACGCACTGTTCACCATAAACTGGGTGATTGTCTGGTTCGTCATCGCCGCCGCTTCTTCAATCATTGTTTTGTCTTCGTCCGTTAAGCGAAGATCGATACGCTGTTTTTTAAGTGCTGGCATGGTTTACATCACCGTGTACGGTATTTATCCGTACACATCCTGGACTAATCCGCTCCGTTTTTCAATCACAACCTTTTTCAGTCGTCAGATCGCTCACCTCAATCCGGCGTTTTCTGAGCTTCAGCTCGCTCACCAGCACCCCGGCGACAATAAATGCCGCACCGACCAGGGCCAGCAGCGGCAAACGCTCTCCGGCGAGGCGACCAAAAATCCCCGCCCATACCGGTTCACCGGTGTAGATCACCGTCGCCCGCGTCGGGGAGACGCTGCGCTGCGCCCAGTTCATGGTGACCTGAATAATGGCGCTGAAGATGCCCAGCCCCAACGCGACCACGATCAGACCGGTAGACATCGGCGGCACGGACTCTCCGGCCGGTACCATCGTCGCAAACGCTACCAGCGACGCCGTGGCGAGCTGGACCACCGTCACGCGCTTGACGTCCACCTTGCCCGCCCAGGCGCTAATCAGAATAATTTCCGCCGCAATGGCAATCGCCCCGACGAGGGTAATGATCTCGCCCGGTCCCAGTGCCAGCAGGTTATTTTCCGGCCCGGCCAGCAAAATCAGGCCGATAAACGCCAGCACGATGCCGATGCAGGACATCATCCCCGGCAGCCGTCCCAGGCAAAGCCACTGCAGGAGCGGTACCAGCGGCACATACATGGCGGTGATAAATGCCGATTTGCTGCTGGAGATAGTCTGTAATCCCCATGTCTGCAGGCTGTAGCCCATTGCAATCGCCACCCCGATCGCCACCCCGGCCTTCAGCTCTTTAAGGGTTAATCCGCGCAGGGATTTTAGCGATACGAGCGCCACGGCTATCGCCGCCGTCGCAAAGCGCAAACCAACAAAAAAGAACGGTTCGCTCAGCGTTACCGCGTACTGGACGGCCAGAAACGTCCCGCCCCAGAACATGGTAATGAGAATAAGGATGGCTTCCTGCGGTTTTACGGAGAATTTAAAGCGTGAGACAGACATGCGACACCAGCAAATGAGAACAATTCTGTAGTGTGCGTCGCCTTTGGTTACAGTTCAATGTTGCAGAAATAAAAAAACCGCCGGGAACACCCGGCGGCAGGGTTCAGCCTGGCGCGTTACTTATTGCTGCCGTGGCTGTTTTTACCCCCTTTCTTGCCAGCCTCTGATGCGCGCTGAGGGTCATTTTTGAAGTTGCCCCCGCTATGCTGGCCACCTTTACGACCTGCTTCTGATGCTCTTTCACGGTCTTCAGCGAAATTACCTGAACCACCACGATGGTTTGCCATCTCTAACCTCCAGAGTGTGAAATATTAGACATCATATTGCATTCAGTAAAAGAGGATTCTTTCACCTCGCGGCATGAGGACAGTGCCTTTATCTGTGCCGCGTGAAACTAAGCTTAGTGGACTAAGGCTGTCCGGCAAGCCGCTGGTAATATCCTGCAACAGGATCTCAGTCTTTCGGGTGAGATAACGCGACGGAGATTCATAACTCTTTCTTATCATTTCAAAAAACGGAGGCGAGAAAGTTGTTTCATTTTGCTACAGCACGCTTACCCAATCATATTGTTATAAATCAAAGAAATGGTGTTCATTTTTGCAGTCTGGCCGTGATGGCATATCTTTAAATGAACGCAGCGATCCGCTGTCAGAAAACACAAACGAGGAGTGATGCAAAATGGCAAAAGTTCTGGTGCTCTATTATTCCATGTATGGACACATTGAAACCATGGCTCACGCAGTCGCAGAAGGTGCAAACAGGGTGGACGGCGTTGAGGTTGTGGTGAAGCGCGTACCGGAAACCATGCAGGCGGAAGCCTTCGCCAAAGCCGGGGGAAAAACACAGAATGCCCCGGTCGCCACGCCTCAGGAGCTGGCAGATTACGATGCGATTATTTTCGGGACGCCAACCCGTTTCGGCAATATGTCCGGCCAGATGCGCACCTTCCTCGATCAGACGGGCGGGCTATGGGCCTCAGGCGCTTTATACGGCAAACTCGCCAGCGTCTTCAGCTCTACCGGCACCGGTGGCGGTCAGGAGCAGACGATTACCTCAACCTGGACTACCCTTGCTCATCATGGGATGGTGATTGTGCCGATTGGCTACGGCGCGCAGGAACTCTTTGATGTTTCTCAGGTACGTGGCGGTACTCCCTACGGTGCAACCACCATTGCCGGCGGCGATGGTTCCCGACAGCCGAGCGACGAAGAGCTCGCCATCGCCCGTTATCAGGGTGAGCATGTCGCGGGCCTCGCCAAAAAACTGAACGGCTAACTCAACAGGAGGACAAGCATGCCAACTCAGGAATCAAAAGCCCACCGCGTGGGTGAATGGGCAAGTTTACGCAATACCTCTCCGGAGATTGCCGAAGCCATTTTTGAAGTCGCGAAATATGACGAGAAACTGGCAGAGCAGATTTGGGAAGAAGGTAGCGACGAAGTGCTGGTTCGCGCCTTCGAAAAGACGGACAAAGACTCGCTCTTCTGGGGCGAACAGACCATCGAACGTAAAAACGTCTGAACGTTTCCCCCCGCCTTTGCGGGGGGTTATCCTCTATTTTGCCGCGCTGTTCATCACCGCATTAAACTTATCAACCGGGCAGAAGCCGTTAGCATCCACCGGGCAGCCTTTCAGCTCCAGCGTCACACGCTGCGCGGGGGATTCCAGCGACAGCACGCTGGCGTTTCGCAGCTGCTCTGAGCTCTGGTAGACATACTCAATTTTCATCAGTTCCTGGTTAGCGTTTATGTCATGCCAGCGCTGGAAGACTATTTTGCCGCCAATTGGCGTGCGCTCGTGCTGATCGTGGAGTTGATACGGTTTGAAATCCAGCGCGGTCAGCAGCGACGCAATGTTCGAATCATGCCCCACCAGCAGGGTGATTTTAGGCGCTTTCGCCTGATCGGTGACCAGCGCTTTATCAATATATTTCACCAGCGGTTTGGCGACGTTTTGCGCCACCTCGGTGGAGGTAAACAGCGAGTCCTGATAGCCGTTTTTCAGCTTCGACAGCACACGCCACTGCTGGTCAGTCTTGATCTCACCCCAGGCCACCTGATCAGCCGGGAAACCTTCGTAATATTGCAGCGTGAACGCATCCACCAGCGAGTTACCCACTTTCAGCGGACCGGACACGCCTGGCTCTTTTTCATAGTCGGCACTGAACGTATCTTTCGCGTCCGCCAGCGAGCAGACTTTTTTCTCTTTGCAGGACGGCGAATCGGCGTAGTTCGTCATCTGCTCCAGCAGCTTATAGCTTTCTGAAAGCTGCATTTTCTGCCGCTCGGTCTCCATCGCCTTCAGCGCTTTTTCGCGGAACTCAGGCGAGTTATCGGTAATGACCGGATTAAAGGTGGGATCCATCGTGCCCATTTTTTCCTGATGATGCACAGGCACATCGCACCCCGGGAACGCGCCGGTAATGAAGAATTGTGCGGTCGCAACGGTACGCTGCAGGCTATTGGCATATGCATAAACGGTGTCCGCTGGCGGGCACTCTCCAGTCTTTATCATCCCCTGCTGCGCCAGCCACTCGCGCATGTAATGACCCATATAGACCTCCAGCACGCCGCCTTTGGTGGTGAGCTGACCACCCGGTACCTCCCACTCTGGCCACTGTTTCGGCGTGGACTGCTCCAGCACGCTGCCGTTGTTGGCGAGCGGTGCGCGCAGGTTATGGCGACTCATGATTAAAACTTGCTCCAGCTGATACCCTTCCGGCGTCTCTTGTGCCTGCACGCCAAACGTTGCTGAAATGGAACCGGCGACTGCCAGCGCGAGTAGTGCTTTTCTCATCCCTAATTCCTCACTCGTTTTAAAATGTCGCATTCAGTGTGACAGATTCGTGACAATTTTCCGGGAAGCATTTCTCAATCTGATGAATACCTTACTCGCCGATTCAGACGCTGATGCCAGCGACGATGCCAACATACAGCGCCGCCCACGCGCAGGCAGAAAGCAGGCTGACGGCGTAGACCTTCACGGCGCTTAGCCTGAGCATCCCCGCTGCCAGCGGCACGATATAACGCAATACCGCCAGAAAGCGCGACGTAAACAGCGCAATTTCACCGTTCTTTTGCAGCTGATGCTGCACTCGCAAAAACCTGTCGGCATGCTTAGACGTGAAACGCGTGACCAGCCGGGTGTGTCCCATCAGCTGGCCAACATGGTAATTTAGCACCGACCCCACCGTTGCCCCCATTACCACGGCAAGCCATGCGAGCCCAGGATGCATGCTCCCCTGGCTGACGCCGATGCCCGCCAGTAGCATCACCGAGGCGGGTGGCAGCACGGAGGAGATCAGTACCGTCGATTTACCCAGCGCCATCACGAATAACAACGCAAACAGATGTGCCGGATAGAGCGCAAAATGAGTAAGCAGATGATCAAACCACGCCATTTACCCCATCCTCGTGATGATTTAATCTTTTATTTAAAATGAATAACCTTAAATAAACCCTCAACATCGTATTAATAAAATTCTTCTAAACCGTTCTTAAACATTATTTAAAATCCTGAGCGGTAAAATTAAATATGCGTATTATCCCTCACGTTTTACAACGATCTCGTTATGGCGAGGCTCCTGTACAAATACACGTTATCGCTCTGGTGGGTTCGAGAGAACCAACACAGGGTAAAACAGGCACTGTCGAATCAAGGCTTTGTCAGTATAACTTCCCTTGCGGGATACGGTGTACAGTGCTGAACCCAGGACGTGGGGATCTCCTCTTCGACATGCCCTGTCTTGCTCGCCCCTGAGAGATGTTATTATTCAAAGGGAATTCACTATGTCTTACGCTATTCACAATCAAAACCCGGCATTCAATGACAGCGCCATCGCGCAATATATGAATACCGATTTTATCGTCCTTGATATTGCATTATGCGTGGCGCTGGCGCGCGAGCAATTCTTCGCAAAATTAAAAGACGACGATATTCCATCACATATTTTTATTGAAGACAATGGCCGCCTGGCGGGCATGATTGCGGTGCGTAAATTGCTGCAAACCGCCGATCCGCTACAGCCGGTGAAATCGCTGATGATCTCGCAGTTTTTACAGGTCAAACCGGAGGATGAACGTGCCGATGTTGCCGGCCAGCTGGCGCACGGCGGCGCGGACGTGGTGCCGGTGGTCACCCACGGCAAGCTCGTCGGCTGCCTGACCGAGCGCGAAATCGCCCATCTGCTGGAAGATGACGTCACCGAAGACGCTCAGCTTCAGGGGGCGACGCTGCCGCTGGAGAAGCCCTATCTGGAAACCAGCGCCTTCAGCCTGTGGAAGAAACGCTCCGTCTGGCTCCTGCTGCTGTTTGTCGCAGAAGCCTATACCAGTTCGGTGATCCAGCACTTCGAAGAGGCGCTGGAGTCCGCCATTGCGCTGGCGTTCTTTATTCCGCTGCTGATCGGCACGGGCGGCAACAGCGGAACGCAGATCACCTCCACGCTGGTGCGCGCCATGGCGCTGGGAGAGGTGCATCTTCGCGACGTCGGGCGCGTGCTGCGAAAAGAGATGACCACTTCGCTGATGATTGCCGTGACGCTCGGGATTGCCGGGTGTATCCGCGCGTGGATAATGGGGATTGGGCTGGAAATCACGCTTATCGTCAGCCTGACGCTGGTGTGCATAACGCTGTGGAGCGCGATTGTGTCGTCCGTGATTCCGATGGTGCTCAAACGCTGCGGCATTGACCCGGCGGTCGTCTCCGCGCCGTTTATCGCGACGCTTATCGACGGTACCGGGCTGATTATCTACTTCAAGATCGCGCAATATACGCTGGGGCTGGAGTAACACGGTCCGCCAGCTGGATCACCGCTCGCGAAAACGCCTCAATCGCCAGCGCGACATCCTCAGCCATCACCGACTCTGCCGGGTGGTGGCTGACGCCCCCCTTGCAGCGCACAAACAGCATCCCTACCGGCCAGCGTTCCGCGATGGCAATCGCATCATGGCCCGCGCCGCTGGGCAGCGACAGTGAACGCCCCTGCACCGATTCGACGGCCTCCCCTAACACGTTTTGCAGGTGGATATCGCACGGCGTGGCGGCGATGCGGTAAAACTCCTCGGCGCTGAACTGCAGTCCGCGTCGCGACGCGATTGCCTGCGCATTTTCCAGCAATTCGGCCAGCAACCGATCCAGCGGCGCATCCTGCGGACCGCGGATATCCAGCGAGAGATGCACCTCACCGGGGATCACGTTTACCGCACCGGGCAGGCAGCGCAGCTCCCCGACCGTCGCCACCCGATTACCGCCCTGCTGCCGGGTGGTATTTTCGATGAGAACCATCCATTCGGCAGCGGCGGCCAGCGCGTCCTTACGATGGTTCATCGGCACGGTTCCCGCGTGCCCGGCTTCGCCGGTGAAACGGCAATTCAGGCGACGCGCGCCGTTGATGGCTTCCACCACGCCGAGCGCGAGACCGTCCTGCTCAAGGCACGGCCCCTGTTCAATGTGCAGCTCCAGGTAGGCGCTGAAATCCTCGGGACGGCGTGCGGCATGCGACACGCGGCCGGGATCGAGCCCCACCTGCACCATTGCCTGCGCCACGCTGATGCCGCTGGCGTCGGTTTTTTCCAGCCAGTCCTGCGGCCAGGTGCCCGTCAGCCCCCGGCTGCCTAACAGCGTAATGCCGAAACGGGTGCCCTCTTCATCGCAAAAACCGACAATCTCAATGGCCTGCGCCAGGTGCAGGCCCTGCTGGTGCAGGCTGTCCACCACTTCAATCGCGGTGAGCACCCCGAGCATACCGTCGTAGCGCCCCGCATTGCGCACGGTATCCAGATGCGAACCGAGCAGCACCGCCTGCGCCCCTTCCTGAGCACCTTCATAGCGTCCACAGATATTGCCCACGCTGTCCTGCCAGACGGTCATCCCCGCCTGGCTCATCCACTGTCCAACCAGCTGGTTGGCCTGCAGATGCTGCGCCGAGAGGTAGACCCGGGTCAGCGCATCCGGCGTTTCGCTGATGGCGGCCAGCGCATCGGCGCGCGCCATCACCCGTTCTGCCGCCGGGCTCATTGCGGCGTCTCGCGGCGATAGTGGTCCCACGCGGCCTGCATGGCGGCCCCCTGCGTGGTGGTGAATTTCAGGTAGTTCAGCACCGACTCCAGCGCGCTCAGGGTGGTCATCACGCAATCCTTACGTGCGTTATAACCCATGGTGCCAATGCGCCACACTTTACCGTGCAGCGGGCCAAACGAGGTGCCGATTTCAATCCCGAAATCCTCCAGCATCAGCTTACGCACCTCGTCGCCGTTGACGCCCTGTGGAATCACCACGCCCAGCACGTTATTCATCTTGTGCTTCAGGTCGCCAAAGGTCTCCAGCCCCATCGCCTGAATGCCCTTCAGGAGCGCATCGCCGTGCAGCTTGTGGCGGGCAATGCCGTTATCAAGCCCTTCCTGCAGGATCAGCCGCGCGCATTCGCGGGCGCCAAACAGCGCGGTGGTGGCTTCGGTATGGTGATTCAGCCGTTCCGGCCCCCAGTAGTCCATCACCATGCCAAGATCGAAGTAGTTGGAGTAGATCATCTCCTCGTCGCCGTCGCGGTGGGCGTCGGTGCGAATGCCCGCCTCAACGCACTTGCGGCGGCGGATCGCCTCCTCCATCCGCATACTCAGGGTGACTGGCGAAGTACCCGATGGCCCACCGAGACACTTCTGCATCCCGGCCGAAACGGCATCCAGCCCCCAGGCGTCGGTCTCCAGCGCGTTGCCGCCGAGGGACGCGGTGGCGTCGGTGTAAAACAGCACGTCGTAGCGGCGGCAGATAGCGCCAAGCTCCGCGAGTGGCTGCAGCATGGTGGTGGAGGTGTCGCCCTGTACGGTGAGCAGCAGGCGAGGACGAATACGCTTAATCGCATCCTCCACCTGGTCCGGGGTGAACACCTCGCCCCACGGCACCTCGATGGTATGTACCTCCGCCCGACAGCGGCGGGCAATTTCGCACAGCAGGTGACCAAAGCGGCCAAAGACCGGAACCAGCACTTTATCCCCCGGGCGAATGGCGGAAACCAGTATCGCTTCAATTCCCGCCCGGGAGGTACCGTCGACCAGCATCGTCCAGCGATTTTCAGTGCGGAATACGCCGCGATAGAGCGCCATCACCTCGTTCATGTAGTGGGTCATGGCCGGATCGTACTGGCCAATCAGCTGGCTCGACATAGCGCGCAGCACGCGCGGGTCGGCGTTGATCGGCCCCGGCCCCATCAGCAGACGCTGCGGCGGGTTAATTTGCGGAAAATGTACAATATCCATGAGTCAGTCCTTATCAGTTGAGGCCGCGCACGGAGGAGATGAACTGCTTCAGTTCCGTGGTCTGTGGGTTGGCGAACAGCGTTTTGCTGTCGCCCTGCTCCCAGACTTTCCCCTGGTGCATAAACACCACGCGGTCGCCCACTTCGCGGGCAAAATTCATTTCGTGCGTCACGAGAATCAGGGTCATCCCCTCGGCGGCCAGCTGCTCCAGTACCTTGAGCACTTCGCCCACCAGCTCCGGGTCAAGCGCGGAGGTGATCTCGTCACAGAGTAAAACTTTAGGCGACATCGCCAGCGCGCGGGCAATCGCCACGCGCTGCTGCTGGCCGCCGGAGAGGCTCGACGGGTAGTAATCCAGACGATCGCCTAAACCCACTTTCTCCAGCATGCGCTGCGCCAGCTCCCGGCATTCGGCAGCACTTTTCTTCAGCACCCGACGCGGGGCGAGCATGACGTTTTCCAGCGCCGTCATGTGCGGGAACAGGTTGAAGCTCTGGAACACCATCCCCACCGAGCGGCTGATTTCACGCGCCTGGGAATCCCGGTCGGTAATGGTCATGCCGCCCAGCTTAATGCTGCCGTCCTGATAGCCCTCCAGGCCGTTGATACAGCGCAGCAGCGTGCTTTTTCCCGATCCGCTGCGCCCGATAATAGAGATCACCTGGCCCATGTCGATATCCAGATCGACGCCCTTGAGCACGTGGTTATTACCGTAGTACTTCTGCACCTGATTAATGGTGATGAGAGGCATTGAATTTCGTCTCCAGATAGCGGCTGTAGCGCGACAGCGGATAACACAGAATGAAGTAGCCCAGCGCCACCAGCGCAAAGACTTTGAACGGCTGATAGGTCACGTTGGTCAGCATGGTCCCGGCCTTGGTCAGCTCGATAAAGCCGATAATCGACGCCAGCGCGGTGCCTTTGATTACCTGCACCGCAAAGCCCACCGTCGGGGCGATGCCGATGCGCAGCGCCTGCGGAGCGACCACGCGAAACAGGGTCTGGCCGAAGGTCAGGCCCAGGCAGCGCGAGGCTTCCCACTGCCCCTTCGGCAGGGCGCGAATGCTGCCGTACCAGATATCGAGCAGAAATGCGCTGGTGTAAAAGGTTAACGCCAGCGAGGCGGCGGTCCACGGCGAGACGTCAATGCCGAACAGCGCCACGCCGAAGAAGGCCAGGAACAGCTGCATCAGCAGCGGGGTGCCCTGAAACAGCTCGATATAGCCGCGGATAATGCGCTTCACCGTGCGCCCGCCCGTCAGGCGCAGCAGCAGGAGCGGCAGCGTTACCACCGCCCCGCCGACAAACGCCACCAGCGACAGCAGCACCGTCCAGCGTCCGGCCAGCAGCAGGTTGCGAATAATGTCCCAGTCGGTAAAGGTGGTCATCATGCCTGCACCCCCAGCCATTTCCGTCCAGCCGCCATCATCAGCTGGCGCAGGGTAATCGACAGCGCTAAGTAAATACCGGTTGTCACCAGATAGACCTCAAAGCTCAAAAACGTTCTGGACTGGATCAGGTTGGCGGCAAAGGTCAGCTCTTCATACGAGACCTGCGACACCACCGACGAGCCGAGCATCACGATGATGCACTGGCTCACCAGTGCCGGATAAATACGTTGCAGCGCGGGCGGCAGCACCACGCGAATAAAGGTCTGCAGGCGGGTCAGCCCCAGCACGCGTCCGGCCTCCCACTGCCCTCTCGGCGTTACCTGAATGCCCGCGCGGATAATCTCAGTGCTGTAGGCGCCAAGGTTCACCACCATCGCCAGCAGCGCCGCTTCCCCCGCCGTCATCTTCAGGCCCAGATTCGGCAGGCCGAAGACGATGAAAAATAGCTGCACCACAAACGGCGTGTTGCGGATAATCTCCACGTAACCGCCCCAGATCCGGCTGTACCACGTTGGGCGTCCGCTGCGGATCGCCGCCCCGAAAATCCCTATCGCCAGCCCGCCGACGGTCGCCATCACCGTCAGCTGGATGGTGACCCACAATCCCGCCAGCAGCGCCGGCCAGTGCGGCCACAGTTCAGAGAAATGAAGTTGCTCAGTCATCGGCTCAGGCGCCAAGGTTTGCCGGCAGCGGGGCCTTCAGCCATTGCTCAGACAGACCGTTCAGCGTGCCGTCCTTAATGCCCTGCTCAATCAGCGCATCCACTTTTGCCTTCAGAGCCGGTTCGTTTTTCTTCAGGCCGATAAAGCACGGTGAATCTTTCAGCATAAAGCTCGGCACCGGGGCCTTATCGGCATTCTGGCGGGAAATCGCCGCCACCACGAGGTTGCCAGTCGCCACGTACTGCACCTGTCCGGAAAGGTATGCAGAGAGCGTGGTGTTATTGTCTTCGTAACGTTTCACGTTGGCATCTTTCGGCGCCAGGCTGGTGAGTACCATGTCCTCCACCGCCCCGCGCGTCACGCCGATAGTTTTTCCGCTCAGCCCGGCGGCATCTTTCAGCTCGGCCCCTTTCGGGCCAAACACGCCAAGGAAGAACGGCGCGTAGGCGCGGCTAAAATCAATCACCTTCTCGCGCTCCGGGTTTTTCCCGAGGCTGGAGATGACCAGATCCACCTTATCGGTTTGCAGATACGGCACACGGTTGGCGCTGGTCACCGGCACGAGCTGCAGCTTGAGCTTCATCTGTTTCGCCAGATAGCGTGCCATGTCAATGTCGTAGCCCTGCGGCTGCAGGTCGGTCCCCACCGAGCCAAACGGCGGGAAGTCCTGCGGCACGGCAATGCGGAGGGTGCCGCGCTTCTCGATATCCTGAAGCTGGTCAGCCTTTGCAGGCAGTTGTGTGAAGAGGCATGCGGCCCCGGCGAGTGCAATCAACAGTTTTTTCATGGTGCTTCCCCGTAACGTTAACATGAAACAAAAGATTCTTTGAATGTGATTTTGCAACTAATGTGCCAGGTGAGGCGAAACGGGGGATATTCTTATAAAGCCTGATAAAACGCGGACGGAGCGAAAAATTGATGATGTTCACGCCCCGCCACGTTGCACCATTTCAATGCAAAGCACCAGTCTGACGCCCCATTATCGTTGTTCGAGTTCGTCCAGTTGCTGATAAAGGGAAGCAATCTCGTGAATGCGCGGACGGCCTTTATCGAGACTGTCATGCAGGAAGGCATTCGCCAGCAGGTTGAGCAGGCTGTTGACCGAGGAATAGCTGTCATAGGCCGAAACGCTGTCCAGCGGGGCGCAGAGCTGCCAGCTCGCCAGCGGAAACAGGCTGTGCGCCTGCGGCTCGCACATCAGCAGCACCGGAATACCGCTACTCTGAAGCTGCTGCATCAGCGGGCGGATAATGCGCGGACGGCGGCGAAAGGCCATCATCACCACCAGATCGTCAGGGGTTAAATCCACCAGTTCTTCGCTCAGGCTCTGGCCTGGCTGAGGGAGCACCAGCACCTGACCGCGCGCCTGCAGCAGCTGCTGGCGCAGGTGGAGCGCCGCGGGATAGGCGTTACGCATGCCAATAATGACAATGCGCCGCGCCTTCACCATGCAGGCCATGGCGTCGGCAAACTGCTGAGCATCGAGAGCATTGACCCACTGGGTCAGGTTCGCCATCTCCTGCTTATAATGGCGCGCCAGTAGCGTGTTGCCCTGCACCGCGTCGCGGTTATCGGTAAGCGGCATTCCGCTCTGACGCAGGGTGCGCAGCTCGTCACGCATCTCTTTATACTTCTCATAGCCCAGACGCTTGAACAGACGGCTCACCGTGGCTTTCGATACCCCGCTCAGCTGCGCCAGCTCGGCACTGTTATAGCTAATAAGGTCGTCAAAATGATCGAAAATAAAATCCGCCACCCGCTGCTCCTGCGGCGACAGTGACGGGTATTGCGCTTTCAGTCGTTCATCAAGCTGTTCCATAACGCCTCTGTAACGTTTGTTTCATCTCATACTCACTATTCATTAAGCATGCCAGCTTCTGCGGCAACTGGCATGAAACTTTTTATTCAGAACTGGAACAGCTTTTGCAGCACCTTGTGACTTTCAGGGTTATGAGGACGCTTCATGCAAAGTAATGTCTCCACACACGGGATGGCTGTTGCCCCCCACCACCTTGCCAGCCAGAGTGCGCTGGCCGTCCTGCGCGAAGGCGGCAGCGCGATAGAAGCCATGGTCGCGGCGGCGGCCACCATTGCCGTAGTTTACCCGCACATGAACGGGCTGGGTGGCGATGGCTTCTGGCTTATCGTGCCGCCGGAAGGGGATCCGATCACCATTGATGCCAGCGGTGCGGCGGGATCGCGCGCGACGCTCGCGGCCTACGACGGGCTCCCGCATATCCCCCATCGCGGCCCTCAGGCGGCGTTGACCGTTGCCGGCACGGTGAGCGGCTGGGACGAGGCGCTGAAGGTCTCGCGCGAGATGACGGGCAAGGCGCTGCCGCTGTCCCGCCTGCTGGCCGACGCCATTGAGTACGCGCAAAACGGTACCCCGGTCACGGCGTCACAGGCGCATGCCACCGCCAGTAAATTTGACGAGCTAAAGGACGTTCCCGGCTTTGCCGAAACCTGGCTGGTGGACGGCAAGCCACCGCCGGTCGGGAGCCGTTTTTACCAGCCCGCCATGGCCACGACCCTTTCGCGCCTGGTGGAAGACGGTCTGGACAGTTTTTATCGCGGCCCGCTGGCGGAGGTGCTGGCGCAGGGTATGGAGACGCTGGGCCTGCCGGTCACGCTGGCCGATCTACACGCCCACGTCGCCCGGCGCACCACGCCGCTGAAGTTGCAGCATCAGCAGGGAGAAATTTATAACCACGCCCCGCCGACGCAGGGGCTGGTGTCGCTGGCGATACTCGGCATCACAGACCGCCTGAATATGGCGGAGGCTGACGATGCGGGGACGATTCACCGTATTGTTGAAGCCACCAAGCTGGCCTTTGGCCTGCGCGATGCGCACATTACCGATCCGCGCGAGCTGAAAACGGATATTCAGGCACTGCTGGCACCCACCGCCCTTCAGGCGCTTGCCGACAGGGTTGACGACAGCCGTGCCGCATCGTGGGGCACCGGCAAAGGTCCCGGCGATACGGTGTGGATGGGCGTGATGGATAACAGCGGGCTTGCCGTGTCGTTTATCCAGAGTATTTATCACGAATTTGGCAGCGGCGTGGTACTGCCCGATACCGGTATCGTCTGGCAGAACCGGGGCGCATCGTTCAGTCTCGACCCCAGTCATCTTCTGGCCCTCGCGCCGGGCAAACAGCCTTTCCACACCCTGAACCCGGCGGCAGCGCGCCTCAAGGACGGGCGCGTGATGGTCTATGGCTCGATGGGCGGCGACGGACAGCCGCAAACGCAGGCCACGCTGTTTACCCGCTATGTGGTCCAGGGTGCGCCCCTGCAGGAGAGCATCGCTCGCCCGCGCTGGCTGCTGGGGCGTACCTGGGGACAAACGTCGGACACGTTAAAACTGGAAGGACGCTTTTCGGGTGAGACCGTGTCACAGCTCAGGGCGCGTGGACACGACGTGGAGATCTTCCCGGACTTCAGTGAAGCCATGGGCCACGCGGGGGCGATTGTTCGCCACCCCAACGGGCTGTTTGAAGGAGCGTTTGATCCGCGCAGCAACGGCGCGGCCGCCGGATTTTGAGGAGAGAATAATGACGACACAACAACCCGACTGGCATGCCTATCTCGCGCAAATGGAGACCGTTCTTGGCGTGACGCTGGATGATGCCCGCCGCGCCGAGCTACAGGTACAGTTCAGCCGCATTGCCAGCATGGCCGCTCCATTGATGGCGCTGCCGCTCGATGACCGTCTGGAGATCGCAGGAGTGTATAAAGCATGACGCTACACGAGATGAGTATCAGCGCAATCCAGCAGGCGCTGAGTGCGGGCGAGCTGAGCGCCCATGAGATTGCCCGTCAGACGCTGGAGGCGATAGCGCGCGTGAACCCGCAGATCAACGCCTGGACCGCCGTGACGGAAGCGCGCATGCTCGCCGAGGCCGCGAATATCGACACCCTGCGCCGCGAAAAGCGCCCCCTGCCACCGCTGGCGGGCGTGCCCTATGCGGTGAAAAACCTGTTTGACGTTGCCGGGCATACTACCCTCGCCGGGGCCGAGCTGTTCAGCCAGCGCCCTCCCGCGGCCACTGACAGTTTTGCCGTACGTCAGCTGCGTAGCGCGGGCGGGTTACTGACCGGGATGGTGAATATGGATGCCTACGCCTACGGCTTTACCACCGAAAACAGCCACTACGGCGCGACGAATAACCCGCACGACCTGACGCGCATCGCGGGCGGTTCGTCCGGCGGTTCAGCCGCCGCCGTGGCCGCCGGGCTGGTGCATTTTTCGCTCGGCACCGACACCAACGGCTCCATTCGCGTTCCGGCATCCCTGTGCGGGATTTATGGCCTGAAACCCACCTTTGGCCGCCTGTCGCGATCCGGTAGCCATCCGTTTGTGGCGAGTCTGGATCATATCGGGCCCTTTGCCCGCCGCGTGTGCGATCTGGCGTCGGTGTACGACGCGCTGCAGGGGCGCGATACCCGCGACGGTTTTCAGGCAGAACGCTCGCGCGAGGAGACGCGTCCCCTGCTCGAACGCGGTCTGGACGGCCTGCGCTGCGCTGCGCTTGGCGGCTACTTCACCACCTGGTGCGACACGGAGGCCCGGGACGCCGTAGCGCGGGTGGCGAAGGCCCTCGACGTGCAGGAGGAGCTGCAGTTCCCCGACGCCGGGCTGGCGCGCTCCGCGGCGTTTATCACCAGCGCCTCGGAAGGGGGTAACCAGTACCTGCCCGCGCTTCGCCGCGAGCCTGAGCGTTTTGAACCCCATTCCCGCGAACGGCTTCTGGCAGGCGCGATGATCCCTTCCGCCTGGTATATTCAGGCCCAGCGGTTTCGCGCTCAGGCGCGTCAGGCGTTCAACGCCTTGTTTGAACAAGCCGATGTCCTGATCGCCCCCGCAACGCCGCGTAGCGCCACGCGGATCGGTGAGCAAACCATGGAGATTAACGGTCAGCCGCTGCCCATTCGCGCCAGCATGGGCATGCTCACTCAACCGATTTCGTTCCTGGGTTTGCCGGTGACCACCGTTCCGCTACGCACCGCCCGGGGTATGCCGATTGGCCTGCAGCTGATTGCCGCGCCGTTTAACGAGCAGGCCTGCCTGCGCGTCGCGCGCGTGCTGGAAGAGAGTGGCATCACCGATGCCCGCCCGGCGGAGGTGGCGGCATGATCAATCACGATGATATTAACCTGCCGTGGGTGGTAGCCGAAGTGACGGCGGCGTTTTACCGCTATGAAGATGCGCTGGTGAGCAACAACATTACCGTGCTGGATGAACTGTTCTGGCACGACAAAAATACGGTGCGTCTGGGGGCAGGTGAAAACCTGTACGGCATTGAAGAAATCCGCGCCTTTCGTGCGGCGCGCCCGTCAGCCGGGCTGGCGCGAACGTTGCGTCACACCGTCATCACCACCTTCGGGGAGAATTATGCCGTGTGCAGCACCGAGTTTACCCGTGAAGGTAGCGAACGCATCGGCCGCCAGCAGCAGACATGGGTGCGGTTTGCCTGTGGGTGGCGGATCGTGGCGGCGCAGGTGAGTTTGATGTCATAACGCGACCGGGCAGGCGACGTCCTGTAGGCCGGGTAAGGCGCAGCCGCCACCCGGCAAAACATCGCACAATTATTTCAGAAACGGATGCACCTCCCGCCAGTGGTCGGCAATCTGCTGGCGGGAACAGACCCACACCTGCTCATGCTGCTGCACGTAATCCAGGAACCGCTGTAGCGCGCGAAAACGCCCCGGCCGCCCCAGCAGGCGGCAGTGCATGCCGATAGACATCATTTTCGGCGCGCGCTCCCCCTCCTCGTACAGCACGTCAAAACTGTCCTTCAGATACGTATAAAACTGCTCGGCGGTGTTAAACCCCTGCGCGGTGGCAAAGCGCATATCGTTAGCATCCAGCGTATAGGGCACAATCAGGTGCGGTTTACGGGTCCCGTCGCTACAGGCCACTTCCGTCCAGAAGGGTAAGTCATCGCCATAATAGTCGCTGTCGTAGTCGAAGCCGCCATGCTCCACGACCAGCTGGCGCGTGTTGGGGCTATCGCGCCCGGTGTACCAGCCTGTGGGCGGTTTGCCAAACAGATCGGTCAGTACGTGCACCGCTTTATGCAGATGCTCGCGCTCCTGGGCGATGTCCATATGCTGATAGTGGATCCAGCGCCAGCCGTGGCTGACCACGTCATAATCCGCCGCCTTAATCGCTTCGACGATTTCCGGATGACGCGCCAGCGCCATCGCTACGCCAAAGACCGTCAGCGGCAGACCGCGTTTTTGAAATTCAGTGTGGATGCGCCAGAACCCGGCGCGGCTGCCGTATTCGTAGAGCGAGTCCATCGACATGTGCCTGTCCGGGTAGCTTGCGGCACCGATGATGTCCGACAGGAACTGCTCGGATCCGGCATCGCCATGCAGAACGTGGTTTTCCGCTCCTTCCTCGTAATTGAGTACAAACTGCACGGCGATGCGCGCCTGATTCGGCCACCGCGCGTGCGGTGGGTTGCCTGCGTAACCGCGCAGATCACGCGGGTAATCCTGTTCAAAAGTCCCCATTGCCACCCCTAAAAATTAAAATGGATTCAGTGCCTGAAATTGTCCGCTTAACGCTTTATTTTCCGGGAAGGCCAGATCCCCGTGCTTGCTGGTCGACAGCCCCAGCGCCACCAGCGACTCCACCATCTTCACCGCCGCGCTGACGCCGTCGATAACCGGCACGCGCAGTTCGCGCGTCAGCTCCTGCGCCAGCGTCGCCATGCCGCCGCAGCCCAGCACGATGGCCCCGCAGCCATCCTCTTTCAGCGCCTGTATACAGCGCGCGCGCACCTTTTCCTGCGCCAGACCGCTGCCGTCTTCCAGCGCCAGCACCGGGAGATCGATGGCATGCAGCGCCGCGCAGTGGTCCTGAAAGCCATACTGATGCAGCAGATGGCGGGCGATAATCAACGTGCGCGGCAGCGTGGTGACCACCGAAAAGCGCGTCGCCACCAGCGTCGCCATATGCATGGCGGCTTCAGCAATCCCTACCACCGGCCCCTGGGCCAGCTCGCGCGCCGCCAGCAGACCCGGGTCGCCAAAGCAGGCAATAACGTGACCATCCACGCCCTGCTGTCTGCCGAGTTTGACCTGTTCGAGAACGCCCACGGCAGCAATGGCCTCGTCAAAGTGGCCTTCGATGGACGGCACGCCTGCGGTCGGGCAGACCGCGAGGATTTCCGTTCCCGGTGCAGCCACCGCACGGGCTGCCGCACCGATGGTTTCCGTCATGGCGAGGCTGGTGTTGGGGTTGATCACTTGTATACAGACAGACGACATTACGACTCCTTGTGGCCGGCAAACAGCCGGGCAAAATCAGGCAGACACTCGCCCGCCCGCTCGAAGCAGAGGCTGGCGACGATATGTTCAAAATGGTGCATTAAGGCCTCGCTGAGCGGCTGGAGCGCCTTCTGGCGCAGCAGATCCACCAGCTGTTCGTGATCGTTGCAGCGACAGCCCTGCCGCCACGGCGCACCCCAGGTGGCAATCACCAGCGATGAACGCTGGCTCAGGCCGGTCACCATCTCCGTCAGCACCTGGTTGCCGGAGATGGCCTGTAGCTGAATGTGAAAATTGGCGGAGTGGCGGATCGCCGCCGGGCCGTCATAGGCCTCGTGCGCCTGCTGCTCCTGACGAATAATGGCCTCCAGTGCTGCCAGATGCGGCGGCTGGCAGTGGGCCAGCACGTCCGGCAGATTAGCGACCTCCAGCAGCGCGCGGGTGCGGAAGATGTGCCGCGCCTCTTCTACCGTCGGGCTGGCGACGTGTGCACCACGTTTGGGCGTTAAGGTGACCATTTGCACAGCGGCGAGTCGTTGCAGCACCTTTCGGATGCCGGTACGGCTCACGCCAAACACCTCGGCCAGCGCCTCTTCCGGCAATTTGCTCCCCGGCAGCAACTGATGTTCGACAATTGCGGTCATCAGCGCCTGAAAGATGGATTCGTCTTTGTCATGCAGGTCTGGCGCGGTCTGCAGGCCATTTACGTTGTTCATTCACCACTCCGTGCTTTACCTTTCGTTATCGAATCGTATACATAAAAATAAAATATTGCATACAAGATTTATTATTTTGGCCTGGATCCTGCAACACCGTTTGCACTCCCACTCAACGGGTTTTCATTCACAGGAGCAGGTTTCATGCCAAACAGTCAAAACGCGCAGCAGGGTACGGCCGCTGATTCCGGTGCGGTTTACAGCCCACGTCTTTGCAATGAGGATCTGGCACCCACGCGTGACCAGAACTGGAGCTGGTACAACATCTTTTCATTCTGGATGTCGGACGTTCACAGCATGGGGGGATATGTGGTCGCCGCGAGCTTCTTTACGCTCGGGCTGGCAAGCTGGCAGGTGTTACTCTGCCTGCTGGTGGGGATTTGTATTGTGCAACTGTGCGCCAACCTGGTCGCAAAACCGAGCCAGATGGCGGGCGTGCCCTATGCCGTGATCAGCCGTCAGGCGTTCGGCGTCTTTGGGGCGAACATTCCGGCGGTGATCCGCGGGCTTATCGCCTTTGCGTGGTATGGCATCCAGACCTACCTGGCCGCCAACGCCCTGATGCTGGTGGCACTGAAGTTCTGGCCGTCGCTCTCTTCACTCACCACCGGCGCGTTCCTCGGCCTGTCACATCTGGGCTGGATCTGCTTCGCCATCATGTGGGTATTGCAGGCGATGGTTTTCTGGCACGGGATGAGCGCCATCAAGCGCTTTATTGATATCGCCGGTCCGGCGGTCTACGTAGTGATGCTGGCCCTTGCGGGCTGGATTGTATACAAGACCGGTTTTGACGGGATCTCCTTTACCCTCGCCAGCAAATCCCTCACCGCGGGCGAGCAAACCTGGCAGATGATCACCGCGACCGCGCTGGTGGTCTCCTACTTCTCCGGCCCGCTGCTCAACTTTGGTGACTTCTCCCGCTACGGGAAAAGCATGGGGGAGATCCGCCGCGGTAACCGCTGGGGTCTGCCGTTTAACTTCCTGCTGTTCTCCATCGTCACCGTGGTGATTGTCTCCGGTACCCAGTCGCTGTTTGGCCGCATGATCACCGACCCGATTGAAACCGTCAGCCGTGTGGGTAACGATCTGGCCGTGGCGATTGGCCTGCTGACGATGATCACCGCCACCATCGGGATTAACATTGTGGCGAACTTTGTCTCGCCAGCCTTTGATTTCTCTAACTGCTCGCCGCAGAAGATCAGCTTCCGCACCGGGGGAATGATTGCTGCCGTCGGCTCGATCCTGCTCACCCCGTGGAACCTGTTCAACTCACCGGAGTTAATCCACTACACCCTGGACGTGCTCGGGGCGTTTATCGGCCCGCTGTTCGGCATACTGATTGCCGATTTCTACCTGATTAAACGCGGCAAGGTGTCGGTTGACGACCTGTTCGATGACACGCCAAAGGGCAAATACTGGTATCGCAACGGCTTTAACCCGAAAGCCATCGGCGCGCTGATCCCGTCCGTTGCCGTGGGCCTGGTGATTAGCTTTATCCCGGCCCTGCATGAGGTGGCGAACTTCAGCTGGTTCATCGGCGTCTTCCTCGGCGGCGTGACCTACCGCTGGCTGGCGCGGGAAGATCGCGAGACGGCAGGCGCGACGACGTTTAGCTCCCGCGTGGCAACGCAAAAAGAGTAACCCTTCCCTCCTCCTCTGGCCGCAGCGTAACTGCGGCCCGTTCATTCTGGCACTGTTCTTGCTGCGCTTTCTCACCCCGCTACGCAAACACGAAGGCAGGAACCATGATGGAATACCATACTGCGATACGCGGTACATTTTTTGACATTGCCCAGGTCTGCGACAGCGCAGACACCATTGCCGAACACGCGCGCTACCTTGAGGACGGGCTGCTGTTTATACAGAACGGAAAAATTCTGGCGCACATGCCCTGGCAGGAGGGCGAGCAGTATCTTGACCCCCACAAAGGCTACACTGACCTGCGCGGCAAGCTGCTGCTGCCCGGTTTTATCGATACCCATGTGCATTATCCGCAAACGGAGATGATCGGCGCCTTTGGCGAGCAGCTGCTGGAGTGGCTGACCACCTATACCTTCCCGGTGGAGAGCCAGTTTGCCGATGAAGCCTACGCGAAAGAGATCGCCGAATTTTTCATTAACCAGCTGGTGAGCAATGGCACCACCACCGCGCTGGTGTTCTGCACGCTGCATCCGGAATCGGTCGAGGCTCTGTTTACTGAGGCGCTGCGCCTCAACATGCGCCTTATCGCCGGGAAGGTGATGATGGACAGACACGCGCCGGACTACCTGAGCGAGGACGCGAAACAGAGCTACCGGCAGACGCGCGAGCTGATCCAGCGCTGGCATCACCGGGGGCGGCTGGGCTATGCCATTACGCCACGCTTTGCCCCGACGTCATCCCCCGAGTTGCTCGCCGCGGTCAGCCTGCTGAGAGAGGAGTTTCCGGATACCTGGCTGCAAACCCATCTGAGCGAAAACCCAAACGAAGTGGCCTGGGTGAACGACCTCTGGCCGGAGCATGAACGCTATCTGGACGTGTATCACCACTACGGCCTGACCGGCGAGGGCAGCGTGTTTGCCCACGCCATCCACCTGCACCACAGCGAGTGGCAATGCCTGCATGACACCGGTTCGGCGGTGGCGTTTTGCCCCACCTCGAACCTGTTTCTCGGTAGCGGGCTGTTTCGCCTGCCCGCCTGCTGGCAGCACAGAGTGCGGATGGGCATCGGCACTGACGTGGGCGCGGGCACCACCTTCAGCATGCTGCGTACCCTGGGGGAAGCGTACAAGGTGGGTCAGCTCCAGAGCTACCGTCTCCGCGCCAGCGAGGCGTTTTATCACGCCACGCTGGGCGGCGCGCACGCCCTCCGGCTTGACGAGAAGATTGGCAACTTCACGCCCGGCAAAGAGGCGGATTTCGTCGTCATCGACCCGGACGTAACGCCGCTGCAGCGCCTGCGCAATCGCCGCTGCCAGGACATTTACGAGCAGCTCTTTGTGCTGATGACCCTGGGCGATGAGCGCAACATCAGCGAAACCTGGGTCAACGGCGTGCAGGTGTGGTCAGCTGCCCCGGTAGGTTGACCAGCCGCCGGGCGCAATCACAAACGGCAGATGGAAATGCTCGTCTGCCGATTCTCCCGTCACAAACTCAATCTGCGCGCAGGGATAGATCGTCTCGCGGCCTGTGTCGCTAAACCACTTACCGATTTCGGCCACCAGCCGGTAGCGGCCTTTTGCCAGGTTCGGGACGAATTCTGTGATGCGCCCACTGGCGTTCGTGACGCCAGTCGCCATGATCTCCCCGTCCCGCTCAAGATGAACCGTCACGCCCTCGGCGGGTTTCCCCGTTGAAATATCGAGAATATGGGTGCTGAGTGTGCTCATTCGCTAATGACTCCTTCCAGCCGCAGCAGCGTAATTTCCCGCAGCTGTTCCAGCGCGGTCAATACTTCCTGCGTATCGTTGTTTTCCAGCCGCGCGTTCAGCGCCTGTAAGATCTCTTCTCCGCTGCGGCCCTTCGCGCGGATAAGAAAGACCCGTCCGAAACGGGCTTCATAGCGGGCGTTTCCTTCCCGTAACGCCTGCGTCAGGGCAGCATCGCGGTCATTCACCGCGCCCTGTTCCTGCCGCGACAGTGCTGCCTCCGCCTGGGAACCCGCTGGCTTTTCCCCGATACGCGGATGGGCGCTCAGGGCTTGCGTTAACGCCGTCTCATCCCAGCGTTGCGTCAGCGCCAGTGCCGTACTGAACACGTCTTCCCGGCGGGAAAAGGGCCGCCCGCGCACCAGGGCTTCAGCCCAGCCGGGGATCGCCACGCAGGGGTGGAGTAGCGCGAGAGCCTCTTTCTCAGGAAGCCAATTAAAGTCGTGCAGTGCGATCATAGTATCTCCTTGATTATCCTCTTTCAGGTCATTGCACAAACCACGCCACTCCTTGCCTGAGCGTGAAACAGTTGATTCCGTATAGCTCAACTGGAAATTTTTGATTCAAAAAAAGGCAAGCTCACCGCGTCTGTGCACCTTAGCAGTGCAAACCTGCCCTTCTCAACGCCGTTTTCATCCCTTTGCAGCCTGGTACGCAAATTGCTGAATGGCTTTACACCCTGCAAAAGGAGAGAAGCATGAAAGCAATCGTTATTGGTGCGGGAATTGGCGGCCTGAGCGCCGCTGTTGCGCTGAAGAAAGCGGGCATCGACTGTACCTTGTTTGAAGCCGTCAAAGCGATCAAGCCCGTCGGGGCGGCCATCTCCATCTGGCCTAACGGCGTGAAATGCATGCAGCACCTCGGCATGGGCGACATCATCGAGACGTACGGCGGGCCGATGCGTTTTATGGCCTACAAAGATTACCGGCGCGGCGATACCCTGACCCGCTTTAGCCTCGCGCCGCTGGTCGAGCGCACCGGCGGGCGTCCCTGCCCCGTCTCGCGCGCGGAACTTCAGCGCGAAATGCTGGACTTCTGGGGGCGCGATAACGTGCAGTTTGGCAAGCGCGTCGAACGTGTCCGGGAAGATGACGCGGGCGTGAGCGTCACCTTCACCGATGGCACCGCGGCAACCGGGGATTTTCTGATTGCCGCCGACGGCAGCCACTCGGCGGTTCGTCCGTATGTGCTGGGTTATACGCCGGAGCGCCGCTACGCCGGTTACGTGAACTGGAACGGGCTGGTGAAGATTGATGAAGAGATTGCCCCGGCGCACCAGTGGACCACCTTCGTTGGTGAGGGCAAACGCGTATCGCTGATGCCCGTCTCCGGCGGACGCTTCTACTTCTTCTTTGACGTGCCGCTCCCTGCGGGTCTGGCAGAAGATCGCACCACCCTGCGTGCCGATCTCACGGGCTACTTCCGCGGCTGGGCGCCGCCGGTGCAAAAGCTTATCGCCGCGCTCGATCCTGACACCACTAACCGGATTGAAATCCACGACATCGAACCGTTCGATACCCTGGTGCGCGGCAACGTCGCGCTGCTTGGCGATGCCGGGCACAGCACCACGCCGGATATCGGCCAGGGCGGCTGTGCGGCGATGGAAGATGCCGTGGTGCTGGGCGAATGCCTGCGAGAGAACCACAACATTACGCTGGCGCTGCGACAGTACGAAGCGCTGCGCTGCGACCGGGTGCGTGACCTGGTGCTGAAGGCGCGCAAACGCTGCGACGTCACCCACGGCAAAGACATGACGTTGACGCAGGCCTGGTATCAGGAGCTGAAAGAGGAGACCGGGGAGCGCATCATCAACGGTCTGTGCGAAACCATTCAGGGCGGCCCGTTAGGCTGAACAAGAGGGACAACGATGAAAAGAGAACCGACTCCACCCGCCCACTGTACCTTTGAGCCAGAGGACTGGCTGCGCCTGGCGAAATGCTGGCATCCGGTTGCACGCGCCTGCGACATCGGCCCGGCACCGGTTAAAGCAACCCTGCTGGATGAACAGCTGGTCATTTATCGGATTAACGACCAGGTCGTGGTCGCCCGGGATGTCTGTCCGCACCGCGGCGTGCCGCTGACGCTGGGCTTTCACGATGAGCACGGCATTATTTGTCCGTACCACGGCTTACGCTTCGGAGAGGACGGGCGCTGCAACCGTATCCCGTCCAGCCCCGACCAGCCCGTTCCGGCGAAGCTGAACCTGATTAACTACGCCGTGGAGGAGCGCTTTGGCCTGATCTGGACCTGTCTGGCCTTTGACCCGGACAATCCGGTACCGCTGCCCGCCATGCCGCACTGGGATGACGACGGATTCCAGCAGATTAACTGCCCGGCGTTCGAGGTGAATGGCTTCGCCGGTCGCCAGGTGGAAGGATTTCTGGACGTGGCGCACTTTGCCTGGATCCACACCGATACCTTTGCCGATCCCAATAATCAGCTGGTTCCCACCTATCAGCCGCAGGAGACGCCGTTCGGTTTCGTGGCCGATTACTGGAGTTCCGTGAGCAACTATCCCGCCAGTTCAGACGTCCAGGCTCCGGAGGGCTTCCAGTGGCTGCGTCATTTTGAAATGCATCTGCCGTTTACCGCCACGCTGACGATCCATTTCCCGGGGGAATCCCGACTGGTGATTATGAACGCCGCGTCGCCGGTATCATCGCGGGTGACCCGGATGTTTGCCCCTATCGCGCGCAACTTCGATCTGCATATTCCGGTGGAAGATGTGCATGCCTTCAATCTGCGTATTTTTGAAGAAGACCGTCTGATGGTCGAAACCCAGCGCCCGGAAAGCCTGCCGCTGGATTTGACGCTGGAAGCCCATATCCCGGCGGATAAAAGCTCGATTGCCTACCGTCGGGGACTGAAAAAGATGGGATTCGGCGAATTTTTCCTGGTATGACGGAGGCCAATATGTTGAGCGTTATCGTTGATGGGTTGTGGCGTGAGGGGGATAAAAGCCTCGCCGTCAGGCTGGTGGCGGAAAACGGCGCCGCGCTACCGGCGTGGCAGCCCGGCGCGCATATTGATGTGCACCTGCCCTGCGGCCTGGTGCGCCAGTATTCCCTGACCGGAGCCTGTGAGGACGAAGGGTATCTTATCTGCGTGGGGCGCGAAACCGCCTCGCGCGGCGGGTCGCGCTACGTTCACGAGACGCTGCGGCCTGGACAGAAACTCACGATCTCCACCCCACGCAATCTGTTCCCGCTCGTTCAGGCAGAGCGGGTTTTACTCCTGGCTGCGGGCATTGGCATTACGCCGCTGTTTGCGATGGCCCTGCAGCTGAAGGCGGCCGGAACGCCGTTTACGCTGCATTATTACGTTAAAAATCGCGAAAGCGCGGCGTTTGTTCGGGAACTCTCAAAGTACGGTGAGTGCATCATTCATACCCTCAGCCCCCGCTCAGCGCTGGCAGAACATCTCCCCATACCGGAAGCGGGACTGCATGCCTGGGTGTGCGGACCTGCGGGTTTTATGGAGAAAGTCCGCAATGTGGCAACGACGAAGGGATGGGATAACGCCCACATTCACAGCGAGGCGTTTCAGCCTGCTGCGCCTGCCGCTGGTCATGAAACCGGCGAGATCTTTACCGTTAAACTGGCCTCCACCGGGGAGCGCTGGCCGGTGCCTGCGGATAAAACCATTGCCCAGGTCTTACAGGCAAACGGCGTAGACGTACCGCTGTCCTGTGAAATGGGGATCTGCGGCGCCTGCCTGACGCCGGTGATTGACGGCGTGGTGGATCACCGGGACAGCGTGCAGTCGGAGGCGGAAAAAGGCGCAACAAACCAGCAGGTGGCGCTGTGCTGCTCGCGGAGCCATTCGGGGGAGCTGGTGATTGGGCTGTAAAACGACATCAACATTTTAGCGGCCCTTCTTGCCGGGTGGCGCTGTGCTTACCCGGCCTACAATCCGTAACAATATCAATATATTGCACTATTCATTGTAGGCCCGTGCAAGCGTAGCGCCGCCGGGCGAAACTCACACATCGCTTTTTGCCAGCCCGTAAACGGGATCGCTATCCTGCCACGCGTACTCAATATGGCTGGCCTGCTCGCGCGCCAGGGCATCATCGCCCTGTAATCGCGCCGCCAGGGTAAAGGCGAAATCAAATACGTTACCCAGGCCGCGACCGCTCAGCAGATTGCCGTCTTCCACCACCTCGGCATCGACGTACCTGCCCTCGCTGACTGTTTTCCACAGATCGCCGGAACAGACGTAGCGGCGCCCCTTCAGCAGCCCGTTACCGCCCAGCACACGGGCGGCGGCGGAACAAATCGGGCAGATATATTTGCCCATTTCATCGTGGCGGCGGACGAAGGCGATGACCTCCGCGCTTTTCGCCAGGTTAACGCTGCCCTCCGGGCCGCCCGGTAACACCACGGCGTCAAAGGTGCAATCGAAACTGGCCTTCAGGGTGCTGTCCGCCACCATTGAGATGGCGTGATAGCTCACCACTTCGCGGCTCTCGCCGCAGGCAATCGTCTGCACCGTAATATTCAGGCGACGCAGGATATCAATGGTGACGATCGCTTCCCCCTCTTCAAAACCGGGGGCTAATAGCACGGCTACGCTTTTCATTTTGCTCTCCATGGCTTCAGGGTTACCAGTACGGGTGCCAAATCTGTCGCAGCCGCGCCAGCAGCTCGAGATAGAAATAGTCTCCCCAGCTACAGCACTGATCGACCCCCTTGCCGCTGCCCATATGATAAACCGAGTGTTGCAGCAGCCCTTCGGTCGGATCGTCGTCGTGGGCAAGGTAGTTATCGGTCAGCGACAGCGCAATACGCAGCGCCATCTCTTCGTAATACGCACGGTTTGCGTCGAGCGTCGGCAGCGCCTTGACCAGCTCCAGCAGACCGCAAGCGGCAATCGCCGCCGCTGAACTGTCGCGCACGGCGTCGGTGCCGAGCAGCGCCAGATCCCAGTGGCACACATCATCTTCCGGCAAACGGTTGAGGAAGTAATGTGCCAGGCTGCGTGACAGCTCAACCATCTGCTTATCGCCGGTGTGCTGATAGCTGAGCAGGAAGCCGTAAATGCCCCATGCCTGCCCGCGCGACCAGCACGAGGTGTCGCTGTAGCCCTGATGGGTATTACCAAAGCGCGGCTCACCCGTCTGGACATCCATATAGTATGTATGATACGTCGAGGCATCTTCCCGCACGATATAGTTCGCAGCCTGTCCGGCGTGAGCCGTCGCCGCTTGTGCATAGCGCGGATCCCCGGTCTGTTCGCTGGCCCAGTACAGCAGCGGCAGGTTCATGTTGCAGTCGATGATCATTCGCCCCTGCTGCTCCGGGTCGTTTAAATCACCCCATGCCTGGATAATCCTGGCCGTTGGGTTAAAACGCTCCATCAGGCGCTCGGCTGCCAGCAGCGCCGACCGGCGAGCGGCTTCGTTGCCGGTGAGGCGCCAGGCGCTGATGCAGGAGAGCGAATAGAGAAAACCAAGATCGTGCGTTGCCGTGTCGATACGCTGCTCAATACGCCGGGCGAACGACGGTAAATAGCGCTCGGCGGCGTCACGATAATGCGCTTTGCCCGTCATCTCCCACGCCAGCCACAGCTGGCCTGGCCAAAAACTGGTGGTCCATTCCACGTTATCGGTGCGCGGCCAGACGCCCTTCTCACAGGCTTCGCCGGGGAATTTATCGCCGAAGGCAACAATATTTTTGTCGAGCTTGCGCGTTACGCGGGTTAACGCCGCTTCCAGCTTCTGGCTCAGGGCCAGGCGATCGACCTGATGCAGTTCGATCGGCCGCAGCGCTTCGGTGATAACAGATTTGGTCATAACAACTCCTGAATTAATGTTTGGCCGGTTCAACCGGGGCGGAATCTAATGCCGGAGCAAAGGGGCGTGAGACATCGCACTTAGACTGGCAGCGCGACAGCGTAAAGGCGGAAATCAGCGTAAATATCAGGGCGCAGCAGCCCATCAGCAGATAGGTATGCTCAAAGCCTATCCTGTCGTACAGATAGCCAGCAGGTGGGGCGACCACAATCGACCCCACGTAAATCATCGCCTGGTAGCCCAGCAGGTACATCGTGGCGTTAACCCGACGATGGAAGTGTTCGGCGATGTATTTAAAGACCGAGATCAGCAGCAGTGCGATCTCGACGCCATAAAACGGTTTGATGATAGAGATCACTATCGGGTCACTGGTGAGTCCGGAGGCGATCAGCCGAGCCCCGACCACGCAGCCGCAGAACACCAGGCCGCGCTTGGCGCCGTAGTGATTCACCAGCCACGGGATACACATCATCATCAGGAATTCCATACCCGACTGGACGGTGCTCAGGTAGCCGTACCAGGCATTTCCCTGCTCTTTGGTGGCGAAGAATGATACGAAGTAGCGCGGGAATTGCTGTTCGGCGATAAACATCATCCACGCCACCCCGGCGACGTAGAGGCTGAACATCCAGAATTTGCGGTTTTTCAGGAGCATCAGCACATCGGCAAAGACGATCTTATTGGCGGAAATAACATTGTTATTACGCAGCTGCTCATCGCCGATTTTGAGGCTAATCAGCACCAGCAGCATCAGTATCGAGGTACCGCTGCTGAGCAGAAAGTTGGCCAGCGGCGTGACGTTAAACAACAGCCCGGAGACCGAAGCCGCCATCGCCCAGCCCAGCGAACCCCACATTCTGATGCGGCCAAACTCCAGCCCGTACAGGCGGCTAAAGCGGTCTGCGTAAGATTCAGACGCCGCCACGCCAGCGTACCAGCCCAGGCTCAGATACAGCGCGCCGATGATAATCCCGGCCATCGCATGGCTTTCCAGCAGCGGCTGGTACACCAGCGCAAAAAACGGTGCCATCAGCGCAGAAATGGCGCAGACAAAATAGAGCAGCCACTTGCTCATGCCGATTTTGTCCATGATGTAGCCATACACCGGCTTCAGGACAACCGCGAAGACGCCATTGATGGCGAACACGCTGCCGATAGTGATGCTATCGAGGCCCACTTTCTGGCTCAGCCACAAGGCGTACAGGCCAAAGCTGGATGACCAGGTGAAGAAGTAGAGAAAAATAAAGGTACTCATTTTGTACTGTGCGGCGCGTACGGACGATGATGTGCTCATAGCGATGTCTCCGGGGCCAGAACGAGCGTCGTTTCTTGTCGTGCCATCACGAAGCGTACCGCGTCATCGCTAATGAAGGCCTGCGGGCAGTGTTGCGGATCGAAGCCTGCGGCATTTCCCGCCCACACCGCGCTTATCAGCAAATGCGTGCCGGGATCGAGTTCGCCGCGCAGCAGCGGCACTGCCGCGCGCTCGGCAAACAACAGATTACTGTTTGGTGGCGTCACCACCGTTTCGCCGCGGCGGGCGTGCGGATGTAAACAGAAAATGGCTGAGGCATCCTGGGCATTGCGTAACCAGCAGGCGCTTTCCATCTCCTGCGCCTGCGGCTGTGGGCGGTTCGCGAGGCTAAAGCCCCCTTCCGCGCAATCCAGCGCGCGTTGAGTATTGATACGATGGACGCGCAGTTGCCAGTCGCCCAGCGCCAGCAGCCAGCTTTCAACCACCACGTCGCGCCACGGCAGCCAGCGGCTGTATATGGTACCGTCGGCGGTGACCACGTGCTGGCATTCACGGCGGCCACGCCAGTAGTTATCTTTTTCGGCCAGCAGCAGCATCGAATCGGGTGCGGCATGGTTCAGGCCATAGCGCCCGCGTTCGAGGGTGAAGCCAAAGCGGGTGGAATAGGCAAATTTGCAGTATTTCGCTTCGGTATTCACGAAGTTGTTCAGCTCCAGCTGGCCGGACGTCAGCATCCACAGGTGATCGGCCTGATGCACCACCACCTGATCCGCGTGGGCTATCGTGTGCTGCGCGGGCAATGGCGGCAGCGGCAGCTCGGCCGCCTGCCAGAAAGCGTCGCCCTCATCTAATGCCAGTACCAGCAGGGTCTTCAGGCCCCAGTACGGTGAACCGGGCGCGTTGTAGTCTTCCGCCATCGCCAGATTCGGGTAGCTGTAGCCGACGCTCAGTATGCCGTCGCGGTCGAATATCGGCTGCTTCAGCCACCAGCGCAGATGGCGCAGCACGATGCCCTTAATTACGCCCGGCGAAAAGACCTCCAGCCCGGCGAAAGCCGCCGCACTCCAGAACGCCGCCTCGGCAAAGCGGTAGGTCAGGCTACGGCCAAACGGGATCGCCGAGCCGTCTTCGGCAAAGAAATGAATGAAGTCAGAGGAGAAACGCGCGGCGCGATCGCGCAGGGTTGCACACCGCGTTGGATCAACATCGGCCATTAGCTTCGCGTAAATCAGGCCATAGAAATGGAAGCCCATCGAGATGTAATAGTCGCGCGGCCGGCCCGGACCATCGGAGTACCAGCCATCGCCAAGATAGTAGTGCTCCATGGCAGCGAAGTGATTTTCCAGCGCCTGCGGATGGGTCGGCATGCCACAATAATGGAAGCCAACCTGCACCAGAATCGGGAAGAAGTGCCAGTTGTTATCGGGGATATCCTGGGTCTCGCACTGCTTTAGCCAGCGCCATAGATTCTCTTTCTCCGTCTCAGTGAAATGTGCCAGTACGGTTTCGCCCGCCAGCGCCAGCAGTAATCCGTAAGCCGCCATTTCGACGATTCGCTGATCGAAAGGACCGACATCGCCCCAGTAATCAGCATGCTGCGGATTGGTGCCGTTTTTTATCGCCTGTAAATAGAAAGAGAAGTGTTGCGGCTCGCTGCCGCCAGCCAACAATGGCGTGATGCCCCACAGCAGACGGGAAAAGGTTTCCATGCTCGCGACCTGCTGGCCGTAGTGAGCGGTAAAGTTCGCTAAATCAATGCGGCTGGCGTCTTTTTTAAAATAAGGCGTCACCGCGTTCAGCATATCGTTAACCAGCCGCAGTACCTCATCACGGCTCGTCAGTGGGTTATCCACATGAATATTTTCAGGTTGCACAGGGTCCTCCCGCATAACACGAAGGTAGAGATAAGTTATTGTTATTTGGCTTATTAAAGCCACGAGTGCGACGTCTGAATGAAGAGTAACCGCTTTTATTCCCGGTGCTGAGTGAGCAGACTCACAAAATTAAACCGGCATTTCATTTTTGCTGGATTTTGTCGATCGAGAGAGGGATAAATTACAAATGATGGTCTAAAAATTTAAATCTGTTGTCCTGGAGGGAAAATGGGTGAAACGCAACTGCTGGAACGCATTACGCTCGATCGGCAGGCCATTTCATTTAACCGCATGTACACCACCAGCGCGGTTTACTACCACTGGCATCAGTGCGTTGAATTGCTCTATATTTCCAGCGGTTATGGCATCGTGGTGGTGGACAATCAGCACTACACCGCCCGTCCGGGGCGTTTATTTGTCTTCCCGCCCTTCCGTTTGCACAAAGTGCAGGTCGATCATAGCGATAAGAACCCCTACCACCGCACCACCATGCACATTGCGCAATCGGTCGTCGAAAGTGCGCTCAGCACCTTTCCGCGCCATCAGGCCCGGTTCGCCGCGCTGGCCGCCAGCAATCTCCCGGCACAAATTTACGATCTCAGCACGCACGCGGCGTTTATTGAGAGAATACTTGAACAGTTTCAGCACCTGGAGGACAACGCGCAGACCGAGGCCTGCGAGGTGGCATTTCTGGTGATGCAGTTGATGACATGTCTGCCCGAGCAGCCGCAGCCCTACCCGCCGCGCCAGCAGACCGTCGCCTCGCGGATAATGAGCTGGGTCGAAGCCCACTATGCCAGCAAGTTTTCGCTCGATCGGTTAGCGCACGACCTGGGGCTCTCGCGAAGCTATACCTCACGCATTTTCCGCCAGCAGACCGGCGGTAGCATCCACGAATATTTGCTGACCCGGCGGATTAAAAGCAGCTGCGATCTGTTACGGTACAGCGATGAGCCTGTTGACGCCATTGCACTGGCAGTGGGGTTTAGCGAGGTGACCTATTTCATTACCTGCTTTAAAAAGATGATGCGTCAGACGCCGCTGCAGTATCGACGGAGTAACTCCGGCACCAGAATTCCCGGTTAAGGCGGTTTTAACAAACAAAAAACCCAGGTCGCATAACGACCTGGGTTTCGAATTTGGCGGAAGCGTAGAGATTCGAACTCTAGAACCCTTTCGGGTCGCCGGTTTTCAAGACCGGTGCCTTCAACCGCTCGGCCACGCTTCCAAAGTGAGGCGCACTATAAACATCTATTAGCGCCTTGTAAAGCAGGAATTTTTCTATTTCTACGCCCTGGCGTTTAACTGCGCAAAAAATCGCTCATTCCACGATCCCCGCGTCGCTCTCTCCCACTTGTACATACCGTTACACGGCAACGCTCATCCTTCTAAATCGCTCTGGTATAGAATGCCCCAAAATAGACGGCCATTTGTTGTGTAATTGTTATAAAGCCGGTTATCAACGGATTTTAGAAAATTGCCGCCATGTAGTCTTACTGGTTAATGATGAAAATCAAAAATACGTTTTGCTTACATATCCTGATGGCAGCCCTGGCCATTTTATTCCTCAGCATTCACCCGCTGGTGACCAGCTTTGATCCGCCGCTTAAATTCCAGCCGCTGATCAAATCCATGGCGGGCACACCGAAAGAACAAGCGGAAAAAATTGCCACCATTTCCCATGCCCTGGAGGGGAATGCCATTTTCTTCATTGGTGCCTCTGAAGTTGCCACCTCCGAAGATGAACATTACGCGGTCTATCATTATTTTAATCAGCAATTACACCAACCCGTCGTGGCGTATGGCGATGCGTTTGTCGATGATGAAACACAATTTTTACTGTTTTCACGTTTTAAAAATAGCCTTAACGCAAACAGTAAAGTGGTTTTATTGTTGGCACCTGACAGCTTTTACTCAAAAGGTCTGCCACCCGCTATCTATGCGGATAATTTTCCGGGCTCTGTTTTTGATCCCCTGATGAAGGATCCGCAGGCACGTCCGATCCTCATGAATTATTTAAAACATATTGATGCTAAAGAGATAAGCCATTTAACCTTTGGGCAAATGCGTGTCTTCGGCTGGCACCCCGATCTGATTTGGGATGAGATCGGTTTCCAGTTCGCTAATTTTTGTACCCTGATAAAAAACGACTGGCTGTCGCTGCTCAATATCAGGCCTGAGACGGCGCAACCCTGGCCGCAACAGCCAACCACCCACATGACTCCGGACTGGAATAAAGAGCTGGCGAATGCCCGTGAATTAAATAAAGTTCGCCAGCAAAGTGCGGCGACCCTGTGGATGGACAAAACGATTTACGAAGAGGACGGTAAGCCGCAGCAGTGGGATGACACGCCGGTGGTGCCCGGCCAATTCGCTGCGTTCAGGAAAACCGTCCAGCTGCTGAAGGCACATCACGTGCAGGTCATTGCTATCGTCGACCCGGTTAACCCGTGGGCGCTTTACCATACCGACACTTTCCGCCCGTACGATAAGCAAATTCAATCCATTCTGAAAGAGAACCAGATCCCTTATTTAGATATGTACGCTATGCCTTATCAGAATGGCTGGAACTGGGACCGACTGCACCCGACTGAACTGGCCTGGGTGCCTATGCTTCGCTTTATTGCACAGAGTTTTAAATAATGAAAATCGCGATCCGTCTGTTTTTCCTTTATCTCCTGCTTGGGATCACCATCGTCGCGTGGACCGCTGTCGATAACAGCATGAGTATGCAACTGCATTTTGAATATCAGAAATTCTGAGGCCGAATGATGTACAGCTCAGGACTGTTTTTTGTCTGTTTATTTTCATCGGCACTGATATTTGCGCTGATTAATCGCCTGCTGCGCCATCGCCTGACCTGGTTATCGTCCTTGGCCGTCCTGACAGCATTGGGCTGGGGCTATATTTTTCAGGGCGATTATCGTATTCCGGCGATCGTATTTGGCTGTTTTTATCTTTTCGCCACATTAAAAGAAAAAGGATGGTTAAAAACCTGGCAGGCGATCGTGTTAACGCTGCTGCCACTGTTTTTGGTGAAATTACATTTTAATCACCATCTCGGCATGATCGGTCTCTCTTTTATGACCTTTCGCGCGGTGGATGTGCTGTTGTATCGCAGTAAAAAAGAGGGCCAGAATATTCTGCACTATTTCTGCTACCTCTTTATGCCCTTTATTATTCTGGCCGGGCCGATGTACCGCTGGCGGACATGGATGAGCGATGTGAATAAACCCGCATTCACCCTTAACCGTGAACAATGTTTAACAGCGTTAGAGCAGATCGTCACCGGTATCATCCAGAAGTTCCTGTTTGCCATGCTGATCGATTCGCTTGTGGTGCAGCCCTGGAGCCATAAGCCGTTTTCGCTGACCGTCGGCGTGGTGATGTCGATTGCTTACAGCGCCTATCTGTACTTTGATTTTGCAGGTTACAGCAATATGGCCATCGGTGCCGGGCGCTTATTCGGGCTGAATATTCCGGCAAACTTCAATATGCCGCTGCTTGCAAAGAACCCTCAGGACTTCTGGCGGCGCTTCCACATCAGCCTGTCTGAATGGCTGCGCGATGTGGTGTTTATGCCCGTCTATATGAACCTGATGAAGTTCAACTTTTTCCGTCAGAACAAAACGCTGGCGCAAAATATCGGTATTTTTTGCACCCTGTTCTGCATGGGGGCATGGAATGGCCTGGAACGCCATTATGTCATCAGCGGCGCGCTGTTTGGCGCCATTTCTGTCGCACACAACATGCTGCTGTGGTCAGCCAAACGCAGCCCGGCATTACACCGTGGTTTGCAGTATCCGGCAGTGGCGTTTTTGGGGCGAATTCTGACGCTGGGCAGCGCCGCAGGATCCCTTTACATCTTTAGTGGAATGTCTCCTCTATGAAAAATCACACCGATCTGCAGGAACTGCAGGATTTATTACGTGCGGCATTGCGCGATCCCGCCTCCCCGCAGCAGCTGGCCATCACTGGTAGCGACGAAACCCTCAGCTGGCTACAGCTTTCCGCCGCCGTGATGGACTGGGTGGAACGCTATCAACGCTGCAAGCCTATCGAAGGCACACCGGTCGTATTATATGGTCATCAACAGGCCGAGTTCGCCGTGGCGATTTATAGCTGCCTGCTGCACAACATTCCGTACATCCCGGTGGATTGCATCTACCCGCAGGAGCGGCTCCGGGAGATTTGTAGCCTGGCCAGTGTCCCTTACTATTACGACGTGGCAACCCGGCAGTTTATTGCCACCGGTGAAGCGGGCAAGGTCCTGGAAGAGCAGGATCTGGCCTATATCATGTTTACCTCAGGCAGCACCGGCAAACCGAAAGGCGTGCAGATTGGACGTGAGAGCGTCTGGCACTTCATGAAATGGGTCAGCCAGGACTTTTCCCTGCCGGCAAAACCGGTGCTGATGAACCACGCGGTGTTCAGCTTTGACCTCTCCCTGATCCCTTTGCTGGCGAACCTGGCGATGGGCGGACACATCGTGCTCAACGCCAAAGAGGATATTCAGAAAGAGAACTGGCTGGCGCGACTCAAAAGCAACGCGGTCTCCGCCTGGGTGTCCACGCCCTCTTTTGCCTACCAGCAGCTGCTGTCCCCGCAGTTTAACAGCGAGTATTTGCCTGAACTCGGCGTCTTTATCTTCATTGGTGAAGTGCTCAATAAAGCGCTGGTCAAACAGCTGCGCCGCCGTTTCCCGCAGGTCAAAATCATCAACTCCTATGGCCCAACGGAAGCGACCATCGCGACGACGGTGGTTGAAATTACGGATGAGATCCTTAACCAGGACAGCGCCGTGCTGCCAGTGGGGGTCATGATGCCGGAGAGCAGAATGGACATTTCCGCCGAGGGCGAGCTGATTATCTGGGGTAAAAACGTCATGCGCGGCTACCTCGGCCTGCCGCAGGAGAACGCGGCAAAATTACTGCATCGGGAAGATGACGCGTGTCGCGGCTACCGGACCGGCGATCTGGGTTATGAAGCGGGGATGATCTATTGCCAGGGTCGCAACGATAGTCAGGTCAAACTGAATGGCTACCGTATTGAAATCAACGAGATCGAAAACCGTCTGCTGGCCATGTCCGGCATTAATGAAGCGGTAGTGATGCCGCTGATGAAACCCTGCGGCAGCGTGCTGCGTATTGCCGCGTTCTGCGTGACGGAAATGGCACCGGACACGATCAAAACCTCGCTGTCGAAAGTGGTTCCCCACTATATGGTGCCTTCACAAATTATCGTAAAAGACGCGTTGCCGCTGAACCCTAACGGCAAAATTGACCGCAAATTGCTGGACGCTTACGCCCGCACTCATTAATTATCCCAGGAAACATAATGGAAAACGAAATTCTCGCCCTGTTCGAAAAAGTATTATCCCGTAAAGTGGGCTTTCACGATGAACTGATTGAATCTGATATTCTCGACTCTATTCTGGCAGTCGATATGGTGCTGGAAGTGCAGGACGTTTACGGCTGTATGATCCCGCCAACTGACGTAGCGACGGTGTTGAAGACCCCGGCAGATCTCGCCCGCTATATTGAAGAGAACCGCTAAGCCCAGCTGTATGACCCCGCCCTGGGGGCTCTGGCGCGCCGCACCAGAGCCCTGAATCCAAAATGAATACCTTTCACGGGAATGAAACCCACCGCTGATATGATTTCTCCTACACTTTAGGGGTCGTGTTGTTTTTAACAGAGGAGTCTGCGGTATGGCATTCGTAACAACGAAAGACGGCGTCAACATTTACTACAAAGACTGGGGTCCGAAAGAAGCTCAACCCATTGTTTTCCATCACGGCTGGCCATTGAGTGCCGATGACTGGGATAACCAGATGCTCTTCTTCCTTGCAGAGGGCTATCGCGTTATCGCTATCGATCGTCGTGGTCATGGACGTTCGGATCAGGTCAGTGAAGGTCACGATATGGATCATTATGCGGCCGACGCGTCGGCCGTGGTTGAAAGCCTGGATCTGCACAATGCCGTGCACGTCGGTCACTCTACCGGCGGCGGCCAGGTCGCCCGCTATGTAGCGAAATACGGCCAGCCGCAGGGGCGCGTCGCCAAAGCGGTGCTCGTCAGCGCCGTTCCCCCGCTGATGGTCAAAACAGAGGATAACCCCGGCGGGACACCCATCGAGGTGTTTGACGGCTTCCGTAGTGCGCTGGCAGCCAATCGCGCGCAGTTTTACCTCGACGTAGCCAGCGGCCCTTTTTACGGTTTTAACCGGGATGGCGCGGAGGTTTCACAGGGTACGATTCAGAACTGGTGGCGTCAGGGAATGATTGGCAGTGCCAAAGCGCACTATGAGGGGATTAAGGCGTTTTCAGAGACTGACCAGACGGAGGACTTAAAAGCCATCACGGTTCCCGTTCTGGTAATGCAGGGCGATGACGATCAGGTCGTACCGTATAAGAATGCCGCCCTTCTGCAGGACAAGCTGCTGGCGAACAGCGTGCTGAAAATTTATCCAGGCTTCCCGCACGGGATGCACACCACGCATGCGGAGACCATCAACGCGGACATTCTTGCGTTTATCCGTTCATAAACGTCAGGTTTTAAATTCACGCCAAAAGAAAAACCCCAGCTTAACGAGTAAGCTGGGGTTTATATCTGGCGGAAGCGCAGAGATTCGAACTCTGGAACCCTTTCGGGTCGCCGGTTTTCAAGACCGGTGCCTTCAACCGCTCGGCCACACTTCCTAAGTGAGGCGAACTATAAACACCTCACCGCGTGCTGTAAAGAGTGGCTGCAATCGTTCGCTGTAAAAATAGCCAAAACGCGTTTAATCGGTTGAACTGACGACATATCGGCGATTTTAACAGCATAACATTCAGCCCGCCCTCTTAATGCTTTTTGATGTACATGTCTTTTGTGAAATAGTACCCGAGCTTATCCGGTGTGAATCCCCCTACCCACGGTTTGACCAGGTGGGTACGAACGTAGTGATAAACCGGAATGGCTGGCACATCACGGCCAAGCAGATCCTCCGCCTGCTGGTAGAACTTACCCCGTTCCCCGGCTGTTTTCGCTTTCGCGGCGTTGATCAGGGCCTGGTCGTACTCCGGATTGCTGTACTGGCTGGTATTTTCGCTGTCGCCGGTACGGAAGTTGTTCAGGAAGGTTGCTGCATCGTCGTAGTCCGCAATCCATGCGTAACGCACCGCGTCAAAGTTGTGGGTGTGCATGGTATCCAGCATGGTTTTCCACTCCTGATTTTGCAGCTTCGCGTCCACGCCGAGGTTTTTCTTCCACATGGAGCTGGCGGCAATCGCGATGCGCTGGTGCGATTCAGAGGTGTTATAAAGCAGGTTGAAGCGCAGAGGATGGCTTTCGTTATACCCCGCTTCGCTGAGCAGTTTTTTCGCCTCCGCGATGCGCTTGTCCAGCGGCCAGCTGGCGTAATCCGGGTTCTGCAGCTTGACCCCACCGATGTCCGGCTGGCTAATCAGCCACGCCGGACGCTGCCCCTGCCCTAACACTTTCCCGGCAATGATGTCTTTATCCAGCGCCATATTCAGCGCCTTACGCACGCGCGCGTCGTTGAACGGCGGGCGCGTGGTGTTGAACTCGTAGTAATAGGTCGCGAGCTGCGGTGAAACGTCCAGCTCGCTGCCAAGGGTTTTCTTCAGCTGGGCAAACTGGTTAATGGGAACCGTGTAGACAATATCAATTTCACCCGCTTTATAGCGGTTCACATCCGAAGCTTCAGAGGTGATGGGCAAATACGTCACTTTGTTGATAACGGTATGCGCATTATCCCAGTAGCGCGCGTTACGCTCCGCCACAATGCGTTCGTTGACCACCCACTGAGAAAGTTTATACGCCCCGCTGCTGACGAAATGCTCCGGCTTGGTCCACTTATCGCCAAAACGCCCAATCAGCACTTTGTCCACCGGTACCAGCGACGGGTGCGCCAGCATCGCAAGGAAAGCCGCGTTTGGCTGCGTGAGCGTCACTTCCAGGGTGGTATCGTTAATCGCTTTTACCCCCAGCGTATCGGGGGCTTTTTTCCCCTGGGCGATATCGGCCGCGTTGGCAATATGCATGTTGCCCGGATAGCTGGCATACGGTGACGCCGTTTTAGGATCGATCAGGCGCTGCCAGCTCCAGACCACATCTTCTGCGGTAATCGCTGTCCCGTCGCTCCAGGTGATGCCCGGCCGCAAATGGAAGGTCCAGACGGTATTGTCTTTGTTCTCCCACTTTTCCGCCAGCCGGGGCTGAATTTCACCCGTCGGGGAGACGCTCACCAGACCTTCGAATAAATCGCTGATAATATTGAATTCGACATCGCTTTCGACTTTATGCGGATCGAGCGAAGCCGGTTCACTGCCATTATTTCTGACCAGTTCCTGTTTCTCTGCCAGCGCGGTTCCTGCCGGGACGTTGGCCGCCCAGGATGCCGTACTGGCGCACAGGATCCCGGCGGTAAGTAAAGAGAGTGTAAAGCGCGTGCGTGTTTGTGGTTTCATGTCCTTCGCCTTATTGTCTGTTTTATGACGATCCGGAGATAACTCTTAGCGCCCTAAGGGTAATAACGCAATATTTTTCAGTAACCTATAAGAGGTTGATCTGGTAAATTTTCTCAAACCGCTGTTCATTCTGGTGAAATGCATTTCTGCAGAAGAAATAACCATCTCCTTCGCTAACGTGCTGAGTAAAGATGGGTAAAACCACTTTGAGACTGGCTCGCCGTTTCCTATTCTTTCCGCTAATTACATCTGTCATAAGAGAGTGACTCATGGATCGTATTATTACTTCTTCACGCGACCGCACATCGCTACTCAGTACCCACAAGGTGCTGCGCAATACCTATTTCATGCTCAGCCTGACGCTGGCGTTTTCGGCGATCACTGCCACCGCCAGCACCGTGCTGATGCTGCCGTCTCCGGGGCTGATCCTGACGCTGGTGGGGATGTATGGGCTGATGTTCCTGACCTACAAAACCGCGGATAAACCGGTCGGTATTCTGTCCGCGTTCGCCTTCACCGGCTTCCTGGGCTATATCCTGGGGCCGATTCTGAACGCGTATCTGTCTGCCGGTATGGGCGACGTGATTGGCATGGCGCTGGGCGGTACCGCGCTGGTGTTCTTCTGCTGCTCGGCCTACGTGCTGACCACCCGTAAGGACATGTCCTTCCTCGGCGGTATGCTGATGGCGGGTATCGTGGTGGTGCTGATTGGTATGGTGGCTAACATCTTCCTGCAGCTGCCTGCCCTGCATCTGGCGATTAGCGCGGTGTTTATCCTGCTGTCATCTGGCGCGATCCTGTATGAAACCAGCAACATCATTCACGGCGGTGAGACGAACTACATTCGCGCCACCGTGAGCCTGTATGTATCGCTGTACAACATCTTCGTCAGCCTGCTGAGCATTCTGGGCTTCGCCAGCCGGGATTAATCTGCATCACTGATACGAAAAAAGAGAATGCCCATGGCATTCTCTTTTTTTTGTCTTATTCTCCCCGGCAGATATAGGTAGGATAACGCCGGTCCTGAATCAGCCACACGGCGGGCGACAGTTCAGAGATCGTCAGGTAGTAACGTGCGGTCGGATAGGCGAAGCTTCCCCATTGAGCATCCGGGGTATTGTCATTGTGTCGACGCCGGGTTTTGGTGTAGCTCAATACAATGACGTTATCATCTTTCCGTTGCTCCCAGGTAAAGTCGACATCCCTGTCAACGATCAAACATTGCCCGCCAGCCCTTGCCGCGCCTTTGTAAGTCGTCAACCCGGTTCCATCCTGATGAAAATAGAACTGAGCAAAGGTATTGACCTTCACCTCACTTGCTTTTCCCTCATTGCGCGTGAAATTAAATTCTGTACTGCAGGCAAGCACATCCTTTTTACCCAGGCCGCCAGAACAGTAAAAAAGCGCTATTGCACCACCAACCAGTACACCGCTCAGCCCAAAAATAAGTTTTATTTTCATTTTTCAGCCCCGCTTTTATAACGAATGGTTTTGCACAGTCTGGTTTTACTTCCCGGGCAGGCACCAATGAAAACCTCATCCGCGGCGGAAATAGCAAAACGGGCGCTGAAATAATAAATATTATACTCTTCTCGCTCGCATGCCACGTTATTCGCCTCCAGCTGTTTCGCTAATTTCGATAACACTAACGGCCGTCCATGATCGTTAATTATCCAGATACTGCAACGCGCAATTTTTTCCTTAACTGGCGTGAGTTTCGCCGGAACGGTTATCCCCTGCGGGCGGCTAAAGTACAGGCAGCCCCCTAGTGCAGCGACGATCGCGACCGCCGTAATAGCCCCCCTTTTCAGGAACGTGCGCCGCGGCTTTACGTCTTGCTGTTCAACCGGAGACTGAGAATCAACGGGTTGAATATTCTCCCGAGGCTGAAAAATCACATCGGCCTCAAAACGAAATCCATAGCGGGGTACGGTCACGATAAATTCATGCCCCTCTCCCAGCGACTGGAAGCTTTTACGTAATTCGCTTACCGCTTTATTGAGATTATTTCCTGATGGCGTAAAGCCGAACGCTTCCCACACGCGCGCGATCAATTCATCCCGGCTAAGGTCACGACCTCTGTGCTTAATAAACTCCTGTAAAAGACGAACGGCCGGTGCCGAAAGCGTTAATACAGACTCGGGTTGTCCAACAAGACTTATTGCATGTGCTTCAGGATCGAATAACAACGAATTATTGCATATAAAAAACATCTTTTATTCTCGGCTGTTACCGCATGCTTTTTAATCCCTGGTACATCGACATGAAAACCACCTCCTGATCTGCTTATTTTGTAATCAGAAGGAATTTTCTTCCCATCCCTGGTCGCGGTATTTTCGCTTAACTATACAACCTTAAAGACAGAAAAGCAGGATAAAAAACTGTATTTAACGAGTTAATTAATACAAATTTTCACAAACCGCTGTTCTGGTTAAAGTTTCCCTGCCCTGAAGCGATACGAAAGCAGACGGTGTCCTGGTGTTAACGCGCCACCGATGAACTCAGAGCAGGCAGGCAGAATGTGAAACAGAAAAAAAGAGTGAACATGACAACCGCCTTTTATGTCGCCGCGCTGTCATTACCATTTTTCTCAGAAATGGCAATGGCCAATATGAGCGTGTACCCGATGGAACTTAACGTGGATAAGTCCGGGGCGGCGCAAATAAAAGTGGCTTCAAAAACGGATGATATTCAGTTCATTCGGGTGAGGCAAAAGAAAATTCTTAATCCCGGCACTGCCGACGAAAAAGAGATTGATGTCGCCTCGTGGAAAGAAGGTGGCGTTGTTGTGACGCCAGAAAAATTTGCCCTGGCGGCTGGCGCAATGCGCGTCGTTCGTTTGGTATCGCTCACGCCACCGGAAAAAGAGACCACCTGGCGCGTCTATTTTGAAGGGGTAAAGCAACCTGACAGCATTATTCCAGGTCAGGCAGAAAGCGCTGCGGCGAAGGCGACATTGGGCGTCAATGTCATCTGGGGCGCCCTGATCCACCTCGCCCCGGAAAAAAGTGTGGTTTCACTCTCGATAGACCCTCGCAGGGGGACGTTAAAAAACAACGGTACGCTGCGCGTGCCGCTGAGAGAGATCGGTATTTGTGACGCAAATTCGTCGTGTAAATGGATTAAAGAAGACGCGACGATTTATCCAGACACCGAACGGAAATTAAAAACGCTCACAAAGACACAAGGCCATAAATATAAATTCCGCTACTTCAACTGGGTGAATAAAACCGCTGAAGAAGCTGATTTACCCGTCGTGCAATAACACGACGTTACCGTAAAGACCCCAAAGGGTTTGTTTAAAGAGCCAGGGTGCTCATTTGTAAATATGGAGATATCAATGCGTAAGTATTTTAAACCCCTGATGATTGTTGCCGCGATGACCACGTCCGTTAGCGCGCTGGCGATCCAAAAAGATATTACCGTCAACGCCAGCGTTGATTCACAGCTGGATATGACCCAGGCCGATAATACGCCGCTGCCGGCAAGCATCGATATGCAGTACCTGCCAGGCCGCGGTCTGGAAAGCTACCGCCTGAATACCAAGGTATGGTCTAACTCCGCCACCAGCAACGTGAAAGTCCGTCTGGTGAGCGCCGCGAAGCTGGCAAATGCCGACGGTGCTGAGTCCATCCCAATGACGGTGAAGCTGGGCGATAAAACCCTCTCTACCGCCGATGTTGAATATACCGGTACCGAACTGTTCCCGGGGAGCATTGAAAACGGTTCAGCGGTACTGCCGCTGACCATTTCTCAGACCACCAAAGGCATTCTGAAAACCGGTCAGTACAGCGGTGTTGTCAGCCTGATGCTGACGCAAGCGACGACCACGGAAGGCGGTGCGTAACACCACAGCACCTAAGGAATAACGTCAGAGGGTGCCCACCCTCTGACGTCAGGATGATGTCGAGGCTCGTTCATGGCGTTTCACAGAAATACTCTCCTCTTTGTTGCTTTGTTACCCGCTTCCATCCAACTCGCCTGTGCCGGGATGACCGTCCCGGCAGGTTTTGAAGATCTGGCGAAAACCCAGCGCCTGTGGACAGAGGTAAACCTCTATGGCGAGTCGCTTGGCCTGTTTGAAACGGATATCACGCTTGAAACGGTCAGTTTTGTCGCACCTGAAACCGTTGTAGCAGCCATCAAACGACGGTTTAACGACGACCCTGCTCTCGTTGCCATCGTGTCTGCCACGCTGGCCGTTCCGCTTGCCCGTAACGGCAACCTGGCCTGCAGCAGCAACAGTTCCGCAGCGGGCTGCGATTACATTGATACCGACCACGCGGCCATTATCTATGACGAGAATAACGCCCGTATTAGCCTGTTTTTAGACAAGAAATTCCTGCCTAAAGCCACCGCGGAAAATCAGTGGTATCAGCCCACGCAGGACACCGAAAATGCGCTTATCCATCAGCAGAATGTTAATTTTGTTGCCGACAGGGATTATCAGTCAGCCACCGTGCAGGGCAATGGCGCGCTGGCGCTCACGCAGGACGGCTATGTTAACCTCGACTGGACCTGGCTGGGACAGCGTTCAAGGCACCAGCAGCAACAGGAAATCACCGTTAACAATGCCTGGTTCCGCCAGGATATCTTGCGCCAGTACTATGTCCAGCTGGGCGAAATGGATACCCGCGATCTGTTCAGTAATGCCGGTGGAAATATCAACCTCAGCCAGCTTCCGCTGGGGAAAATTCGCGGCGTGCGCGCAGGCTCAACACGGGCGTGGATAAATCCGGTTCAGCAGTCAAAGGGAACCCCTATCACCGTGCTGCTTTCCCATGACGCGCGTATTGATGCCCGCCGTGGCAGTCAGCTGCTGGCCAGCTTTTACCTGAATGCCGGGGCGCAAACTCTCGACACGCGATCGTTTCCGGACGGGAGCTACACCGTCACGCTGTCGGTCTATGAAAATAACCGGCTAACGCGTACCGAGCAGGTGCCGTTTACCCGAACCGGCATTACGCCATTCGACCGCGTCGAGTGGTTCCTGCAGGCTGGTGAAACCGACAATAGCGATCAAAACGAAGAACCCAGCGCGGTTGCGCAGGCGGGCGTACGCCTGCCCGTCACCGAGACCTTAGCGCTTACCAGCGGAGCAACGATAAAGCAAAACCAGCGCTTCCTGGAAAATGCGCTCGACTGGAGCCGGGGCTTCAACGCGGGCCCGATCGACGGCGTGCTGAGTACCCGGTTTAGCTACCTTTACGGCAGCGAAGGCCAGCGCGGCAATATTCAGCAAATCAGCTACAACGACGGTTTTTCACTGAGCCTCTATCGCAACGCGCTATCAGCGGAAAACTGCAACACCCGAAGCGCCGGGTTTGACGCCGTGAACGGCTGTTATCGCACCCTCTCGGTGATGTTTTCCGTCCCTGTCGGCGCCTGGTATGCGAGCCTCGGCTATTCGGATAACCGCAACGAAGGACGGTACGTTTCACGCCGGGAGCTGCCGGATAGCGTCGATCGCCACGATGCGGGTTTGCCGTGGGAATCGGTCTATATGACCCGCTCGCGCTCGCGGGCCTGGCAGGGAGGCCTGAGCAATGCCTTTAGCACCCATGGTCTGAACATTAACAGTAGCGTTAACCTCTTCATGCGCAACGATGATGCCCGCGACGGCAGGGACAAAGGCGGCTACCTGAGCGTGAGCCTGTCCATGGCGCATAACCGTCAGGGTGATGCGTCTAGCTATACCTCTCTGGGGGCGACCTGGCAGCACCAGCAGCGTGAAAAAAATCAGCTGAGCTACAACGTGGCGCATAACTGGTACAGCGATGCACGCGGTGAAAACGAGTACGGCCTTAGCGCATCAGGCATTAACAGCGACTCGCTGAATACCTCAGCCTATACGCGCCAGGGCGGGCGATATGGCAACGGCAGTCTGACCGTCAGCGACGCCTGGGATCGTCAGGACAGACGCCATACGCTGAGCACCAGCGGCAACTACAGCTCGACACTTGCGCTGTCGCGTTCTGGCCTGTGGCTGGGCCGATGGAGCGACGGACGCCCTGCTTCCGCCGTCGCGGTTAACGTTGCCACACCGACTGATACCTGGCTCCGAGCGTTGCCGTGTCGCTGGATAACAGCGGGAGCGCAGACATTCCGGGTAATAGCCGCGCTCTCTTCGCCGTACCGGGCTACCAGCAGACCACGTTGACAATTAACGAATCGCTGGATGTATCCCGGGGAGCCAGCAGTGAGATCACGCAAGGTTCAGGCAGCAGAACGCTGTTTATGGTGCCAGGCAAACTGCTGCGTCGGGATGTGCAAACCACCGCAAGCTACACCTGGCTCGGCCAGTTAACCGACGAGCGTCATTCGCCGTTTATCGGTGGTGTGCCGCTGAACGTTAACGGCTGGAGCGATCTCGGCAACGGCGGATTCAGCGCCCAGAGCGATGCTCTGCTGCATAACCTCTACCTGGTGCGTCAGCAGCAGTTTTATCAGTGCGAACTCAACGTGAAAAGTATGCGCGACGTGGTGCGCTATGTCGGCTCAATTCCTTGTCGGGAATTAACCTTCTCGGCCCTGCCGGATGCCGTCCAGCAGCAGGCGCAGCTGATGCTCGCCGGACGATCGGTACCTGCCGGGCCAACTGCCATGAACGCCGACAACCTCACTAAAGGGAAATGATGTGATGAAGTACCTCTTTATTTTACTGTTGTTAAGCCTGTGGACAGGCCAGACGCTGGCGGGCGCCCCTGCGGGACGAAACACCAGCGTTGGGATCAGCTTCGATCGCACGGCACCGCCTGCACGTTTCGATATCTGGTTGCATGAATCGGGCGGCTTTGACGCCGCCGACCCGCAAAAGTGGGGACGTAATACCCTGACCTGTCAGTCACGGACCGACGCCACGTACGGGGCCTGCATGGACTCACCGGTCTGGTTTCAGGCGAACCCAGCCAAGCCTTATGCCATCACATTACATTTTACGCATGCCCTCACCAGCAAGACGGTGGATATCAAGGTGTATGGCGATCACCATATGTTCATTAGCAATAAAGTGGATATTTTTGCCAGCTTTGTCACAGCTGGGAATGTTGATATCTCCGCCTGGAACAGAGAGCCCTACTTCGATTTCTATATTGTGAAAAGCGAACTGGACAAGCTCGCATTACCGGGGATCTGGACCGCAACGCTGAAGCAAAACCTGCGTCAATGGGGTAATGGTAGCTGTAGCAGCGGAAATGCCAATAATGTTAACGTGGGCTGTCCTGGCTATCTCGCTATCGCCAGGTGGCAGGCAAATATTCGCATTGAGGTGGTCGATCCGGGTAATCAGCAGATTTATCTGCCGGCATTTCCGCACTCCACGCCCATCGTTAACCTCAACCTGACTAACTTCCCGGGGCGGCCGGGTGGCAGTGAGATCCAGGGAGAAAATACGCTGGATATGTGCCTGTACGATGGTAAAAACAGCACCAGCACCCGCACCTACCTTCGGTTTGAGGACGACGGACTCGCCTCAGCGGGCCGTACTGAAGGTGCGTTTTCAATCAGGCGACGCGGAGGAAGCCAGACCGATGCGCGAGACCGTCTCGACTATCAGGTCTTTGTCACCCATCCCATCACAGGCGCAACAGACATCGTCGCTAACGGTGAAACCGTGGTCTGGCAAGGGACTAACGATCCGCGGTATCTGCGTCAGGTCGTCCTGCCCGGCGGACGCGAGAGCGTACTGTGCGTGCCAGCCCCTATTATCCTGAAAACCCCTTCATTTACTGCCAGCAGCAAAAATGCCGGGGATTACACCGGCACGCTACGCATTATCTACACACCCAGTACATTATAAAGAGGCCGCCGTGAATTACGTTATTCTTGATAATAATCGCTTTTATGCCGAAGGTTTACGCTACGCCCTTCTGCGCCGTAACGCTCAGATGCTGGTTGAAAGCGGCGCGGTAACGTGGCGACATTCGTTATTGGCCTGCGACACCCTCGTTGTGCGCTGCCGCTTTTCCGTCGCCGGGACGCATCAGGCGCTGGTTGAGATTCTGCTTCAGCTGGAGGCCAGTTGCTGGGAAGGAACCCTTTATCTGGTGTGCAATGAAAAAGGCTGGGCGCTGGCCACGCATCTGCGAAAGCGTTTTGCCACGCTGACCTCATATATTATTGATGACAGAATTGCCGTCGCGGATGCAGCGTATCTGCTTGCAAAAGAGCCCCGTCGGGTCCGCAGCCTGAATTGTTGCCTGACGGGCATGGAGTTCAATGTTCTCGACAGGCTGGTTAACGGGCAATCGGTAAGACATGTTGCGACAATGACGCAGATGAGCGAAAAACAGGTCTCGACGTACAAATGCAACGCGTTAAAAAAGCTGAATGCCAACAATCTGCTACAGCTTCTTCTGTAGACCGAAGTTTCTCATGCCGCCCCTTCTTTGCTAGACTAGGGGCGGTTTTTACTTTATCGACAGAGCACTATGTTCATTTTTGCAGGCCAGGAAATTGAGACCGATAGCGAAGGCTATCTGAAAGATACCACGCTATGGAGCGAGCCACTGGCGGAAAAAATCGCCGAAAACGAAGGTATCACCCTCTCCCCCGAACACTGGGAAGTCGTGCGTTTTGTGCGCGAATTTTATCTCGAATTTAATACCTCTCCGGCGATCCGCATGCTGGTGAAAGCGATGGCCAATAAGTTTGGCGAAGAGAAAGGCAACAGCCGCTATCTGTATCGTCTGTTTCCGAAAGGCCCGGCAAAACAGGCCACCAAAATTGCTGGCCTGCCAAAGCCGGTGAAATGCATTTAATAACGAATACTGAAGTTCTCGTATTCCCGGCCGGGTTGATGCGGTTCCGTTAGCACCCTGTCAACCCGCGCACTGCGCGGGCCACCTGCTTTCAGCCACACCATCAGTTTTTCTACCTGCTCCGCGTCGCCACAGGCGACCACCTCAACACTGCCGTCATCCATGTTTCGCGCATAGCCCGTTATCCCGAGCTGAAGAGCCTCACGCTGGGTGCTGTAGCGGAACCCGACGCCCTGAACGATGCCGTGAACCCAGGCAATAGTGCAAACTTTTGACATTTTTCTTCTCCTTAACGTAGCGTTTTCGGCAAACAGCCGTAGTGCTGCCGAAAGCGGGCGGTGAAACGAGAACTGGAAAGATACCCACATTGTAATGCGATTTCGCCAATGGGTAATCGGGTCGATTGCAGCTGTGACAGCGCAACGGCCATTCTCACCTCTTCCACGATCTGGCGAAAACTCTGCGACTCTTCACGCAACTTTCTGCGCAGCGTCGGCACACTTAAGGCCAGACGGCTTGCAATATCCTGCGCAGTCCAGGATCTGGCCGGCGATAGCATGATGAACTGTCGCACCTGCTCAGTCAGGTTACTGCTTCGCTCAATAAGCAGCGGACCTGCCACGCCTTCATGCAGCAATGCCAGCAAAAGACCGAAGGCCTGATGTTTTTGTAACGCCTCCGGTAAATCCTGACGCACGGCGTGCAGCAGGTTATCCCACATAAACGTCAGCCCCTCGCTCAACGGGACACAAAGGGAATGTAACGTCGTGCCCGGCCAGGATTTCAGGTAATGCGCTTTAAACTCGGCCAGGATTTCTGGCGACAACATCAGCAAGTCCGATCGAAACATGCCGTTCGCAGGCTGATTAATAATCTCCATTGACGTATTGGCCGGGATAATAATCAGCGCATCCCTCGTTGCCACCAGGCGATTATCATCCTGAACAATGACCTTACTGCCGTGAGTAATGTGACAAATGGCCGGAAAAAAAAGTTTAACCTGGTGCAGGCGATGCATTTTGCTGGCACTGACTTCGCCCGCCGTCAGCTGTTTATGTTGAAGGTAAAACTCCTGCACCGGGTCATCCTTATCTGCTGTACGTTGCGGTTAACTGCGTTTTTCCGAGAACGTGACTGTTTATCATATAACCGACCAGCGCGCCGCTGGCATTGTTATCAAGGGGCAGTGTGTCCACGTTCAGCGCCCAGACGGTAATCTGGTAACGGTGCGGTTTGTCTCCCTCAGGTGGACATGCGCCGCCAAATCCAGAATAACCGAAGTCATTACGCCCCTGCACCGCGCCAGCGGGTAATTTCTCACTCTTTGGGTTACCCGCGCCCGCAGGCAGTGCCATTGTTTTCGCAGGAATATTGGCGACTGTCCAGTGCCACCAGCCACTGCCGGTGGGGGCATCGGGGTCATATACCGTGATGGCAAAACTTTTCGTACCGGCTGGCGGATGTTTCCATGCAAGCTGCGGAGACTGATTATCACCGTGGCAGCCAAAAGCGTTGAACACCTGCTGTTGCGCTAAACGGTGCTCCCTGGAGATATCCTGACTGGTGATACTGAAAGGCGTTGCCGCTAAAACCTGAAAACTTATCGCCGCCAGAGCGGTTGTTACTATTACATTGCGCTTTTTCATGGGGGAGTCCTTTGCTGAACGGGAAGCCCCAATGTAAGGCACGCGGCCATACCGTAATGTGCTTAAGCGATTTGATTTTGTGCCGAAACGCTCAAAGGCATCCACAGATGATTGCGACTTGCTGAATGTGATAATCTACGCGCCATTTCCCTGAAATCGACAGAACAGCAAATTATGAGTGTACGTTTAGTGTTAGCCAAAGGGCGCGAGAAATCCTTACTGCGCCGTCATCCCTGGGTTTTTTCTGGCGCAGTTGCCCGCATGGAAGGCAAAGCCAGCCTCGGTGAAACCATTGATATCGTTGACCATCAGGGGAAATGGTTAGCGCGAGGCGCATACTCGCCTGCGTCCCAGATCCGCGCTCGCGTCTGGACCTTCGACAAAGATGAAACCATTGATATCGACTTCTTTGTTCGCCGCCTGCAGCAGGCGCAGCAGTGGCGTGAGTGGCTGGCAAAGCGTGACGGTCTGGACAGCTATCGTCTGATCGCCGGTGAGTCCGACGGCCTGCCGGGTGTGACCATCGATCGCTTCGGCAACTTCCTGGTGCTGCAACTCCTGAGCGCCGGAGCGGAATACCAGCGTGCCGCGCTGATTAGCGCGCTGCAAACGCTGTTCCCGCAGTGTGCCATTTACGACCGCAGCGATGTGGCTGTGCGCAAAAAAGAGGGCATGGAGCTGACTCAGGGGCCTGTAACGGGCGAACTGCCGCCAGCCCTGCTGCCCATTGAAGAACATGGCATGAAGCTGCTGGTGGATATTCAGGGCGGTCACAAAACGGGCTATTACCTTGACCAGCGCGACAGCCGTCTGGCGACACGCCAGTACGTCGCCGACAAGCGCGTACTTAACTGCTTCTCCTATACCGGCGGTTTTGCCGTTTCGGCGCTGATGGGCGGCTGTGCGCAGGTCGTCAGCGTGGATACGTCACAGGAAGCGCTTGACGTGGCAAAACAAAACGTCGAGCTAAACAAGCTGGATTTGAGCAAAGCGGAGTTTGTACGCGACGACGTTTTCAAGCTGCTGCGTAAATATCGCGATCAGGGCGAGAAGTTCGACGTTATCGTGATGGATCCCCCTAAATTTGTGGAGAATAAAAGCCAGCTGATGGGCGCCTGCCGCGGGTACAAAGATATCAACATGCTGGCCATCCAGCTGCTGAACCCGGGTGGCGTTCTGCTGACGTTCTCCTGCTCCGGTCTGATGACCACAGATTTATTTCAGAAAATCATCGCCGATGCCGCAATAGATGCTGGTCGTGATGTACAATTTATAGAGCAGTTCCGTCAGGCAGCCGATCATCCCGTGATTGCTACCTACCCGGAAGGGCTGTATCTGAAAGGGTTTGCCTGTCGCGTCATGTAACTTGAAAAGAGAAATATTGACCACACATAACGTGTAAGTCGTATTTCCCGGGAGGTGACTATGATTGCCAGCAAATTCGGTATCGGCCAGCAGGTCCGCCACACTTTGCTAGGGTATTTGGGTGTGGTCGTCGATATCGACCCGGAGTATTCCCTTGATGAACCGTCAGCAGACGAGCTGGCGGTTAACGCCGAGCTTCGCGCTGCGCCCTGGTACCATGTGGTGATGGAAGGTGACGACGGACAACCTGTTCATACCTACCTTGCCGAAGCGCAGCTGAGTAGTGAGTTGCAGGAAGAGCATCCGGAGCAACCTACGATGGATGAACTTGCTCAGACCATCCGTAAACAGCTACAGGCTCCGCGCCTGCGGAACTAAGCGTGTAAAAAAAGCCCGATAACGGGCTTTTTTTTTATTATTTCGCCAGCCCCAGACGGGGGATCTCAATCGCCGGGCATCGGTCCATGACCACCTTCAGACCCGCTTCACGCGCCAGCACGGCCGCCTGCTCGTTAATCACACCCAACTGCATCCACAGGGTTTTCGCCCCGACGGCAATAGCATCCTGCGCTACGCCCCATGCGGCCTCGGAATTACGGAAGACATCGACCATATCAATTTTTTCGGGTACGTCAGCGAGCGTCGCATACCCTTGCTGGCCCAGCAACGTTTTCCCCGCCACTTTTGGCGAGACCGGGATGACGTGATAACCCTGATCGAGAAGGTATTTCATCACCCGATAGCTGGGACGATCGGGTTTATCGCTCGCGCCCACCAGCGCAATGGTCCGCGTGGATGTCAAAATCTCAGCAACATCATTCTCTTTCATGGTTTTTCTCCTGGCTTTTTTAAAAGTGTACGCCAAAGCGCACATCTCAACCATCCATCCCATACAGATGCATGAGGGCAAAACGGCAAAATATGTCTATATGTTAGTAAACGTGATTATCGAAAAATTTAGATACATTAATGCGGCGACAGTATGTCTGACGGGAGCCTCCTATGAAAACCGGTATTGCCACGGCTCTGATTGCGTTAGTGATGCCGGTTTGCGTATTTGCTACCACGCTTCGGCTCTCTGGCGACATTGATCTTCTGGTACTGGACGGAAAAAAAGTGTCCAGCTCATTATTACGCGGTGCTGACAGCATCGAATTAGATAACGGCCCCCATCAACTGGTCTTTCGGGTAGAAAAATCGATCGGCCTGGCTAACCATGAGCAACGACTGTACATCTCGCCGCCGCTGATTATCAGCTTTAATACCCGGCAAATCAGTCAGGTGAACATTACTCTGCCTCGCCTTGAAACAGAGAAGGAATCGGCGGCCTTTGACGCCTCGCCGCGCATTGAACTGCTGGACGGCGATGCGATGCCGATCCCGGTGAAGCTGGATATTCTGGCATTAACCACGTCCCCGAAAGTCCCGGATTACGAGGCGGCTACGCAGGTTTATAACAAAGCCGGTAAACGTGCCTCCCTTCCGCAGTTTGCCACCTTGATGGCCGACGACAGTACGCTACTTTCCGGCGTATCGGAACTGGATGTTATCCCGCCTCAGTCCCAGACGCTGACGGAACAGCGCCTGAAATTCTGGTTCCAGCAGGCCGATCCCGACACGCGGGCCCGATTTTTACAGTGGGCAAAGCAACAACCTTCATCCTAAGCCACATTTTTTTCGCCTGAGGCTTGCAGCGTCAGGCGCTTCCCGTCATCGTGTAGTCAGTTAACCTGATGGATATGATTATGGAACTGACAACACGCACGCTGCCTGAACGCAAACACATTGCACTGGTGGCGCACGATCACTGTAAACAAATGCTGCTTAACTGGGTGCGCCGCCATCAGTCTTTGCTGGAAAAGCATGCCCTTTCAGCGACCGGCACCACCGGAAACCTGATCCAGCGCGAAACGGGTCTGGAGGTCAATGCGATGCTGAGCGGCCCGATGGGCGGCGATCAGCAGGTCGGCGCGCAGATTTCCGAAGGGAAGATTGACGTGCTGATCTTCTTCTGGGATCCGCTGAACGCGGTTCCGCACGATCCCGATGTTAAAGCCCTGCTGCGTCTGGCGACGGTGTGGAATATTCCGGTGGCGACAAACCTCTCGACGGCGGATTTCATCATCGAATCACCGCAGTTCAATTCGCCGGTTGATATCCTGATTCCGGACTATCAGCGTTATCTTTCTGAGAGACTGAAGTAGCTTTTTTGCCGGGTGGCGGCTTCGCCTTACCCGGCCTACCCATCCTTGCCCGTCGTCGCTACGGCTTTCTCGCTACCGGCACATCAATACTCTTCAGAATATCGACAAACACGGATGGCTCCGCTTTATTGAACAGCAGCCAGACGCGGTGACGTGCGCGCGTCATTGCCACATAAAGCAAACGTCGCTCTTCGGCATCCGGGAAATCTTCCGGCACCGGCAGTAGGGCCTGTTCCATCACCGATTCACGGGTCGGAGCCGGGAAACCGTCGCTGCCCTCTTTCAGCCCCATCACAATCACATAATCGGCCTGCTGCCCTTTGCTGGCGTGAATAGTCATAAATTCAAGCTGCAGTTTCGGCCAGCGGGTAGCTGCTTTTTCCAGCGCTGCAGGTTTAAGGTGATGATAACGCGCCAGCACCAGGATACGCTCATCGGGCTTCGCATAGCCGCTGAGCTTGTCCAGCAGCGGTTCCAGCTGGTCATCCGCCAGCAGGGTGACGGCTTTTTTATCCCCAGGCTGCAGGCTGTTAAGCGGCTTGGTCAGCTGATGCGGGTTTTGCTGGATAAAACGGTTGGCGATTTCACCAATCCGGGAGTTGAAGCGATACGTGGTGTCCAGATCGCTGCGATCCCCTTCACCAAAATAGTGGTGGAACGCGGTCGTGAGTGAAAGCTGTGCGCCGCTGAAGCGATAGATAGCCTGCCAGTCATCCCCCACCGCAAACAGCGAGGTATGTTTATTTTGCGCCCGTAGCGCACAGAGCAGTGCTGCGCGCTGGGGTGAGATATCCTGAAACTCATCCACCAGAATATGTTTCCACAGACTGACAAAACGTCCTTTCTCAAGAATGACGATCGCCTGATGGATCAAACCAGAAAAATCGACGGCATTTTCCGCCTTCAACGCGGCTTTCCAGGCTTTTAAGAGCGGTGCCATCAGTTTGACCCGCTTCGAAAATAGATCGCGGATCCCCTCTGGCGCACCTTCAATCATTTCAGCCTGTGAGCCACCGTGCATCCGCATCAGGCTGACCCAACGGTCAAGACGCGATCCCAGCCGACGCGCCAGTTTATCATCCTGCCAGAAACTGCCTTCCGGCACTGCCCAGTTGAGCTCCTCTTCCAGCCACTGACGCCACCCTTTCGCCTGCGCTTTTTTCTCACTGCACTGCTGACGCCACGTTTTGATAAACAGCGCCTGGCGCGCCTGCGTGTCGTTTTCCAGTTTACTGACAGAAGGCACTTTTTTACTGCCCTGCTGAATGATATGCAGCGCAAGGGCATGGAAGGTTCTGGCAGTAATATCCCGGGTATGCAGACGTTGCTGAATGCGTTCGTCCATCTCCTCGGCAGCCTTACGGCCAAAAGCCAGCAGCAGAATCTGATCGGCAACCGCTTCGCCGGTCGTCAGAAGCCAGCCTGCACGCGCCACCAGTACCGACGTTTTGCCGCTTCCTGCCCCCGCGAGCACCAGCAGCGACTGCTCGCCATTGACCACCGCGCGAGCCTGCGCAGGGTTGAGCGGCGAAGATTCCACCGTACTGAAAAAGTCGGCGTACTGGGCCAGCATGGCATCTGTCCAGGCCTGGTTATGCGCCAGCCGACTCTTATCCCTATCGTTCAGCCAGGCCTGACACTGACGCCAGGCGTCGCGACAGTTGTCGAACTCATCAAGACGCGTTACGGCAATCGGCAGGGCCGAGAGAGCCTGGCGAATCTTTTGCTGCAGCCCGGCAGTCTGCTGGCGGGTCAACCACGTTTGTTGCGCGTTGCTCTGGGCGATCTCGTCCAGCACCTGGTGCAGAACCTGGGCGGCAATCACGCTCATGTCGTGACTCCACTGCTGCCAGCGGGCGTTCAGGTGGTGATGAAAACGCTGGGTTTCCGCCCACTCGGTGCCGTGAAGACGCACGACTTTATCGTCTGGCAGAACAAACTCCAGCTCACCCCATACCAGCCCACGCTTACAGTGGATGGCCAGAAGCTGATTAAACGGAATAAGGTATTCGTGGCGTTCTCCGGAGACTTTCACCCCGGCGTTGAGCAAAACAACGCTGTCATAAGGGTGTTGCGCCAGGCGTTTGCCTAATGAAGTTGCTTTCAGTTCCATGTCCCGCCAAATCCACGAAGAGATAATTTACCTGACAGTTTAACTGCCAGTTTTAAGGTGCTCCAGCCTAAAAAAACGTTACAATCATTGGGCGTTAATTTTATCGAAAGGAAGTGAGGGTTTATGCGTACCGTTCTGAATGTCTTGAATTTTGTGCTGGGCGGTTTTGCCACCACCCTTTCCTGGCTTTTTGCCACACTGGTGAGCATCGTCCTGATTTTCACACTCCCCCTGACCCGCTCCTGCTGGGAAATCACCAAACTCTCGTTAATCCCCTACGGTAACGAAGCCATCCACGTTGACGAACTGAACCCGGAAAGTAAGAACGCCCTGATGAACACGGGTGGAACCCTGCTGAACATTCTGTGGCTGATTTTCTTTGGCTGGTGGCTATGCATCATGCATATTTTTGCCGGTATTGCACAGTGCATCTCAATTATTGGGATTCCGGTAGGGCTCGCGAACTTTAAGATCGCCGCCATCGCCCTTTGGCCCGTCGGGCGCAGAGTTGTTCCGGTTGAAGTGGCCCAGGCGGCGCGTGAAGCGAACGCACGCCGTCGTTTTCAGTAAATAAGGACTGGCCGCGTTTATGCTAAGCCCACTGCTTCGCCGTTATACCTGGAACAGTTCCTGGCTTTACAACGTCAGGATTTTTATCGCGCTTTGCGGCACGGTAGCCCTGCCGTGGTGGTTGAATGACGTCAAACTCACCATCCCGCTCACGCTGGGGGTGGTGGCCGGGGCGCTTGCGGATCTGGACGATCGCCTGGCCGGTCGTTTGCGTAATCTGGTGATTACGCTCGTCTGCTTTTTTATTGCGTCAGCGTCCGTTGAGTTGCTCTTCCCCTGGCCGTGGCTGTTTGCGCTGGGCCTGACGCTTTCGACCAGCGGGTTTATTTTGCTGGGTGGACTGGGGCAGCGCTACGCCACCATCGCCTTCGGCGCCTTACTGATCGCCATCTATACCATGCTGGGCGTGTCACTTTACGACCAGTGGTACCAGCAACCTCTACTGCTGTTGCTGGGCGCCATCTGGTATAACCTGCTGACGTTAACCGGCCATCTTATCTTCCCGGTTCGCCCGCTGCAGGATAACCTTGCCCGTAGCTTTGAGCAGTTGGCCCATTATCTGGAACTGAAATCCCGGCTGTTTGACCCGGATATTGAAGAAGAAAGCCAGGCGCCGCTTTACGATCTGGCGCTGGCAAACGGTCAGTTGGTCACCACCCTTAACCAGACGAAAGCCTCACTGCTTACCCGTCTGCGCGGCGATCGCGGTCAGCGTGGAACGCGAAGAACCTTACACTACTATTTTGCCGCCCAGGACATTCATGAACGCGCCAGTTCCTCGCATGTTCAGTACGCCGCCCTACGTGAAAAGTTTCGTTACAGCGACGTGATGTTCCGCTTCCAGCGCCTGCTGTCCATGCAGTCCCTGGCCTGCCAGCAGCTCTCGCGATCCATTCTGCTGCGCACGCCCTATCAGCATGACCCCCGTTTCGAACGCGTGTTTAGCCATCTTGATGCGGCGCTCGACCGCGTTCAGGCCAGCGGAACATCACCGGAACATATCAAAGCGCTGGGTTTTCTGCTCAACAACCTGCGGGCTATAGATGCTCAGCTGGCGACTATCGAATCCGAACAGGCGATGGCGCAACCGGGTAATGATGTGGAAAATCAGCTGGCTGATGACAGCGTGCATAGCTTTAGCGATATGTGGCTACGGCTGAGCCGCAACTTTACGCCAGAGTCGGCGCTCTTTCGCCACGCGGTGAGAATGTCTCTGGTGCTATGCGTCGGTTATGCCTTTATCCAGATAACCGGTTTGCAGCATGGCTACTGGATCCTGCTGACCAGCCTGTTTGTCTGCCAGCCAAACTATAACGCCACCCGGCACCGCCTTGCGCTGCGTATTATCGGTACGCTGGTCGGTGTCGCGATTGGACTTCCCGTGCTGTACTTCGTGCCTTCTGTTGAAGGGCAGCTGGTGCTGATTGTGATTACCGGCGTGTTGTTTTTCGCGTTTCGCAACGTGCAGTACGCTCATGCCACCATGTTTATCACGCTGCTGGTGCTGCTCTGCTTTAACCTGCTGGGTGAAGGGTTCGAGGTCGCCCTGCCTCGCGTGCTCGATACCCTGATCGGCTGTGCGATTGCCTGGGCAGCGGTGAGCTTTATCTGGCCGGACTGGCGTTTCCGTAATTTACCGCGGGTGTTAGACAGGGCATTGAACGCCAACTGTCGATACCTGGATGCCATCCTTGAGCAGTACCACCAGGGACGCGATAACCGTCTGGCTTATCGGATAGCCCGCCGCGACGCGCACAACAGTGATGCTGAACTGGCTTCGGTTGTCTCTAACATGTCAACGGAGCCTCGTGCCACGGCCGAGATGCGTGAGACGGCTTTCCGGTTGCTCTGCCTCAACCATACCTTCACCAGCTATATTTCCACCCTGGGTGCACACCGCGAGAAACTGGTCAACCCGGGCATACTCAACCTGCTGGATGACGCGGTCTGCTACGTCGATGATGCACTGCATCACCGGCCAGCCGATGAACCGAAAGTGAGACAGTCGCTGGATGAACTGACTCAACGTATCGCGCGTCTTGAGCCTGGAAACGACAGCAAAGCGCCGCTGGTGCTACAGCAGATTGGCCTGCTTATCGCTCTGCTGCCAGAAATTTGCCGGTTACAACAGCAAATCGCTACCTGGAGGAGTGATTCTTCTGTGGCTCAGGCAGCGCATTAAACCACTCCGTCAACTCCCGGCGAGTGCCTGCCGGGAGTGCCGCCTCATGCAAACCCTCAATAGCCCCCTCAAGGGCGAAGAGCACTTTAATACCGAGTGCCCTATTTTTAGCCCGCATCTTTAACCAGCACTCCCTGGCACCCAGTGCCCGCAGCGTCTCTTCGTTAGTAATGCCAGCTTCAAAAAGTAATACCTCAAGCTGAAAGGTCAGGTTTGGCAGATCTTTAAGCCGGTTTCGTTGATGGCGCTGACAGCGCTCTTTCCTCGCCGCATTGAGCGCGAAAGAGGAGAGCTGAAGCAGCCGTTCCCTGTCTTGCCACAGTCCATCATCGACACGGTAATAGTTGAGAAGTACCGGGCGGCCTCGTTTCATCAGCGTCAAAAAAGAGGCGGCATTTTTTACACAGTATTTCGCGCTTTCTTCACAGGCGCGAAGGTACAGCTCGCCATCTGACACCATGGCAAAAACCGCGTCATCTATCGCCAGGGTATAGCCACCGAACAGTGCGCGATGATGAATTTCTCCTAGCGGTGAGAGGTATTCCTGGGATTGATAAATCCGTTCATAAGATATCTTTTTCATGATATTTCCCTTCTAAATCATAAGGTAACAGCGAAATTTCTTACTAGCGGATCCGTTAGCAGGAAAATAGGCAACTTAGCGCCGTTGAGCAAGATGATTTTTCGAGGGGCATCAACATTGAACGAATTTTGCGAGTCGCTTTCCGAAAATGAGGTTGATCTTTATGCATACAGGGGTTACTGTATATCCATACAGTAACTACAGGGCTGGAATGAATATGTACACTTCAGGCTATGCAAATCGCTCAACTTCTCTCTCCTCTACCGCGGGCACTGTCGCGCACAACACCGTTGGGGGTGTTTCGACGGGGCTTATTAGTGAAGTGGTTTATCGTGAAGACCAGCCTCTGTTGACCCAACTCCTGCTACTGCCTTTATTACAGCAGCTTGGTCAGCAATCGCGCTGGCAGCTCTGGCTGACGCCACAGCAAAAATTGAGCCGTGAATGGGTTCAGTCCGCAGGCCTGCCGCTGGCTAAGGTGATGCAGATTAACCAACTCTCTCCCTGCGATACCGTTGAGTCTATGGTTCGCGCGTTGCGCACCGGAAATTACAGCGTGGTGATCGGCTGGTTACCCGAAGAACTGACGGAAGAGGAACATTTTCGTCTGACTGAAGCGGCTGAAGAAGGGAATGCGATCGGGTTCATCATGCGCCCGGTTCGTCCAGATTCTTATCGCAAAGGACAACTTTCTGGGCTAAAAATTCACTCAAATTTGTATCATTGAGCGAAATTAAGATTTTTCCTGGAATTTTTTTTGACCGCAAGATACGGATTTAGTTCCCGGCGTCAAAATTGCGGCAAGGCGCGTCTGGAGCGGTTCTCCTTAATTTTACTGCACAAAATTCGTTCTAAAAATGTTAAATAATAGGTATACGGAACTTTTTTTTTCATATGCCTGACAGACTTCACACTTGTAAGTTTTCAGCTACGTTGTAGACTTTACATCGCCAGGGGTGCTCGGCCTAAGCCGAAGATATCGGTAGATTTATATTTGACCACGCCCCCCGGTGAAGGATTTAACCGTGATTCTCTACTTGAGACATTCATGGCGAATTTTGGATGATAACGAGGCGCAAAAAATGAAAAAGACAGCTATCGCGATTGCAGTGGCACTGGCTGGCTTCGCTACCGTAGCGCAGGCCGCTCCGAAAGATAATACCTGGTATGCAGGTGGTAAACTGGGCTGGTCTCAGTTCCACGACACCGGCTGGTACAACAGCAGCCTGAACAATGATGGCCCTACTCACGAGAGCCAGCTTGGTGCAGGTGCGTTCGGTGGCTATCAGGTTAACCCGTATGTTGGTTTTGAAATGGGTTACGACTGGTTAGGTCGTATGCCATACAAAGGCGACAACGTTAATGGCGCTTTTAAAGCTCAAGGCGTACAGCTGACCGCTAAACTGGGTTACCCAGTAACTGACGATCTGGACGTGTACACCCGTCTGGGTGGTATGGTATGGCGCGCTGACTCCAGCAACAGCATCGCTGGCGACGACCATGACACCGGTGTTTCCCCAGTATTCGCTGGTGGCGTTGAGTGGGCTATGACCCGTGACATCGCTACCCGTCTGGAATACCAGTGGGTTAACAACATCGGCGACGGTGCTACCGTTGGCGTTCGTCCAGACAACGGCATGCTGAGCGTAGGTGTTTCCTACCGTTTCGGCCAGCAGGAAGATGCAGCACCAGTTGTTGCTCCAGCGCCGGCTCCAGCTCCAGAAGTACAGACCAAGCACTTCACTCTGAAGTCTGACGTTCTGTTCAACTTCAACAAAGCGACTCTGAAACCAGAAGGCCAGCAGGCACTGGATCAGCTGTACACCCAGCTGAGCAACCTGGATCCTAAAGACGGTTCCGTAGTGGTTCTGGGCTTCACCGACCGTATCGGTTCTGACGCTTACAACCAGAAACTGTCTGAGAAACGTGCTCAGTCTGTTGTTGATTACCTGATCTCTAAAGGTATCCCAGCTAACAAGATCTCCCCACGTGGTATGGGCGAATCTAACCCAGTTACTGGCAACACCTGTGACAACGTGAAAGCTCGCGCTGCACTGATCGACTGCCTGGCTCCAGATCGTCGCGTAGAGATCGAAGTTAAAGGCGTTAAAGACGTTGTAACTCAGCCAGCGGCATAAGTTATCGTCTTATAAAAAAACCCCGCAATGCGGGGTTTTTTATTGTCTGAAGAAAAACACAAATCTACTTTTTGCCCAGCAACGCCTGAAGGTCGTTTTTTAGCGACGACATTTGGTTAGCATACTTCTCTTTATGTTCGGCATCCTCAATCAACTGCACGATGGTTTCCGACAGCGTTTTACCACGCCGTTGCGCCAGCCCAGCCAGACGCTGCCAGACCACGAACTCCAGATCGATTGATTTTTTACGCGTGTGCTGATGCTCAGCATTAAAATGCCGTTTGCGTCGCGCGCGGATCGTTTGCTTCATCCGGTTTAACAACGCGGGATTGATGTGTTTCTCAATCCAGCCGTTAACCTGTACCGGTTCATTCTCGAGGGTCAGCAAAATATCCACGGCTTCTTGTGCAGCGCTGGCTTCGATGTAGCAGGTGATCAGCTCCCCTTCACGGTGCTTTTTGACCAGGTACTTCCATTTCCAGCCGCTTTCGAGATTTTCCAGTTGTTGATATTTCATTGCGATCTCAGTGTTACCACGTAACTCTGTTCAGAATATCAGTTTTTTGGCAATCTGCTGAAAAGAAATCATATCCTGTGAGTCAATGCAGCCATTCCCGCTGTCGAAATACCCAATCCTGCTTGGGTAGATCCCCCCGCTTACGGTATACTCCACGCTTTTACATCTGACTAAAAAACATCAACTTTGACGATTACGAAACTTGCATGGCGTGACCTTGTTCCGGATACCGAGAGCTATCAGGACCTGTTTTCACAGCCCGAACTCGCAACAGAACATCCATTCATCCTTAGCGATACGCAACCCCGTTTGCATTATGCGCTGGAGCAGGCGTTAAGCCCATGGGCGACATCGCCCTTCATGCTGCTGAAAGCCCCCGAAGAGGCGGAATATCTGACGCTTCTCGGGGACGCTATGCGCCAGTTGCGCCCGGAAGCGAACGCGGTCTTTGGCGGCCAGTATCGTATCGCGGGAGATAAGATCGCCTTCGAACCGGCGGACCAGGCCGATGACCGTTTTGCAGCGACAGGTGAAGTCATTACCGCTAACTGGGTCGAAGCTGAACAACTCTTTGGCTGTCTGCGTCAGTTCAACGGTGAGCTTTCACTGCAACCGGGTCTGGTACATCGCGCAAACGGCGGCGTGCTGATCATCTCTCTGCGCACCTTGCTCTCGCAGCCGCTGCTGTGGATGCGCCTGAAAACGATTGTGACCCAGCAACGCTTTGACTGGGTCGGTTACGATGAGTCTCGCCCTCTGCCGGTCTCCGTGCCGTCAATGCCGCTGTCGCTGACCGTCGTGCTGACGGGCGATCGTGAATCGCTGGCTGACTTCCAGGAAATGGAGCCGGAACTGGCTGAGCTGGCGGTTTACAGCGAATACGAAGACAACATCCAGGTAGCCGATGCTGATGACATGGCGCAGTGGTGTCAGTGGGTGCTGGCCGTTGCGGAACGCTTTGCATTGCCAATGCCTGCCGCTGACGCGTGGCCGGGTTTGATCCGCGAAGCGGTTCGTTATACCGGTGACCAGGAAACCCTGCCGCTCAGTCCACTCTGGATAGGCAAGCAGCTGCGTGAAGTGGGTGTGATCAGCGGTAAAGGTGCGTTTACTGGCGAACAGCTCACGCAGATGCTGGCGCAGCGTGAGTGGCGCGAAGGCTATCTTGCTGACCGTATGCAGGATGAAATTCTGCTGGAACAAATTCTGGTCGAGACCGAAGGTGAACGCGTCGGCCAGATTAACGCCCTGTCCGTGATTGAATTCCCTGGCCACCCGCGCGCGTTCGGGGAACCCTCACGCATCAGTTGTGTTGTTCATGTTGGCGATGGCGAATTCACCGATATTGAACGCAAAGCCGAGCTGGGCGGCAACATTCACGCCAAAGGCATGATGATCATGCAGGCGTTTTTGATGTCTGAGCTGCAGCTTGAGCAGCAAATCCCCTTCTCCGCCTCGCTGACGTTTGAACAATCCTATAGCGAAGTGGATGGCGATAGCGCCTCTATGGCGGAGCTCTGCGCCTTGATCAGCGCCCTGGCAGACGTGCCGATCAACCAGAACCTCGCGATCACCGGTTCGGTCGATCAGTTCGGTCGTGCTCAGCCTGTTGGCGGTCTGAACGAAAAAATTGAAGGCTTCTTCTCTATCTGTCAGCAGCGTGGTTTAAACGGCAAACAGGGTGTGATTATTCCAGCACCCAATGTACGCCATTTAAGCCTTAGCCAGGCTATTCTGGACGCGGTTGAGCAGGAACAATTCGCCATCTGGGCCATCGAAGGGATTGAGGATGCACTACCCTTACTGACAAACCTGGTATGGGATGGCGAGGGGCAGACGACCCTGATGCAGACCATCCAGGAGCGAATTGCTCAGGCGACACAGCAAGATGCTCGCCACCGTTATCCATGGCCGTTACGCTGGCTGGGCTGGTTTAATTCAAACTGATCGGACTTGTTCAGCGTACACGTGTTAGCTATCCTGCGTCCTTCACTAAAATAAGGCTTACTGAGAACATGGTAGATAAACGCGAATCCTATACAAAAGAAGATCTTCTTGCCTCTGGTCGCGGTGAACTGTTTGGCGCGAAAGGCCCACAGTTACCGGCCCCGAACATGCTGATGATGGACCGTGTCGTGAAAATGACCGAAACCGGCGGCAACTTCGATAAGGGTTACGTAGAAGCAGAACTCGATATCAACCCGGACCTGTGGTTCTTCGGTTGCCACTTCATTGGCGATCCGGTAATGCCTGGCTGCCTGGGCCTGGATGCCATGTGGCAGCTGGTTGGCTTCTATCTGGGCTGGCTGGGTGGTGAAGGCAAAGGCCGCGCACTGGGCGTGGGCGAAGTGAAATTCACCGGCCAGGTTCTGCCTACAGCGAAGAAAGTGACCTATCGTATTCACTTCAAGCGCATTGTTAACCGTCGCCTGATTATGGGCCTGGCGGATGGCGAAGTGCTGGTAGATGGTCGTCTGATCTATACCGCGAACGACCTGAAAGTTGGCCTGTTCCAGGACACTTCCGCATTCTGATTTTGCGTTAAGCCCTCCCTGAAAGGCGAAACCTCCGCAGTGCGGAGGTTTCTTTCTTTAAAGAGACGTTATCAGGCAATGAGTGCCCTGTCGCCGATGGCTTCTCGCCAGCCTCCAAGCCATTGTGACCTTTGATTTATCGTCTGATAAGGACACATTTCTTTAGAACGTCCAGCGATGCCGGCCTGATAACCACGTTGATGAGCCCGTTCCAGGCGATCTCGTTTCTGTCTCTTCATGCCTCGTTTCCCTCATTCTTTTGTCTGGTGGAAAGAAAACAGTGTCTGCACTAAATGTACAGGCACAGATAACGAATACCCCGAATTCATTGCAGCGTCAATGTTCAAAATTCATACGGGTGTCATATTTGTGAGCTAGCCAGAAGATCATTTGTACAAAAAGTGTGACCCGGCACAAGTAACAACCTGAAGCCAAAACGAAAAAAAAACCGCAATCAGCGACAGGCTAACTGCGGTTTTTGATGATGAATTTTACTTATGGCAGCCGGGAAATCTCCCTGGCGATACTGGCTGACTCCTGCGCCCAACCCTGAGCAAGGACTTTCACCATTTCATCATAGCCATCTTTCTGCTGCTTCAGTTCCAGATGGAAAGGACGTTTAATCAGCTGTCCCTGATGATTCAGCAGCCACTCTCCGCTGATGATAACGGCACCGTCATACCGACCATGGAAGCCCGTTACCGTGACGTTCAGCGTATCCTGATCGCTACCCAGTGGCTGGGAAGCGACAACCCAGCCCGGAAGCTGGCTGCTCAGATTTGCCACCAGCGTATTGCGCAACTGCTGATCCAGCGGGCTGGCCCACAGATTATTGTTGGCGATGGTGTACTGTACATCGCTGGTCTGGTAGACCACCCCGTTGCCGGCCAGGTAGTCCGGCACGGCAACTTGCTCAACCCACAGCAGACGGTTGCCTTGCGAAGCGGTACTCTGGGTACCTGCCTGCGCCATCAGCGGTAGCTGATAGTAGCTTTTCGTTTCACTTCCTGAGCTACAGGCCGTGAGTACCATCGCTCCTACAATCGCTAGCCATTTTTTCATTGTTTCGCCCTCTTCGGCTCAGGATCCTTTTTATCTTTCGCTTCAAACACCAGCGCGTTGCTCTTCTCGTTGAGCGTTTTCAGAACCGGCTGCAGTTCGCGCAAGACCTGATCAAGACGCTGCATATCTGCCACCATCTTGTTGTACGCCGCCGAGCCTGGCTGGAAGCCCTGCATACTGCGGTTCAGCTCGCGCAGCGTTTTCTGCATATCCTGCGGCAACTGCTGCATGCTCTGGCTTGCAGTGAGCTTATTGATGTTATCCAGCGTGGTTTGCAGGCGTTGCATCGTCGCCTGGCTCTGATGTAACGAACCTGTCGCGGCTTCAATCATTGGGTTCAGCGGCAGATTGTTAATCTTATCCAGCGTTTCCATCAGACGCTGCTGGATCTGAGCCAGTCCGCTGCTCACGGTTGGGATGATTTTATAGCCACCGAATTCACGAATGCCGGTAATCGGCGGTGCTTTCTGATAGAAATCCATATCCACATACAGCGCGCCGGTCACCAGGTTGCCGGTCTTCAACGACCCGCGCAGACCACGTTCCATCAGTTGAGAGATATGCGTGGCAATATCCTGGTTCTCGCCAATCTGGTTGATCAGACGTTCTGGTTCGATACGAATCAGCACCGGAATGCGGTAATCATCATCCAGGACCTGCTGCAGACCAGGCACAAAGAACGGTACTTGCCCAACCGTACCGAGACGAATGCCGCGGAACTCAACCGGCGCTCCCGGCTGCAGGCCACGAACGGAGTCTTTAAAGAACATCAGGAAGTCAACGTGATCGGTGTAGAGCGCATCCTGAATGCTTTTTTGATCGTCAAACAGGCGGAAAGCGGTGTTCTCCGCAACCGGCTGCCCCAGATCCAGACCTTCCGGCACGTCAAAACTTACGCCACCGCCAAACAGCGTTGTCAGGGAGCCCATTTCAACACGCATGCCTGCCGAGGTCAGATCGACCGCGATGCCGCTGTCTTTCCAGAAACGGACATTGCTGGTAACCAGACGATCGTTAGGTGCATTGATGAACAGCTGATAGCTGATGGACCTTTTCTGTGGGTCAAACGTGCTTTTCTCAACCGAACCCACACGATAACCGCGGAACAGCACCGGATCGCCCGCCGTGAGCTGGCCCGCTTTTTTACTGTCTAAAATCACGCGAATACCTTTTGCATCCGGCGGAGCAAGCGGCGGTGAATCCAGAAGCTGATATTGCCCCGGCTGGTTACCTTTTGTACCCGGCTGGAGTTCAATATAGGCACCTGACAGCAACGTCCCTAAGCCGCTGATCCCTTCGCGCCCCACCTGCGGTTTAACCACCCAGAAAACAGAATCGCCATGCAGCAGTTTTTCCATGCCGGCATTCAGGCGCGCCTTGATCTCCACATGGGTTAAATCGTCGGTCAGGGTTGCGCTTTCCACCACGCCCACATCCACGCTGCGGCTTTTGATGGTCGTTTTACCGCCCTCAATCCCCTCGGCATTGGTGGTAATCAGCGTCACTTCCGGTCCCTGATGGCTGTAATGATAAAACAGGATCCAGGCACCGATCAGCGCCGTCACGATGGGGAAAATCCACACCGGTGACCAGTTTTTGACCTTCTGCACTTTCGCCTCTCCACTCTTATTTTCCATGCTCTTACTCTTCCTCATGGCTTGATTCAGGCTCACGATCCCACGATAAACGAGGGTCGAAGGTCATGGCCGCAAACATGGTCATAATCACGACCAGCGCAAACATTAAAGCCCCCATCGCGGGATAAATACTCATCAAACCGCCCATCCGCACCAGCGCAGAAAGAACGGCAATCACAAACACGTCGATCATTGACCAGCGACCAACAAACTCGACCACCTCATAAATCAGATGCATGCGTTCGCTGTCGCGCTTTCCGTGACCTTTTGCATCCCAACAGAGCCAGGCAATGGCGATCATTTTTAAGGTGGGTACCATAATACTGGCGATGAAAATCACGCCGGCGACCGGATAGGATCCTTCGCCCCAGAGCAGGATCACCCCCGCGAGGATCGTCGAGGGCATTTTGTCGCCGAGCAGGTCGGTGATCATAATCGGCAGAATATTGGCGGGCAGATACAGCATGACGGATGTCACCAGCAGCGCCATTGTCCACTGCAGGCTGTTCTTGCGACGGACGTGGCCTTTCGTTTCGCAGCGCGGACACACGTCGAGATCGGCGGGCAGCACGGCGGTACAGCACGGACAGGAACGCAGCCCCTGGCGGATACCCGGCACACCGACCTTCACCGTCTGTGCAAGCGTCGGTGCCGGAGCGATATCGTCCCACGCCCAGCGCCTGTCCACGCACTGGAAGGCGCGCAGCTGCAGGACGCAATACAGGCACCAGGGCACAAAGCTACTGCCAATCCCGACATCGCCATACGCCATCAGCTTCACGAAACTGACCAGTATCCCGGCCAGAAAGATCTCAGCCATCCCCCAGCTTTTGAGCTGGAAAAGGACACGCGCGAGCCGGATTTTCAGTGATGTCGGCATCCTGACGCGGTTGACCAGCAGAAGAATGACCACCAGGCAAAACGCCGGGACTATCTGGACAAACAGCAGAAAAAAGGTGCCGAGGCTGGCGTAATCTTCCGAGAACATCACGCCCGGGATTTCAAGCAGATCCACCTGGCTTGTCATCCCCCCCACCTTCATATAGATGAAGGGGAAGAGATTGGAGAGCAGCAGCATAAATAATGCCGCCAGTGCGTAAGCAGTGGGACGCTGCCTTGGCGCGTCCCACTCGGTCGTCAGCGTTGCGCCGCAACGTGGACACAGGGCTTTATGTCCGTGACCCAGCTCTGGCAACGCCACGAGCATATCGCATTGCGAGCATAATATATGCCTGTCGGCATGGTGCTGGTCACACATATGTTATCCCTGTTTATGCGCCGTTCTTCAGAGACTCAAGGTACTCCCAGCGCTCAAATGCTTCTTCCAGGGCTTTTTCAGCCGCGGACAGTTCAGCCAATACTTTCTGAGTATAGTCATGCGACTGGGTAAAGAATGAGGCATCAGCAACCTGTGCCTGAAGATCTTCAAGCGCCGCCTCCAGCTCTTCCAGACGCTGAGGAAGCCCCTCCAGTTCGCGCTGCAGGTTATAGCTTAGTTTAGCCGAGCTTTTCTTGACTGTTTCTGCTTTTGTTACAGCAGGTTCAGCACTTGTTTTGGACTTTGACTGTTTTTGCGCCAGAGACTGTGACTGCTGCCCTTTTGCATCGTGGTACCCGCCCACATACTGTCCAATTCGCCCTTCCCCTTCGAAGATCCAGCACTCGGTCACGGTATTATCAACGAACTGACGATCGTGGCTGACCAGCATCACGGTTCCCTGGTACCCGTCGATCAGCTCTTCCAGCAATTCCAGCGTTTCGACATCCAGATCGTTCGTCGGTTCATCAAGGATCAGCAGGTTGCTTGGCTTCAGGAACAGACGTGCCAGCAACAGGCGGTTACGTTCCCCGCCGGACAGGGCGCGAACCGGCGTCATCGCACGTTTCGGATGGAACAGGAAGTCCTGCAGGTAGCCCAGCACATGGCGCGGCTTACCGTTTACCATGACCTCCTGCTTACCTTCAGCGAGGTTATCCATTACCGTGCGGTCCGGATCCAGCTCCGCGCGGTGCTGGTCGAAGTAGGCGACTTCAAGTTTGGTGCCGCAGTGAATACGGCCGCTGTCAGCCTGCAACTGGCTCAGCATCAGCTTCAGTAATGTGGTTTTGCCGCAGCCGTTGGGGCCAATCAGCGCAATTTTGTCGCCGCGCTGGACCTGAGCAGAGAAATCTTTTACCAGCACTTTGCCGTCAACCTGATAGTTAACGTTTTCCATTTCGAAGACAATCTTGCCGGAGCGGGATGCCTCTTCAACCTGCATTTTGGCGCTGCCCATCACTTCGCGGCGTTCGCTGCGCTCGCGGCGCATCGCTTTCAGGGCACGCACACGGCCTTCGTTACGGGTACGGCGGGCTTTGATGCCCTGGCGGATCCAGACCTCTTCCTGCGCCAGTTTGCGGTCAAACTCAGCATTCTGCAGCTCTTCCACGCGCAGGTTTTCTTCTTTCTCCAGCAGATAGGTATCGTAATCGCCAGGATAGGTGACCAGCTTACCGCGGTCGAGATCGACAATACGGGTCGCCATATTGCGAATAAACGAACGGTCGTGCGAGATAAAGATGATGGTGCCGCTGAAGGTTTTCAGGAACCCTTCCAGCCAGTCAATGGCTTCGATATCCAGGTGGTTCGTCGGTTCGTCCAGCAGCAGCACTTTCGGCCCGCTGACCAGCGCGCGGCCCAGGGCCGCTTTACGCAGCCAGCCGCCGGAGAGCGCAGACAGCTCCATATCCGCTTCCAGACCAAGCTGTGCCAGCACTTCATTAATGCGGTTTTCAAGCTGCCACAGGCCGTGGTGATCGAGCATCTCCTGCACTTTTGCGAGCTCATTGAGATTCTTGTCGCTCGGGTCGGTCATGACCAGATGCGAAATCTCGTGATAGCGCTTCAGGTATTCCGCCTGCTCAGAGATCCCCTCCGCCACGAAGTCGTACACGCTGCCGGTGACATGGCGCGGCGGGTCCTGCTGGAGGCGGGAGACAATCAGATCCTGCTCGTACACGATGCGGCCGTCATCCAGCCCCTGCTCGCGGTTGAGGATTTTCATCAGCGTGGATTTACCCGCGCCGTTACGGCCCACCAGACAGACGCGTTCGTTATCTTCGATATGCAGCTCTGCATTATCGAGAAGCGGTGAGTCGCTGAAAGAGAGCCACGCGCCGTGCATACTAATTAAAGACATTTACTTTTCCTTTCAGACCGCGGTAATCAACCAGCAGTTATGGATTTGACGGTTACGGGCGAAGTCCTGAGACAGCGTTTTTTGGCTAATTTCTTGTGCTTTCAGTCCCAGGGCTGCTAAACCGTCGTGATCCATACGGAAGCCGCGTTTGTTGTTCGAGAACATAATGGTGCCGCCTTTACGCAACAGGCGCTTCAGGTCGGTCATCAGGCGCAGGTGGTCGCGTTGAACGTCAAAGCTATCCTCCATGCGCTTAGAGTTGGAGAAGGTCGGCGGATCGATAAAGATTAGGTCGAACTGTTCATCGGTATCACGCAGCCAGCCCAGCACGTCAGCCTGCATCAGGCGATGCTGGCGCCCGGTTAAACCGTTCAGACGCAGGTTACGCTCGGCCCACTCCAGGTAGGTACGCGACATATCCACGGTAGTGGTGCTGCGCGCGCCGCCGAGGCCGGCATGCACACTCGCGCTGCCGGTATAGGAGAACAGGTTGAGGAAATCTTTCCCCTTGCTCATCTGGCCGAGCATACGGCGGGCGATACGGTGGTCAAGGAACAGACCGGTATCGAGATAGTCGGTCAGGTTAACCCACAGGCGGGCGTTATATTCGCCCACTTCAATGTAGTCACCCTTCTCGCCCATCTTCTGGTACTGGTTTTTGCCCTTCTGACGCTCGCGGGTTTTCAGCACCAGCTTGTTCGGCGCAATGCCCAGCACGGCAATGGTGGCCGCAATCACGTCCAGCATACGCTGGCGCGCTTTTTGTGCATCAATGGTTTTTGGCGGAGCATATTCCTGAATGACGACCCAGTCGGCGTAGCGATCAACCGCCACGTTGTACTCCGGCAGGTCGGCATCGTACAGGCGGTAACATTCAATCCCTTCCTGCTTCGCCCACTTCTCGAATTTCTTCAGATTCTTGCGCAGACGGTTGGCGTAATCTTCCGCCACGCCGGTTGGCTTACTGTCCGCCGCTTTTTCTGCCAGATGGTAGTTTTTCTGCACACAGTCCAGCGGACCGTTTTTTGCTTTAAACTGGCGATCGGCGCGCAGTTGCAGACAGCTCAACAGCTCCGGCGATGCGCTGAACAGAGACAGATTCCAGCCGCCAAAATAGTCTTTCATATTGCGGCCCAGCAGGCTGTGCAGGGCGATCAGCGCCGGTTCGCTGTCCAGACGCTCACCGTATGGCGGGTTACTGATGACGGTACCGTAAGGGCCTTTCGGCAGCGGGTTGGTCAGGTTCGCGACATCTTTCACGTCGAAGGTGACCAGCTCACCGATACCCGCTCGACGGGCGTTGCTTCGCGCACGTTCAATCACGCGCGGGTCGCTGTCCGAACCATAGAAATGCGAGGTGTACTCTGCCAGGCCTTTACGCGCACGGCTCTGCGCGTCATCTTTGACCTCTTTCCAGAGGGCTTCATCATGCTGCGCCCAGCCTTTAAAGCCCCAGTGACCGCGGTGCAGCCCTGGCGCACGGTCGGTAGCCAGCATTGCGGCTTCAATCAGCAGCGTACCGGAACCACACATCGGATCGAGTAGCGGTGTGCCCGGCTGCCAGCCGGAGCGCATCACAATGGCTGCGGCAAGGGTTTCTTTGATCGGCGCCATCCCGGTGCGATCGCGATAGCCACGTAAATGCAGACCCGCGCCGCTCAGATCGAGAGAAATGCTCGCCGTGTCGCCGTTCAGCCAGACGTTGATACGCAGGTCCGGATTTTCGCGATCGACATTAGGGCGTTCCTTATTCTTACGGGTGAAGCAGTCCACAATGGCGTCTTTCACGCGCAGCGCACCGTACTGACTGTTGCGGATCTCATCGTTCACGCCGTTGAAATGCACCGCAAAGGTGGCATTTGGGGTGAAGATCTCTGTCCAGTCGATCATCTGTACGCCGGTATAGAGGTCAAGGTCGCTATAGACCTTGCACTCCTTCATCGGCAGCATGATGCGCGACGCCAGACGGCTCCACATCAGGCTCTGGTAAATAAGCCGCGTGTCGCCCTCAAAATGGACACCACCCTGAACTACCTGGCACTCTTGCGCACCCAGGGCTTCCAGTTCAGTTTTTAACAGCTCTTCCAGCCCACGGGCCGTACTGGCAAACAGAGAATTCATATCGTCACTTTTACTCTTAGAAAATTGTCGCGCATTATAGCTAATATGGCGTGTATGTCATAAAGTTGAAGGCTTATTTTCATTTGCGGGAGTATGCAGTGGCGACGTTATCCAGGCTTTTTATTCATCCGGTGAAATCCATGCGCGGCATTGGCGTTTCTCACGCACTGGCAGACATGAGCGGATTTGCCTTCGATCGTATTTTTATGGTCACCGAGCCTGACGGTACGTTCATCACCGCGCGCCAGTTCCCGCAGATGGTTCGCTTTACCCCTTCCCCGCTTCATGACGGATTGCATTTGACCGCGCCGGACGGTTCCAGCACGGTGATTCGTTTTGCTGATTTTGCGCCCGTCGACGCGCCAACGGAAGTCTGGGGTAACCATTTTACCGCGCGCATCGCCCCGGAAGAGATTAACCGCTGGCTAAGCGGTTTCTTCTCCCGCGACTTGCAGCTGCGCTGGGTGGGGCCTGAACTGACGCGCCGCGTGAAGCGCCACGATGCCGTTCCGCTCTCCTTCGCCGACGGCTTCCCGTTCCTGCTGACCAACGAGGCGTCGCTGCGTGATTTACAAAACCGCTGTAAGGCCAGCGTGCAGATGGAGCAGTTCCGTCCGAACCTGGTGGTAACCGGTGCCGATGCGTGGGAAGAAGACACCTGGAAAACGATCCGCATTGGTAGCGTCATCTTTGATGTCGTCAAGCCGTGCAGCCGCTGTATCTTTACCACCGTGAGTCCGGAAAAAGGGCAAAAGCACCCCTCTGGCGAACCGCTGAAAACGCTGCAATCGTTCCGCACCGCCCAGGATAACGGCGATGTCGATTTCGGCCAGAACCTGATCCCCCGCTCCAGCGGTGTGATCCGCGTGGGCGATGAGGTCGAAATCCTCGCCCGCGGGCCTGCGAGAGTGTACGGCGCCGGTCAGGAAGAAGAAAGCGTTGAAGTTGAGACGAACGTCGCCTCTGCCGTGGATATTCACTGGCAGGGCAAAATTATTCGTGGCAACAATCAGCAGGTGCTGCTGGAGCAACTGGAACAGGCCGGTATTCGCGTACCGTATTCTTGTCGTGCGGGAATCTGCGGATGCTGTCGTATCAAGCTGGTAGAGGGAGAGGTGACTGCGCTGAAGAAATCGGCAGTGGGAAACGACGGCACAATTCTGTGCTGTAGCTGCTTACCGAAAACATCCGTACAGCTGGAAGCTTAAACCGCCTGTTCGAGGCTGAAGGAATCGACACGCACCTGTGGCTTCAGCCTGTCATTCATGACTTTGATCGCATCCCCTAACTGCATTACACGCCCGGCAATCGTCACGCCGGGTTGTGCCAGCAGACAAAGCGCAGCATTTTCGCCCGGCTCCACCACTAACAAACTCACCTCTTCGGCGGTATCGCTCAGATTGACGCTGGCCGCATCACCCGTTGCTGGCGTCCAGTTCATGTCGTGCGGCAGGAAATGCCAGCTTTTCGGCATTTGCGGTTTCAGGAAACGAATCGCCACCAGCGCATTTAATACCAGCTCGGCACGTTGCTCTTTAGAGAGCACCAGATCGCGGCATTTTTCTTCAAAGGAGAAATAAAGTGCAGCATCGTCAACGCAAAAGCCCGAGGGTGAAAACGCGTCCGGGGTTAACATTCGGCGGGCAAAACGAGAACGAAACAACATGCCATTGGCTAAATCGAGCATCATACGATCGTGCTCGTCGCAAAAATACCAGCGCCAGTTATCGTCAGGTTTAATTCGCATGTTTCTCTCCCGTCCCCAAACGTCCTGTACTAAAAATGTCCTGATTGTCGCTTCGTTTATAACATCATTAATAAAAGACCAGAATGTCTAAATAAGCAACAGTGACGGAATATAAAACAACCAGGGCTGGAAATAAAGCCCTGGTTGTCTGATTAAGAGAAAAGATTAGATATGCGTAACGATTTCTTTAATCAGCGGCGGTCCTTTAAAAATAAAGCCGGAATAGATTTGCACCAGCGATGCCCCTGCCGCCATCTTCTCGCGCGCAGCAATGACCGAATCGATACCGCCGACACCAATAATCGGCAAACGCCCTTTTAATTCTGCAGACAGAGCACGAATAATTTCGGTGCTTTTTAATTGTACCGGACGGCCACTTAACCCACCCGCTTCGTCACAGTTTTTCATTCCCTGAACGAGGGAGCGATCGAGCGTCGTATTGGTCGCAATAACACCATCAATATTATGGCGAACTAAACTGTCGGCAACCTGGATCAATTCTTCAGGCGAAAGATCCGGCGCGATCTTCACCGCGACCGGAACATATTTATGGTGGATCGCCTGCAGTTCATTTTGTTTATTTTTAATGGCGCTGAGAAGATCGTCCAACGCTTCGCCATATTGTAAAGAACGCAGGCCCGGGGTATTCGGCGATGAAATATTCACCGCGATGTAACCGGCATAGGCGTAGACTTTTTCCATACAAATCAGATAGTCATCTTTACCTTGCTCAACCGGCGTGTCTTTATTTTTACCGATATTAATGCCCAGCACCCCATCGAAATGGGCTTTTTTCACGTTCTCGACCAGGTGATCAACGCCGAGATTATTAAAGCCCATGCGGTTGATCAGCCCTTCGGCTTCCACCAGGCGGAACAAACGCGGCTTATCATTTCCCGGCTGTGGACGCGGGGTAACGGTACCGATTTCAATGGAGCCAAAGCCCATTGCGCCCAGGGCATCAATGCACTCGCCGTTTTTGTCCAGACCGGCCGCCAGACCCAGCGGGTTTTTAAAGGTCAGACCCATGCACTGCACAGGTTTTTCCGGCACATTCTGGCGCACCAGAGCCGCCAGAGGCGTTCCGGTAATGCGACGTAATTGCTGGAATGTCAATTCATGAGCGCGCTCAGGGTCGAGCTGGAAAAGGGCTTTACGAACGAAGGGGTAGTACATGAACTCTCCTGGATTCCCGGTGTGCAAACCGGGAGGGGATTATGGGCGATCCCGCTGCGAAAAGGAATTGACCTGCGGCAAAAAAATCAGCGTAAAACGCAAACGTTTACCTCCCGGTCTCTTTCTTATGCACTTTTTCGCATTTTAATTGCAGATAAATCATTTAGTGGAATAACCGCGCGGTGTCACACTCCTGAAAATTGTTATGAATGTTAGATAAAAGCAAACAATTGGTTATAAGGAGGAAGTATGCGCGTCATTACCCTGGCCGGAAGTCCACGATTCCCTTCGCGTTCCAGCGCCCTGCTGGAATATGCCCGTGAAAAGCTCAATGCGCTGGATGTGGAAGTGTGCCACTGGAATCTGCATAACTTCGAACCCGAAGATTTGCTGTACGCCCGTTTCGACAGCCCTGCGCTGAAAACCCTCACAGAGCAACTGAAAGAGGCAGACGGTTTAATCGTGGCGACACCGATCTATAAAGCCTCTTTTTCTGGCGCACTGAAAACCCTGCTCGATCTACTGCCGGAGCGCGCGCTGGACGGCAAAGTGGTGCTGCCGCTGGCAACGGGCGGAACGGTTGCCCATTTACTGGCGGTGGATTATGCCCTGAAACCGGTCCTGAATGCCCTGAAAGCACAAGAGATTCTCCATGGGGTTTTCGCGGACGATTCGCAGGTCATTGATTATCAACACAAGCCGCACTTTACGCCGAATCTGCAAACGCGCCTCGATGCAGCGCTGGAAACCTTCTGGCACGCGCTGCATCGCCGGGATATCCAGGCACCTGCGTTTGGCCAGCCTCAAGGAGTCGCACATGTTTAAAACCTTAACCCGCCTCGGGCTGGCTGGCCTGATGGCCTTGACCGGGCTGGCTCAGGCCGCAGAAACAGCGCCGGACAGTTTACGCATTGGCTATCAGAAAGGCAGCGTCAGTATGGTGCTGGCAAAAAGTCACCAGCTTCTGGAAAAACGCTTCCCGGACACCAAATTTGCCTGGATCGAGTTTCCTGCCGGTCCTCAAATGCTGGAAGCCTTAAACGTAGGCAGTATCGATCTTGGCAGCACAGGCGATATTCCGCCGATATTCGCCCAGGCTGCGGGAGCGGACCTCGTTTATGTCGGCGTTGAACCGCCTAAACCGAAGGCCGAAGTGATTCTGGTGCCTGAAAATAGCGAGATTAAAAGCGTTGCCGATCTAAAAGGTCATAAGGTCGCTTTTCAGAAAGGCTCCAGTTCACACAACCTGCTGCTTCGCGCCTTGCAGGAGGCCGGGCTGAAATTCACGGACATTCAGCCCGTTTACCTGACTCCAGCCGACGCTCGTGCCGCGTTCCAGCAGAAGAATGTTGATGCCTGGGCTATCTGGGATCCGTACTACTCCGCAGCATTACTGCAAGGAGGCGTGCGTGTGCTGAAGGATGGCACGACGCTGAAGCAGACCGGCTCGTTCTACCTTGCCGCGCGTCCTTACGCGGAAAAGAATGGCGCATTTATTCAGAGCGTACTGGATACCTTTACGCAGGCCGACACGCTGACCCAAAGCCAGCGTCAGGAAAGTATTGCGCTGCTGGCGAAAACCATGGGCTTACCTGAACCGGTGATTGCGAGCTACCTCAGCCACCGTCCGCCGACCACCATTTCACCCGTGGATGCGCACGTCGCCGCGCTTCAGCAACAAACCGCTGACCTCTTCTATCAAAACCGCCTTGTGCCAAAACAGGTCGATATTCGCGAACGCATCTGGCAACCCGCAGGCAAAGAAGGAGCTAAATCATGAGTCTGAATCTTTTCTGGTTTTTACCCACCCACGGAGATGGCCACTATCTTGGCACTGAAGAGGGTTCCCGCCCGGTTGACCATGGCTACCTGCAGCAGATTGCACAGGCGGCGGACCGCATCGGTTTCACCGGCGTGCTGATCCCAACCGGGCGCTCATGTGAAGATGCCTGGCTGGTCGCCGCGTCGATGATCCCGGTCACCCAGCGTCTGAAGTTCCTGGTTGCGTTACGTCCAGGCGTGGTCTCCCCCACCGTGGCGGCGCGTCAGGCGGCAACGCTGGACAGACTCTCCAACGGTCGCGCCCTGTTTAACCTGGTGACGGGCAGCGATCCGCAGGAACTGGCAGGCGATGGCGTGTTCCTCGACCACACCGAGCGCTATGAGGCTTCTGCCGAGTTCACCCGCGTCTGGCGGCGCCTGCTTGAAGGTGAAACCGTCACCTTCGAAGGCAAGCATATCCACGTTCGTGACGCGAAACTCTATTTTCCGCCGGTACAACAGCCACGCCCGCCGCTCTATTTCGGCGGGTCGTCGGATGTAGCCCAGGATCTGGCAGCGGAGCAGGTCGATCTGTATCTGACCTGGGGCGAACCGCCTGAGCTGGTGAAAGAGAAAATTGCCCAGGTGCGCGCTAAAGCGGCCGCCCATGGCCGCAAGGTGCGCTTCGGTATTCGTCTGCACGTGATTGTTCGCGAAACCACTGAAGAGGCCTGGCGGGCGGCAGACCGTCTGATATCCCATCTGGACGATGAGACCATCGCAAAGGCGCAGGCCGCGTTTGCCAAAACCGACTCTGTCGGACAGCACCGAATGGCATCCCTGCACAACGGCAAGCGCGAGAAGCTGGAGATCAGCCCGAACCTGTGGGCAGGCGTTGGCCTGGTGCGCGGCGGTGCGGGCACGGCGCTGGTCGGGGACGGCCCGACCGTGGCAGCGCGGATTAATGAATACGCCGACCTCGGTATCGACAGCTTTATTCTCTCCGGTTATCCGCACCTGGAGGAGGCCTACAAAGTGGGCGAGCTGTTATTCCCGCATCTGGATGTGGCCATCCCGGAAATACCGCAGCCACAGCAGCTTCAGCTGCAGGGAGAAGCGGTGGCAAACGAATTTATCCCTCGAAAAGCCGCGCAAAGCTAAGGAGTGACCATGTCTGCCACCTCACAAAAATGGCTGCTGCGCGCCGCGCCGTGGTTTTTACCCGTCGGCATTGTGGCTCTCTGGCAGCTCGCATCATCCACCGGCTGGCTGTCGAGCCGTATTCTGCCCTCTCCTGAAGGCGTTGTAGAAGCGTTCTGGTCGCTGAGCGTCAGCGGTGAGCTGTGGCAGCATCTGGCGATCAGTTCCTGGCGCGCGGTGATTGGGTTCTCTATTGGCGGCAGCATCGGGCTGGTGCTGGGGTTGATCAGCGGTCTTTCCCGCTGGGGTGAGCGGCTGCTGGATACCTCCATTCAGATGTTGCGTAACGTGCCGCATCTGGCGCTGATCCCGCTGGTCATTCTGTGGTTTGGGATTGATGAGAGCGCGAAGATCTTCCTCGTGGCGCTGGGCACGCTGTTCCCGATTTACATTAATACCTGGCACGGCATCCGCAATATCGATCGCGGCCTGGTGGAGATGGCGCGAAGCTATGGCTTGTCGGGTTTTTCGCTCTTTCTACACGTGATCCTGCCGGGCGCCCTGCCCTCCATCATGGTCGGGGTGCGTTTTGCCCTCGGCCTGATGTGGCTGACGCTGATTGTCGCGGAAACCATTTCGGCTAACTCTGGCATCGGCTACCTGGCGATGAACGCCCGCGAGTTCCTGCAAACGGACGTCGTGGTGGTTGCCATTATCCTTTATGCCCTGCTCGGCAAACTGGCCGACGTCAGCGCCCAGTGGCTGGAACGCAGCTGGCTACGCTGGAACCCGGCGTATACCCTTCAGGAGGCGAAAGCATGAATACGGCACGACTGAATCAGGGGACACCGTTACTGTTAAACGGCGTGACAAAACGCTACGGCGAAAACACCATTCTTAACGCGCTGGATCTGCATATTCCCGCCGGGCAGTTTGTGGCCATTGTCGGGCGCAGCGGCGGCGGCAAGAGTACGCTGCTGCGCCTTCTGGCCGGACTGGAATCCCCTAACGGCGGCGACATTCTGGCAGGGACAACGCCGCTGGCCACTATTCAGGACGATACCCGCATGATGTTTCAGGATGCGCGACTGCTGCCCTGGAAGACGGTGATTGATAACGTCGGGCTGGGGCTCAAAGGACACTGGCGGGATGAAGCCCGTCAGGCGCTGGCCGCCGTCGGACTGGAAAACCGCGCCGGTGAATGGCCTGCTGCGCTGTCGGGTGGGCAGAAGCAGCGCGTGGCGCTGGCACGGGCGTTGATTCATCGTCCGGGCCTGCTGTTGCTTGATGAGCCGCTCGGCGCGCTCGACGCCTTAACGCGGATCGAAATGCAGGATCTGATTGAATCCCTGTGGCAGACGCATGGATTCACGGTTCTGCTGGTCACGCATGACGTCAGCGAAGCCGTGGCGATGGCCGACCGGGTGCTGTTAATAGAAGACGGAAAAATTGGTCTGGATCTGACGGTGGATCTTCCACGTCCTCGTCGTGTCGGTTCGGCAAGAATGGCGGAGCTGGAGGCAGAAGTGCTGGATCGGGTGATGAAGCGCGGGGGAACGGAGTTACAGCGAGTTAAGGCTAATGCCTGATGCCCTCACCCCGGCCCTCTCCCACAGGGAGAGGGAGAAAACACAAAAAACGGCAACCTGGGTTGCCGTTTTGCTTTTACCTGCCCACCGGGCTTTTTTACATCACGCTAAGGCTTTCGCGATCTTCTCGTACAAATCGCCGGACAGGTTTTCCAGCCCTTTCAGCTGTTCAAGCGCGGCGCGCATTTTCGCCTGACGCTTCGCATCGTAGCGTTTCAGACGGATCAGCGGCTCAATCAGACGCGACGCCACCTGCGGGTTACGGCTGTTCAGTTCAGTCAGCATTTCCACCATGAACTGATAACCGCTACCGTCCTCCGCGTGGAACGCGGCCGGGTTGCTGCTGGCAAACGCACCAATCAGGGAACGCACGCGGTTCGGGTTACTCATGGTGAACGAACGGTGCTTCAGCAGGCTGCGGACTTTGCTGAGCGCATCGGCCGCCGGGCTGGTCGCCTGCAGAATGAACCATTTGTCCATCACCAGACCATCCTGATGCCACTTGTCGTCGTACTCCTGCATCAGCGCATCGCGGCACGGCAGTTCAGCGGCAACGCTCGCCGCCAGCGCGGCCAGCGCGTCGGTCATATTGTCCGCTTTATGATACTGCATGCTCACCAGCGTGTTCGCCAGCTCGGTTTCACCAAACGCCAGATAACGCAGGCAGGTGTTACGCAGAGAACGTTTACCAATGTCCGCGTGCTCAACGCGATAAGCATCAAGCTTATTGGCGTTATAGATGGCGAGGAATTCGTCCGCCAGTTCAGCAGCCAGCGTGCGGGTCAGCGCTTCACGCACGGCCACGATGGCAATCGGGTCAATGATGTCAAACAGCTCGGCAATTTCAGTTGCCGACGGCAGGGTCAGAATTTCAGCCGCCAGCGCCGGATCAATAGATTCATCCAGCAGGATCGCACGGAACGCGTCTGCTACATGCACCGGTAGCGTCAGCGGCTGGCCCTGCTGATAACGGTTCACGTTCAGCTTGATGTAGGTCGCCAGCAGACTCTGCGCGGCATCCCAGCGGGAGAAATCGTTGCGGGCGTGACGCATCAGGAACGTCAGCTGCTGATCGCTCCACTTGTACTCCAGCTTCACCGGGGCGGAGAATTCGCACAGCAACGCAGGCACCGGCTGGAAATAGACGTTATCGAAGATAAAGGTCTGCTCTGCCTGGGTTACGTTCAGTACGTGGTGTACCGGATGACCGCCCTTCTGCAGCGGGATCACTTTGCCTTCGTTGTCATACAGCTCAATGCTGAACGGAATGTGCAGCGGATGTTTTTCTTCCTGCTCGGCGGTTGGCGGCGTGCGCTGGCTGATGGTCAGGGTGTATTGCTCGGTTTCCGGGTTGTAGTCGTCTTTAACGGTGACAATCGGCGTCCCGGCCTGGCTGTACCAGCGGCGGAAGTGCGAGAGATCCACGTTAGAGGCATCTTCCATCGCCTGCACAAAATCGTCACAGGTCGCCGCGCTGCCGTCATGACGCTCAAAATAGAGTTGCATCCCTTTCTGGAAGTTCTCTTCGCCCAGCAGGGTGTGGATCATACGGATAATTTCAGCGCCCTTCTCATACACCGTCAGGGTGTAGAAGTTGTTCATCTCAATGACTTTATCCGGACGGATAGGGTGCGCCATTGGGCTGGCATCTTCCGCAAACTGCAGGCCGCGCATAGTGCGGACGTTGTTGATACGGTTTACCGCACGAGAGCCCAGATCGGAGCTGAACTCCTGATCGCGGAAGACGGTCAGTCCCTCTTTCAGGCTCAGCTGGAACCAGTCACGGCAGGTGACGCGGTTACCGGTCCAGTTATGGAAATACTCGTGGCCGATGACGCGTTCGATATCAAGGTAGTCTTTATCGGTAGCGGTGTCGGTACGTGCCAGTACGTATTTGGAGTTAAAGATGTTGAGACCTTTATTCTCCATCGCGCCCATGTTGAAGAAATCGACGGCGACGATCATATAGATGTCGAGGTCGTATTCGAGGCCGAAACGTTCTTCGTCCCACTTCATGGAGTTGATGAGCGAGGTCATCGCCCACGGTGCGCGGTCAAGGTTGCCACGGTCAACAAACAGCTCCAGCGCCACTTCACGCCCGGAGCGGGTTTTGAACGTATCGCGCAGCACATCAAAATCACCCGCCACCAGCGCAAAGAGGTAGCACGGTTTCGGGAACGGATCCTGCCACTGCACCCAGTGACGACCATTTTCCAGTTCGCCCTCACCGACGCGGTTACCGTTGGAGAGCAGGAACGGATAAAGCGTTTTATCGGCGATGATTTTCGTCGTGAAGCGCGCCAGGACGTCCGGGCGGTCCAGGTACCAGGTGATATGGCGGAAACCTTCGGCTTCACACTGGGTACATAGAGCCACGCCTGACTGGTAAAGCCCTTCCAGCGCCGTGTTGGCTGAAGGGCTGATTTCATTCACGATGCGCAGCGTAAAGCGTTCCGGCAGGTTGTCGATGACCAGCTGGTTGCCTTCTTCTTTATAGTCTGACCAGGGTTCATCATTAATATGCAGGGAGACCAGCGTCAGGTCTTCGCCATCGAGACGCAGCGGCACGGCAGTCGCACTGTGGCGCGTCACCTGACTCACCGCCGTCACGACGGTTTTTGTGGCATCCAGGTCAAACGTCAGGTCGATATCGCTAATCAGGTATTCCGGCTCACGGTAGTCGTGGCGGTATTTGGCTTGTGGCTGTTGTGTCATAGAAAACCTTATGCATCGTTTGTCGAGTAACGTTTCAATATATTCCTGTTGCGCAAAACGCGCTATGCAGAATGTTCATCTTTTCAGGCAGAAACACCTTTTTCGCTACATTTGTATAACACGGGGCACAAAATGCCCTCGACCATAAAGTGTGCTTATGTTGTGATCGGGGTTCAATAAATCACTAAACAAGGTATACTCCGGAGTTGTTTATTGTACTAAACGCTCCCGTGAGAGGATGCTACAGCGCACCTATGACTCAATTCGCTTCTCCGGTTCTGCATACGTTGCTGGATACCGACGCGTATAAACTGCATATGCAGCAAGCCGTTTTCCACCATTACTATGACGTTCACGTCGCGGCGGAATTCCGCTGCCGTGGTGACGATTTGCTCGGTATCTACGCAGACTCCATTCGTGAACAGGTCGATGCGATGCAGCATCTGACGCTGCAGGACGATGAATACCAGTGGCTTTCTGGCCTGCCTTTCTTTAAAACCGATTACCTGAACTGGCTGCGTGATTTCCGCTATAAGCCGGAGCAGGTCACCGTGACCAACGAGAACGGCAAGCTGGATATTCGCCTTGAAGGTCCGTGGCGGGAAGTGATCATGTGGGAAGTGCCGCTGCTGGCAGTGATCAGCGAGTTGGCTCACCGCTACCGTTCGCCGGAAATGGGCGTCGCCCAGGCGGTCGCCTCGCTGGAAAATAAACTTGCAGCCTTCACCACGCTGACCGAAGGGCTGGATATGTCCCGCTTCCGCCTGATGGACTTCGGCACCCGTCGCCGTTTCTCTCGCGAGGTTCAGCAGGCCATCGTTAAACGTCTGCAGCAGGAGCCGTGGTTCGTGGGCACCAGTAACTACGACCTGGCGCGTCGACTCAACCTGACGCCGATGGGCACCCAGGCGCACGAGTGGTTCCAGGCGCATCAGCAAATCAGCCCGGAGCTGGCTAACAGCCAGCGCGCGGCCCTCGCCGCATGGCTTGAGGAGTACCCGAATCAACTCGGGATCGCCCTCACCGACTGCATTACGATGGATGCCTTCCTGCGTGACTTCGGACCCGAGTTTGCTGAACGTTATCAGGGGTTACGCCACGATTCCGGGGACCCGGTTGAATGGGGCGAGAAGGCGATAGCCCATTACCAAAAACTCGGCATTGACCCGATGAGCAAGGTGCTGGTTTTCTCCGATAATCTTGACCTGGCAAAAGCGGTTGAACTTTATCGCCATTTCAACACCCGAGTGAACCTGAGCTTCGGGATTGGTACCCGTTTGACCTGCGACATTCCTCAGGTAAAACCTCTGAATATTGTTATAAAGCTGGTGGAATGTAACGGTAAGCCGGTGGCGAAACTCTCCGACAGCCCGGGTAAAACCATCTGCCATGACAAAGCGTTTGTCCGCGCATTGCGCAAAGCCTTCGATCTCCCGCAGATCAAAAAAGCCAGTTAAGCGCTTACGGGAGCCTGAAGGGCTCCCTTCCCTTATTTATTTCTCAATTCTTCTCTTTTGACTGCGAAATTTACTTGTCTGATAGCGGATGGCAGGTAACATAGATATCCCCCCATAAGGGTGGACAAGTGTTTATTTTTTCCGACTATTAACAGAGAGAATATTATGAGCGTTGTGCCTGTAGCCGACGTACTCCAGGGCCGTGTCGCCGTTGACCAGGAAGTCACCGTGCGCGGATGGGTGCGTACCCGCCGAGATTCTAAAGCTGGCATCTCCTTCCTCGCCGTCTATGACGGTTCCTGCTTTGATCCTGTACAGGCCGTCATTAATAATTCTCTGCCCAATTACAATGATGACGTTCTGCACCTGACAACCGGCTGTTCCGTCATTGTGACCGGCGTGGTTGTGGCGTCTCCGGGTCAGGGCCAGAGTTTCGAAATTCAGGCCTCTGCGATTGAAGTGACCGGCTGGGTTGAAGATCCGGACACCTACCCGATGGCGGCAAAACGTCACAGCATTGAGTACCTGCGTGAAGTGGCGCACCTGCGTCCACGTACCAACCTGATCGGCGCGGTGGCACGCGTGCGCCATACGCTGGCTCAGGCGCTGCATCGCTTCTTCGATGAGCAGGGTTACTTCTGGGTGTCTACCCCACTGATCACCGCCTCCGATACGGAAGGTGCGGGTGAAATGTTCCGCGTCTCGACGCTGGACATGGAAAACCTGCCGCGCACGCCAGAAGGTAAAGTGGACTATGACAAAGACTTCTTTGGTAAAGAGGCATTCCTGACGGTATCCGGTCAGCTCAACGGCGAAACCTACGCCTGTGCACTGTCTAAGATTTATACCTTCGGCCCTACCTTCCGTGCTGAAAACTCCAACACCAGCCGCCACCTGGCGGAATTCTGGATGCTGGAGCCGGAAGTGGCGTTTGCTAACCTCGACGATGTCGCCGGTCTGGCAGAAGCGATGCTGAAGTACGTCTTCAAAGCGGTGCTGGAAGAGCGTCCGGACGATATGAAGTTCTTCGCTGAGCGCGTAGACAGCGATGCGGTCGCCCGTCTGGAACGTTTTGTCTCTGCCGACTTTGCGCAGGTGGACTATACCGACGCGGTTGCGATCCTCGAGAAATGCGGTGAGAAGTTCGAGAACCCGGTTTACTGGGGCGTTGACCTGGCGTCTGAGCACGAACGCTATCTGGCCGAGAAACATTTCAAAGCGCCGGTTGTCGTTAAAAACTACCCGAAAGACATCAAGGCCTTCTATATGCGCCTTAACGAAGACGGTAAAACCGTCGCAGCGATGGACGTCCTGGCGCCTGGCATCGGTGAAATCATCGGTGGTTCTCAGCGTGAAGAACGTCTGGATGTGCTGGACGCGCGCATGGAAGAGATGGGTCTCAATCCTGCGGACTACAGCTGGTATCGCGATCTTCGTCGTTACGGCACCGTTCCGCATTCAGGTTTCGGCCTGGGCTTCGAGCGTCTGATCGCCTACGTTACCGGTGTTCAGAACGTGCGTGATGTGATTCCGTTCCCGCGTACGCCACGTAACGCCAGCTTCTAAGAGCAAAAAACAGACCATGGCCAGCATTTGCTGGCCATTATTTTATTCTGCACTGTCAGTTTTCGTCAGCGCAAAGTCAGTGTTTTTAAAGCACCACCCCGTCACAACCACTACCTGTTACGTTTTGTTTCCGAGAAACATCTAGCCACAAAAAATAAACCCTATTCTTATTGCGATTATTACACCCTCAAGCAATAGCACAATTTTCAACCACTTTTTCAGCCATCCAGAAGTCTTTTTTCGGTCATAAGAAAAAACGAATCGTTTAACATCTGTTTATAGGAATTGCCTTTATCCAAATTAATCATAAGGAATTCATATATATAGTAAACAATCTGCTGTTTAATTCGCCAGGGCGTTCTGAAATTTGAGATGGTTCACAAAGTTCCGAAAAATACACATTTAGTTACACATATTTTCTTTTTGTAACTCAATCTTGAGAATTGTAGCACTTTCAGGCTAGCGAAACGCTTCGGTGAATGGAAAGATGCCTGTCAGATACATAAAGACACCTAACTCTCATCAATAGTTCCGGAAATATTTATTGACAGAATTTATTGACGGCAGTGGCGAGTGTCATAAAAAAACCAATGAGGGTAATAAATAATGATGAAGCGCAATATTCTGGCAGTGGTAATCCCTGCCCTGCTGGTAGCCGGTGCAGCTAACGCTGCAGAAATCTATAACAAGAACGGCAACAAACTGGACTTCTACGGGAAAGTTAACGCCGAGCACGATTTCGTGACCTCTGGTGATAACACTAACAACAACGACGCAACTTACGCGCAGATCGGTTTCAAAGGCGAAACTCAGATCAACGACCAGCTGACCGGTTACGGCCAGTGGGAATACCGCTTCATGGCCAATGATGCGGAAAACACTGCACAGAAAAACAAAAACCGTCTGGCCTTTGCCGGTCTGAAAGCGGGTGACGCTGGCAGCATCGACTACGGTCGTAACTACGGTATCGTTTACGACGTTGAGTCATACACCGATATGGCACCGTCCTTCTCAGGAATGACCTGGGGCGGTAACTACGTTGATAACTTTATGACCAGCCGTAGCACCGGCCTGCTGACCTACCGTAACAGCGATTTCTTCGGTCTGGTTGACGGTCTGAGCCTGGGCGTACAGTACCAGGGTAAAAACGACCGTGCTGACGTTAAAACCTCTAACGGTGACGGCGTAGGTTACTCCCTGGGTTACGACTTCGGCGAAGGCTTCGGTGCAATCGCATCTTACAGCAACGCTAACCGTACTCTGAACCAGAAAGCTGATGGTCAGGGTGACAAAGCTGAAGCATGGGGTGTTGGTCTGAAATATGACGCTAACAACCTGTACCTGGCAACCACCTATGCAGAAACCCGTAACACCACCCGTACCGGTTCTAGCGGTGATGCTGGTTTTGCTAACAAAACCCAGAACTTCGAAGTGGTTGCTCAGTACCAGTTCGACTTCGGCCTGCGTCCAGCCATCTCCTACGTGCAGACCAAAGGTAAAGACCTGGCTGCCGTCGGCGGCTTCAGCGGTGGCGATGCAGACCTGGCTAAATTCATCCAGGTAGGTACCACTTACTACTTCAACAAAAACTTCAACGTGTGGGCTGACTACTACATCAACCTGCTGGACAAAGACACCGACTACGCGAAAGCGGTTGGCGGTCTGAACGGCAACGACGATATGGCTGCTGTGGGTGTAACCTACCAGTTCTAATCAGAACACCACTTTGTTATATGCTTAATGAACAGGGCTTCGGCCCTGTTTTTTTATGCCTGACAGAAAATAATGGCGACTTTTGAAAAGCCGCACGCTTTTCGTCGCAAACGGTTGGCATTTTGTAAATCTACCGTTAACCTGATAGCGGATTTCACTTCTGTAATCACAATGGAACTTCGTCATGTTTGAGAACATTACCGCCGCTCCTGCCGACCCAATTCTGGGCCTGGCCGATCTGTTTCGTGCCGACGACCGCCCTGGCAAAATCAACCTGGGTATTGGTGTATATAAAGATGAAACCGGCAAAACCCCGGTACTGACCAGCGTAAAGAAAGCTGAGCAGTATCTGCTGGAAAATGAAACCACCAAAAACTACCTCGGTATTGATGGTATTCCTGAATTTGGTCGCTGCACGCAGGAGCTGCTGTTCGGTAAAGGTAGCGCAATTGTGAGTGACAAACGTGCGCGTACAGCACAGACACCAGGCGGTACCGGCGCACTGCGTGTGGCGGCGGATTTCCTTGCGAAAAACACCTCTGTTAAGCGTGTCTGGGTGAGCAACCCAAGCTGGCCGAACCACAAGAGCGTCTTTAACTCTGCAGGTCTGGAAGTGCGCGAATATGCATACTACGATGCGGCAAACCATGCTCTCGACTTTGATGGCCTGCTGGCAAGCCTGAACGAAGCGCAGGCGGGTGATGTGGTGCTGTTCCACGGCTGCTGCCATAACCCAACCGGTATCGACCCGACGCTTGAGCAGTGGGAACAGCTGGCTAAACTCTCCGTAGAGAAAGGCTGGCTGCCGCTGTTTGACTTCGCCTATCAGGGCTTCGCCCGTGGACTGGAAGAAGATGCAGAAGGCCTGCGCGCTTTTGCAGCCGTACACCAGGAATTGATCGTTGCCAGCTCCTACTCCAAGAACTTCGGTCTGTACAATGAGCGCGTAGGTGCCTGTACGCTGGTTGCGGCTAACGACGAAACCGTCGATCGTGCCTTCAGCCAGATGAAATCGGTTATCCGCGCGAACTACTCTAACCCACCGGCACACGGTGCGTCCGTTGTTGCAACCATTCTCAGCAACAATGCGCTGCGCGCGATCTGGGAACAAGAGCTGAACGATATGCGCCAGCGTATCCAGCGTATGCGTCTGCTGTTTGTTAATACTCTGGCCGAGAAAGGCGCAGACCGTGACTTCAGCTTCATCATCAAACAGAACGGCATGTTCTCTTTCAGCGGCCTGACCAAAGAGCAGGTTCTGCGTCTGCGTGAAGAGTTTGGCGTATACGCCGTGGCTTCCGGTCGCGTGAACGTGGCAGGGATGACGCCTGACAACATGGCGCCTCTGTGCGAAGCGATTGTCGCCGTACTGTAATTTACGCCCACAAAAAAGCCTGCGTTCAGCAGGCTTTTTTATTTAACCAGGTTTACCAGACAGGCATTTCATCCTGAAGGAACGGATTATGGAGCCGTTCATAGCCCAGCGTCGACATCGGACCGTGTCCAGGGATAAACGTCACGTCATCGCCCAGCGGCAATAACTTCTGTTTGATCGACTGAATCAGCTGCCCGTGATCGCCGCGCGGAAAATCGCTGCGTCCTACGCCGCCTTTGAAAATCACGTCGCCCGAAATCAGCAGACGAGACTGGTCATCAAAGAAGACGATATGGCCTGGCGTATGCCCAGGACAATGCAACACCTGTAAAGTCACATTCCCTACGTTAACGCGCTCTCCTTCGTTCAGCCAGCGATCGGGCGTCAGAGGCTGACACTCATCAAGGCCAAACATGCGGCTTTGGGCAGGTAACCCCTGCAGCCAGAACTCATCTTCTTTTTCCGGACCGATGATCGGCACACCAAAATGCTGTGCCAGCTCTGCCGCTGCGCCAACATGATCGAGATGACCATGCGTCAGTAAAATCTGCATCAGCGTCACACCGCTGTCGGCGACTTCCTGCTTGATTTTCTCGGCGTCGCCGCCGGGATCAACAAGCGCGGCCAGTTTGGTTTGCTCGCACCAGATCAATGAACAGTTCTGGGAGAACGCGGTAACCGGAATAATACGATAGTTCATACTGCTCCTGTGTTTCGTTATTACCAGTGCCGGACCGGACCGGTATCAATATGCACAAAGTTGCTGCTGGGGTAATATCCTACACCACCTGCGCGCATAGATAACGCAGCTTTGCGAATATTGGCTAACGAAACGCCTTCAATATGGAAATCCATTGCCTGTCCCTTCGTGTGATAGCTTTTTTTTGCTACCCCACGGCTATGGGCGCGTAGTTCATTATTGGTATCCAGTGAGCGATAACCAGAAATGAGCTGCACGGGCTTCCTGGTGCCCAGCAGGCCCTGAAGGCGGAACAACTGATCAAACAATCCTGGGTCGATGGCTTTTACTTTATTCGCGCGGAAATCACGGAAAAAATGGTTGAGTCTTGCTAATTCATCCTGAATATAGCCTCTGCCATCGAAAAACTCCGCTTTTAGCGACTCACCGGTATGAAGATTGTTGAGCGTTAAAACTCGCGGACGAGGTGTCGAGAGGGTGGCAAATGCTGGCGTCGGCAAGATGGCCGCTGCGCCAAGCGCAACACCACCTAACGCCAGCAGTTTGCGGCGATTAGCGTCAAATTTGTCCATGATAATCAGGTCTACAGGTCAATGAAATCGTAAGTATGCTTAGCGCACGAAGGGCACCTTAACTGGCAAAACGGGGTACGTCAAGGCGCCCAACCCCAGTGAATACGCGGCTTACAGCGATATCGCCCCCTATTCACCATAACTTACGACAATCATTTTTCCCGAACTACTTCATTTACCTGATTAATTGTTCCGCTTTTGGCAAAATTTGTGCGCCGGATCGCGCAGTGAGATCATAATTGTAAATATCTGTACGATACTGAGTGCGCCCGTCTTCACCCACAAACGCCGTCAGATAGTAAAGATTGACCGGAATGTTGTGTCGAATATTCACGTAGCGCGTATCCCCCTGTTTCAGGGCGTCAGAAATACGCGTATCGTTCCAGCCCGCATCCTGCAACAGCATATTGGCCAGCTCCGAGGCTTTGTTTACGCGCACGCAGCCTGAACTGAGGGCGCGGGTATCTTTCTGGAACAAGTTGTGGTTCGGCGTATCGTGCAGATAGATAGCATCTGAACTCGGCATATTGAATTTGTAACGCCCCAGGGAGTTATGCGCCCCGGGAGCCTGCTGGAAGCGGAACGGCAGGTTGGAAGCCGTAATCGTCGACCAGTCGACCATGTAAGGATCAATCGCCTCTTTACTGTTCCAGCCGCGCATCACCGTATAGCCATGACGTTCCAGATAACCCGGATCGTTCCAGACCTTTGGCAGAATGTCTTTACGTGCCAGCGTCGGCGGCACGTTCCACGGTGGGTTAACCACCACGTTATTTAACGCGCTGCTCATCATCGGTGTTTTACGATCCGGACGCCCGACAATGACGCGCGAGGCCAGTTTTTCGCTGCCATCCTGATAATAGACCAGGGAATAGGCCGGAATATTCACCATAATGCCTGTGGACAAGGTGCCCGGCAGCAGGCGCAAACGCTGAATATTCAGTGCCAGCACCCCTGCCCGCTGCGCAGGAGAGACGTTAAGCCAGTCGCGCGTTGACGGACCTATTACCCCGTCGGCACCCAGCCCCTGCGCAGCCTGGAATTGCTTAACCGCAGCAACCAGTTCGCGATCGTATGCCGCAGGTTTATCGCTCAGGAGAGCGGCCTTCTTCTCTTTCACCGGCGCTGACGGGCTCACAACCGCGCTTTGCGGATCGTCGCCCGGCAGGGCAATCTTCGGCCCGCCCTCAAGAATACCGGAGCGTTTCAGGATTTCGCGCAGAGCAGGAACATCGCTGCTCCACTGGCCTGGACGCAGCGTCGCGGTACCCCGCATTTGCGGCCAGGGACGCGAGTCGCCCACCAGCGCGAGGAGCGACTCATGCAGGGTGGCATACTGCGGGTGCGCCGGGGCGAGACTGGCAATAAAGCGCGGCAGATCGCCATTATCCAGCGCCAGCTGCCACTGGTTGATCACCGACAGCGCTGGCGTCGCCAGCTTGTAGGGCTTATCGCTATATAACCAGCGGTTGCCGTTGACCGGAATACCCGCCACAAACTGCAGATAGCCCATCATGGCATCGGAAAGCACCACGTCCCGCGCCTGGCCAGTGACGGCTGGATCGGTTAACAGCTCAACCCACTTCGTAAACTGCGGCTGAAAACCCGCAATCGCCACTTCTGCCAGCTGCTGCTGGAACGCGCGCACGGCATCACGGTCTTCCCACATGGGTTTCATGTCCCGGGCAGCATAAAGCAGCGTGAGCTGATTGATATAGGCGGGCATGTAGCCTGACGGCAACCCTGAGAGGAGCTGCTGGCTAAGCGATTCGATATCGATGCCTTCCGGCAACGGCTTAATGCCGGCCATGACGGCGGTCGCCGGAGACTGTTCCAGCGGCTGAGACAATGACGTCGGCTGCGCGCCTGTCGCTGCGGAGCTGTCCGTCGGCACAATTTCAGGCTCGTCGGCCTGGGCGGTTAACAGTGGAGCAAACATCACTGCCAGGCATAAACTCAGCGCAGACAGCTGACGACCACATTCTTTCTTTAGCAACATCCCTTGCCCCCTGTTTTCACGACATGCCCATCACGGTGGGGCTTTCTTTTATTATAGGTAGACGGCAAACCTGTTGCCTTACCTTATGTAAAGAAGTTTAAAGATAACGCAGCCCTAAGCACAAGTTAAGTGAATAAAAAAAGCGGCGCTTTTGCGCCGCTCTTTGTAACAAAACGCCTCAGGAAGCGTCTGCCGTGGTTTCCGGCAATGACTCCGGAGGCTGCGGCGCAAAACCACGCAACCCGACAACATGAACGTGTTCGCTGTTCTGGAACACTTTACGCACCAGTTTATAGGTGGTCCCTTTTTCAGGGCTGATGTTTTCCGGTGCCGCAATGATGAGCTGCATATCAAGACGCTCGCAAAGCTCAAACAGCGTGGCAATAGAGCGGGCATCAAGACGCGCCGCTTCATCCAGGAACAGCAGGCGGCATGGAGAGATGTCTTTACCGCGCAGACGGCGCGCTTCATCTTCCCAGCTCTGTACAACCATCACCAGAATGGACATCCCGGTACCGATCGCTTCACCGGTAGAGAGCGCCCCGGATTCCGCACGCAGCCAGCCGTCTGAACCACGGTTAACCTCAACTTCCATTTCCAGGTAGTTACGGTAATCCAGCAGTTCTTCACCGATGGTTTGCGGCGTGCGCTGACCCATATCAATCTGCGGGTTCAGACGCTGGTACAGCTTCGCCAGCGCTTCAGAGAAGGTCAGACGGTTGCTGTTGAACAGATCCTGATGCTGCTCGTGCTGCTCAGAGAGCACGTCCAGCAGCGTCGCGTGGGCTTCACGCACGTTGACGTTGAGACGCACGCTGTTCACCTGACCAAACGACACGCTCTGCAGACCCTGGTTCAACTGGCGGATACGGTTCTGCTCACGCTGAATGGTTTTGCGAATAATATTCGCCACGCTGCGGGAGCTGATAGCCAGCTTCTGCTCGCGGGAAGTCAGCTCTTCCGTCAGACGCCCCAGCTCAATTTCCATCTGTTCGATGGCTTCGACCGGATCGTCGGTACGGATGATATCCTGACGAATACGCTCGCGCAGATGCTGATAAACCGCCACGAAGAACTGAATTTTACGCTCCGGACGTTTCGGATCTTCTGACATGCGCAGCACATCGCGCAGGTGCTCGTTATCCGCCACCGCCAGGCGCAGCGCACCCAACGCCTTATCCGACATTGAACGCAGCTCATCGGCTGAGAGGTACGCCAGTTCGCGACGGTGCAGTCGACGTTCCACGTTGTTGTCTTTCACCATCCGCATGACCGCACACCAGCCCGCTTTCGCCGTCACCACCTGCTCGCGCATCTCGTGATAGTCGCGTTCCAGCTTGCGCAGGCGACGGGTCAGGTTATCCATTTCGGCTTCGCAGAAGGTCAGCGCTTTTTCCAGCTGATTACGACGCGCACGGTTGTTGCTGAGCTGGCTATGCAGTTCATCACGACGAAGACGGGCGCGCTCTTCCGCCCCGCTGTCGGCACGCACGCCAATGTCCTGCAACTCTTTCTGCAGGTCGTTTAACAGCTCTTTCTTGGTGTCGAAGGAGCTTTTCAGCGAGGCCAGCACCTGGTTGTACTGATTAAGCTGAGCGGAGTGGCTGCGCATCGCTTCGCGTGCTCGGGTACGTTCCGCTTCTGCCTGCTCAAGACGTTGACGCAGCTTTTCATTCAGGTCGCTGTTACCGCTCAGCATTTCAGCCGAATCGGAATAGCCGAAGTGTGCGCGACGCTGCACGACTTCCGTCAGGGCAAACGCCTGCTGACGCGCTTCGCGCTGCACCTGCTGCGACCAGGCATAATCTTCTTTTAACTGCTCGAACTGTTCCGGGTCGCTCTGCAGGACAGACACCACGGGCTCCAGCTTCGCCAGTTGATTGCCGTGCTGCTGCACGAAACGCGCGGCTTCCTGGGCTTCATCCAGACGTTCCTGGATCTCATCCACGCGATCGGCCAGCGTGTCATCTGCCAGCAGGTTGAGGCGCGGCAGGATGCGGTTAAGGGCCGCGACGCCCTCTTTCGCCTGTTCAAACTGGACGCGACTCTGCTGGTTGTCACTTTCATGACTGGCAATGGCGCGTTCCAGCTCGCCGCGGCGGGTATTGAGTTTGCGGATTTCCGCTTCCGGGTCGGCTTCAAACGCCACGCCCAGATGGCTACCGATAAAGCGGCTGAACGCCTGATGCAGACGCTGGGTTTTCTGTACATCAAACGACAGGGTCGCAAAACGTTCCGACAGCGTTTCACGCTCGGCATGGAGGCTCTCAATACGGCTTTCACGCGCGGCACGGCCAAACAGCGGCAGTTCCGGGAAGCGGGAGTAACGCCACTGGCGGTCAGCGATTTTCACCACCACCGCTTTTTCCAGCTCGTCAACGCTAAACACGCTGTCATCGAACGACTGCGGATCCCCTTCGATCAGATAGAGATCTTCCGGGCAATCTTCCAGCCCGGCGAGCTGGTCAGAAATCAGCGACAGATCCGGCACCACAATCGCGTTACGGGATGGACCGTACAATGCGGAGAAGTATGGCGCATCGTCCAGGCCGACATCGTCGTAAATCTCAGACAGCAGTACGCCACCAAAACGCTCGGCTAAGGCATTGAGGCGCGGATCTTCTGACCCGCCCGGCTGGCTTAAGCGCTCAATTTCTTCATCGACGTCACGCTTACGTGCGCCGACTTCATCACGCTCAACAATGGCTTCGCGCTCACGCTCCAGCAGCTGTTGCAGGTATTCGGTCACCTGCTGGCTGGATTCGAACTGTTCGCCGCACTGTTCGCTGAGCTGGTTAAGGCTGCTTTGCGCCGCCAGCCAGACCGGCGCGCGCTCCAGGAGCCTTTTAGAACGGGACTGAAGCTGTTCCAGCTCCTGGCGCAGGGTCATGCGCTGCTCACTGGCGCTGGAGACCGTATCGGAAAGCGCAGCGATACGCGCTTCCAGCTCCTGATGCAGCGCCTCAAGCTCGTCGAAATCGTAATGTTTACCCTGACGCTTACAGAACTCAGCCAGCAAACGCTCGGCTTCCTGCTGCTCACGCAGGCGCTGTTCCAGTTCGTTCAGGCGCATACGCAGCGGCTGCACCTGCTCGGCCAGATGGCGCTGGTTGACGCCGTCGCGCAGCAGTTCACGGGCAACGTTCCAGGCTTCGTTACGCGCCAGCGGGCCATTAATGGCGACCACCAGCTGATACGCTTGTTCAAACTGGCTGTGCGCCGTTTGCGCGACGCTCATTTTCTGTTCAAGAGAGAGCAGTTTCTCGGTGGCTTCCTGCTCTTTGGCCTGGAAGGTATCCAGCCACTCGTCGGCGCTTTCCGGCGTCAGGTCAGGCAGATGGCACAGCTCTTTCGCGCGCTGTAACGCCTGCAGTGCCTGGGTGTACTGAATCGCACGCGTCTGCTGCACGTCCAATGCCTGCTGGTAATCAGCAAGCTGGCTTTTCAGCTCATCCACTTCCAGCTCGGCGGCTTCGGCGCGGGCTTCGTTCTCTTCCTGCATCTCGGCGGCTTCGGCCACCACTTCATTTTGCTCTTCGAGACGAATTTGCAGCTCATCGAGATCCGCTTCGTAGCGCTCGATTTTCTCCTGCTGGCGCAACGCGGTCTGCACCAGGTTCAGGTGATCGCTGGCGGCCTGGTAGTCGGCTTCCAGGTCACCTTCAGCGCCGTTGTTCTCGCCCAGCTCGCGCGCCATTTCGACGTGCTTATACTGCTCTGCCACCAGTTGTTTACGGGAGGTAAACAGTTCGCGGCGGTATTCTAATGCCTGATCGAGATGGACGCGGCGCTCATTGGCGTGACGCATGTAGTCCGCCGCCACGTAGTTGGTGGCTTCGCTGATCAGGTGTTTAAACAGGTCACGGTCTGACTGGGTCACGCGAATCGCTTCCAGCGTCATGCGGTTTTCACGCAGCGCCGCTTCCATATCCTGGAACGCCTTACGCACGCCGCTGTTCTCCGGCAACAGGTAGTCGCGCAGGGAGCGGGTAATGGCGCTGGAGATACCGCCGTACAGGGACGCTTCGATCAGACGGTAGTATTTGCTACGGTCTGAAGCGGTGCGCAGGCGACGCGCCACCACGCCCAGATCGAACATCAGGGAGTGGTAGTCGGTAATGGAGTTGAACTGCTTGAACTGCACGCCCTCAATGGCTTCGAGCTTGTCTTTCAGTTCCTGTAACGTCAGCACGCGCGCCTGGCGTTCATTCAGGGTTTCCGTCAGCAGCGCGGTCGGCTGCACGGAGGTTGGCAGCCCCTGGATAGCAAACGGTTTGATATCCACTTTACGGTCGCGACCGGCAACCTGCTGCAAACGAACCCCCACCACGACGCGCTGGTGACGAGAGTTGATGACGTCCAGAACGGAATAACAGACGCCCGCTTTCAGCTTACCGTGCAGACCTTTATCGCGGGAGCCGCTTGTCGCGCCTGCTTCAGTGGTGTTACGGAAGTGAAGCAACGTCAGGTCGGGGATCAGCGCCGTCACAAACGCCGCCATGGTGGTGGATTTCCCCGCCCCGTTACCGCCGGAGAGCGTCGTGACCAGCTCGTCCAGATCGAAGGTTCGGGCAAAGAAGCCGTTCCAGTTAATCAGCGTTAGTGAGCGAAATTTACCGCGTTCAATCATTACTCTTCCTCCCCGCTATCCGGCAGATTCTCTTCATGCTCGTCATTGAGCTGCAAATGGTTTTCCACCGGCATCGCTTCACCGTCACGGATCATGCGAAGCTGCGCTTCACGCGCGTCATCCCCCGCACGCACATCGGCGCCGAAGCGGAAGACTGATTCCGTAATGCGGAATTTGCTGCTGTCGTGGCCCATAAACCAGACCATCCCCAGACGACGCAGACGGTTCAGGGAAGAGCGCACCTTTTCCTGTAATTTCTGACGGTCAAGATCCGATCCGGTCGAACGGTTGTTCACCAGCTTGAGCAGCTTGCTCTCATCCGCCAGCGTCAGTAGCTCATCGTAGAGTTCCTGCTGGGTGAAGATGCCTTCATTCGCCAGACGTTCCGGGCTGAGATAGAGATAGCAAAGAATTTTGCCGACCATCATATCCAGCTCGGAGAGCACGGAGCGCGGGATCAGCGTCGTGGAGCGCGGGCGCAGGTAGAAAAAACCTTCCGGCGCGCGAATCAGCTCCACGTTGTAGCGGGCGTAAAACTCTTCCAGGTACTCCTGGAAGTCCATCAAAAAGGCGTGATTATCCAGCTCGTCTAAGCCAATGTGACGACCGGCACGCAGCTGGCTGTCCAGCGCCGGAAATAACGGATTCGCCAGCGCCTGTGCCAGCTTAACCGGCATCACTTGTTCAATATTTGTCAATGACATGCGCCTGTACCTTGGCTCCGTAATCGTTAATTGGCTGCCACTTCGGCGGCAGTCCGGTGAAATCTGCTTGTGCGATACCCAGGCGCACCGCCTGGTCTACCACAATGCGGGCAACGTCGAAGTGGCGCGCTCGCGGATATTGCGCCAGATAGTCGCGCACCACGAGTCCAAGATCCAGCGGAGCTTGTCTGGTTTTGTAGACAGCGAGCTGTTCTTCGATCATCGCCGCAAGTTGCTCACGAATTTCGTTGAATTCTTCGAACTCCAGATCCGGCGGCAGTTCACCGGTCACCTCTTCATCGCGCAGGGCCATCTCTTCGTCGCGCATATCCAGCAGGCGATCGGCATTGGCGTAAGTCAGCGCCCATGGCGCATCGAAGTAGGTCTGAACCGACTGGCGCAGACGCTGAGCAAAGACGCGGTTTTTATCCATATCAATCGCGGTGCGGATAAACTTATGCACGTGTCGGTCGTAGCCGATCCACAGGTCGATCGACTGCTGTCCCCAGCTAATGATGCGGTCGAGCTTGCTCTGCAGATCGAACACCAGACGGTCGATAAAATGCAGATCGTCATGCGCCAGCGTCGCGTCCTGGATGCGCAGCAGGTTGGCCTGCAGCTTATCCCCTGCCGCCTCCAGCGTATCCTGCAGTTCACGCAGCGTACCGGAGGTTTCTGACAGTAAAAGTTCGCAGCTGGAGATGGCCGCACGCCAGTCTTTATTCAGCAGCTGCGCGATGTCGTCTTTGACCTGCTGCTGCTGTTCGTCCATCAAACGCTGGGTTAGATCGATGCTGTCGAAAATCTCGGCCACCGAATATTTCAGCGGCGCGTAAACGTTGCGGTGCCAGTGGAATTCATCACCGTTTTCATCTGCAGCATCGGCGGCACGCTTAAGCTCACCCGCCACGATCGAGAGCTGCATGGAAAGACGCAGCGTGGAAAATTCGCGCTGGCGAATGTAGTAATCGGTGATGCCGATACCCAACGGCGTCAGGCGATAGATGGCGTTTCCTTCCGCCTGCTCGCTGGTAAAGCGGTTCAGCAGACGTTGACGCACCATATCGTTGATTGCGTTGTTGGCACGCACGCTAATGGTTTCGCTGGTTTGCTCAAACGCATCACTGACATGGCGGAACGCATCCACCAGTTCACCCTCGCTCATTTCGCCATCCAGCCGTTCGCCGTTCAGCGTGGCAACCGCCAGCAGGAAAGAGAGTCTGTCTACCGGCAGCGAGATGGAGAAATCGTTTTTCCTGGCCCAGGCAACCAGTTCGGGGACTGTCTGGGAAAATTCACTCATAGGTTATCCTTGCATCTGCGGCTTGTGCGCGGTGACGTGAATATAGCGGCCAAGGCTGACAAATGGCTCCTGACGGCAATACCGCGTTTCTAATTCTGTTAAGGTGTCAAAACAGTCACGCTGTTTGTGTTTTTCACGCAGATAATCATGAAACACCCTGACGCCCGTTTTCCCGACAATCTGCCAGCCAATCTCTTCCAGCCAGCCGTAAACCTGCTGCGGATCGCGCGGATAGTCCGGGGAAAGCGTGCGCTTTTTCTTTTTAGGCATCCCGACCTGCACATAGTCAAAGTTACCTGCAACCATGTTGTGCATCAGGAAGCCGTTAGCATTGTAGAACATCAGCGACAGCGTGCCGCCCGGGCGCAACATCGACCACAGGGTTTGTAAAACGCTTTGCGGATCGGCCACCCACTCCAGCACCGCATGAAACAATATCAGATCAACCTGGGTTTCCAAATGCTGTGCGATGTCCTGAGCGGCGCATTGTATAAAATGCATGTTGTCGCTCACACCTTTCTCATCTGCAGCACGCGTCGCGCGGGCGACCATTTCAGCCGAAAGATCGCAAAGCGTGACGTGATGACCGCGCTCGGCCATTTTTATCGCCGTTTGTCCTTCGCCGCCACCGGCGTCCAGCACGCGCAACGTCTGGTCGCCAAAAGTGGCCAGAATGGTGTCCAGATCCTGCCAGAGGATCGTCTGACGGAGCTGCCCCTTTGTGGTGCCATAAATGTTGCGCGAAAACTTTTCCGCGATGTCATCAAAATTGCGATCCCGCATTGGGAGAGTTCCACTCGCTAACTGCAAAACCGCTATTTTGTCACACCCGCGCGGAGAATGAACCTCTCTGGTGTAATATCACCGGTAATCACCTGCTGTATGGTCAAAAAAGGAACCAAAAAGGATGCTTTTTACCCTTAAGAAATACATTGGAGGGATGATGCTTCCCCTTCCGCTGCTGCTCATCATCATCGCGGTGGGGCTGGCGCTGGTGTGGTTCAGCCGCTTTCAGAAAAGTGGCAAAACGCTCATCACGTTCGGCTGGCTTGTCTTACTGCTGCTGAGCCTGCAACCGGTCGCGGATGGCCTGTTACGCCCCATTGAAGATAAGTACCCGACATGGCAGGGAAATCAGAAAGTGGAATACATCGTGGTGCTGGGCGGTGGGTATACCTGGGATCCTGACTGGGCCCCCAGCTCGAATCTGATCAACAACAGCCTGCCACGGCTAAACGAAGGGATTCGCCTGTGGCTGGCGAACCCGGGATCAAAAATGATCTTCACCGGCGCCGCAGCAAAAACGAACCCGGTGAGTACGGCTGAAGCGGGTGCCAGAGTTGCGGAATCCCTCGGCGTACCGCGTTCCGCTATCATCACCCTGGACAGTCCTAAAGATACCGAAGAAGAAGCCGCTGCGGTGAAGCAGGCGATTGGCGATGTTCCATTCTTGCTGGTCACCTCCGCCTCACACCTGCCACGGGCGATGATTTTCTTTGAAAAGCAGGGCCTGCACCCGCTTCCCGCACCGGCAAACCAGATGGCAATCAACGCGCCACTTAACCCATGGGAACGCGTGATCCCCTCCCCGATGTGGCTGATGCATAGCGATCGCGTCGGCTACGAGACACTCGGCCGCCTCTGGCAGTGGCTGAAAGGTTCCTCAGACGAGCCAGGGCAAGAGTGACTTAGCCGCGAGATCGAAGTTTGCGCGATTGAAACGCCCGGTATTGACCAGTTGCGCGACTTCATCCCAGAGCAGGTACAACCAGCGCCGCCAGAGAAACGCTTCGGCAACGGGCGCACGCTGAAGGTAGTGCCACAGTAACCCTTCAGCCGCCGCGCTGTCGCTGAGCCTGAACAACTCATATTCACGTGGGGCCCACAGCATTATTCCAGGCCCCAACATCGCCAGCAGCTGATCGCTGCGGGAGTCTTTCAGCATACTCCGCAGGGTAAAATTGCCGTGGATCAGCACGCAGTTATCATTAAAACCGTCGAACAGCGCTGGCAAGCATTCACGAGTGCGAAAAAGAATACGTTTGTCCTGCATGGTCAAACCGGTGTTATTGAACTGGTTGAGCGTTCCCCACAGCACTTCCACCCGCTGGCGATACCACAGCGGCCACAGGTTCTCCTGGGTGCTGTCGACCGGCCCCACGAGCCCACGGCTATCCTGGCGATGCCAGGCCAGCAGCGCCTCGACAATCTGGTCTTTCAGCTGCTCCCAGCGTTCCGGCGTGCGCGCGGGTGCTTCAACAGGCACGCCGCGTAAACGCTCTATCAACAGGATATCGGGGCCGGGGTGTTCCTCGTGCGTCATGACGCCGTACACGGTCGGCATTCGGACGGTCCCCTCCCGCGCCAGCATCGACATTTTCCAGGCGAGCTGCCTGGCAACACCCGGCGACGTGAAACTTCGCGCCATCAGCGGCATTGGGTTTCCCTGACTGTCATACAACGACCAGAGCGCGGTATCGGCCTTTTCACTCACACACTCGACCCGGCTTAATTTCTCACCCAGCAGATGGCTAAGTTCGGCACGCAGCTGTTTCATATGAGATTACCCCCATTAATGCTACTGCTTTTATAATGAGCGCGCAGAATGAAGATGTCACCCGGTAGAGATCAATCAGGGAAAAGAAAAGCGAAAATAGTGGCGAGAGGACATCCCTCCGAAAGGAGGGATGCAGGCGGTATTAACGTAATTCGGCGCGAACGCGCTCAAGATCTTCCGGCGTATCAACGCCCGTTCCTGGTACTTCTTTGGCAACAGCAACGTGAATTTTCTCGCCATACCAGAGCACACGAAGCTGCTCCAGCATTTCGATATGCTCCAGCGGGCTGGGTGCCCAGGTGACATAGCGGCGAATGAAACCGGCGCGATAGCCGTAAATCCCCAGATGGCGCAGGAAGGAATCCCCGATGGTCTCTTTCGAGAGCGCAAAGCGGTCGCGATCCCATGGAATGGTGGCGCGGGAGAAATAGAGCGCATAGCCTTCGGCATCCATCACCACTTTCACCGCATTCGGGTTAAATGCCTCTTCAGCGTGGTGAACAGGCACCGCAAGCGTCGCCATACCCACCTGACGCTGCGCCAGGTTTTCTGCCACCTGACGGATAATAACGGCCGGGATCATCGGCTCGTCGCCCTGCACGTTCACAATGACGGTATCATCGCTGAAACCACATTTCTCAACGACTTCGGCGAGACGCTCGGTGCCGGACTGGTGATCGACACGGGTCATGCACACTTCACCGCCTGCGGCTTCAACCGCACGGGCGACGTCCGGATGATCGGTGGCAACAATCACGCGATCGGCGCCGGATTCACGGGCGCGTTCAAGGACGTGCACAATCATTGGCTTGCCGTTGATATCCACCAGCGGTTTACCCGGCAGACGCGTTGAGGCATAACGCGCAGGAATAATGACAACAAAACTCATGGTTTGCTCTCTTCTGCCACCAGGGAACGGGCTTCGTTTTCCAGCAACACCGGAATGCCGTCACGCAGCGGGAAAGCCAGACTGTCCAGCTTGCAAATCAGCTCCTGTTTGTCCTGGCTGTAGTAGAGTTTGCCGTTGCACACCGGGCAGGCAATAATTTCAAGTAAACGGTGATCCATAGTTCCTCCGTATGGGTAATCGCTAAAGCTTAACACATTCCTTTTTCAGGGCGTGTCTGTTTCCCAGCCACTTCGACAGGATATAAATAACCCTTCGGGAACGCGTCCCAGCGTGACGTCGCGAGCCCCCTGCCAGAGGGCGAACTCGCTAATGGCGGACGTTAAGCCCTTCTCCAGACTCGCCGTCACCCTGACCCCCTCTTCCAGATAGAGCGCAATGACTTCAAGCGTGCCGGTTTTGCGGTGCATTTTGGCATCCATGCGCCCGACCAGCCGCCCCTTATGCAGCAGGGGTAAAACAAAATAGCCGTACTGACGCTTTGGTGCCGGGGTATAACACTCCAGCCGGTAGCTGAAATCGAACAACTGTTCGGCGCGTTTTCGGTCCCAGACCACCGGGTCGAAAGGCGACAACACTGCGCTGTGGGTTGCCTGGAGATTTCCGTCCAGCGCCTTGGGCAGCAAAGGAAGGAGATCCGCATGCAGCCACATCTCTCCCAGCGTTTCTACCGTGACGGGAATGACGCGCTGTTCGCGTTGCCACATCTCCAGCAGCGGTTTCAGCGCGGGCTGGCGCAGGCGGTAATAATCTGCCAGCCATTGCGGCCGGAAAATGCCCAGACTGCGGGCGCTGTTTTCCAGCATGATGGCCTCGGCAGCATCCTGGGTAAGCAGGTCACGTTCGTCGTCCCAGTGTGGCATCACGCGCTGGGTCAGGTCATAGACGCGCTGAAAATTACGCCGTTCAATCACCATGACCTGGCCGGAGGTGAATAACCCTTCAAGATGACGTTTGTGCGGTTTCCACTCCCACCAGCCGCTTGTGCCTTTTCGCGGATGTTCAAAATCAGCGGAACGCACTGGTCCCTTTTCCTGAATATGGCTGATGAGTTGCTCTATTTCGGCCGCGTGCTCCTGCATCCACGCCTGTCGGTATTTCCAGCCCATCTTTTCTGGGGCAAGCATGCGGTGACGCACCAGGGCAAAATCGCTGCGGGGCAGGAAACAGGCTTCGTGCGCCCAGTACTCCATGAGCTCCCCTTTGCTGAGCGCCTCATCAAGCCAGTGAGAGGGATAGTGGCCCAGGCGGCTGAACAGCACCAGGTAAGGGCTACGGGCAACAATATTAATGGTGTCGATTTGCAGCAGCGACATGCGCTGGATAGCAGAGAGGATATCGGCAGGCTGTGCGCGGCAACGGGGCTTTTTGAGCAGCCCCTGCGCGGCGAGGTGTAAATGACGTGCAGCTGTAAGCGAGAGTTGCGGTAAAGACATGCGTTTTCCTGTCAGTCAAAGCGCCACCAGAACCGCGTAAGCCCTCACTGCACTAACGCAATCAGTTCCTTGAGCAAGTATTCCGGCTGCTCGCCGCTGAGTTCAGCGTCAACCGGCAGATACCACCAGTTTTCTTTCGCAAAGGCACGGCATTTCACCGCATCTTTTTCGGTCATAATGAGCGTTTGTCCCGACGCCGTGAGCGCATCAACCTGCTCTGCCACCAGCGCCTGATGGTCAGCCAGTGGAATGCGTTTTTCAAGCCTGGCACCACACTGCTCAAGCGTTGCGAAGAAGCGCGGAGGATGACCAATCCCTGCCATTGCCACCAGCGAAGGCAGCTCAGCAACCGCCCGGCGTTCACCTGTCACCAGGTTTACCGCTAGTCCCGGCAACAGGTGCATAGGGATTTCACCCGCTTTTGCCTCACCACCGTTTACAATCACCGCATCAACGGACTTCAGACGTGAAGCGCGTTCACGCATAGGGCCGGCTGGCAGCCACCATCCGTTACCGAAACGGCGAACCCCGTCGATGACCACAATCTCTTTATCACGCGCCAGCGCGTAATGCTGCAGACCATCGTCAGTGATGATAATTTGTACCGCGTGTTCGGCAAGCAGCGCCTGCACGGCGTCGCTGCGAACCGGGGAGACTGCCACCGGCGCGCCAGTACGCTGGAAAATCAATACCGGTTCATCACCCGCTTCGGCAGTGGTGGTTTTCTCTGCCAGCAGCAGTGGGTACTGCGCCGCTTTACCGCCATACCCACGCGAGACCACACCCGGGCGGATACCGCGTTTTTGCAGCTGTTCCACGAGCCAGATCACCACCGGTGTTTTACCGTTGCCGCCCGCCGTAAGATTGCCCACAACCACAACCGGCACTGGCGCACGCCAGGCCCGCTTGATCCCCAGACGGTAAAGCAGACGAATGATGCCGCTCACCAGGCCGTAAAGCCAGGAGAGCGGCAAAAGCAGCAGCCACAGCGGGGATTCACCGGACCAGATGCGTGCAATCATTCGCCGAACTGCATCTTATGAAGCTGGGCGTATACGCCGCGGTGTTCCAGCAAAGCTGCGTGGCTTCCGCGTTCAACAATGACGCCATCCTCAACCACCACGATCTCATCCGCCTGCTCGATAGTCGACAGACGGTGTGCAATCACCAGTGAGGTACGGTTCTTTTGCAGTTCGTCCAGCGCCGACTGAATAGCGCGTTCAGATTCGGTATCCAGTGCGGACGTCGCTTCATCCAGAATCAGGATTGGGCTGTCACGCAGCAGCGCGCGCGCAATCGCAATACGCTGACGCTGACCACCGGACAGGAGCACGCCATTTTCACCAATGATGGTATCCAGACCGTTATCCATCTTGTTGATAAAGTCCATCGCATAGGCCATGCGTGCGGCATTCTCGATCTGCTCGCGGCTGTACTCGTCATTGCGCGCATAAGCGATGTTGTTGGCGACCGTATCGTTAAACAGATGCACGTTCTGAGAAACCAGCGCAACCTGGTTACGCAGCGACTGCAGGGTGTACTCCCGCAGGTCGTGACCGTCAAGGAGAATTTCACCTTCGTTGATGTCGTAGAAACGGGTGATGAGGCTGGCAATGGTGGATTTACCGGAGCCAGAACGGCCTACCAGCGCCACCGTTTTACCCGCCGGAATCGTCAGGTTGATATTGCGCAGAGCGGGCGTATCGCGGCCCGGATAGGTGAAGGTCACGTTGTGGAATTCAACATCGCCACGGGCGCGCTCAATCTCGCGTGTACCTTCGTCTTTTTCCTGCTCGGAATCCAGAATGCTGAACAATGTCTGACAAGCCGCCATCCCGCGCTGGAACTGGGCATTCACGTTAGTCAGAGATTTCAGGGGACGCATCAGGGCGATCATCGAGGAGAAGACCACGGTGATGGTACCCGCCGTCAGCGTCTCCATCACGCTTGGGAAGCTTGCCGCATAAAGGACAAACGCCAGCGCCAGTGAGGCAATCAGCTGAATGATCGGGTCAGAGATGGAAGAGGCCGAGACCATTTTCATCCCCTGAAGACGCATTTTGTTGCTGACTTTGTCAAAGCGTTTGGTTTCGACGTCCTGGCCACCGAAAATTAACACCTCTTTGTGGCCTTTCAGCATCTGTTCGGCGCTGGTTGTTACCTGCCCCATCGTATTCTGCATATTTTTACTGATATTGCGGAAACGCTTGGACACAACGCGGATGGCAATCGAGACAACCGGAGCCAAAACGATCAGGATGAGCGACAGCTGCCAGCTGTAATAGAACATCATGATAAACAGGCCGATGATCGACGCCCCTTCACGCACGACGGTAATCAACGCGCTTGAGGAGGAGGACGCAACCTGCTCTGAATCGTAGGTAATACGGGACAGTAGTGTCCCCGTAGATTGCTTGTCAAAGAATGAGACCGGCATGCCCATCATGTGGCTGAACAGACGACGGCGCATGGTCATAACCACTTTCCCGGATACCCAGGAGATGCAGTAGCTGGAGATATAGCTGGTGATACCACGTAAGATCATCAGCCCGATAACCACCAGCGGCATCCATAGCAACACTGAGCGATCCGTTTTACCAAAACCGTCGTCCAGTAACGGTTTAAGGAGCGATAACATAAAAGTATCGCTGGCTGCGTTGAGGATTAACGCTACACCCGCCACGATCAAGCCTGCTTTAAAAGGTGCAATCATCGGCCAGAGTCGGCGGAAGGTTTGCCACGTGGAGAGATCTTTGTCGTTATGCATTCAAAAAACCAGCATTTGTTGAAATAGCCGCATATTCTACCCGTTATCTAAGGGCGCGCCAAACCACTGATGATACCAACGTGGTAAAAATTGATCCCGCAAGCGCCGGATTTGCCAGCGATGTTGCGAGAATGTCACCGATATTTGCCCGGAATGGGGGGTATCTTGCCAGATATACCCCTCTTTTCGATAACGTCGGACCACATTCGCCGACGGAAACCGCCAGGCGTTATAGCGGGCTGCTGAATCCAGCGCAATGTTTCCCTCCACCCGTTGTACCAGCGCCAATGACGATGAGGTATTGCTGCCATGATGGGGAACCTGGATTAACGTCGACGCAAGATGTTGCCAGTAATGGCTAAGCATAGCCTGTTCTGCTGGCGCTTCAATGTCTCCCGTCAGCAGTATACTCTGCTCACCATCGTCCACTTTCACCACGCAGGAGCGGTTGTTTCCCCGAGCCGGGTCATTTTCCAAGGGCCAGTGGACGGCGAAGGTTAATCCCTGCCATCTCCAGCTCTGCCCACGAAAGCAGGGCCGGTGCCCCGCCAGACGTAATGGACTTCTTACCCACATCTCCGGCCATGCTTTTTGCAGCGATGCGAGACCTCCTGCATGGTCAAGATGTTCATGGCTGAGAATCACGCCATCTGGCCGCAGATGGTGCCAGCGCAGCCAGGGGATAATTAACCGCTGTGCGCTATCTCCCCCTGGCCAGGCGAGCCCGGTATCAAAGAGAATCGCTTTTCCCTGCCGTTCGATGACCATGGCCAGCCCCTGCCCCACATCCAGCATATGTAGCGTCCAGGCATCACTTTTAGCCGTTCGCCAGAGGGGAAATGCCAGCAACAGACTCCCAGCCAGACACACGGCTGGAACGGTTTTCCAGGCTCGCAAACGCCAGCCGATGATGATAAGCCAGGGCAGTAGCGTCATGTACTGCCAGCGCTGATCCACACTCTGCCAGCCGTCTGGCAAGCGCATCAGTAGCCAGAACAACCCGGCAAGGGACTTATCGGCTGCAAACCAGATGGCACTTTCCATTCCCCCCAGCGGTAACAGATGGAGCAACATTCCGAGTAAAATCAGCGGTACGCTGACAAACGTCACTATCGGCACGGCAAAGAGATTGGCGACCAGAGAGGAGATACTGAAGCCGTGGAAAATCAGCACCTGTAACGGCATGAGCAACACCAGCATGCCAACCTGCAGATAGATCAGATTAAGTAGTGGCCGTATGCGTCGGGCCCACTGCCAGCGAGGAAGAGGCAGCCACTGAAACCAGAAAATCAGCGCCGCGACGGCAAATGCGGACAGGAGCAGACTCTCAGAAAGTATGGCTAAGGGATCGCTTATCAGGATCGCCGCGACACAGCAACACCATACCTGCCACGGCGACCATTGGCGGGAACCGATTCGCATCGCCGCCAGCACGGCAAGTGCGATGACCGTTCGTAGTGCAGGAGGCAGCAGACCGGTAAGCCAGGCGTAGAAAGCGGCGAAGAACAACCCGGCCAGGAGTGGCATTTGCCAGTGGACCCGGTGGCTGGGGAATATAAACTGGATCGCACGCGCGAGTAACCAGACGAGGGATGCCGCCAGCGTGATATGCAGGCCCGAAATCGCCATCAGATGCAGTGTGCCGGTTTCACGCATCAGGTCTTTTATTTCTCGGGGGACATCCAGACGCTCTCCCATCCCCAGCCCGAGGATAACCGCTCCCCAGCGATAATCAGAAAGTCGGTTTTGCAGCGACATCAGGTATTGCGCTCGCAGGCTGCAGTGTCCATCAACAAGTTCCGCATGGGTGAAGCGCCCGCTCAGCGTTTGGTGTCGGGCAATGGCGCTACGTTGGGGATCATAGCCTCCGTCGTTCAGCTCGCCGTGTGCAGGTTTTAGCCTGAGCATCATCGCCCAGCGCTGGCCAGCACATGATCTCTGTGGCAAATAATTGCCATACAGCGTTACGCCGGTGGACGCCCACCAGCGCCGGCCGTTTACGGTACGAATCTTTCCCTGATGCTGAGTTGCACCATCAGTGGCGGTGATCTCTACCTCGGCCTGCACGGCTCCCGTGGTTAAATGCTGCATCGGCCAGACGCTCTCCTGCGCGGCCAGAAGGCCCCACGCGCAAAATAACAGCGCGGTCCCCACATACTTCAGGCGCACGTTTTGGCATGTGCCCAGCACCACCCCGCCCGCCAGCATTATCCAGACGGTATAGCGTGATGGCAGTTCAGGTAACCAGAGTAACGGGGCTATCGCCAGAATGGCGCAGATACATAAAGCGGGAATTCCCATTGCTACCTCCCTGTTTCAGGGTGGCAGTATGCTCGTGAGTGATGCGGCTCGTCAGTTGTGAAGAATTGGATTTACAGCAAGCGCAGCAAGGTTTTTAACAGGTTGCAGAAAACGCAGCGGGAAATGAGGGATGCCTTCCAGAAGAAAACGACAGGAATAAAAAAAAGCACCCGCAGGTGCTTTCTTTCGAACCCAGTTTAACCGGCTGGCTAAACTCAGTTGCCGTAAATATTGGCGCGATCGCGCAGTTCTTTACCCGGTTTAAAGTGTGGAACGTACTTACCTTCCAGCTCGACTTTATCACCCGTTTTCGGGTTACGCCCGGTGCGTGGAGCACGATAGTGCAGAGAAAAACTACCGAAACCGCGGATTTCAATGCGCTCGCCCTGGGCAAGAGTGGAGGCCATATGCTCCAGCATCTCTTTTACGGCATCTTCCACTGCCTTGGCAGGGATATGCGGTTGCTGACTGGCAAGTCTTTCAATCAATTCTGACTTGGTCATGATTCCTCCGGTTCCTTTCAAACCAATTAGCTGAACAGCTCATTAAACAAGGGCGGCCGTAGCCGCCCTTTGTTATTGATTACAGGACGGATCCTGTAATCTGTCAAGTTTGCTCTTCATCCTTCGCGCTGTAAATGCGTTACAGCTCAAATGATGCTGAGAACCTGATATTACTCGCCTTTAGCTGCTTTGAAAGCTTCAGCCATTGCGTTGTTAGAGAAGTTTGCATCTTCCTGTTTGTTAACAGTTGCGATTGCATCTTTCTCATCAGCTTCGTCTTTAGCACGAACAGACAGGCTGATTGCACGGTTCTTACGGTCAACACCGGTGAACTTAGCTTCAACGTCGTCGCCTACGTTCAGAACCAGAGTGGCATCTTCAACGCGGTCACGGGAAGCTTCAGAAGCGCGCAGGTAACCTTCAACGCCGTCAGCCAGCTCTACGGTTGCGCCTTTAGCGTCAACTGCAGTTACTTTACCGTTTACGATTGCGCCTTTCTTGTTCAGTGCAACCCAGTTGTTGAACGGATCTTCTGCGAGCTGTTTAACGCCCAGAGAGATACGCTCACGCTCTGCGTCAACCTGCAGAACAACTGCAGCGATTTCGTCGCCTTTTTTGTATTCACGAACTGCTTCTTCGCCTGCAACGTTCCAGGAGATGTCAGACAGGTGAACCAGGCCATCGATGCCGCCGTCCAGGCCGATGAAGATACCGAAGTCAGTGATAGACTTGATTTTACCTTCAACACGGTCGCCCTTGTTGTGGGTTTCCGCGAACTGCTGCCATGGGTTGTTTTTGCACTGTTTCAGGCCCAGGGAGATACGACGACGTTCTTCGTCGATATCCAGAACCATCACTTCCACTACATCACCAACGTTAACAACTTTGGATGGGTGGATGTTTTTGTTGGTCCAGTCCATTTCGGAAACGTGCACCAGGCCTTCAACGCCTTCTTCGATTTCAACGAAGCAGCCGTAGTCGGTCAGGTTGGTTACGCGACCAGTCAGTTTAGTACCTTCTGGGTAACGCTTAGCGATAGCTACCCATGGATCTTCGCCCAGCTGTTTCAGGCCGAGGGATACACGAGTACGCTCGCGGTCGAACTTCAGCACTTTAACAGTGATTTCGTCGCCCACGTTCACGATTTCGCTTGGGTGCTTAACGCGTTTCCACGCCATGTCGGTGATGTGCAGCAGGCCATCAACGCCGCCCAGGTCAACGAATGCGCCGTAGTCAGTGAGGTTCTTAACGATACCTTTGACTTCCATGCCTTCCTGCAGGTTTTCCAGCAGCTGATCGCGTTCTGCGCTGTTTTCGGATTCGATAACGGCACGACGGGATACAACAACGTTGTTACGCTTCTGGTCCAGCTTGATGACTTTGAACTCAAGCTCTTTGCCTTCCAGGTGCAGGGTGTCACGGACTGGACGAACGTCTACCAGAGAACCTGGCAGGAACGCACGAATACCATTCAGCTCAACAGTGAAGCCACCTTTAACTTTGCCGTTGATAACACCGACCACAGTTTCAGCTTCTTCGTAAGCTTTTTCCAGGGTGATCCATGCTTCGTGACGTTTAGCTTTCTCACGAGAAAGCAGGGTTTCACCGAAGCCGTCTTCTACTGCGTCCAGCGCAACGTCAACTTCGTCACCAACCTGGATTTCCAGCTCGCCCTGGGCGTTTTTGAACTGCTCTGCCGGGATGGCGGACTCAGATTTCAGACCGGCGTCAACCAGTACTACGTCTTTGTCGATAGCAACAACAACACCACGAACGATGGAACCCGGACGGGTTTCGATTTCTTTTAAGGATTCTTCAAACAGTTGAGCAAAAGATTCAGTCATGTTTAATCTTCAGGTTAATATTAACGTCCACCTGGCTCCGTGCCGGATGGGGTTGTTTCACATACCCGCCGTCAATCCATTGCAGCGGGGGTACTGCTAAATCGGTCGCGTTTACGCGAGTGCCAGTTTTTGGCGCGCATATTGTAGCGCTTTTTCAATCACTTGCTCAATAGTTAAACTGGTTGAATCCAGAACTAATGCATCTTCTGCAGGAACAAGTGGCGCGACAGCGCGGTTACGATCGCGATCATCGCGCTCTTTTATCTCGGATAAAAGGCGATCAAAGTTAACACTAAACCCCTTCTCCTGCAACTGAAGCATGCGGCGTTGAGCACGTTCTTCTGAAGAGGCGTCAAGGAAAATTTTTACAGGCGCATCAGGGAATACCACGGTGCCCATATCGCGTCCGTCGGCGATCAACCCCGGGGCTTCGCGGAACGCACGCTGGCGACGTAACAGCGCCTCGCGCACACGCGGGAAGGCCGCAACCTGAGAGGCCGCATTCGCCACTTCCTGCGTACGGATTTCACCGCTCACGTCTTCCCCTTCAAGGATCACTTCCAGGTTGCCATCGGTAGACACAAAACGGACATCCAGGTGCGCAGCCAGCGGTACCAGCGCTTCTTCAGAGGCGACATCGACATGATGATGCAGCGCAGCCAGCGCCAGCACGCGATAGATTGCGCCCGAATCTAAAAGATGCCATTGCAATGCTTCCGCCATCGCTTTGCACAGGGTACCTTTCCCTGCGCCACTCGGCCCATCAATGGTGATTACCGGGGCAACTGCCGTCATCTTTTTCTCCTTAAATAAGGCATACCGTTAACATGAACGCCGCGCATTATACGCGCCAACGTGCGCAACTGTTACCTTTGCGTGCAAATTACGGAATGATTGAAGCAGAGTGTAGAAGAAATGAGCGGAAGTGTTCGTCAGGAAGCGTAAGGAAATGCCGCATCGAAGGATGCGGCATAACGCTATCAGGCCAGCGTACTGATGCGCGCCAGCTGCTCGAAGTAGTCCGGGAAGGTTTTCGCCGTACATTTCGGGTCAAGAATGGTCACAGGCGTGTCGGACAGCGCCACCAGCGAGAAGCACATCGCCATACGGTGATCGTTGTAGGTGCCAATTTCTGCGAACTGCAGTTTTGCCGGAGGGGTGACGCGAATGTAGTCTTCGCCCTCTTCCACCTCAGCCCCCACTTTACGCAGCTCGGTCGCCATCGCGTACAGACGGTCAGTCTCTTTCACGCGCCAGTTGTAGATGTTACGCAGCGTGGTGGTGCCTTTGGCAAACAGCGCAGCCGTGGCAATGGTCATCGCCGCATCCGGAATGTGGTTCATGTCCATATCAATGGCATTCAGCTCGCCGTGGGTACAGGAGATGAAGTCATCGCCCCAGGTGACAGTGGCGCCCATTTTCTCCAGCACGTCGGCAAAACGGATGTCGCCCTGCACGCTGTTGCGGCCAATACCGGTCACCTTCACGGTGCCGCCTTTGATCGCGCCCGCAGCCAGGAAGTAAGAGGCCGATGACGCATCGCCTTCAACCAGGTAATTGCCCGGAGACTGATACTGCTGCGCCCCACGCACCACAAAACGCTGATAAGACTGGTTTTCCACCTCAACGCCGAAGGTTTTCATCAGGTGCAACGTGATATCAATGTACGGTCTGGAGACCAGATCCCCTTTAATCGTGATAACCGTATCCTGCGGTGCCAGCGGCGCGGTCATCAGCAGTGCCGTCAGGAACTGGCTGGAAACGCTACCGTCCACCTCGACGTCACCGCCGCTAAAGCCCCCGCGCAGACGCAGTGGCGGATAATTTTCCTGCTCAAGATACTCAATCTGCGCGCCACCCTGACGCAGGGCATCGACCAGATGGCCGATCGGACGCTCTTTCATGCGCGGCTCGCCGGTCAGCACGATGTTATTGGTGCCCAGACACAGCGCCGCCGCCAATGGACGCATCGCGGTACCCGCGTTGCCCAGAAACAGCTCGAGCTCTTCACCCGAACGCAGCGCGCCGCCGTTGCCGGTCACTTCACAGCGGGTACGATCGTCAGAGAGAGTGTAATGAACACCCAACGCTTTCAGCGCATTGAGCATGTGGCGTACGTCATCGCTGTCCAGCAGGTTTGTAAGGACGGTGGTGCCGTTTGCCAGAGCTGCCAGCAGCAGAGCGCGGTTCGAGACACTTTTTGAACCAGGCAGATTGATGGTGCCATCTACCCGCGCGATAGGTTGTAACGTCAGGGATTCCATGAAACTTAACTCTCAACTCAACATAATAAAAACCCCGCAGCAGGGCTACGGGGGTGGAAACAGCGCGATTAACCGTGGCGACGTTCGAAGTCGATCATGAAATCGGTCAGAGCTTTAACCCCTTCCAGCGGCATCGCGTTATAAATAGAGGCGCGCATCCCCCCCACCACTCGGTGGCCTTTCAGCGCGTGCAGACCTGCCGCGAAGGACTCTTTCAGGAACACATTGTCCAGGTTGCTGTCTGCCAGCTGGAACGGCACGTTCATGCGGGAGCGGTTAGCTTTCGCCACATCGTTACGGTAGAAATCGCTTTTGTCGATCACGCCGTACAGCAGTTCAGCTTTCTGCTGATTGACCTTGTCCATCTGCGCCACACCGCCGTTTTGCTTCAGCCATTTGAAGACCAGGCCCGAGAGGTACCAGGCAAACGTCGGTGGCGTGTTGAACATGGAGTCGTTATCGTTCAGCACGGTGTAGTCGAGAATTGACGGGCAAGACTTATGGGCTTTCCCCAGGAGATCTTCACGTACAATGACGATTGTCAGGCCTGCAGGACCGATATTTTTCTGTGCGCCTGCATAGATAACGCCGTAGCGGCTGACATCAATCGGGGCAGAAAGAATGGTGGAGGAGAAGTCGGCGGCAACCACAACATCGCTGGCGAAGTTTGGCGTCTCGTCGATGGCAATCCCGTCGATAGTTTCGTTCGGGCAGTAGTGGAGATAGGCTGCGTTATCAGAAAGCTGCCATTCGCTCATGGGCTTCACGGCGCGCAGACCGTCAACGGTCACTTTGGCGTCGATAACGTTCGGCGTGCAGTATTTGTGCGCTTCTTTAACGGCGCTTGCCGCCCAGTAGCCCGCATCAACGTAGTCAGCCGTCGTTTTATCGCCAAGGATATTCAGCGGTACGCCAGCAAACTGGCCGCGTCCGCCGCCGTGACAGAACAATACTTTGTAGTTCGAGGGAATATTCAGCAGATCGCGAAAATCCTTTTCTGCCTCTTCCGCCACCTGAATAAACTCTTTACCACGGTGGCTGATTTCCATCACCGACGTACCGAGACCGTTCCAGTCACAAAGTTCCTGTTGAGCCTGTTTAAGCACGTCTGCCGGTAACATCGCCGGACCTGAACTGAAATTAAAGACTTGAGCCATTTCCCCTCACCACGCTAAAAGCCATAAGTTATAACTGTGGATATCGGTTTTATCATTCAGTGACACGCGCCGCAATGTCTAAAACTTATGACCCGTGAAATGTGGCTCACATCACACAAAACAATCTGCCGCCTCGCCAGGACAAAACCGACAAAATGGCTGTCAGGTGATCCGTTTAGCCCGGCTAACCTTCGTCCATTCTGGATTCGTACAGCGAGGGCATAATTGATGAGCGCCTGCCTTCATCACCACCACATGACTACATTTTATACAGGCATATTCGCCCGCATCGGGGACGGTTTTGTATCGCTCAATGAGCATATCCGGCAGGATGCATAACCCCGGCTTCACCTCGTCATCATGATAGTAATACACGCTGATTTGACCGTTCGTTTCCATAATGGCCAGACGCACCTGTCCGAGTTGTTCGACGCTGTTCAGACGCAATTCCATAAAAAATTCGAACTCGGTCATATTGGCACTTTGCACATTTTCCCAGGCCAACTGTCCGTCTTCGACAATCACCACAGGCTTCCCTTCCAGCAGATCTTCCAGCTTTTCGCTCTTCGACATCAGCCACATCACAAGGCGGTACAGCAGCGCCAGCGAGACAAAGACGATAAAGACCGGCACCATCGGCACATCGTCATAAAAGGCGACATCCCCCGCCGCTGACCCCAGCGTGAGGATGATTAACACTTCAAAAAGCGACATCTGCCGCACACCGCGACGGCCCGTAATCTTGAGAAACAGAAAGACAAGAACGAAGGTATACAGGCTCCGCAAAGCCACTTCGCCTAAAAACTCGGGGGGAACTTTATCAAACGCCATCCGCTGGAGATCAAATGCTTTCATTTTTCTATGCCTTAACAGTCAGTTACTGCCACTAAGCATAGCCCAGCCTTTTATTTTCGCCGAAGATAGCACCCGTCACGCAAAACCCGTATCATTGCGCGCTTTACGTACGATAAAAGTGAACGCCATGACTCAAACGTTTATCCCCGGCAAAGACGCCGCTCTGGAAGATTCCATCGCTCGCTTCCAGCAGAAACTGACCGACCTGGGTTTTAACATCGAAGAAGCCTCCTGGCTCAATCCGGTGCCCCATGTCTGGTCCGTCCATATTCGCGACAAAGAGTGTGCCCTGTGCTTTACCAACGGGAAAGGCGCGACTAAAAAAGCGGCACTGGCCTCCGCGCTGGGTGAGTATTTTGAGCGTCTGTCCACCAACTATTTCTTCGCTGACTTCTGGTTGGGCGAAACCATCGCTAACGGCCCATTCGTTCACTATCCGAACGAAAAATGGTTCCCGCTGACCGAAGACGATGAACTGCCGGAAGGTATTCTCGACGCCCGCCTGCGTGCGTTCTACGATCCAGAAAACGAACTGACCGCCAGCATGCTGATCGATCTGCAGTCTGGTAACGAAGATCGTGGTATCTGCGCCCTGCCGTTCACCCGCCAGTCTGACGAGCAGACCGTGTATATTCCGATGAACATCGTCGGCAACCTGTATGTGTCTAACGGCATGTCCGCCGGTAACACCCGCAACGAAGCGCGCGTTCAGGGCTTGTCAGAAGTGTTCGAGCGTCACATTAAAAACCGCATTATTGCCGAATCTATCAGCCTGCCTGAAATTCCGGCCGACGTGCTGGCGCGCTACCCGGGCGTGGTGGAGTCCATCGCCAAACTCGAAGCGGAAGGTTTCCCAATCTTCGCCTACGATGGCTCACTGGGCGGAAAATATCCGGTGATCTGCGTGGTGCTGTTTAACCCAGAAAACGGCACCTGCTTCGCCTCCTTCGGCGCGCACCCTGACTTCGGCGTGGCGCTGGAGCGTACCGTCACCGAACTGCTGCAGGGCCGTAGCCTGAAAGATCTCGACGTCTTCACCCCGCCAACCTTTGACGATGAAGAAGTGGCGGAGCATACCAACCTCGAAACCCACTTCATCGATTCCAGCGGCCTGATCTCCTGGGATATGTTTAAGCAGGACGCAGACTATCCGTTCGTAGACTGGAGCTTTGCCGGCACCACGGAAGAAGAGTTCGCCACGCTGATGGCCATCTTTAACGCCGAAGATCAGGAAGTCTACATTGCCGACTACGAACACCTGGGCGTTTACGCATGCCGCATCATTGTGCCGGGCATGTCCGACATCTACCCTGCTGAAGATCTGTGGCTGGCGAACAACAGCATGGGCGCGCACCTGCGCGAAACCCTGCTTGCTCTGCCAGGCAGCGAGTGGGAAAAAGAGGATTATCTGAACCTGATCGCCCAACTGGACGAAGAAGGTCACGATGATTTCACTCGCGTGCGTGAACTGCTGGGCCTGGCGACGGGTAAAGACAACGGCTGGTATACCCTGCGTATCGGGGAGCTGAAAGCGATGCTGGCGCTGGCTGGCGGCGATCTGGATCAGGCCCTGGCCTGGACGGAATGGACGATGGAATTCAACCAGTCGGTCTTCTCTGCCGAGCGCACCAACTATTACCGTTGCCTGCAAACCCTGCTGCTGCTTTCGCAGGAAGAGGATCGTGAGCCACTGCAATACCTGAACGCTTTCGTGCGTATGTACGGTGCTGAAGCGGTTGAAGCCGCCAGCGCGGCGCTCAGCGGTGAAGAGCCATTCTACGGTCTGCAGGCCGTGGACAGCGATCTGAAAGCCTTCCCGGCGCACCAGTCGCTGCTCAAGGCCTATGAAAAGCTGCAGAAAGCAAAAGCCGCTTACTGGTCAAAATAAGCGCATATAACATTAGCAGCAGTAGGCGTATTCAATCGTCTGGGCTATATTACGGGGCAATTTCATTGCCCCGTTTTTTATTTTTTTCGGTAATGATTGCTGATTGTAATAATAAAGTTAAACATGGGTAAATATAATAATCTTTACCCGGGCTTTATTGTTACTTTTTATGGTAAATACTCCATATTAATTAACTGTTTCGGAGGGGGCCGAACGAAATAATTCAACTCTTTTCATAACTTTTAAAATTTATTTTTATACGGATAATCAATTACTTACTCCGCATTTGCTGTAAAACCATACACACTGCGGGCCTATAAGCCAGGCGAGATATGATCTATATCAATTTCTCTTCTATAATGCTTTGTTAGTATCTCGTCGCCGACTTAATAAAGAGAGAGTTAGTGTGAAAGCTGACAACCCTTTTGATCTTTTACTCCCCGCCGCGATGGCAAAAGTTGCCGAAGAAGCGGGTGTCTATAAAGCAACGAAACACCCGATGAAGACGTTCTATCTGGCGATTACTGCTGGTGTGTTCATCTCAATCGCTTTCGTCTTCTACATCACTGCCACTACCGGTACTGCTGCCATGCCTTTCGGCATAGCCAAACTGATTGGCGGCATTTGCTTCTCACTGGGTCTGATTCTTTGCGTCATCTGCGGTGCCGACCTCTTCACCTCAACGGTGCTGATTGTCGTGGCAAAAGCCAGCGGAAGAATTACCTGGGGTCAACTGGCGCGCAACTGGCTTAACGTCTACGTTGGCAACCTGATTGGCTGTCTGCTCTTTGTTCTGTTGATGTGGCTTTCTGGCGAGTACATGACCGCCAACGGCGGCTGGGGGCTTAACGTCCTGCAAACCGCCGACCACAAAATGCACCACACATTTATCGAAGCCGTTGCTCTCGGCATCCTTGCAAACCTGATGGTCTGCCTGGCGGTCTGGATGAGCTATTCTGGTCGTAGCCTGATGGATAAAGCCATGATTATGGTTCTGCCGGTTGCGATGTTTGTTGCCAGCGGCTTTGAGCACAGTATTGCGAATATGTTCATGATCCCGATGGGGATTGTTATCCGCAACTTTGCAAGCCCGGAGTTCTGGACCGCAATTGGTTCATCCCCGGAAAGTTTCTCTCACCTGACTATTATGAATTTCATTACTGATAACCTGATCCCCGTCACTATCGGGAACATTATCGGTGGGGGTCTGTTAGTTGGGTTGACATACTGGGTCATTTACCTGCGTGGCGACGACCATCATTGATGGTTATCTCAGGCAGTAAATAAAAAATCCACTTAAGAAGGTAGGTGTTACATGTCCGAGCTTAATGAAAAGTTAGCCACAGCCTGGGAAGGTTTTGCGAAAGGTGACTGGCAGAATGAAGTCAACGTCCGTGACTTCATTCAGAAAAACTATACCCCGTATGAAGGTGACGAATCCTTCCTGGCTGGCGCAACTGACGCGACCACCAAGCTGTGGGACAGCGTAATGGAAGGCGTTAAACTGGAAAACCGCACTCACGCGCCAGTTGATTTTGACACCTCCGTTGCTTCCACCATCACTTCTCACGATGCTGGCTATATCAACAAAGCCCTTGAGAAAATCGTTGGTCTGCAGACTGAAGCACCACTGAAACGCGCAATCATCCCGTTCGGTGGTATCAAAATGGTTGAAGGTTCCTGCAAAGCGTATAACCGCGAGCTGGACCCAATGCTGAAAAAAATCTTCACCGAATACCGTAAAACCCACAACCAGGGTGTATTCGATGTTTACACCAAAGACATTCTGAACTGCCGTAAATCTGGCGTTCTGACTGGTCTGCCAGATGCGTATGGCCGTGGCCGTATCATTGGTGACTACCGTCGCGTTGCGCTGTACGGTATCGACTTCCTGATGAAAGACAAATACGCGCAGTTTGTTTCCCTGCAGTCTGACCTGGAAAACGGCGTAAACCTGGAAGCAACTATCCGTCTGCGTGAAGAAATTGCTGAACAGCACCGTGCGCTGGGTCAGATCAAAGAGATGGCAGCGAAATATGGCTGCGATATCTCTGGTCCTGCAACCAACGCCCAGGAAGCTATCCAGTGGACCTACTTCGGCTACCTGGCCGCTGTTAAGTCTCAGAATGGTGCAGCAATGTCCTTCGGCCGCGTATCCACCTTCCTGGATGCGTACATCGAACGTGACCTGAAAGCAGGTAAAATCACCGAGCAAGACGCTCAGGAAATGATTGACCACCTGGTCATGAAACTGCGTATGGTTCGCTTCCTGCGTACCCCAGAATACGATGAACTGTTCTCTGGTGACCCAATCTGGGCAACCGAATCTATCGGTGGTATGGGCGTTGACGGCCGTACGCTGGTCACCAAAAACAGCTTCCGCTTCCTGAACACCCTGTACACCATGGGTCCTTCTCCGGAGCCGAACATCACCGTTCTGTGGTCTGAAAAACTGCCTCTGAACTTCAAGAAATTCGCCGCTAAAGTGTCCATCGACACCTCTTCTCTGCAGTACGAGAACGATGACCTGATGCGTCCGGACTTCAACAACGACGATTACGCTATCGCTTGCTGCGTAAGCCCAATGGTTGTTGGTAAGCAAATGCAGTTCTTCGGTGCGCGTGCAAACCTGGCGAAAACCATGCTGTACGCCATCAACGGCGGCGTTGATGAAAAACTGAAAATGCAGGTGGGTCCTAAGTCTGAACCTATCAAAGGCGACGTGCTGAACTATGACGAAGTCATGGAGCGCATGGACCACTTCATGGACTGGCTGGCGAAGCAGTACGTGACTGCACTGAACGTTATCCACTACATGCACGACAAGTACAGCTACGAAGCCTCTCTGATGGCGCTGCACGACCGTGACGTTATCCGCACCATGGCGTGTGGTATCGCAGGTCTGTCCGTTGCTGCTGACTCCCTGTCTGCAATCAAATACGCGAAAGTTAAACCAATTCGTGACGAAGACGGCCTGGCTGTAGACTTCGAAATCGAAGGCGAGTATCCGCAGTTTGGTAACAACGACTCTCGCGTTGATGACATGGCGGTTGACCTGGTAGAACGTTTCATGAAGAAAATTCAGAAACTGACTACCTACCGTAACGCTATCCCGACTCAGTCTGTTCTGACCATCACTTCTAACGTTGTGTATGGTAAGAAAACAGGTAACACCCCAGACGGTCGTCGTGCTGGCGCGCCATTCGGACCAGGGGCTAACCCAATGCACGGTCGTGACCAGAAAGGTGCAGTAGCCTCTCTGACCTCCGTTGCTAAACTGCCGTTTGCCTACGCGAAAGATGGTATCTCTTATACCTTCTCCATCGTGCCAAACGCGCTGGGTAAAGACGACGAAGTGCGTAAAACTAACCTCGCGGGTCTGATGGATGGTTACTTCCACCACGAAGCGTCCATCGAAGGTGGTCAGCACCTGAACGTGAACGTAATGAACCGTGAAATGCTGCTCGATGCGATGGAACACCCTGAGAAATATCCTCAACTGACCATCCGTGTATCTGGCTATGCAGTACGTTTTAACTCCCTGACTAAAGAACAGCAGCAGGACGTTATCACCCGTACTTTCACTCAGTCCATGTAAGTGGAATTGACTGAAATCACGCGTTAAAAGGCGTACAATAAAGGCTCCACGCAAGTGGGGCCTTTTTAATACCCTCGCTTCATCAGTCTCTTTTGTCCGCTATCTATATACTTAATGGATAACAGCCAAAACAGACTCGACATAGCCTTTGAGCTGTGCAACTACATAGGCCCCCGGATGGGCCAAATTCGGAGATCTCACCGCAATGTCAACTATTGGTCGCATTCACTCCTTTGAATCCTGTGGCACCGTCGATGGCCCGGGTATCCGCTTTATTACCTTCTTCCAGGGCTGCCTGATGCGCTGCCTGTACTGCCACAACCGCGACACGTGGGACACTCATGGTGGGAAAGAAGTCACCGTGGAAGATCTGATGAAAGAGGTGGTGACCTACCGCCACTTTATGAACGCGTCCGGCGGCGGCGTGACCGCATCCGGCGGCGAAGCCATTCTTCAGGCTGAATTTGTCCGCGACTGGTTCCGCGCCTGCCGCAAGGAAGGCATTCACACCTGTCTCGATACCAACGGCTTCGTGCGCCGCTACGATCCGGTTATTGATGAACTGCTCGAAGTGACCGATCTGGTGATGCTCGATCTCAAACAGATGAATGATGAGATCCACCAGAATCTGGTTGGCGTTTCCAACCACCGTACGCTGGAATTTGCGAAGTATATTGCCGACAAAGGCATCAAAACCTGGATCCGCTATGTTGTTGTTCCCGGCTGGTCAGATGATGACGACTCTGCGCACCGCCTGGGGGAATTTACCCGCGACATGGGCAACGTCGAGAAAATTGAGCTTCTGCCCTATCACGAACTCGGCAAACATAAATGGGTGGCGATGGGTGAAGAGTACAAACTTGATGGCGTGAAGCCACCGAAAAAAGAGACGATGGAGCGCGTGAAAGGTATTCTTGAGCAGTATGGCCACAAGGTCATGTATTAAAGAAAAGGCCCGGTGAGAACCGGGCCTTTTTAAATTCTATTTAAAGACGCCGTTAATAACGGAAGTCACAATCGCCGTACTCAGCGCAATTAAGACCAGATCGTCACCCACCACGCGCCATTCATAACCTGGGTAGGATGGAAGCTGGCCGAGCATAGAGGCTGGCACGGTTTTCTTCGCAATACCCGGAGGAAGTGGTTTACCGCGGGCCAGGTTTTTCGCAATACCCGGAGGCAGAGACTCATAGCCCGTTAAGCCGTAATTCAGTGCCAGGTGACGGGCATGATCGAAGCTCACGCGAGCGTCAACATCATTGCCGACATCTTTGCTGCTTTTAAAGCTCTTATCAGATTTCCCTGGGTTATCCTGACCGCTATTTTGCTTATTACCATGGTTACCAGAGTTCCCGTTACCATGATTGCCGCCATTACCTTGTCCGCCACCGTTGCCGTGACCACCGCCATTCCCGTTTCCTGGATTAGCCATGACCGGAGCCGCTGCAAACGTTAAAGACAACACTACGGCAAGTGCGGTAGTGGAAAAACGACGTTTAGACATGATTGTTGCCTTTTAGTGGTAGAACTCATTTGAATTATCGCCGGGCGGGGAAAACAAACAATACGTAAAAGTCTTATATGTGACAGGGACAAAAAAGCCTGTCAATGACAGGCTTTTATTTAATCAGGCGTGCGCCACAGGCGTTGGATGCTCGCCTGCTTTGCGCAGCAGCATTAAGAGATAAATAAACGACACGCTGGCGATCATGATAAACAGCAAATTGTCAGAATAATTCTGCATCAGCATCGCGGTAAATGTTGGTCCCAGCAGGCTGCCGATGGTATAGCTTAATAACAGCGCCTGGTTCATCGCCACCAGCTGGTGATGTTCAACTTTCTCACAGGCCCACGCCATCGCGACCGGATAAAGCGTGAACCCCGCTGCCCCAAGGATAAACAGCGCTGGGGCCATCGCGGCGTTGCTGAGCATAGCAAGACAGCCCATGATCACCACAAAGACCTGAACGCGCAGCACCAGCAGGCGACCGAAGCGATCGGCCAGGCGGCCGATCGGCCACTGGCCGACAATCCCCGCGCTCACCATGACCGCCATCCAGAAACCAATCCCGGCATCGCTGACACCCTGATGGTTCAGGTAGAGCGGCATAAGACCATAGAGCGAGCCCAGAACAATCCCCGAGATAATGCAGCCATTCACTCCCAGACGCGCCTGGCGCAGCCTCAGCATCGGCCAGATGTGGGTCGCTTCCTGATGCTCACTTTTCTGGTTAACGATACGCGTAAAGAGCAGCGGCAGGATCGCCGCCAGCACCATACCGGTTACCCATGGCAGCACGCTCATCAGGTCCGTTGGCAGTTTGCTGACCATCAGTTGTCCCAGCACGGTGCCCACATAGTAAACCATCATATAGGCTGCCAGCAGGCGTCCGCGGTTACGTGACGTGCCGCTGCACATCAGCGCACTTTCAACAACCACCCAAATCATCGCGCAACCGACACCGGCGATAAAGCGCCACGCCATCCAGCTCCAGAAGCCGACCATCAGGCCCAACCCGGCACACCCGGCGGCGAAAATCAGCGAAGCCAGATAATAGCTGCGATTAAAGCCAAAGCGTTTAATCAGGCTACCGGTTAATAATGTGCCCAGCAGGTTCCCGGTGAAAAAGGACGAGCTAACCATACCCACCTGCCAGGTCGGTAAGTTTTCATGGGCGAGCCACAGCGGGACGAGCGTATTCAACACTGCGATCGCCAGGGTCAGCAGAAGCAGGCCACAGAGCAACAGTAGCACTGGCCGGGTATAGGTGGTCATGGATTAAAAACCGTGAGGAAGTTCAGATTTCGTGCGCATCATGCCACTGGCAAAAACAAAGTCAATCCACTGATTTAGCCGGCTCGCACGATATGTTCCCTGTCGATTTAAAAAACTTATCCTGCTAATGCAGTGCCTGCTATAGATATTAATTATGTCTCTGTTTTTATTTATTAATGGTAGAAATTAAAACAAAACGACAGTCGAAAAATTTCATGAATGAAAAAAGAAAAGCCGGGCGCTATGTCCCGGCTTTTTATAACAAAAAATAAGATTAGCTGGCGATGGCCATACCGACCGTCATATGCAGACCATAAAAGACGCCACGACCAATCAACTCCCCTGCCAGCACCAGCACAAAGGCCAGTGATAACAACGGCAGAGCAGGCTGGTAGCCTTTTAGCTGAGGCGCGATCCAGAATACCAACGCCGCTACCAGCAGCACGATACGCCAGGCCATCAGAGAACCGTAATCCGGCACCAGCGCAGAGGCCTGCTGAATGGAGCTATGAATGGTGGCCAGCTCAGCACCCTGCATCAGAGCAACAATTGCACTCACCACCAGCGCCAGCAGCGATACGGCTGGCAGCAAACGCATTGCCCAGCCGTCTACCCCCGCCACGCGCAACAGCAGATAGCCGAGCAGCGGCCCGCCGATAAACATCGTCAGGAAGAAGCTCATTGGCGTCCAGACGCTGTACCAGGTAGGGACGGTATCAATGGTGTTATAGACACGCACCATCATCCATACAAACACCACGCCCAGCACCATGGTCACGATCAGCCAGAGGCTACGCAGACCTGCAGGCAATTTTTTAAGCGCTGCCAGCAACCAGCCCAGCCCGCCGATGGCGAAGAAAATCGCCCCGCTGGCAATCTCGTTACTGAGGGACGATGCCCCCACGCGGTTAAGCGAGTTAAACGCGCGCATCGGTGAGCCCAGGTGCAGCGTAGAGGCGATAAAACCAATCCCCATCAGCACCCACAGGCCAAACATGCTCAACACTAAACGCTGCTGCTGTTCAGCAGTGAGTTGACCTTTCAGCAGTGCCAGCGCGAGCACGATGAAGCCACCCGCCACGCACTGACCAAAGACCGTGAAGATCATCAGCGGCCATTCATGCCATCCACTTCCCATCTCACACCTCCTTCGGGTTTGCCAGGTAGCCGGTGGTATCACCTGTAGGACGGCTGTTGGCGTTGGGTTTAATCACAATACTCGGCTTCGTGAAGTGCGCGGACGGCAGCGGTGCTACCGCAGCAAGCTGACCATGTTTTTGACGCAGTTCTTCAATAGGGCCAAAGTCCAGCGCGCGCAGCGGACAGGACTCGACGCAGATCGGTTTTTTGCCATCCGCGACGCGAGAGTGGCAGCCGTCGCACTTGGTCATATGCCCTTTGGCGGCATTGTACTGAGGTGCTCCGTACGGGCAGGCCATATGGCAGTAGCGGCAGCCGATACAAACATCTTCATCCACGACCACGAAACCGTCTTCACGCTTGTGCATCGCCCCGCTCGGACAGACCTTCGTACAGGCAGGGTCTTCGCAGTGGTTACAGGCAATCGACAGGTAATAGGCAAACACGTTCTGATGCCAGACACCGTTATCTTCCTGCCAGTCGCCTCCGGCGTATTCGTAGATGCGACGGAAACTCACGTCCGGGGTGAGATCTTTGTAATCTTTACAGGCCAGCTCGCAGGTTTTGCACCCGGTGCAACGGCTGGAATCAATGAAAAATCCATACTGGGTTGTCATCGGTTACTCCTTAAACCTTTTCAACCTGAACAAGGTTTGTGTGAGACGGGTTGCCTTTCGCCAGCGGCGACGGACGCTGCGTGGTCAGTACGTTAATGCTGCCTGCCTGATCGATGCGGTTGGCATCAGGGCTGTACCATGCCCCTTCTCCCAGCGCCACGACGCCTGGCATCATGCGTGGCGTGACTTTGGCTTCAATGTGTACCTCACCGCGACCGTTGAAGATGCGCACGCGATCGCCATTGTTAATACCACGCGCTTTCGCATCCATCGGGTTGATCCACATCTCCTGGCGGCAGGCGGCTTTCAGTACGTCGACGTTACCGTAGGTGGAGTGAACGCGCGCTTTATAGTGGAAACCGGTCAACTGCAGCGGGAATTTCGCCGTGAGCGGATCGTTATAGTTTTCGAATCCTGGCGTGTAGATCGGCAGCGGATCGATAACGTCCCCCTCCGGCAGCTCCCAGGTAGACGCAATTTTTGCCAGTTCTTCGGAGTAGATTTCAATTTTGCCCGACGGCGTAGTCAGCGGGTTCGCCTGCGGATCTTCGCGGAACGCTTTGTAGGCAACGTGATGCCCTTCAGGATCGCGCTGTTTGTACATGCCCTGCTTGCGGAAGGTATCGAAATCCGGCAGGTCTGGGATGGCTTTGCGGGAGAGTTCATGGAGATGGCGCATCCAGCCTTCCTGAGTACGTCCCTCGGTAAACTGCTGCTCAACGCCCAGACGCTTCGCCAGCTCGGAGGTCATCTCATAGATGGTTTTGCACTCGAAGCGCGGTTTGATCGCCTGATCGGTGAAGATCACGTAAGACATGTTGCCGCAGGAGGCATCCAGCGCGAAGTCCATCTGCTCAGACGCGGTGCAGTCCGGCAGCAGAATGTCGGCGTATTTTGCCGAGGAGGTCATGTGGCAGTCGATCACCACAATCATCTCGCACTTCTTGTCGTCCTGCAGGATTTCATGAGTGCGGTTGATTTCCGAATGCTGGTTGATAAGACAGTTACCGGCGTAGTTCCAGATCATCTTGATCGGCACGTCCAGCTTGTCCTTACCGCGCACGCCGTCGCGCAAGGCGGTCATTTCCGGGCCACGTTCAATCGCATCGGTCCACATAAACATGGAAATGCTGGTTTGCACCGGGTTGTCCAGCGTTGGCATACGTTCAAATGGGACTTCATATGAGCCTTCACGCGCACCAGTGTTACCACCATGAATCCCCACGTTGCCGGTCAGAATGGAGAGCATGGAGATTGCGCGGGTGGCAATTTCACCGTTCGCATGACGCTGCGGTCCCCACCCCTGGCTGATATAGGCCGGTTTGGCTGAGCCAATCTCACGCGCCAGTTGAACAATACGCTCGACCGGAATACCGGTGATGGTGGACGCCCACTCCGGCGTTTTCGCCACGCCGTCGCTGCCCTGACCGAGAATATACGCCTTGTAGTGGCCATTAGCTGGGGCACTGGCTGGCAGGGTTTTCTCGTCATAACCGACGCAGTATTTATCCAGGAACGGCTGATCGACGAGATTTTCAGTGATCATCACCCACGCCAGCGCGGAGACCAGCGCGGCATCGGTACCTGGACGGATTGGGATCCACTCATCTTCGCGCCCTGCACCGGTGTCGGTATAGCGTGGATCGATAATGATCATGCGGGCATTGGATTTAGCACGCGCCTGTTCGAGGTAGTAGGTCACCCCGCCGCCGCTCATACGCGTTTCACCCGGATTGTTCCCGAACAGAACGACCAGCTTGCTGTTTTCGATATCAGACGGGCTGTTGCCGTCTGCCCAGCCACCGTAGGTGTAATTCAGTCCTGCGGCGATTTGTGCAGAGGAGTAGTCACCATAGTGGTTAAGATAACCGCCGCAGCAGTTCATCAGACGCGCCACCAGCGTTTTTCCCGGTGGCCAGGAGCGGGTTAGCGTGCCGCCCAGCGTTCCGGTACCGTAGTTCAGGTAGATGGATTCGTTGCCATACTCTTTGATCAGCCGCTGCATATTGGTGGCGATAATATCGTAGGCTTCATCCCAGCTAATGCGCTCGAACTTCCCTTCCCCACGTTTACCCACGCGCTTCATTGGGTACTTAAGACGATCCGGATTATAGACGCGACGACGCATGGAGCGGCCACGCAGACAGGCGCGAACCTGGTGTAACCCTTCGTAGTTATCGTCCCCGGTATTGTCGGTTTCGACATATTTTATTTCGCCATCCACTACGTGCATACGCAGCGGGCAACGGCTACCGCAGTTTACCGTACAGGCACTCCACACCACTTTTTCCGGGACTGAGGCCGGGGATAGTGCATCCGCCGCTGACGCCAGTCGGGTAAAAGGGAGCGTGAAAGCGCTGCTGGCTACAGCCAGGCCGCCTATTGCCGTGGTTTTCATCAAACCACGGCGAGTGACCTCGGCAGCCAGCAATTCTTCAGGCGCGTTGATTTTCATAGAGACTCACTTTGGTTGCTCACAAAGAAAAGAGAGGCGGCACAAACCGCTATGTAGTTTTATATATAACGAAATTATTCGTTATCAGCTTTTTCTGCTGACTTTCATTCGGAGGAGTATTACTACTTTAGAGGCAGGGGGTATTGCGTCGTATCAATTCACAGGCATAAAAAAAGCGCCCGAAGGCGCTTTTTTTGTTTTGAGGCACATATTTAGCCGATGTACTGCTGACCTTTCATGTATGGGCGCAGCACTTCAGGGATCTCAATACGGCCATCTGCCTGCTGATAGTTTTCCAGCACGGCAACCAGCGTACGACCCACAGCCAGACCAGAACCGTTCAGGGTATGCACCAGACGGGTTTTCTTGTCAGATTTACTGCGGCAGCGTGCCTGCATGCGGCGCGCCTGGAAATCCCAGACGTTAGAGCAGGAGGAGATTTCACGGTAGGTGTTCTGCGCAGGTACCCACACTTCCAGGTCGAAGGTTTTGCAGGCACCAAAGCCCATATCACCGGTGCACAGCGCCATACGACGATACGGCAGGCCCAGCAGCTCGAGGACTTTCTCGGCGTGACCCGTCATCTCTTCCAGCGCGTCCATGGAGTCTTCCGGACGAACAATCTGCACCATCTCGACTTTATCGAACTGGTGCATACGGATCAGACCACGCGTGTCGCGGCCATAAGATCCCGCTTCAGAACGGAAGCACGGAGAGTGTGCGGTCAGTTTGATCGGCAGTTCGTCTTCGTCGATGATCTCATCACGCACGAGGTTAGTCAGCGGCACTTCTGCGGTAGGGATCAGCGCATAGTTGCTGCTGTCTGCTTCTTCATCCAGCGGACGGGTATGGAACAGGTCGCCGGCAAATTTCGGCAGCTGACCCGTACCGTACAGCGTATCGTGGTTGACCAGATACGGGACGTAGGTTTCGCTGTAACCGTGCTGCTCGGTGTGCAGATCCAGCATGAACTGGGCCAGCGCACGGTGCAGATGGGCAATCTGGCCTTTCATCACCACGAAGCGAGAACCGGTCAGCTTAACCGCGGCCGCAAAGTCCAGACCCGCGTGCATTTCGCCCAGCGTGACGTGATCGCGCACCTCGAAGTCGAACTCGCGAGGCGTACCCCAGCGTTTCACTTCAACGTTGTCGTTCTCGTCTTTGCCGACAGGCACGCTGTCGTCAGGAATGTTCGGGATCGCCAGCGCAATATCGCGAATTTCGGCCTGAAGAACGTCCAGCTCGGCTTTCGCCTGATCCAGCTCTTCACCCAATTTGTTCACTTCCAGGCGTAATGGCTCAATATCTTCCCCGCGCGCTTTCGCCTGGCCAATGGATTTCGATCGAGAATTACGCTCTGCCTGCAGATTTTCAGTTTGTACCTGCAGAACTTTACGACGCTCTTCAAGAGCGCGCAGCTTATCTACATCCAGCTTAAAGCCCCGGCGTGCCAGTTTTTCAGCGACTGCGTCTGGCTCATTACGCAGCAGATTGGGATCGAGCATGCTTATCCTGTGCTTATCGAATTAAAATAGGAAAATGTGACCACAGCCTGCGGTCACAAGGATACTATGCCAACATTACCGCAACGATCGAACTAACGGTAGCGTTTTATAGGGCTATTTTGATCCTGTCCGGCGAGCCAGGTGAGCTTTTCACCAATCTTGCCCTCAAGACCTCTGTTTGTAGGGTGATAATAGCGGGTTTGTGCCATTTCCTGCGGGAAATACTCCTCCCCGGCGGCATAGGCGTTGGGCTCGTCATGCGCATAGCGATACTCCTGCCCGTAGCCCATCTCCTTCATCAGTTTGGTTGGCGCGTTGCGCAGATGAACCGGCACATCGTAATCCGGGCGTTCACGTGCGTCCGACATCGCGGCCTTAAAGGCGGTATAGACAGCATTGCTTTTCGGCGCGCAGGCCAGATAGACAATCGCCTGCGCAATCGCACGCTCGCCTTCTGCTGGGCCCACGCGGGTAAAGCAGTCCCAGGCAGAAAGGGCAACCTGCATGGCGCGCGGGTCAGCATTGCCGACATCTTCTGAGGCAATCGCCAGACAGCGGCGCGCCACGTACAGCGGATCGCCACCCGCGGTGATTATGCGCGCGTACCAGTAAAGCGCCGCATCCGGGGCGCTGCCGCGGACGGACTTATGCAACGCCGAGATCAGGTCGTAGAAACGATCGCCTTTATTATCAAAACGCGCGCTGCGCTCACCGGCAATTTCGGTCAGGAGTTCCGGCTTCAGCACCCGCTTTCCGGCATCATCCACTTCGGCCATATCGGCCATCATTTCCAGGGTGTTCAGCGCGCGGCGCGCATCGCCATTAACCAGCTCCGCAATCGCCCTGCGCGTTTCGTCAGGCAGAACGATATCCTGCCCGCCGTAGCCGCGTGCTTTATCGTCCATCGCCTGGGTCAAAACCTTTTCGATATCCTCGGCGGTCAGGGATTTGAGCAGGTAAACGCGGGCGCGAGAGAGCAGCGCCGAATTCAGTTCAAACGAGGGGTTTTCGGTGGTCGCGCCGATGAAGAAAATTGTGCCGTCTTCAATATGCGGTAAAAAAGCATCCTGCTGGCTCTTGTTGAAGCGGTGAACTTCGTCGACAAAGAGGATGGTGCGGCGCCCGGCATTACGGTTCTGGCGCGCGCGCTCGATTGCCTCGCGGATCTCCTTTACGCCGGACGTGACCGCCGAGATACGTTCGACGTCAGCGTTGGCATAGCGGGCAATCACTTCAGCGAGGGTCGTTTTACCGGTCCCGGGTGGTCCCCAGAGGATCATGGAGTGCAAATGCCCGGCCTCAATGGCCCGCGGCAAGGGTTTCCCCGCAGCCAGCAGGTGCTGCTGGCCGATGTACTGCGCTAAATTTTCTGGCCGCATACGAGCGGCCAGAGGTTGAAACGCATTATCTGAAAAATCGAGCGACAGATTGCTCACTCATGCCTCTTACTTATTGCGTTGGTCGTCCACCGTTACGCCCTGCGGCGGGGTGAAGGTGAATTTCGAAGCATCCACGGCGCCGTTCTGCTGAGACTTGAGCTGGTAGCTGCTGCGCTGATCGTCCTGCTCAACCGCGCCGAACTGATTGATGGTCCCGTTGGTGCTGACGTTGATGGTGAACTGCTTCAGGTTGCCGTTGCTGCCTTTCGGCGTCAGGACAAACTCATCACCGTTCTGCTTAATATTGTACTGCTGCCAGTCGCTGGCCTGGTTGCGGGCGATCAGCATAAAGGGCGTATTGCTGGTGGCATCTTTCAACCAGGTTGCCGTGGCCTGCTCAACGAACGGGTTGAAGAACCACAGTGTTTTACCGTCAGAGACCAGGATGCTCTCATCCGGCTGAGTCATGTGCCAGTTAAACAGATTCGGGCGTTTTACCCACAAATCTCCCTGACCTTCCTGCACCGCGTTGCCGCTGCCGTCAGTCACTTTCTGCGTGAAGCTGGCGTGGAAGCTGCTCACTTTATCCAGTCGGCTTTTAAGGTCGCTGGCCGCATCAGCCCAGACGCTGCTGGCAACAAAACTGGTGAGTAATGCACAGGCGATGGCGATTTTTTTCATTGTTATTCCTTAAAATACGTCTTCCCGAAATGGGGTTTCCGTCATCTATTCTGGACCTGCCCGAAGGCAGGCGACAGAAGAAAATGCTTAATTTTGGCTGATTTACCCTTCTTTGCAATCGCTGAAGGTTAATCAAACGGCGGCGGCGCCAGCACCTCGCGGTTACCGTTATGCCCCTGCTCGCTCACGATGCCCTGGGCTTCCATCTGTTCGATGATACGCGCCGCGCGGTTATAGCCAATGCGGAACTGACGCTGGACGCCAGAGATCGAGGCTTTACGTTTTTCGGTGACGAAATTAACCGCCTGATCGAATAACGGATCCAGCTCTTCGCCGCCGTCAAAGCCACCGCCGCCACCTTCGCTTTCCGTATCGCTGGTAATACCGTCCACATATTGTGGGCGACCGCGTGCTTTCCAGTCCTGCACAACGGCGTGAACTTCTTCATCGCGGACGAACGCACCGTGGACACGCACCGGAGAGGTGGAGTTCGGGCCGGAATAGAGCATGTCACCCATACCCAGCAGCGACTCTGCGCCGCCCTGGTCAAGAATGGTACGGGAGTCAATTTTACTTGATACGGTAAAGGCGATACGCGTCGGAATGTTCGCTTTGATAAGACCCGTAATAACGTCCACCGAAGGACGCTGGGTGGCCAGCACGAGGTGAATACCGGCCGCACGCGCTTTCTGCGCCAGACGAGCAATCAACTCTTCTACCTTCTTACCGACGGTCATCATCAGGTCAGCAAACTCATCCACCAGCACGACGATATAAGGCAGTTTTTCCAGCACCGGATGCTGGGCATCCATGCTATCGCCCGGCTTCCAGTAAGGATCCGGAATCGGACGCCCCATGCGCATCGCCTGGGCGATTTTCTCGTTATAACCGGCCAGGTTACGCACGCCCAATGCAGACATCAACTTGTAGCGGCGTTCCATCTCGTTGACGCTCCAGCGCAGGGCGTTGGCAGCGTCTTTCATGTCGGTGACCACTTCCGTCAGCAGATGCGGGATACCTTCGTAGACGGACAGTTCGAGCATTTTCGGGTCGATCATGATGAAACGCACATCTTCCGGCTGCGCTTTGTAGAGCATGCTGAGGATCATGGCGTTCACGCCGACGGACTTACCGGAACCGGTCGTACCGGCCACCAGCAGGTGAGGCATTTTCGCGAGGTCTGCCACCACCGGATCGCCAGCGATATCTTTACCCAGCACCACGGTCAGCGGAGAGGGGTTATCACGGAACTTGGTGTTGTCCAGCACTTCACGCAGGTAGACGGTCTGACGTTTTTTGTTCGGCAGTTCAAGACCCACGTACGGTTTACCCGGAATCACTTCCACCACACGCACCGCCACGGTCGACAGAGAACGCGCCAGGTCACGAGACAGGTTAGAAATACGCGCGGCTTTTACGCCCGGCGCCAGGTTCAGTTCGAAACGGGTGATGACCGGACCCGGGGAGTAGTTCACCACATCCGCCTTAATGCGGAAGTCAGCCAGACGGGCTTCCACCAGACGGGCCATCTGCTCCAGAGCAAAAGTATCAACCGGCTCGACTTCAGCAGGAGGTGGCGTCAGCAGATCCAGTGACGGCAGCGGCGTGCTTGGACGCTGCAGCGGACGGCTGTCACCGTTACGCATCAGCAGCGGGTGAATCAGGCTCTCCTGCGGCTGTGGCGCTGGCTGCTGGAACTGCGGCGGCTGGTGTTGTGGCTGCTGCGGTTGAGCATACGGCTGCTGAACCGGTTGTTGCGGCTGCGCATAGGCCTGCGGGGCAGGCTGCTGACGCACAGGTTCAGCTTCAGGCATCACGCTCGGGGTAAATAAAGGCTCACTCGGACCATCATCCACCAGGTCTTTCATTGGTGAGAACTCGAAATCAGACAATGAGAACGGGTTGGCACCCGTTGGCTGTTCCCCGGAGTAGCGCTGCTGTTGCGTTGCCGCGAACTGACGCGCTAACTCTGCCTCTGCAGCTTCATCTTCATCGTCCAGAGCGGGCTCATCGTGCTGGTATTCTTCACCGTAGCGTTGATTCTGCTGTGCCGCGAACTGGCGAGCCAGTTCGTCCTGGTGCATGTCATCTGCGTCATCTTCGTAGTCCGGCTCACGTGCTTTTTCTTCGGCCATACGCTGGGATGGCAGTTTGATGCCGTAAGAGGCAAGTTCACGACGGGTAGGAACGCGAACGCGGTTAGGGCGTGGCAACTGTGGACCAATCCCCTCTTTCACCTGAGGACGCGGTGCGCCCCCCGTAGCCAGGCTGAAGACAGGTGCGGCAGCAGCAGCGGCCACGGTGCCCTGCTTCACGCTTTCGGCGACAGGTGCAACCGCAGGCGTCGCGTCGACCGGCGGAACCGAAACTGAAGGTGCCTTCGTAACGGGCTCCTGCGCGGGTTCAGGCACAGGCTGATACCAGGCCGCCAGCTGCTCGCGTTCACGGGCGCGGCGTTCTTCAACTTCTTCAAAATAGTACATTGGCGGACGAGACGGTTTCACCTCTTCCATCACCTCAGGTTCAGGCTGAGGCTCTGCATATGGCTGCGCAGGTTCAACCGGTTCAGGCACATATTCCTGATACGGCTGGGCCACAGGCTGCTCATAGTGCTGCGGTTCATACTCAGGTTGCGGCGGCTGGTAAGGCTGCTGCCACGGTTCCTGCTGCACAGGAATATAGCTTTCAGGTTCAGGCGCGATAACGGGCTCCGGCGTATGAACACCGGGCGCGGTCTGCCACGCAACGTTTGGCTGCTGAATAACGGATTCTGGTGGTGGAACCGGCGCGGAGGGCATCACGGCTTCGACAGGCGCGGCATACGCCTGCGCGGCAGTCGTGGCGGCTGCGGCTGCCGCAACCGGTGCGGTGACCGTATGGCCGTTCAGCAGCGGATCGTATTCGTCAAATTCACCCGGGGTAGCACGGCTGCCGGAGAACAGCACATCATCAGGATCGACAGCGGCACCCGCGGCACGGTACTCAACCTGCTCGTCTTCATCCATACGTTTACCGGAGAAGAGCGCGGCATCCGTTTTGCGTCCAAGCGGGTTGGCAAATTTTTCCGCGACGCGCTGGCGACGCGCCAGGGCACCGCGCAGAATACGGGCACGACGAGATTCACGACGCTGTACCGGGGCCTCGTCTTCTTCATCGTATTCCTCTTCATAGTCGTCATCATCGACCCACGTATCGTCGCGGCGGGTCCGGTTGCTGGCGAACGTCAGGATCGTGAGAATAAAGCTGCCGATTTTTTCGGCAATGCTCACCCATGACCAGCCGGTAAACAGCGTCAATCCTGCCGCCCAGATGCACAGCAGCGCCAGCGTGCCACCGCTGCTGTGCAGCATGGGCTGTAACGCAGAACTGAGCAGGCTACCAATGACCCCGCCGGAGGCGAAGTACCAGATGTCATCGGCGTTAATCGCCGCCAGCCCGCAGGAGGTGAGGATCAGTGCCAGCGCGCCAATCAGGCGCAGGGAAACCGCAAAATAGTCGATGTAATCATCGTTCTGACGATGACGCCATGCAAACCAGCATCCGCCGATGATAATGACGGGAATGGTGTAGGCCATCACACCGAATATGAAAAAGAGCGTGTCCGCAAGCCAGGCACCGGGTACACCACCTAAATTATGGATAGGTTCATGCCATGCGGTTTGTGACCAGCTGGGATCGGAAGGGTTGAAACTGAGTAAGGCTGCCATCAGCCAGACGGCAAAAAGGGCAATAACAATCAGCAAAGCCTCGAGGAGACGACGTCCGCTGCTTAGCTTCGATAGTGTGACTTCTTTGTCTTCAGTGTATTCCTGGCTCAAGAAAGGCTCTCCAGGTATCAGGCATATCCTGCCTGTTTGCTAAAACGGACAACAGCGCCGGGACTCCCCGGCACTGTTGCTGTATGGATTAACAGGAGTGTAATCAAACTACGCTGATTTTGCACCTGTTCCGTGTTAGCGCGTCTTAATAACCAGACGATTGCTCTGTTTGACCTCTTCCATCACCACATAAGTACGGGTGTCGTTCACGCCTGGCAGACGCAGCAGGGTTTCCCCCAGCAGCTTACGGTAGGCGGACATATCAGGCACACGGGTTTTCAACAGGTAGTCGAAATCACCGGACACCAGGTGACACTCTTGAATTTCTTCAAGTTTTTGTACAGCGGCGTTAAATTGCTCAAACACATCCGGTGCACCACGATTCAGAGTAATCTCAACAAATACCAGAAGTGAGGCATCCAGATAATGCGGGTTCAGCAGAGCCGTATAGCCCTGAATAAAACCCTGTCTTTCCAGTCGGCGCACACGCTCAAGGCACGGCGTCGGGGAAAGACCCACACGTTTTGAAAGCTCGACGTTGGAAATACGCCCATCCTTTTGCAATTCATTAAGAATGTTACGATCGATACGGTCGAGATCTTTGCCAGGGCGCTTCTTGCTATCTACCATTATTATTGTCTCTCTGTATTCCTTCCCTACTCCTGCCTGGACCCTGTGCACATCACTGTTCAGAGCCTGTACCCGTTAGTCATCACATCGCCTGGTTATGTATTTGACGCGATGCGGATTCGGGTTCTATTGGTAAGAAGACCGTTGCCCGAAGGCCGTCACCGACATCACGTATGGCGTCTGTCCACGCCATGCGTAGATTTCACTGACACGGTAAAAATGGCATTTACGTGCATGCCTATGCGGCATACGGTTAACGCGGTTTTTTTTCTTCCTTGAATGTTTTCGCAAAAGCGCAGGGGATTGTCAAAGCAAAACATCGATTTTTAGTACAAGATGCCGGATATTCATTACGGAGGGGTATTAATCCTCATTTTACTGCCTTATAAACGCGCGATTTTCAGCAGCAGACGTGATAACACTGCGTCATATCCATCGGGCGTAGCTATTGCATATATCGAAAGCAAAACTCCAGTGCTCTTTTTTTACGGCAACAAATTCCCTACAATCCAGCCCATTGCCTGCCAACAACAATGGGGATCTCATGGGCACGACCAAACACAGTAAGTTGCTAATCCTTGGTTCCGGACCTGCGGGATATACCGCGGCGGTCTATGCTGCACGCGCTAACCTGCAACCGGTACTGATCACCGGTATGGAAAAAGGCGGTCAGCTGACCACCACCACAGAAGTGGAAAACTGGCCGGGCGACCCGAACGACCTGACCGGGCCGCTGCTGATGGAGCGCATGCACGAGCATGCCGCGAAATTCGAAACTGAAATCCTGTTCGACCATATCAACAAGGTCGATCTTCAGAACCGTCCGTTCCGCCTGACGGGTGACAGCGGCGAGTACACCTGTGACGCGCTGATTATCGCCACCGGCGCCTCTGCCCGCTACCTCGGCCTGCCGTCTGAAGAAGCGTTTAAAGGCCGCGGCGTCTCTGCCTGCGCAACCTGCGACGGTTTCTTCTATCGCAACCAGAAAGTCGCGGTTATCGGCGGCGGCAACACCGCCGTGGAAGAAGCGCTCTACCTGGCAAACATCGCCTCTGAAGTGCACCTGATCCACCGTCGTGACACTTTCCGCGCCGAGAAGATCCTGATCAAACGTCTGATGGATAAAGTGGCGAGCGGCAACATCGTGCTGCACACTAATCGCACCCTGGAAGAAGTAACGGGCGATCAGATGGGCGTTGCCGGACTGCGCATTCGTGACACCCAGAACACCGATAACGTCGAAACGCTGGACGTGGCTGGCCTGTTTGTGGCAATCGGTCACAGCCCGAATACCGCTATCTTCGAAGGTCAGCTGGAACTGGAAAACGGCTACATCAAGGTGCAGTCTGGTATTCACGGTAATGCAACTCAAACCAGCGTCCCTGGCGTGTTCGCTGCTGGTGATGTGATGGACCATATTTACCGTCAGGCGATCACCTCTGCGGGCACCGGCTGTATGGCCGCGCTGGACGCAGAACGCTATCTTGATGGACTGGCTGAACAAGGTAAATAATCTTTACAAGTCAGTAACAAACGTAAATAAAGGCGGCCACAGGTCGCCTTTATTTTTGCTCGCGTGTAACATGCAGATGTCTAATTTCTTATAACGTCACCTGCAAAATACGCAATGGAAAAAACCCGTCAACAAGAGTTAACACGCTGGCTGAAACAGCAAAGCGTTATTTCCCGCCGCTGGCTTACGATCTCCCGTGTTCTGGGGTTTGTCAGTGGTCTGTTGATTGTTGCCCAGGCATGGCTGCTGGCCCGCATTCTTAACCACATGATCATGGAGAACATTCCGCGCGAAGCGCTCCTGATGCCTTTTATCGTCCTGGTCCTGATTTTTATCCTGCGCGCATGGGTGGTGTGGCTGCGCGAGCGCGTCGGTTTCCATGCCGGACAGCATATCCGCTACGAGATCCGCCGTCAGGTGCTCGATCGTCTGCAGGAAGCCGGGCCCGCGTGGATCCAGGGTAAACCGGCCGGAAGCTGGGCGACGTTGATCCTTGAACAGATTGACGATATGCACGACTACTACGCACGCTATCTGCCACAGATGGCGCTTGCCGTCTTCGTTCCGCTGCTGATTGTGATCGCCATCTTCCCGGTGAACTGGATGGCTGCGCTGATCCTGATGGGCACCGCGCCACTGATTCCCCTCTTTATGGCGCTGGTCGGAATGGGTGCTGCGGATGCCAACCGCCGTAACTTCCTGGCATTGGGGCGCTTAAGCGGCCATTTCCTGGACCGTCTTCGCGGCATGGAAACATTGCGCATTTTTGGTCGTGGTGAAGCGGAAACCGAAAACATTCGTCGGGCATCGCAGGACTTCCGTCAGCGCACCATGGAGGTGTTACGCCTGGCATTCCTGTCGTCCGGCGTACTGGAGTTCTTTACCTCGCTGTCTATTGCCCTCGTGGCGGTCTACTTTGGCTTCTCCTATCTGGGCGCGCTGGATTTCGGTCATTACGGCACGGCAGTGACCCTTTCCGCCGGTTTCCTGGCGCTGATCCTGGCCCCGGAATTTTTCCAGCCGCTTCGCGACCTGGGGACGTTCTATCACGCCAAAGCGCAGGCAGTTGGCGCAGCTGATAGCCTGAAAACATTCCTGGAGACGCCGCTGGCGCATCCGGATCGGGGTGACGTGACGCTGAACAGCAAAGAGCCGGTAACCCTCGACGCGAGCGATTTCTGCATCCTCTCGCCGGAAGGGAAAGTGCTGGCAGGCCCGCTGAACTTCACCCTGCCGGCCGGAAAGCGCGTGGTGCTGGTTGGCACCAGCGGTTCCGGGAAAAGTTCTCTGCTGAATGCGTTATCCGGTTTTATGGCCTACACCGGTTCACTGCGGATCAACAAAACCGAACTGCGTCATCTCGATCCTGACGCCTGGCGTCAACAGCTCAGTTGGGTGGGGCAAAACCCACAACTGCCTGCCTCTACGCTGCGTGAAAACGTTCTGCTGGCGCGCCCGGACGCGCGTGAAGATGAACTGCAATCGGTTCTCGACCGCGCCTGGGTCAGCGAGTTTCTGCCGATGCTCCCGCAAGGTATAGATACCGTGGTCGGCGACCAGTCTGCCGGGCTGTCGGTTGGACAGGCGCAGCGCGTGGCCGTTGCCCGCGCTCTGCTTAACCCGTGCCAGCTGATGCTGCTGGATGAACCCGCAGCCAGTCTGGACGCACACAGTGAGCTGCGCGTCATGGCGGCGCTGAACGCCGCCTCCTTGCAGCAAACCACGCTGATGGTTACCCATCAGCTGGAAGGAATTGCTAACTGGGACGAGATCTGGGTGATGGAAAACGGACGTATTGTTGAACAAGGCGATTACGCCTCACTCGTTGCCGCGCAGGGGCCGTTTGCCGCCCTGCTGGCAAACCGTCAGGAGGACATCTGATGCGTGCACTGCTGCCTTATCTTGCGCTCTATAAACGCCATAAATGGATGCTGACGCTGGGGATTGTGCTGGCCATTGTGACGCTGCTCGCCAGTATCGGCCTGCTCACGCTTTCCGGCTGGTTCCTGTCGGCCTCGGCCGTGGCGGGGTTTGCCGGATTATACAGCTTCAACTATATGCTTCCGGCGGCAGGTGTTCGCGGTACAGCCATTACCCGCACGGCGGGACGCTATTTCGAGCGGTTAGTCAGCCACGACGCCACGTTCCGCGTCCTGCAGCATCTGCGTATCTACACCTTCAGCAAACTGCTGCCCCTCTCCCCTGCCGGGCTGGCGCGTTTTCGTCAGGGTGAATTACTGAACCGTGTCGTTGCGGATGTCGATACGCTGGATCACCTTTACCTGCGCGTGCTCTCCCCGATCGTGGGCGCGTTTGTGGTGATTGTGGTGGTCACGCTGGGGCTGGCTGTTCTGGATGTTCCCGTTGCGCTAACGCTCGGCGGGATCATGCTGTTAACGCTCATTATTCTGCCGCCGCTGTTTTACCGCGCCGGAAAATCCACGGGGGAAAACCTGACGCGTCTGCGCGGCGATTACCGCCAGCAGCTGACCTCCTGGCTTCAGGGGCAGGCAGAGCTGACCATTTTTGGCGCCAGCAAGCGCTATCGCGCCCGGATGGAAAGTACGGAGCTGAACTGGCACGAAGCCCAGCGCCGTCAGTCGGAACTGACGGCCTTCTCTCAGGCGCTGATGATGTTGATCGGCGGCGTGGCGGTGATTGCCATGCTGTGGCTGGCTTCCGGCGGAGTTGGCGGTAATCCTCAGCCAGGTCCGCTTATTGCCCTCTTCGTTTTCTGCGCACTGGCCGCTTTTGAAGCGCTGGCACCGGTAACGGGCGCTTTCCAGCATCTTGGTCAGGTGATCGCCTCTGCCCTGCGCATCACACAGATTGCCGAGCAGGAGCCTGAGGTAACGTTCAGCGCAGCGCAGACCGCGGTGCCTGAGCAGGTGACGCTGACGCTTGATGACGTGACCTTCGCCTATGACAAACAGGCGCAGAATGCGCTGGAAGGTATCACTCTGTCAGTTGATGCGGGGCAGCGGATTGCGATCCTTGGCCGCACCGGCTGCGGTAAATCGACGCTGCTACAGTTGTTGACCCGCGCCTGGGATCCGCAGCGCGGCCAGATTCGCTTCAATAATACGTTGCTGACAGATTTCAGCGAGCAGGCGCTACGTAAGACCGTCAGCGTCGTTCCACAGCGTGTGCATCTGTTTAGCGCCACCCTGCGCGATAACCTGTTACTGGCCGCGCCGGAGGCTTCGGACGACGCGCTTCGCGCCACGCTGGAACAGGTCGGGCTGCAAAAACTGCTTGAGGACGACGGGCTGAACAGCTGGCTGGGTGAAGGCGGTCGTCAGCTCTCCGGTGGAGAACTGCGTCGTCTGGCGATTGCGCGTGCGCTGCTGCATGATGCACCGCTGATGCTGCTCGACGAACCGACTGAAGGACTGGATGCGACGACTGAGAGTCAAATCCTTGATTTACTGGCGAATGTGATGACAGGGAAAACCGTGCTGATGGTCACACACCGCCTGCGTGGACTGGCAAGTTTTGACCGGATAATTGTGATGGACAACGGACACATTATTGAGCAAGGTAGTCACGCAGAGCTGTTGACGAAACAGGGTCGCTACTACCAGTTTAAACAGCGTCTGTAGACTATATTTGTAGCGTCCTCACTCGCGTACTGGAGTTTTGCTGTCATGCGCCTGGTCCAGCTTTCTCGTCATAACATTGCGTTCCCGTCGCCGGAGGGAGCGCTACGTGAGCCCAATGGGCTGCTGGCCCTGGGTGGGGACCTCAGCCCTGCACGGCTCTTGATGGCTTACCAGCGCGGCATCTTCCCGTGGTTTTCTCCCGGCGACCCGATTTTATGGTGGTCGCCCGATCCGCGCGCCGTGCTGTGGCCAGCGCAGTTTCACCTCAGCCGCAGCATGAAGCGTTTCCATGCCAAATCCCCGTATCGCGTCACCCTCAATCACGCGTTTGGTCAGGTCATTGAAGGCTGTGCGCAAGACCGCTATGAAGGGACGTGGATAACCCGCGATATTATTACCGCCTACCACCAGCTTCATGAGCTTGGCTACGCTCACTCCATCGAAGTATGGGAAGACGGCATACTCGTCGGCGGCATGTACGGCGTGGCGCAAGGGACGCTGTTTTGCGGCGAGTCGATGTTCTCTCGCGCGGTGAACGCCTCGAAAACCGCGCTGCTCATTTTCTGCCAGGAATTCGCGCAACGCGGCGGAAACCTGATCGATTGTCAGGTCCTCAATGAGCATACGGCCTCCCTCGGCGCCGTTGAGATCCCGCGACGCCAGTACATCGAGCATCTGGATGCCAGCCGCCAGCAGAAGCTCCCGCGCGACTTCTGGATACCGAGAACGCTCTTTATGCCCAATGCCTAAATGTTTTCCGCATATTTTTTGTGAGGGTGTTATAATTATGCCGCAGAGTAGCTTCTGCCTGTTGCCCCGCCGCCGTTTGGGACCTTCGCTTCAGATAACGTCCTGACGTTTATCCTGTTGTATCCCCTTTACGAATGCGCTTTCCGTTCGGTTGTACCGTGACGCTTGGGCAATGCGCCGAAACTGTTTTGCTGCGTTTTAAACGCGCAATTCTTTACTTAATTGATGAATTTCGGCATTATCTTGCCGGTTCAAAACTTGGTAGTGATACCCCAGAGGATTAGATGGCCAAAGAAGACAATATTGAAATGCAGGGTACCGTACTTGATACGTTGCCTAACACCATGTTTCGCGTAGAGCTGGAAAACGGTCACGTGGTAACTGCGCACATCTCCGGTAAAATGCGCAAAAACTATATCCGCATTTTAACGGGCGACAAAGTGACTGTTGAACTGACCCCGTACGACCTGAGCAAAGGCCGCATTGTCTTCCGTAGTCGCTAATTGTTTTCGCCTGTAATGGCAGATGAATATTAAATAAGGCCGGGATTTTCCCGGCCTTATTTTTTTGTGGTGCAGTCGATTATTTGAACAATTATTTGGCGGTTCGTATCAGCTGCGGGGCTGTCTGCTCGACAGTGTAGAAAGTTAGGAGGGGAGTCCTTATTTTCTATTTTGATAAGCTGCGTGTACGGCAGTGGAATGCGCAAGTGAATGCATTGTTTTCCCTTTCGTTTTCTAAGCTGCCTGTACGGCAGTGCACGAGCAAAAGCCACCGGTACGCTGCTGGTAGGTTTTCTAAGCTGCCTGTACGGCAGTGAACACAGCCAGAATAACAGCTCGTCATGTTCCATGCTTTCTAAGCTGCCTGTACGGCAGTGAACATAACCCAGGCTTTCCAGGTCAGTTTGTACAATTTCTAAGCTGCCTGTACGGCAGTGAACCGACAAGATGTCAGTTTTAATTGACGACTGCGTTTCTAAGCTGTCTGTACGGCAGTGAACTTGACGCTGACGCGACCCTGTCCGAGTTGAAATTTCTAAGCTGCCTGTACGGCAGTGAACCGCAGGTAAATCACCAGACTTCCACATCTTACTTTCTAAGCTGCCTGTACGGCAGTGAACAGGGTAAGAATTTGCTAGGGCCCGCAGGAGCTTTTCTAAGCTGCCTGTACGGCAGTGAACATTACGCTGACAGCAATCTCATCAGAAGTTAACTTTCTAAGCTGCCTGTACGGCAGTGAACGCTTATAAGGGGATTTTATGGCACTTGAAGACTTTCTAAGCTGCCTGTACGGCAGTGAACAGAAGACACAGACAGTCAGCGATACAAAATATTTTCTAAGCTGCCTGTACGGCAGTGAACTGTATCTACCGTAACTCACGCCAACTCGCCAATTTCTAAGCTGCCTGTACGGCAGTGAACTCAAATAATATCCCCACACCATTATGATTTTCATACAAAAAAAGCTAAAAACCCTTCTTTTACCCTCTTTTTTACCCCCTCAAAATATCCATTTAAAATCAATACCTTACAAACTCACTAAAAATTAGGGTCAAACGCCCTTCTTCTTATACCCCCTGCATAAAAAACATCCATTTCATTCATTATGACAAATGACTATACTTAGCCATGACAAATGACATCACCCAGGAGGCAACATGAGAACATGGATCCCCGCGCAGAAACCTGCTGATAACGCGCTTTGGCGGTACGCCGGTTTACCTGCGAACAGAGGTATGCGGCTAATCGAATTTCTCAATCAGGGATTACCCGTCAGCGTCCTCGACAATATTCATGAGTGGACGGCGATGTCGAAAGCGGACATTTTGCGCGTCACCGGAATTAATGAACGTAACGTGGCCCGCCGCAAAAGCGCGGGACGGACGCTGACGCCGGATGAAAGCGAACGCGTGGCCCGTTTCGTTCGGGTGCTGGATGCTGCTGTCGACTATTTTGGCAGTAAAGAAGAGGCATGGAACTGGCTGCAGGCACCTGTGCGCGGGCTAGGAAATGTTGCCCCTATCGACCTGATCGCGACCGAAACCGGTGCACTGGAAGTCACCGACTTGATTGGTCGACTCGAACATGGTGTGTTCGCATGATTTTTTATCGACTGGTAACGGGGCGCTATGCCAGCGAAGCGTGGAGCGGAAGTGGTGCAAACCAGTATGGCGGGCGGTGGAATCATAAAGGCCATCCAGCTGTGTATGTGTCCACCTCCATTTCACTGGCCTCACTGGAGATTTTGGTGCACGTTCGAAAAGATACTGTACTGAATCAGTACCAGCTTTTCAGCATTGATATCCCGGATGACCAGATTGATTACCTGGATAAAGCGTGGCTCCCCGAGGACTGGCAGGAAAATCCGGCCCCCGTATCAACGATGGATCTGGGAACCGGTTGGTTGCAGGCTAAAAGCGCCCTCGCGCTCATCTTACCCTCCTGCATCATTCCTTATGAAAACAATGCCATCCTTAACCCCTTACATCCGTCCTTCCACACGGCGCTGAATTCTGTTCAGCAACTGCCCTTTAATTTTGATACCCGCCTGGCTGAAAAAACCGCACCCTGAGCGCGGATGCGGTTAAGCTTCTCAGAACCAGGGAACCGTTGCCGTCGCGCTGAGTCCGTAGGTCGTAAATATTCCGGAGACAGGCGCAGAGAGCACATCACCATGGAGAATAAAGAGCTTAAAAGACTGGCCTGTTGAGAGACTGCGCAAGTTAAGCCAGGGTAAATCCGTCCTCGCCTCCTGCATCGTCAGAAGACGCTGCTGCGCCTCCTCCTCCGTTAGCCATCCTTTTTTTACCGAGCGTTGCATCAGACGCTGCGCGCTGCTTTTCACCTGGACGCGGCTCACGCAGCGCCACTGCTTGACGACAGGCACGGGCTGGATGTCCGAAGACATGCAGTAGTCGCTCAATCCTTTTCGCCACACCAGTGATTCGAGTTCGCTTAACGCCGGGTGAGTACCGTGCAGGCGTAACACCGGGCCGGGCTTGATGCCATGCGCAGGGAAGCTAATACCAATATCCCCCTGCCCCCGCTGGCCCAACGCACGATGCAGTTTAGCCATCAGCGCCGCCATCAGCATTTCCTCGTTGAACTCCGGGTCGGGCAGGACACGGATCTCAAGATAGTGATCCATCACGATTCCTCAATCATCCTTTCCACCAAATACACCACCACGGATCAGCACAGCCATCACGTAATGCTGTTGCTCAACATCTGGTTTTTGTTTTTTCGTCACCCAGTTATTGAGAAGTGTATAAAAGTCCATTTTGCCAATGGGCTGACGACAAGCTACACCACGAGTAGTGACAGAGCCATAGGGCTCAACGGCAATCGCACCAAATTCTGCGACGTGTGGATGCCAGCTGTCGATGGTACGGATCGCATTGCCAATTTTTTGGGAGTGCATTCCTGCCACACTATCCACCTGGTATAGAACACGACTTTTATTGTTATTGCTGTCTAGTACAAGCTCCTGCGAAGGAAAAATCTCTTGCCCTGCGCCAAGAAGCACCTGCGCCTCAACACTCAGCAGGACAAATCCATCACCTTTTAGCCCTTTTTCAATTTCAAGCGCCAGTTCGTCAAGTTGCTTATCGCTGGCAGAAAAATTGTGCAACGAATAATCAAACGCATCAAACGACCATGACCCGCAGCCAGTGATTTTTACGACAATTTTTTCAGCACCGACGCGGTTACGCCATAAAAAGCGACCGTTTGCCAGATTGATTGCATAACGACGAGCCAGTTCAGAAAAACCATGCTCATCGGTATAGTCATCAATCACCTGTTTAAGTGCGTTATGATAAACACGATCATCGCATAAAGAAGGCGTGGACAAATTACCCAGAATGCGCAGTGTAAATTTCACCATTAACGTGTCAGCGTCTGCTGGTAGTGCTGCTACATCCACTCGCTGAAGGTTTGCTTTTGTAATATCAGCATCTAATTTAGTTGGATCATTTGTTGTGGGATGGTGCAAACGATTAGAAATAGTGCCACGCACTGCTTTTTCCTTAACGCGAATCGGTTCCCAATTCTCACCCTCCCAGCATCCTGAATACATCACCGCATCCGACGTTGCCAATTTACGTTCGAACGCAAGTACCATTCCTTTTTTCTTATCTGCTTTTGAAACCTTTGCCATATTCATTCCTTTTAATTTAAATGCTCAAATGCCACTGGCGCGCCCGCGCCCTGACAGTAATAACCCGTTTCTGTCGTTCGGTAACGCCAAAAAATATCCTCAAGAGACCGGATTTTATGCACCCCACACCATTCACCTATGCCATACACCGCTTCAGCAAACGCGAAGGGTATTTCTGCATCTCGCACTGGAGTTATAGAGCCAGGAGCATAAATTTCTGAGATACGCTGATAACCAGTCATTATTGGCACCAGATAACCGGAATTGGGCTTAGGAACATGTTGCCATCTGGCCGAGTCGCCTTCGTGGATATCTCCCTCTTCTGGCGTTTCGGCCTGCATTTTTAACGAAGCAAAGTCGAGCCAGGCGTCAAGAAGCGTGGCATTTGGGTCGTTTTTCAGAAGCGTTTGATGATGCTCACCCAGCCAGCTACTGCGATCGCGCAAGGTAAAGCCCGGCATCAATTGCCACTGTAATCGACTAATTTCCTGACCGCTGGTGGGCATCGCCATAACTGAAATACACTCAATATTGGTGATCATTCCGCCTGCCAACCTGAGGGTTGGGTACACCTGTGAAAGAAACGCTGCGAGGTCACGCTGCCCGTATTCACCGTTAGGGATTTCGCCGTGACATTCCAGCAGTAATGAAACGGTTAAGTGCATGCGACCTTCCTCATTGAAGGGTGCAATTTCCCCTTTATGGTTCAGTGGGTTACGGGTCAGAGAGAAATGGTAATCATAATTGGACCTGTGCGCATGAATCTGTTGCTCGTGACTCACAACCGCACAGCCATCAATTTTTAACCCGTGTGTTTCCATCAAGTTGCGAGATAACGCATGGGAAAATCCCATAAAATGGGTGATTGCAGGAAATCCATACGTAAGGCCAGCAACAGTATTTGCATTTTCAATTTTGATACGACGAAGTAGGATTAACGAACTCATTTCAGAGCCTCCCGGACAATTTTCTCCATGTCTCGCAGGTTCATGCGCAAATGTGTACGTGATTCCCAAACACGCTTTTCCACTTCCCCCACATCAGGCAGTGTCTTTCTCAGACGTGCATTGAGCCAGAGGGCAAAATCTTCCGCCACAGCGTCCTGCCAGTCGTCTTTTTCTCGTTCAAGACGGAAGGCTTCGTCTGTTTTTGTGCGCCAGGGATCGAGCCAGAGCTGCTGATGGGATTTAAGAACAGGGCATTTAAGCGTCCAATTTTGCCATTTTTCAGACTGGAGTTTTGTTGATATTTCAAACAAGAGATCAATAAGCTGATCAATGCATTCATCGCGATCGTCGCGAATTTTAACGTTTTTACCGGGACGATTTATGACGGTAAGCATGCGTTGAACGATGCCGTAAGCTTTACGATCAAACTCTTCACCAAACTTAAAGATTGAACGGACTTCAGTCGGCGTTTTTTCAACTTGCGTCCATTGCGGCGGCTGGCAGGAAAGTAGCCAGATCCCCCCTCTTCTCACGCTATTGAAATACGAAACATTCTGCTTGTTGGAGCCTCCAAAACGCATTTCTGCTGAATTTGGAAATATTGTCAGCGGAATGGGATGCCACGTTTTCTTACTGTGAGCTTTCCATATAGCTTTAGCCTCTTCGCTAAAGCGCACGGCAGCCATTTTCTGATACAGGACGTGAGCCAACGAAGTGGCAAAGAGCGGGCTTAATAGGTGGTAATCATCACCAACAGGGAAATAACTTTGCTTCGCCAACACGTGCGAAACAGGTTTTCCTGGAATCAAAGTTCGTGAGAATCCGGCAATCCATTCATTCAACTGATTAGCATCATCGGTGAAAGTGGCGAGCGCTCTGTGATCGCCACGCTGAAAACTAGCCAATAGAGAATCGCCATCTTCGACTCGAGCCTGTAGCAACTTTGCTACATCCATAACAGCAGCGTTGCCCACCGCATCCGATTCCAGACCTGACAACGCGGCGGTGCTGAGATACCCTTCCTGCGCCACTGCCTCGCTGTAAATACTGCTACTTTTTGAATCCCCGTGGGTAAATTTCGCCGCATGGGTCACGAGGTTAATTTGTCCGGCTCGCTTCGCTGCATCCGTCAGCCATGCTTTCGGCTCATAGCGACGTTCCAGTTCCCGGCGTTCTGCCGCAAGCGTTGCGCTATCTTCGCTGCGCTTTGCGGCCGCTTTATCAAATGCTTCCAGCTTTGCTTGCCGTCGACCGGCTATATACTCAGCAAGGAAAGCGCTTAGTGCTTCAACTGACATACTCGCTCCTGACTCTTAGAGATATTCCCTGAACACACCCAATGCGGGGTGATACAACCATTTCTCTGTTTCCTCCTCCCGGGTCACTCTCAACGTAATTTCGCCATACCGTCGAGACACCGCAGCCAGCTCCATCTGCTTCGTCTCGGCCAGCGCCTGTAATACCTCGCCATAATCAATCGCCATCCACGGCGCTACTCCCTCAGCCATCAACAACGGCTGTTCGCAAAACCCTCCCGCAGGTTTTAACACCCCGTTTTCCTGCATCAGGCAAAACTCAGGTTCATCGTCTTCCTCTTCCATACGCAAAAAGAAAGTTTCCTGCGGTGAAGCACGGCGAAAAGGGGTCCGCCGCTGCAACTCACCGTTCCACGTGAGCGGCAGCCGCCACCAGGACGCAGCGACCACATCTGATTTATCGCCGCTGTCCAGCAGCGCGGTCCGTAAACGAGTGTGCTCCAGCGCCGCCAGCGCATTGCCGGGCAAATCCTCAACAATGCGTGGGCTCGCATTGATCATGCGATAGCCTTCTTCAGTAAGAAGTTCATTAAGGTCATGATGAGCCAGCGGATGCTGCTCGGTTTCAAAACCGGGTCGGCAGTAGGCAATCTTTTCTCCGCGAAGCGCACGTATGTTGCGTTGGAGAATCACCAGATTTTCGCGCTCAGGGACACTCTGACGATGGCGCTGAATACGCCCCGCAAACTGAATAAGTGAACGCATCGAGCTCGGCTCGATAATCCCCCAGTCGGCATCGAAATCGCGCCCGACTTCGAGAACGGATGTTCCGAGCACGACAAAGAGGTGGTGCTGTTCTGGTGACATCAGCGCCCGCTTAACTTCAGGCAATTCCCAAACCTGCTCCGGTTCGTGGCGCGTGAACGCGGCGTCGAGTCGTTTTTCAATCGCCGCGCGCACCGCCAGCGGGTGCTGGCTGTGGTACACGCAGTAATGAATGCGGTAATTGTCCGGAGAAGGTAACGCCATCAGCGCTTGCGCGACGGCAACCAGCGGGTTGATGTTCGCCATCCGCACCAGACCAAACGACACGGTTTTGCCGCTTTTATGCGTGCTGCGATGATCGCCGTCCAGCACGATCATCTGCTCGTATAACGTCTGTGCCAGCGAAGAGACAACATCGGCCGCGCGGGAAGAGAGCGGTTCAATGGCGGCCAGTTTACCCAGACGAAGCCAGGGCTGGTCTGGCAGATGTTTAATCCGCTGCCTGACAAAATCGCCATGCGCCTGCCGAAATTGAGCATCGTCGGCCACATCCTGTGACTGCGCGCCATACTCATCAAACCAGGCGCAGCAGATACTCATCGGTCTGTCCGACTGACCGCACGCAGCCTGCCAGGCTCTGCGCCCTTCCCGATAGGCTTCAAATAGCGCTTCCGTTAACGCGGGAGGCAGCGTTGCGGAGGAAAGCAGCACGCGGGCACCGAGCATGCCCGCCCAGTTCACCAGCCGACACAGGGCGGGCAAATCATCGACGTCAAAATCATCAGGCTCATCAAGTACCAGATCGCTGGTCAGCAGGCGCAGCATGGCGGGGATCTGTCTGCCACCGCGCACGCCTTCCGTAGCAGGCATCAGATGATCGATGGTGGTGACCAGTACAGGCGCACTGACCAGGCGATTTAGCGCCGGTTCTTTCACCAGCCACTGCTGAGCAATCCCGTGACTGGTCGCCCCTTCGTAATGCACATAGTGATGGCTGGCGAATAACGTTTCGTCGCTGGCGCTGCTGGAATCGTCAGCATCATTGCCCTGATATAACTCCTTCACTGCTGCGGCACCGGTCAGCACGGCCAGCGTGTCATCATCCAGCCCCAGACGCGACTGTAGCGCCTGACCCGTTTGCAGCGTCAGCGTGCGTAACCCCAACGCCACGCTAAAACGACATCCTGTCTGTTCATCTGCCAGCGCGTACATGATCCGGGCATTCGCAAAGGTTTTCCCGCATCCGGTCGAGGCCATATTGATGCCGAAAAAGCCCTGCTCTTCACTCTTCTCGCGCAGGGAGGACGCCACGTCCCACGCCCTGTTTTGCCAGTTAAAACGCGGATCTTTCGCCCTTTCCCGAAACGTTTTATGCCGGGCGATGGCAGGCAATGAACGGCGCAACGCCGGAAGAGAACGCCCCATCAACAGCGCCAGATGCGCGACGCCGACATTGTGTTCATCCAGCTTTTGCTTAAGCTGCCCGGACTGGCGGTCGCTGTTGGCCCAGCACTGGACGGCATCATCCTGCCATCCGGAATAAGCCGGTTGAGAGGAGTAAACGTGATCGGCCAACATCAGAGACAGGCGGGCAAGATGAAGAGTAAAGAGATTATCCAGCGATCCCGCATGAAGCAGCGCGGGCAGGTTACGGATGCGTTTACCAATCTGCCGGGCCTTCTCGCGCCAGGTTTTACTTTTTAGCGGCGTACCGTGAGGGAATTTCCAGACATTTTTAAAATCGCGCGCTTTCCACGGATGTTTTTCGGTGGATTTATGATTAAGCGAGTTCCAGTCTGCGTTCAGCTGTTTCTCAAACCAGCCTTCGCAATAGATCAGTTGAGGACGAGTCGAATGCGACTGCGGTAAACGGTGATGCGACAATATCAGCCATACCACCACTTTCGCCAGAGGCGGGAGGTTCCCCAAAAGGCTGCAGTTCTTGTCTGTGTCCATCTTCAGCGCGTTGAGCATGGCCTTTTCGTCAGCGGCTTTAAGCTGCGTCAACGATGTCAGCCACTGCGCATCGGATTGCTCCCCCACAAAGGCCTCAAACAGACGAACCGAGATCCATTCATGACGATACGGCTGACAGACGTGCTTACTTTCCCCTTTAAGCGTCTGCTGGAAGCACATCCCCGCTTTACCAAAATCATGAAACAGCGCGGCGATCGCCGCCAGCAGGGCGATGCTTTCCGCACTTTGCCAGCGATGTTCGCTGTCATTACGGATAATTTGCAGGGTCGTGCGATTGGTTGGCACGCGCCCTTGCGCGTTAAAGCGTCGCAAATTCCCGACTATCCACAGCAGCTCGGTTTGTCCGTTTTTTTTCAACCAGTGGCAGGCTACGGCGGTGTTGCGGCGTGCCGTTTTACGCAGCAGCTTGCGCAGGGTGGTGACGCCTTCCATGGTTATCGTCGTCTGCCACGCCGCGTCTCCGGTGCGCTCAGCAAACTGATCGATAATCTGGCAGCTTTGCTCGCGCGCACGTTTGGTACATCGAGAGATAATCAGCACATTCATTTTTCGACGCCCGCCAGCAAGTGCGAGGTTTCCTGCAAGGTGGCGATCATCACATCCAGCGCATCAGCCTGTTGAAACGCGTTGATGCAGCGCTGGCGAAACTGCTGATTATCCTCCCCCTGCATTGCGGCGATAAATGCCTGCGGCATAATCAAAGCGTCTTTGATTAAATCAGCAATATCAAAGACCAGTCCTCCGCGTCGGGTTTTACCGTGCATTACGGCCAGACCATGCGGAATTCCCGTCACCCAGGCCGCGATAGCCGCCAGCCCGTAGGCCAGGTAGTTGCCCTGATCGAGAAAACGGTTCGCCATATCCGCCCCGCCACCCCGTTTGGCGCGAGTAAAGCAGCCGTAGCCCACGGTCTGGCTGGCCAGTTTATAGAGTGATTTTGTGAGCTGCGCTTCCCGGAGCATCAGCGAGGTATGATCCTGTGCGTTTTCCATGCCCTGTCTGGCACGTTCCAGAATAGCTTCCAGCGTGCCCTTATCAGGCTGAAAAGCAGTTTCTCGCTGCATCCGCACTCCCGCCCACTGCGTTTCGATTTGCTGTAAACGAATAAACTGAAACTGCTTTGCCGCCTGCAGGCGTTTTTCTTCATCAAACCAGAATGAGACCCAGTTTTGTAAATATGCCGTCGGACGATATTCGCTTTGCGGGCTGAGCCAGGAGACGTCAATATCCACCTCGTTCGCAGAATAAAGTGGCGTGCCATCGGTTCCACAAAAACCGACCATCACCCCTGCCCGCGCAAATTCCCGCATTGCCATTTGAGTAACGGAGGTTCCCATTCCCAGCATCACCGCCGTAGTATTCGCGATAGGAATATTCCAGTAAAACGACTCTTTTCCTTCCTGGGTAACATATTCAACACGGCCACCATTCACCTGAATGCGACATTTTTCCAGGTAATAAATATTGGCACGCTTTGAATGCAGAATGGTTTTTAAGTCTGTAGGAGTGATGCTGTTTACGGACATAGCAAGGGCTTTTATTTCAAGGTGTTGAATGTGCAGTATGTTAGCGAAGAATGAATGAAAACAAATGTGACGGACATCAAATGAATAATAATCATCGTGGTAATAAAGTGGGAAATCATGTTTTCATGACAATATATTATTTTTACGAATAATATATTTGCTGGAATATAATTTATGCGTGAATAGGTTTTTTATCTATTGTGAAAATAGAGAGTGCAGATTGGATGGTATAAGGTTTTAAATAGGTTTGGTGAATATTACAGTGGGTTGGTTTGAGAGGTACTGCCTGTGCGGCAGTGAACGCAGATATCCCGGGATCGGATCGCGTCAGCATTTTCTAAGCTGCCTGTACGGCAGTGAACGCTTTGCCGGCACTCACAGGAACTTCAATAACTTTCTAAGCTGCCTGTACGGCAGTGAACCATTGTCGCACCAGCCTGGCCGACATAGTTCATTTCTAAGCTGCCTGTACGGCAGTGAACTTCTTCGAACCAGCAGTTGAGCCAGTACCCAATTTCTAAGCTGCCTGTACGGCAGTGAACAAAAACGTCGGCAAGCTGTGCGAGGGGAGAAATTTCTAAGCTGCCTGTACGGCAGTGAACAGTGGTCAATGTAGCCAGGCACAGAGTAAACCTTTCTAAGCTGCCTGTACGGCAGTGAACAGGTGCGCATATGCGTATTCTGAGGCTGATATTTTCTAAGCTGCCTGTACGGCAGTGAACCTCGCCAAGATGCGCAAGAGTGGGGAAGTAATTTTCTAAGCTGCCTGTACGGCAGTGAACCAACGTGGGACGGCCAGCCGGTCAACATGGTCTTTCTAAGCTGCCTGTACGGCAGTGAACATATACCACCAGCAAGGCTATTCATGTGTCCCATTTCTAAGCTGCCTGTACGGCAGTGAACGTTGAAGATAAAACATGCAGGCCGAATGGACTTTTCTAAGCTGCCTGTACGGCAGTGAACCGCGGGCGCGTTGAGCCCGCTTTCTCTCTTTATTTCTAAGCTGCCTGTACGGCAGTGAACACATGATGGCATCCACTGGTTGCCAGTTTAGTTTTCTAAGCTGCCTGTACGGCAGTGAACGGCGCTGCGCGTTTATGACCAGTTGCGCGACATTTCTAAGCTGCCTGTACGGCAGTGAACTCTGCGTCAGAGCAATGGCTGTGCCGCTCGCCTTTTCTAAGCTGCCTGTACGGCAGTGAACATTTCTGAAAATTATCCCAAACGAGACGGTAATTTCTAAGCTGCCTGTACGGCAGTGAACGGTTCGTTCACTGGCCGTGATGGTCGGTCTTGTTTCTAAGCTGCCTGTACGGCAGTGAACGTCCGTGATCTACGTTGTACGTAGCGCACCATTTTCTAAGCTGCCTGTACGGCAGTGAACTGGAAGAAAACAGCGCTATCTTATTGTTATTAAGGCAACTACGCAACGTTAACAGGCAAAACCCTTTTTCTGCAACGTAAAAGCAAACATTATAAATCAATGAGTTATAAAGCATCTCAAAAAAAGGGTTTCTCCGTTGTCGCCAGGGGACAGCCCCTGGCGGTGTGCACTCCACTCAAGAAATAACAGAATTTCCCGTTCCAGCATCATGAGGAGATACCACATCTGCCGCCATTGAATGCGTGATGTCATGCAGTAATCCCGTCAGGTGTGGCAACATATCGCGGTCAAAATGCGATACCAGCAGCACATGGTTTAATGCCCGGCAGTAGTCGCATTTCGTTTCTGTATCTTCCAGCAGCCACTCTTTTTGTCGCGGTTCTTCCGCTTCGTGCTCAAATTCCACCACCTGAAAGTCACGCATTGATTCTGTGAGGCCGGTTTTCATTTCTTCCAGGTATGCACCAAGGCAACGGCACACGGGCTGCGTCTGCGGGAGTGATTTGCAGTCGAGGAGGATTTCGGTGAGTAGTTTGCAGCGCTCAGCAAGGGTTGGAAGATCGGGATTGAGGGAGAGTTCGGTGTAGAGTTGGGTGAAGCCATTAATATCAGTCATATGTGATCCTTTATGCACGCAAGATTGTCTGTGCACACGCTTTCAGGACGCCAATCCCGACACCTGATTTTGCAGGTGCGCCGCCATTTTATTACTGTGGATTCATCCAGCAACAGACATCGAAAGAAACTGGAAAGCGCCTCGCAAAATTCCTCTGCGGCCTGATGCCCTCACCCCGGCCCTCTCCCACAGGGAGAGGGAGCAAACAATAAAAAACGGCAACCGAAGTTGCCGTTTTGCTTTTACCTTACTACTCAGTGAGCCGCTTCCGGCTTGTGCTTCGCCGCACTCTGGAAGTCGTACGTCAGCTCGTTCTTCGCCTGATCCAGCGCCACGGTCACCTGACCGCCGTCCACCAGCGAGCCAAACAGCAGCTCGTTCGCCAGCGGTTTCTTCAGGTTGTCCTGAATCACGCGCGCCATCGGACGGGCACCCATCGCACGGTCGTAGCCTTTTTCAGCCAGCCAGTTGCGGGCCTCCTGGCTCACTTCCAGCGATACGCCTTTCTGGTCCAGCTGTACCTGCAACTCGACGATGAACTTGTCCACCACCTGATGGATCACCTCGGTAGACAGGTGATCGAACCAGATAATGTTGTCCAGACGGTTACGGAACTCCGGCGTAAAGATCTTCTTGATCTCTTCCATCGCATCGGTGCTGTTGTCCTGATGGATCAGGCCGATGGATTTACGCTCGGTTTCACGTACCCCGGCGTTGGTGGTCATCACCAGCACCACGTTGCGGAAGTCCGCCTTGCGCCCGTTGTTGTCGGTCAGCGTCCCGTTGTCCATCACCTGCAGCAGGATGTTGAACACATCCGGGTGCGCTTTCTCGATTTCATCGAGCAGCAGTACCGCGTGCGGATGCTTGATCACCGCGTCGGTGAGCAGGCCGCCCTGGTCGAAGCCCACGTAGCCCGGAGGCGCACCAATCAGGCGGCTGACGGTGTGGCGCTCCATATACTCGGACATATCAAAGCGCAGCAGCTCAATGCCCAGCGCTTTGGAGAGCTGAACCGTCACCTCGGTTTTCCCGACGCCGGTTGGGCCAGCGAACAGGAAGGACCCGACAGGCTTGTGCTCATGCCCCAGCCCGGCGCGGGCCATCTTGATCGCTTCGGTTAAGGCCTCAATGGCTTTATCCTGACCAAAGACCAGCATTTTCAGGCGATTGCCGAGGGTGCGCAGCGTGTCGCGGTCGCTCTGAGAGACGCTCTTCTCAGGAATACGCGCGATGCGGGCCACCACGGACTCAATGTCCGCCACGTTAACCGTTTTCTTACGCTTGCTGGCCGGCATCAGGCGCGCTCGCGCCCCTGCCTCATCAATCACGTCAATCGCCTTATCCGGCAGATGACGATCGTTGATGTATTTCACCGCCAGCTCCACCGCCGCACGGACCGCTTTCGCGGTGTAACGCACGTCGTGGTGCGCTTCATACTTCGGCTTCAGACCGTTGATGATCTGCACCGTTTCCTCAACGGACGGTTCGGTCACGTCAATTTTCTGGAAGCGGCGCGCCAGCGCACGGTCTTTTTCAAAGATGTTGCTGAACTCCTGGTAGGTCGTGGAGCCAATCACGCGGATCTTGCCGCTGGAGAGCAGCGGTTTGATCAGGTTAGCGGCATCTACCTGGCCACCGGACGCCGCACCTGCGCCGATGATGGTGTGGATCTCATCGATAAACAGAATGCTGTTGGTGTCCTGCTCCAGCTGTTTTAACAGCGCCTTGAAGCGTTTTTCAAAATCGCCGCGGTATTTGGTGCCCGCCAGCAGCGAGCCAATATCCAGCGAGTAGATGGTGCAATCGGCAATCACTTCCGGCACGTCGCCCTGCACAATGCGCCAGGCCAGACCTTCGGCAATCGCGGTTTTACCCACGCCTGACTCACCCACCAGCAGCGGGTTGTTTTTGCGGCGACGGCACAGCACCTGGATCGCGCGCTCCAGCTCTTTATCGCGACCAATCAGCGGGTCGATACCGCCAACGCGAGCAAGCTGGTTAAGATTGGTGGTGAAGTTTTCCATACGATCCTCCCCGCCTGCTTGCTCTTCATTGTTATTGACCTGATTGCTGGAATCCGATGCCTGGTTAGGCTCGTCTTTGCGCGTTCCGTGAGAAATAAAGTTCACCACGTCGAGTCGGCTGACTTCGTGTTTGCGCAGCAGGTAGGCCGCCTGTGACTCCTGCTCGCTGAAGATGGCGACCAGGACGTTTGCGCCAGTCACTTCGCTACGTCCGGAAGACTGGACGTGGAATACCGCGCGCTGCAGCACGCGCTGGAAGCTGAGCGTCGGCTGCGTGTCGCGCTCCTCTTCACTGGCTGGCAGCACCGGTGTGGTTTGTTCGATGAAGGCTTCGAGTTCCTGACGTAGCGCCACCAGATCCACGGAGCAGGCTTCCAGCGCTTCGCGGGCAGATGGGTTGCTAAGCAGCGCGAGCAGTAAATGCTCGACGGTCATAAACTCATGTCGGTGCTCACGCGCTCTGGCGAAAGCCATGTTTAAACTGAGTTCCAGTTCTTGATTGAGCATAGGCACCTCCCCCAATTTTATGCCTTATCAGGCCTTTTCCAGCGTACACAGCAACGGATGCTCGTTCTCCCTCGCATAGTCGTTCACCATCGCCACTTTGGTTTCCGCCACTTCTGCCGTAAAGATGCCGCAGATGGCTTTGCCTCGATAATGAACGGTAAGCATCAGTTGCGTTGCACGTTCTACATCATAAGAAAAGAACTTTTGTAGCACGTCAATAACAAATTCCATCGGCGTGTAATCATCGTTCATTAACATAACTTTATACATAGATGGCGGTTTTAGCGCGTCACGCACTTTATCTTCCGCCAGCTGGTCAAAATCCAGCCAGTCGTTGGTCTTACCCATTTTGCATAACCACTTTGAATCTACCTCAGATGTTAGATAACAATCATCTATTACTGTCATCCGCGATGTCTGTCACAAACCGTTGCAATAGCGTTAACTGCTTCAAACTTTGGTTGATTATTGTCCCATCTCCAGCGCCAAACGCTTGACGACGTCTTTCGTTTCTCTAAATTGTACAAGCGTGAGATGGCGAGGTTTTGAACAGCCCCCACTCCACCACCGGTTCATTCCATCTTAACTTATAAGATTTACGAAGGATGTCGAAGCATGGAAATGGGTACTGTTAAGTGGTTCAACAACGCCAAAGGGTTTGGCTTCATCTGCCCCGAAGGCGGCGGCGAGGATATCTTCGCTCACTATTCCACCATTCAGATGGATGGTTACAGAACGCTCAAAGCCGGGCAGTCCGTCCGGTTCGATGTACACCAGGGACCAAAAGGCAATCATGCAAGCCTTATCGTACCCATTGAAGCAGAGACGGTTGCATAGCGCTCTGTTTTATTGTGTACATCCCGCAGTCAAAATGCCAGCCCGATCGGCTGGCATTTTTATTTTCGGGTTATTCCCGAGCCAGCGCATCCACCGGATCCAGCCGCGCCGCGTTGCGGGCGGGGAGCCAGCCAAACAAAATGCCGGTGAAGGTCGAACACAAAAATGCGGTAATAATGGCAACCGGCGAGAAGCCAATCTCCCAGCCGGGTAAAAAGAGCTGGAGTGCAAACGCGATTATCATCGAGAGCGCAATGCCCATCGCCCCGCCGACCAGGCACACCAGCACAGCCTCAATCAGAAACTGTTGCAGCACGTCGCTGGCTCTGGCCCCGACCGCCATGCGGATGCCAATCTCCCGGGTACGTTCCGTGACCGACACCAGCATGATATTCATCACCCCGATGCCGCCGACGACCAGCGAGATCACCGCCACCAGCGTGAGGAACAGCTGAAGAGTACGTGTGGTCTTTTCCGCCGTTTTCAAGAGGCCGTCCATGTTCCAGGTGAAGAAATCCTTCTTCCCGTGGCGCAACGTGAGCAACCGCTCAAGCTGCTGTTCGGCCAGCGCGCTGTCGTAGCCCTCCTTCACGCGCACGGTGATGGAGTTGAGCCATGACTGCCCCATGATCCGCCCGGAAATCGTTGTGTAGGGCAACCAGACGCGCAGGATCTTGCTGCTGCCAAACATCGACTGTTTCTCTTCCGCCACACCAATGACCGTGGCAGGCATGTTGCCGACCAGGATCACTTCGCCGACGACATTGGCTTTATTAGGGAAGAGTTGCCTGCGCGAGTTCGCGTCCAGCACCACCACCTGCGCCCTGCCCGCCAGCTGTTCGGCATTAAAGGTCGCCCCTTCGCTGAAGGTCATGCCGTAGACGTTGAAGTAGTCCCCGCTGACGCCGTTGGCGCTGGCGGCAACGTCAACATTCCCCACCCGCAGACGCAGATTTTGCGAAACGGCTGGCGTGGCGGAGTTTACCCACGGCTGCTTCTGAATCGCTGCCAGATCGTCATACTTAAGCGCCTGCTGATACTGCGGTTCGTCGTCGCCAAAGTCCTTGCCGGGATAGACATCAATGGTATTGGTACCGATGGCGCGAATATCGGCCAGCACCAGCTGCTTGGCGGCGTCGCCCACCACCACAATCGAGACCACCGAGGCGATACCGATGATAATCCCGAGCATGGTCAGCAGGGTGCGCATTTTGTTGGCCGCCATCGCCAGCCAGGCCATGTTCAGCGCTTCACGAAAGCCGCTGGAAAATTGTCCCCAGCCGGTTGAGGCCGGCAGCGCTTCTTTCGGAGCTGCCGCTCTGGACGCACGCGGCGGCGGGTTGCTGACCAGCTCGCCGTCGTGGATCTCAATAATGCGTTCCGCCTGCGCCGCCACCTGCGGATCGTGGGTAACGATGATCACCGTGTGCCCCTGATCGCGAAGCTGGTGGAGGATCGCCATCACCTCTTCACCGGAATGGCTGTCGAGCGCCCCGGTGGGTTCATCCGCGAGGATCACCTGCCCGCCATTCATCAGCGCGCGGGCAATACTCACGCGCTGCTGCTGGCCACCGGACAGCTGCGACGGCTGGTACTCCACGCGTTCAGCCAGCCCGAGACGCGTTAACAGCGTCTTCGCACGCTCAAGACGTTTCTTCCGCTCCACGCCTGCATAGACGGCTGGCACCTCGACGTTTTGCGCCGCGTTCAGGTGTGAGAGCAGGTGGTAACGCTGGAAGATAAAACCAAAATGTTCCCGGCGCAGCTTCGCCAGCGCGTCGCCGTCGAGCGTGGAGACATCCGTCCCGGCCACGCGATAGGTCCCGCTGGTGGGTTTATCCAGGCAGCCGAGAATGTTCATCAGCGTCGATTTACCGGAGCCTGACGCGCCGACAATCGCCACCATCTCGCCCGCTTCCACGCGCAGGGAGATACCTTTCAGCACCTCCACCGGACCGTCGCCCGACGGATAGCTGCGACGGATATCCTTCAGCTCAAGCAGCGCGGTCATTTCGCGGCTCCGGGCAGGCTTTCACTGACAACCACCTCCTCACCTTCTTCCAGCCCTTTCACCACCACCACATCGGTATCATTACGCGCGCCAATCACCACTTCGCGATCGCGCGTCTCGCCGTTGCGCAGCACTTTCACTTTATAGCGATTGTCCCCGGCGGATTCGCCCAGCGCGGAGAGCGGAATGGTGAGCACGTTCTTCACGCCGGTCAGCTGGATATGCACCTGGGCAGTCATATCCAGACGCAGCACGCCCTGTGGGTTTGGCACTTCAAAACGGGCGTAGTAAAAGATAGCGTCGTTAACCTTTTCCGGCGTCGGCAGAATGTCTTTCAGCACGCCTTCATAGCGCGTCTGCGGGTCGCCAAGCACGGTAAACCAGGCATTCTGCCCCGGTTTCAGATGGATCACATCCGCCTCGGAAACCTGCGCTTTGACCAGCATAGTGCTCATATCCGCCAGCGTCAGAATGTTAGGCGCCTGCTGGGCGGCAATTACCGTCTGCCCCTGCAGCGTGGTGATCTGGGTGACTTCACCGGCCATCGGCGCAACGATTTGCGTGTAGTCGAGGTTGGTTTTCGCCGTGTCCAGCGAGGCCTGATTGCGTTTGATTTGTGCGTCGATGGTGCCAATCTGCGCCTGCTTGACCGCCAGCTCCGTCGTGGCAGTATCTAAATCCTGCTTCGAAATGGCCTGGGTTTTTGCCAGCGCCTGCTGACGGGTGAGCGTGACCTGGGCCAGATTACGTTCAGCCAGCGCCTGAGCACGCTGGGCGCGCAGCTCCATAAGCGTGGCTTCCACCTCGCGGATCTGGTTCTCGGCCTGTTCAGGATCGATAACACCCAGCAACTGGCCTTTTTTTACCTTATCACCAATCTCTACCGACAGCGTTTTCAGCTGGCCGCTGACCTGAGCGCCGACGTCAACCTTGCGCAATGCATCAAGCTTGCCCGTCGCCAGGACGTTTTGCTGCAGTTCGCCGGGGCGAACGATCAGTGTCCGGTACTGCGGCACCGGTGCGTTAAGCACCTGCCATAACCAGAATCCACCGACTAAAATCACGACCGCCAGCAGCAGAAATAGCGTTCTGCGTTTTCCCTTGAGGTTCATAAATATTCCAAATAAATGTTCTGGCAATAATAAATGTTGATTCTATCTAAACGACTCCTTAACGAAACCCCTGTTCTCCGAAATCGTCCTAATTTGTTGACGAGATGTTGATATTCCTCTTGTTGAAATAGTGATATTCCAAAAGATTCAGGATTTATCATGTCTTCCATCGTCGATACGCCTTATTCCCCCCTGACGCAGCCTGCCTCCGGCTGGCAGCTTTTCAAAAACCTGGCTTTGGGTAAGCTTACCCCAGGACTGGCATGGCAGAATCCGGCTTATCGGCGCAAGTTCGTATTACGGTCGCTTGCGGCTCCCGTCACTACCTCTCGCCTGTTGACGCGCCTGGCAAAGCAGCCGCGTCTGATGCAGATATTACAAGCTCAGCCGGGGCTGCCCTGCCGGATGCACCGCCCGTGGCTGACGGTGAATATGGAACGTCAGCACGCGCTGGAGTCTCTAAGCTGGCACTATCAGACCATGAGCCGCCAGCTTCCGGCGACGCTGCTGCAGGGCTATCTTTCGAAGCAGGGTGCCACGCTGCTGACCTTAACCGGTAAAGATGAACAGCACTTTACCGTTCGCCTGTGTGCTGATGCGTTTATGGATAAAGAGGGAGAAGCCACCCTCGTCTTCTGTGACGATCAAAATACAGTCCTGGCGGAGATAACCTTCACGCTCTGCCCGCTTGCCGGAAAATCGACGCTGTTCATTGGCGGTTTGCAGGGCGCAAAAGCGCATGTTCCCCATGAGCGGATCCAGAAAGCGACGAAGGCCTGCCATGGGCTGTTCCCGAAACGTCTGCTGGTTGAAACCGCCATGACGCTCGGCGCCGCTTTCCCGGTCGAACAGATTGTTGCCGTCAGTAACGACACCCATATTTATCGCAGCTGGCGCTACCGCAAGAAAAAAGAGGGAAAACTGCTGGCTGATTATGACAGCTTCTGGCTCTCCCTCGGCGGTGAAAAGCAGGATAGCGGTAACTTTATGCTGCCGCTTGTCATGCCGCGTAAACCGATGGAAGAGATCGCGAGCAAAAAACGTTCCGAATATCGCCGTCGCTACGAACTGCTGGACAGCCTGATTCAGCAGGTGAATCAGGCGACCCGGGGTTAATCCGCCCTCCCGCGTGCCAGCCACAGCACGCGGGAGAACATCTTCCTCAGCAGAGTGGGCACCGCCTCCACGCCCCGCCTTCCCGCTTCCGTCGCCACTTCAATGGCGAGATCCGGTTTTGACGAACGGTGTATCGCTTTGGCGATCACGCGGCGCATGTTCATCGGAACATCGACCGGCACCATCGCAATGCGGTGGAACACATCGTCAAACCCCTGACGATACATAAAGTGCTCCATGTCCATCGCGGGGAGCATGGTTAAATGGTCGCGCTCTTCTTCCCGTTCATTATTCAGCAGGCTACGCACGGTCGAGGCATACTTTTTACCCGCCTCGTCACCGTCCACCAGCACATGCCATTCAATACCCATCCGGCGGGCAAATTTTATCAGCGGTTTTAATCCCGACTGGGCAAACTCGATCACCTTAATGCCTTCCGCATCAAAATGGTGCCCACACTGACGCGCCAGTTCGTTGATGACCCAGGTCTCCGTTTCCCCTTCCACCAGCAGCCAACAGCGGGCAAAAAGTGACGACGCGCGATTAAAACGAATATGAAACGCGATGCGCCGCCCGTCTTCAGCATTTAAACCGCCAGGCCCGAGACGGTACGCGGAGACCCGCGAAGACTCGCGCACCAGACGGCAGATATGCTCAACCGGCGTCATGGATAATAGCTCACCAGAATTGGTGGTCGTAATCCGCTGGAGCGGCAGCAAATTCAGCAGATGCCACGCCACCGAGAGCATGATGGGGTGAAGCCGCGTTTCAGGGTCTTCCACCAGCAGCAACGGGCGGGCATCCCGGTCAAGACGCACGGTGCCTTTAGCCTGCAAAAGTGTTGAAAACAGCCCCAGCAGAATCACCCGATGGGTACGACCGCCGGGCCGGTCGATCATCCGGTTGATGATGTCGAGATAGCGCCAGCTGCGTTGTTCATCATGAGAGCGACGGCGCATCAGCCGGTGGCGCGACTCCGATGTCCCCTGCTCGGAAAAATAGTGCTCCAGCAGTTGTACCATCGCGGACAACCCCTGGCGAATCTGACCATCGGTCAGGTTTTGTGGACGCGACACCAGCTCACGCGCCAGAAAATCCAGCTCGCGGGCGGTGACTTCCACCTCCGGCATATTCGGTACCGTGCCGTTACGGATACGCCGCATAAAGCGCGCATCACGCAACCGCAATACCGGCGTCAGGCGGGTCAGGTGGCGAGCCAAATCGTCGATGTTGTCCAGCGGGATCGGGTTGGCTTTTTCATCAAGAAACTCGCGCAGGGTCAGGACCCCTTCGTTTTCCGCCATCTCGCCTTCCAGGCGATAGAAAATCCGGTGGAAATCATCGTCACAGGGCACCCAACAGGGTGACAGCGGTCGGAAGCGACGCACGCGGTGACGGCCTGGCTCGGATTCACGGAACGTCAGGATAATATGCAGGTGCTTCTCGCGTCCCGTCACGTCCCCGGGCGGGAACCAGAAATCGTCGTGGACAAAGTGATACAGATCGTCTTCGGGGGAAAGCAGTAACGTCAGCGCATCGAGCAGGCTGGACTTACCCCACGCGTTCTCGCCGATCAGGACGTTGTTCTGCTCAAGCTGCAGCGACAGGCGGTTAATACCGCGAAACCCGACAATTTCCACACGTTCGAGAAGCATAAATCCCCCGCGAAATGAACACTTTTTCCTTTAAGTTATCAGCAGTATAGCGGGAGGAATCTTGTCACGACAGCATAACATTCACCCTGACAAGAATTGGTCTATGCTCTATTTACCGCTCATTTGAACAAGGAATGACATCACATTGCCTTAAATCAAATTTATCGAATTTATTTAAGTGGCGAAGGGATGTTGTTGGTTTCTAAAATACGGGCTCTTTGAGTCGTCATCCCTTTATGGCGATATATCCCGCCCGCGGGAAAGCGCGCGGAAATTATTTGAGGTGGTTATGTTTAGAAAATTGGCTGCAGAATGTTTTGGTACATTCTGGCTGGTATTTGGTGGCTGCGGTAGCGCCGTTCTGGCAGCAGCGTTCCCGGAATTAGGCATTGGTTTTGTCGGCGTCGCGCTGGCGTTTGGCTTAACCGTATTAACCATGGCCTTCGCCGTGGGGCATATTTCCGGTGGTCATTTTAACCCGGCTGTGACGTTAGGTTTATGGGCGGGCGGTCGTTTCCCTGCTAAAGACGTCATTGGCTACATCGTGGCGCAGGTGGTGGGCGGTATTATTGCGGCTGGCGTTCTGTACGTTATTGCCAGCGGTAAGGCCGGCTTTGACGCGGCCGCCAGCGGCTTCGCCTCAAACGGCTTTGGCGAGCACTCGCCGGGCGGTTACTCCATGCTGTCTGCCATCGTGATTGAAATTGTGCTGACCGCGGGCTTCCTGCTGGTGATCCACGGCGCCACCGACAAACACGCGCCTGCTGGCTTTGCCCCTATTGCTATTGGTCTGGCGCTGACGCTTATCCACCTGATTTCAATTCCGGTCACCAACACCTCCGTTAACCCGGCACGCAGTACCGCCGTCGCCATCTTCCAGGGCGGCTGGGCGCTTGAGCAGCTGTGGCTGTTCTGGGTAATGCCAATTATCGGCGGTATTCTGGGCGGCGTGCTGTATCGCACCCTGCTGGAAAAACGCGATTAATCTTTCCCTCCCTCTCCTCGTGGGAGAGGGCCGGGGTGAGGGCAACAGGCCGCACATACAAGCCGGGTAAGGCGTAGCCGCCACCCGGCTTTCTTTTGCCGCTTTACTGAATAGCCTTTATTGGGTAGTGTCTCTGGCGCTCAACAGACACTCAAAAGGACCGGCTGTTCATGTTTTCAGGACTCCTCATTATTCTGCTGCCCCTGATTGCGGGCTACCTTATTCCGCTGCGTCAGGAATCTGCATTACGGCTTATCAACCGTTTTCTCAGCGGGATTGTTTACCTCATTCTTTTCTTTATGGGGATCAGCCTGGCCTTCCTGGATAACCTGTCCGCGAATTTACTCTCCATTTTGCATTATTCAGCCGTCACGGTTACGGTTATTTTGCTGTGCAATATTGCCGCACTGCTGTGGCTGGAACGCACCATTCCCTGGAAAAACCATCACCACCAGGAAAAGCTGCCCTCCCGTATTGCGATGGCACTTGAGTCATTAAAACTCTGCGGCGTCGTGGTGCTCGGTTTTCTTCTGGGTCTCACCGGATGGGCATTTTTACAGCACGCGACAGAAGCCAGTGAATATACCCTGATCTTCCTGCTGTTCCTGATTGGTATCCAGCTGCGAAATAACGGCATGACCCTGAAACAGATTGTTTTGAACCGTCGGGGAATGATTATTGCCGTAATGGTTGTCGCCAGCTCAATGGTGGCGGGTGTGATTAATGCTTTTATTCTCGATCTGCCGCTGAAAACCGGCCTGGCAATGGCCTCCGGATTTGGCTGGTACTCCCTTTCCGGTATTCTGCTGACTGAATCATTCGGTCCGGTGATCGGCAGCGCCGCCTTCTTTAACGATCTGGCGCGTGAGCTGATTGCCATTATGCTGATCCCGGGGCTGGTTCGCCGCAGTCGCTCTACCGCACTGGGTCTGTGCGGCGCGACATCGATGGACTTTACCCTGCCGGTACTTCAGCGCTCAGGCGGGCTGGAAATGGTGCCCGCAGCCATCGTGCACGGCTTTATTTTGAGTTTGCTGGTTCCCATTCTGATGGCGTTCTTCTCTGCCTGATACTTCTTTGGCGGTAGGGTGCCTGCCGCCAAAATTGCGCTAAATCAATCTCCCTCTATTTTGTAGCATAAAGCGCTTTTCACCGTTCTGGCACAGGCATAACCTTAAACATGTATATCAAATATAACTTTAACAGGTGTGATTATGTTTTGTGTGCAATGTGAACAAACCATCCGTACCCCGGCAGGCAATGGCTGCTCTTACGCGCAGGGTATGTGCGGCAAAACCGCAGAAACATCAGACCTGCAGGACCTGCTGATTGCGGCCCTGCAAGGCCTTTCCGCATGGGCATTCAAAGCCCGCGAATACGGCATCGTCGACCACTACGTCGACAGCTTCGCGCCGCGCGCATTCTTCTCTACGCTGACCAACGTTAACTTTGATTCCCCTCGCATCGTCGGCTATGCCCGTGAAGCTATCGCCCTGCGTGAAGCGCTGAAAGCGCAGTGCCTGAACGCTGATGCTAACGCTCGCGTGGACAACCCGATGTCAGAACTCCAGCTGGCGAGTGATGACCTGGGCGACCTCCAGCGTCAGGCGGCAGACTTTACCCCGAATAAAGACAAAGCGGCGATTGGCGAGAACATTCTCGGCCTGCGCCTGCTGTGCCTGTACGGTCTGAAAGGCGCAGCGGCGTATATGGAGCACGCGCACGTTCTCGGTCAGTACGACAACGATATCTACGCGCAGTACCACAAAATCATGGCGTGGCTGGGTACCTGGCCTGCCGATATGAACGCCCTGCTTGAGTGCTCAATGGAAATCGGCCAGATGAACTTCCGCGTGATGAGCATTCTGGATGCCGGTGAAACCAGTACCTACGGCCACCCGACGCCAACGCAGGTCAACGTGAAGGCGACCGAGGGTAAATGTATCCTGATCTCCGGTCATGACCTGAAAGATCTCTACAACCTGCTGAAGCAAACTGAAGGCACTGGCGTCAACGTTTATACCCACGGCGAAATGCTGCCTGCGCACGGCTACCCGGAGCTGCGTAAATTCAAACATCTGATCGGTAACTACGGCAGCGGCTGGCAGAACCAGCAGGTGGAGTTCGCCCGCTTCCCAGGCCCTATCGTGATGACCTCTAACTGCATCATCGACCCTACCGTGGGCGCGTATGACGACCGCATCTGGACCCGCAGCATCGTCGGCTGGCCGGGCGTGAGCCACCTCGAAGGCGACGATTTCGGTCCGGTTATTGCCCAGGCGCAGCAAATGGCGGGCTTCCCGTACAGCGAAATTCCGCATCTGATCACCGTCGGCTTCGGCCGAGAAACCCTGCTCGGCGCCGCAGATTCGCTGATCGATCTTGTCAGCCGTGAAAAGCTGCGCCACATCTTCCTCGTCGGCGGCTGCGACGGCGCGCGCGGTGAGCGTAACTACTTCACCGATTTCGCCACCAGCGTACCGGACGATTGCCTGATCCTGACCCTGGCGTGCGGTAAATACCGTTTCAACAAGCTGGACTTCGGCAATATCGAAGGTCTGCCGCGCCTGATCGATGCGGGCCAGTGTAACGATGCTTACTCGGCCATTATTCTGGCGGTTACCCTGGCGGAGAAACTGGGCTGTGGCGTGAACGACCTGCCGCTGTCGCTGGTGCTTTCGTGGTTTGAGCAGAAAGCGATCGTCATCCTGCTGACCCTGCTCTCTCTGGGCGTGACCAACATCGTGACCGGCCCGACCGCACCAGGCTTCCTGACGCCGGACCTGCTGGCCGTGCTGAACGAAAAATTCGGCCTGCGCTCCGTCACCAACGTTGAAGATGATATGAAGCAGCTGCTGAGCGCGTAAGGAGTTATTCATGACCATGCCAACCTCACAATGTCCGTGGCGGATGCAGGTTCATCACATCCACCAGGAGACGCCGGATGTGTGGACGCTCTCACTGATTTGCCACGATTACTATCCGTACCGTGCCGGTCAGTATGCGCTGGTCAGTGTCCGCCATTCGGCGGACACCCTGCGTGCCTACACGATCTCCTCAACGCCGGGCGTGAGCGAATACATCACGCTTACCATTCGCCGTATTGATGACGGTGCTGGCTCGCAGTGGCTGACCCGTGACGTGAAGCGCGGAGACTATATCTGGCTGTCTGACGCCCAGGGCGATTTCACCTGTGACGATAAGGCGGAAGATAAATTCCTGCTGCTGGCGGCGGGCTGTGGCGTCACGCCGATTATGTCCATGCGCCGCTGGCTGGCGAAAAACCGTCCGCAGGCCGACGTGCAGGTGATCTTTAGCGTTCGCTCTCCGGAAGATGTCATTTTTGCCGAGGAGTGGCGTAATTATCCGGTAACACTGGTGGCAGAACACAATGCGGTCCACGGTTTTGTGCCCGGTCGTCTGAGCCGCGAGCTGCTGCAAAGCGTGCCGGATATCGCGCACCGTACCGTGATGACCTGCGGCCCGGCGCCTTACATGGATATCGTCGAGAAAGAAGTGAAGGCGCTTGGCGTGACCCGCTTCTTCAAGGAGCAATTCTTCACGCCGGTAGCGGAGGCGGCAACCAGCGGGATTCAGTTTACTAAGCTACAGCCTGCGCAGACCTTCTTTGGCCGCGTGGGAACGACTTTGCTGGAGGCACTCGAAAGCAATAAGGTGCCGGTAGTGGCCGCCTGCCGTGCGGGCGTATGCGGTTGCTGTAAGACGAAAGTGGTTTCAGGTGAGTACACTGTCACCAGTACCATGACGCTCTCCGACGCGGAAATTGCTGAGGGTTACGTGCTGGCGTGCTCATGCCATCCGCAGGGGGATCTGGTCCTCGCATAATCTGACGCGGTGCCCCCGTTTTTGCCGGGTGGCACTGCGTTTACCCGGCCTACCTTGTAGGGGCTGGATCGTCGTAGGCCCGGTAAGCGCTAGCGCCACCGGGCTTTTTTGTCGGGCGGCACAGTGTTTGTGCCGAACTATATATGGTTGCTGTGTGTACGGCAGTGAACGTTCACCTTCAACCGAATTAACCGACAGTTCCTTTCTAAGCTGCCTGTACGGCAGTGAACTCGCAAAGAGCTGGGGTTGAACGAGCCGAACTTTTCTAAGCTGCCTGTACGGCAGTGAACTTAGATGTGATTTTGGTCAGGAGATATTCATATTTCTAAGCTGCCTGTACGGCAGTGAACAGTTAACGCGGTTATTGGTCGAGGTGTTATTATTTCTAAGCTGCCTGTACGGCAGTGAACGGGCGCGTGAATCATCACTGGAGCCTGGAGCATTTCTAAGCTGCCTGTACGGCAGTGAACGCTTTTCACAAAATCGGGCGCACGATTCAGCATTTCTAAGCTGCCTGTACGGCAGTGAACAGAGACGAAAGCCACCGCGGGGTACAGAGCGATTTCTAAGCTGCCTGTACGGCAGTGAACGTAGCTGTCATGGGCTTCGTCCCGCGGTCAACTTTCTAAGCTGCCTGTACGGCAGTGAACTAAAATCGGTAACTTTTACCGAGGGCGAAGACTTTCTAAGCTGCCTGTACGGCAGTGAACTGGAACAATCTACACCTATCACTTTGTCAGATAAAGAAATAACCTAAAAAATCGTCTCGATCCCTTTTTTCTTCACATACATTTCAGCACAATAAAATCAATAAGTTAAAAATCACTCATAAAAAAGGGTCCATAGACCCTTTCCTTCATACCAGAGCCCAAACCTCAACGCCACGCCGGTGCTTTCCCCAGCGCAAACCGCCCAGCCCCTAAAAATGCCACCGCCAGCGAGCCAATAAAGAAGTACACCAGGCTTTCAATCGCCCATGCCCCAACCTTATCGAGGGCGAACGTTTCACCCATTCCTACCATAAGCCATGCCACAATCATCGTAAACGCCAGCATCAGCGCGGCCGGTCGCGTAAAGAGGCCGACAATAATCAACATCGGTGCCACCACTTCGCCAATCAACACGCCATAGGCGATAAACCCCGGCAACCCTTTTTCCACCAGCATGCCGCTGATAAAACCCACGCCGCCGAATAACTTGTGCAAACCGTGAAAGAGCATCAACCCACCGACGGCAAGTCGTAACAAGAGTTTGCCAAGATCGTCGCACGATAGCTTTTCATTAACAGCAATTAACAATGATTTAACCATTTGAAATGATTCCTGTTTTCACCTGAGCCAGCACCAGATTATGCCGAATTATCGCGCAAGGAAACCCTGTTAATTGAGGGGTATTGAGCAGGCAATACAGCGACTTTCTTCTAAGCTTGTAAGCGATATCACAAAAAGGAGAAGGACACCCATGAAACAAACCGTGGCTGCATATATAGCGAAAACCCTGGAACAGGCTGGCGTGAAACGTATTTGGGGCGTAACCGGCGATTCCCTGAACGGACTGAGCGACAGCCTTAACAAAATGAAAACCATTGAATGGATGCCGACCCGCCATGAAGAGGTCGCCGCATTTGCCGCGGGAGCCGAAGCGCAGCTCACCGGTGAACTGGCCGTGTGTGCAGGCTCGTGCGGGCCAGGTAACCTGCATCTGATCAACGGTCTGTTTGACTGCCACCGTAACCACGTGCCGGTGCTGGCGATTGCCGCCCATATCCCCTCTTCCGAAATCGGTAGCGGCTATTTTCAGGAGACGCATCCGCAGGAGCTGTTCCGTGAATGCAGCCACTATTGCGAACTGGTTTCATCCCCGGAGCAGATCCCGCAGGTTCTGGCAATCGCCATGCGCAAGGCGGTGCTGAACCGCGGCGTGTCGGTGGTCGTTATCCCGGGTGATGTGGCCCTCAAGGCCGCACCAGAAGGGGCCAGCACCCACTGGTATCACGCCCCGCAGCCTGTGGTGAAGCCTGCGGAAGAAGAACTGAAAAAGCTGGCGCAGCTGCTGCGTTACTCCAGCAATATTGCCCTGATGTGCGGTAGCGGCTGCGCGGGTGCGCACAAGGAGCTACTTGAATTCGCGGGTAAACTAAAAGCCCCCATTGTTCACGCCCTGCGCGGCAAAGAGCACGTCGAGTACGACAACCCCTACGATGTGGGAATGACCGGGCTGATCGGTTTCTCCAGCGGGTTCCACACCATGATGAACGCCGACACGCTGATTTTACTCGGTACCCAGTTCCCTTACCGCGCGTTTTACCCGACGGATGCCAAAATCATTCAGATCGATATCAATCCGGCCAGCATCGGCGCGCACAGCAAGGTGGATATGGCGCTGGTAGGCGATATTAAATCCACCCTGGCCGCCCTGCTGCCGCTGCTCGAGGAGAAAACGGATCGCGCGTTTCTTGATAAAGCCCTCAGTGACTACCGCGATGCCCGTAAGGGGCTGGACGATCTCGCCAAACCAAGCGACAAAGCCATCCACCCGCAGTACCTGGCACAGCAAATCAGTCATTTCGCTGACGACGACGCCATTTTTACCTGCGACGTCGGCACGCCAACCGTCTGGGCAGCACGCTACCTGAAGATGAACGGCAAACGCCGCCTGCTGGGTTCGTTCAACCACGGCTCGATGGCCAACGCCATGCCGCAGGCGCTGGGCGCAAAAGCGACGGCACCGGAACGTCAGGTGGTGGCCATGTGCGGCGACGGCGGGTTTAGCATGCTCATGGGTGATTTTCTCTCCGTGGTACAGATGAAGCTGCCGCTCAAAATCGTGGTCTTCAACAACAGCGTACTGGGCTTTGTGGCGATGGAGATGAAGGCCGGTGGTTATCTGACGGACGGTACCGAACTGCATGACACCAACTTCGCGCGCATTGCCGAGGCGTGCGGCATCACCGGTATTCGCGTGGAAAAAGCGTCTGACGTGGATGAAGCCCTGCAGCGCGCCTTCTCTATCGACGGTCCGGTGCTGGTGGATGTGGTAGTCGCCAAAGAAGAGCTGGCTATTCCACCGCAAATCAAGCTGGAACAGGCGAAAGGTTTTAGCCTCTATATGCTGCGCGCCATCATCAGCGGCCGCGGTGATGAAGTGATCGAACTGGCAAAAACCAACTGGCTCAGGTAAAACATTTCACGTGACCTCTTAAAATAAAGGGATGTGAAATGATTGATTTGCGTAGTGATACCGTTACCCGCCCGAGCCGTGCCATGCTCGAAGAGATGATGGCCGCCCCGGTCGGGGACGACGTCTACGGCGATGACCCGACGGTCAACGCGTTACAGCGCTATGCGGCAGAGCTGAGTGGCAAGGAGGCCGCGCTGTTCCTGCCGACCGGCACGCAGGCGAACCTCGTGGCGCTGCTCAGCCACTGCGAGCGCGGCGAAGAGTATATTGTCGGCCAGGGCGCGCATAACTATCTCTACGAAGCCGGCGGTGCGGCGGTGCTCGGCAGCATCCAGCCGCAGCCGATTGACGCCGCGCCGGACGGTACACTCCCGCTCGATAAGGTCGCGGCAAAAATCAAAGCCGACGATATTCATTTCGCCCGCACGAAACTGCTCAGTCTGGAAAATACCCACAACGGTAAAGTGCTGCCGCGCGAGTACCTGAAAGCGGCATGGGACTTCACCCGCGAGCGCAAGCTCGGCCTGCACGTTGACGGTGCGCGCATTTTTAACGCCGTAGTGGCGTACGGCTGCGAGCTGAAAGAGATTACGCAATATTGCGACTCGTTCACCATTTGCCTCTCCAAAGGGCTGGGTACGCCGGTGGGTTCCCTGCTGGTCGGCAATGCGGATTACATCAAGCGCGCCAACCGCTGGCGTAAGATGACCGGCGGCGGCATGCGCCAGGCCGGTATTCTGGCGGCGGCGGGTCTGTATGCTCTCAAAAATAACGTGGCGCGCCTGAAAGACGATCACGATAACGCCGCATGGATGGCCACACAGCTGCGCGAGATCGGAGCGGACGTGATGCGCCACGACACCAACATGCTGTTCATTCGCGTGGGCGATGACCACGCCGCTGCGCTGGGCGAATTTATGAAAGCGCGCGGCGTGCTGATCAACGCCTCTCCGGTGGTGCGTCTGGTCATGCACCTCGACGTGAACCGCGAACAGCTGGCAGAGGTGGTGAAACACTGGCAGGCGTTTTTACAGCGCTAAGGAGCCTCACGTGCCGCAACGCATTCTGGTGCTGGGCGCCAGCGGGTATATCGGTCAGCATCTCACCACGGCGTTGAGCCAGCGGGGACATCAGGTGCTGGCAGCGGCACGCAACACCGACCGCCTGCAAAAGCTGGCGTTGCCGGGCGTCACCTGCCACAACGTTGACCTCAACTGGCCGAAGGCGCTTCCCGCGCTGCTGGAAGAGGTCGACACGCTTTACTACCTGGTCCACAGCATGGGCGAAGGCGGTGATTTTATCGCCCACGAGCGACAGGTGGCGTTGAACGTCCGCGATGCCCTGCTGCAAACGCCGGTGAAGCAGGTGATTTTTTTAAGTTCGCTCCAGGCGCCTGAGAGCGAGCAGTCCGATCACCTGCGCGCGCGCCAGCTGACGGCGGACACCCTGCGCGGGGCGAATATCCCCGTCACCGAACTGCGCGCAGGGATCATCGTCGGCGCGGGCTCAGCCGCTTTTGAAGTGATGCGCGATATGGTCTACAACCTGCCGGTACTGACGCCGCCGCGCTGGGTCCGCTCGCGCACCACGCCGATTGCGCTGGAGAACTTGCTCCACTATCTGGTGGCATTGCTCGATCACCCGGCGGAGCAACACCGGGTGCTTGAAGCAGCAGGCCCTGAAGTGCTGAGCTATCAGCAGCAGTTCGAACATTTCATGCGCGTCAGCGGACGCCGCCGCTGGCTGATCCCCATCCCCTTCCCGACCCGCTGGATCTCAGTCTGGTTTTTAAATGTGATCACCTCCGTGCCGCCGACCACCGCCAAAGCGCTGATTCAGGGGCTGAAACACGATCTGCTGGCGGACGATCGCGAGCTGCGCGCCTTAATCCCTCAGGATCTGATCCGGTTTGACGACGCGGTACGCAATACGCTGAAAGAAGAAGAGCAGCTGGTGAACTCCAGCGACTGGGGTTATGACGCGCAGGCCTTTGCCCGCTGGCGGCCGGAGTACGGTTATTACCCGAAACAGGCGGGCTGCACGGTAAAAACCTCTGCCAGCCTTGAGGCGCTGTGGGAAGTGGTGAACCAAATTGGCGGCAAAGAACGTTATTTCTTCGGCAATCTTCTCTGGCAAACGCGTGGGACAATGGATCTGCTGGTGGGGCACAGGCTGGCGAAAGGTCGCCCGGCACGCCCGTATCTTGAGGTGGGCGACGCGGTGGACAGCTGGAAAGTGATCATCGTCGAGCCGGAAAAGCAGCTGGCGTTGTTGTTCGGTATGAAAGCGCCGGGGCTGGGGCGACTCTGCTTCACCCTCAAGGATAAAGGCGATCGCCGGGAACTGGACGTCCGCGCCTGGTGGCACCCGCACGGGATGCCGGGCCTGTTTTACTGGCTGTTCATGATCCCCGCCCATCTTTTTATCTTCCGGGGAATGGCGAAACGAATTGCGCAACTGGCAGAACAAAAAACGAAAATAACTCATTAAAACGCTTTTTCTTTCACCTTTCCCATTGCATAGCGCCGTAATTCACGAAAGAATGCGCACGAAATTCTTTTTCAACACAGTGGATTGATATGAAGGTACTGGTTACCGGGGCGACCAGCGGCTTAGGCCGAAATGCGGTCGAATTTCTGCGCAACAAGGGCATTAGCGTCAGGGCTACCGGTCGCAACGAGGCGATGGGAAAACTGCTGCAAAAAATGGGCGCAGAGTTCGTCCATGCCGACCTGACGGAGCTGGTCTCCTCGCAGGCGAAGGTGATGCTCGCCGGAATCGATACGCTGTGGCACTGCTCCAGTTTTACCTCTCCGTGGGGGACCCAGGAAGCCTTCGATCTCGCCAACGTGCGGGCCACCCGCCGTCTGGGCGAATGGGCCGTTGCCTGGGGGGTACGTAACTTTATTCATATCTCCTCCCCGTCGCTCTATTTCGACTATCACCACCATCGCGATGTGCAGGAAGATTTCCGTCCGGCACGCTTTGCCTGTGAATTTGCGCGCAGCAAGGCGGCCAGTGAAGAGGTGATCGACCTGCTGGCGCAGTCGAACCCGCACACCCGCTTTACGGTACTGCGTCCGCAGAGCCTGTTCGGACCGCACGACAAAGTGTTTATTCCGCGCCTGGCGCAGATGATGCATCACTACGGCAGCGTGCTGCTGCCGCGCGGTGGCGATGCGCTGGTGGATATGACCTATTACGAAAACGCCGTCCACGCCATGTGGCTGGCCAGCCAGCCGGACTGCGATAAGCTGATCTCTGGCCGCGCCTATAACATCACCAACGGCGAACCCTGTACGCTACGCAGCATTGTGCAGCGGCTGATTGATGAACTGCAGATCGACTGCCGCATCCGTTCTGTCCCCTACCCCATGCTTGACATGATTGCCCGCAGCATGGAGCGATTCGGCAGTAAAGCGGCCAAAGAACCTGCGCTGACGCATTACGGTGTCTCAAAACTCAACTTTGATTTCACGCTGGATATTTCGCGGGCAGAGAACGAACTGGGGTATCGGCCGGTGGTGACGCTGGATGAAGGGATTGTGCGCACGGCGGCGTGGTTACGGGATCACGGCAAACTGCACCGCTAGCCTGTTGCCTGGTGGCGGCTTCGCCTTACCGGGCCTACAACTGCACCGTACCGCTGGAAAGGGTGCAAAAACTAAAACGGCAACCTTTCGGTTGCCGTTTGCTTTTACAGAGCGGTCCAGGCATCAGACCATGCCAGACCAGCGCCTGGTTCATAGTATGCCGGGGCGTTGTTACACCAGCCGCTGTACGGGAACGGTTTGCACTGGAACAGTTTACCGTGGTTGTTCACGATATCACCGGCCTTGTACTTGCTGTTCGCGCTCCACGCCGCGTAATCGCCAGACGTGCCTTCGTCCTGAGACGGTGCTGCTTTGGCTTTCACGTTCAGCAGATAAGAGGTCGTGCTGCTCAACTCACCGTCGCTCACGGTCAGGCTGATTTCAATCTGCTGAGCCGTTGCAGACTCTGGAGCAGTAAAGGTGACAACCGCTTTATCCTGACCGGTTACGGTCTGACCGTCCTGGGAACGCCAGGTGTAGGTCAGCGCGTTGCCGTCTGCATCGGTAGAACCTTCCGCGCTCAGAGAGACATGTGCACCCGCCTCAACGGCGCCGATTGGACCCGCGATATGCGCCACTGGCGCGTGGTTCACCGCAGCAGGTTCAGCCGGGGTTTCATCCGGAACTGGCGCTGGCGCCGGCGTTTCGTCTTCTGACGGCGTAGGCGTTGGCGTTACCGGGGTTTCATCCGGCGTAACGGAACCGTCGTCGTTAACGATGTTCACGTTAAAGAACTTCTGCACGCACTTGCTGTAATCACCCTCTTTGAACGCGCTGAACGGCGTCTGGTAACCAACGAGCTGGCAAGAGTAGGTTTCGCCGCTTGGCGTATCCGCGCTCCATCCCCAGTCCTGCTCCCAGTAAATCTTCAGCGCGCCAGCACCGCCTTCGTCGAACTGCTTCATGTTCGCGCAGCCCAGCACTTCGTTCGCCGGAACAGGGACCTTCAGGTAGTTCGCGAACTCTTTGTAGTACTTGATACGGTTTTCAGACTGTGCAATTTCAGTTGGACCACCGCACTCAACGCCACCGTTGATGATCTGGGTGGTCACGCCGAAGCCAGGGACCAGACCGTTGGCTTTATCGTGATCGTTCGGCTGCCATGTACCGTCGATAACCTGCAGCATGCTTGGTTTAGGCGGCTGTGGATAGGCGAAGAAGAAGATCGCGCTTGCCAGGTTCAGCCAGGTATCCGCCACCAGCTCAGGTTTGTCGAGCAGCGTACGCACGTCGCCGTACATCGCTTCAGAGAACGGGCCGTAGTTGTAGTTGTAGGACAACTGCTTCGCACCGCGACCGAAGTAGCTCAGGAAGTCGCCGTCTTTATCTTTACCGCACGGCCAGGTCTGACCCTGCCAGACGTCCGGGTTACATTCGCCGTTATAGCCGCCCTTCTGGCCTTCGCTCCAGCCCATCTCACGCACGTGAACCAGGGCCTGACGCCATTCGGCTTCCGGACGCCAGCTTTCGTGACCGCCCGTTTCCTGAGCAAAGTGCGCAAACATGGTTGCCAGCTCTTTACGGCAGATAGCGTCACTGTCGCGACCGTCATTGTAGGTCTTACACAGCGCCGGGAATTTACCAACCGCTTTCAGGAAGTTGCTGTAGGTGTACGCCTGCGCGCGCAGCGGGAAGAGATATTCCCAGTCGCTGGCTTTCACGATCCCTTCCACGCGTTTCACGTTCTCCGGGTTCGCCGCACGACCAGGTTCAATCAGTTCAACCTGGGCGTTGTCCAGCGTCTTAATGGTTTCCTTTACGGCATCCATCAGCGGGAAGCTGGTCAGCTCTTTCTCTTTCTTCGCCAGATCGCTGGCGTTCATGGTGTATGGTTCACTGGTGGTCGCTTGCAGCGAGGCAGCCTGCGCCATAAACGGTGCTACGCATGCGCCGGCAACGAGAACACTCAGTAACGTCCTTTTGTTCATTTCACTATTCCTGTTTATTTAAGTTAAATAATAACAATCCAGGCTTATGTATTAATCCGTTAATAAATAAACCGCAGACAGCTGTTTTCTCTTTTCGAAGAACACCCTCAGGAATTCTTCAAAAATAAAAAACTCATTCGTTTGCTGTCGCTTTCAGTTCCTGATATTTTTTCCACACTTTGTGGGCGTATATCATGCGTTGCGGATAATTTTCTTTCTTTAATCCGGCGTTATAGGCGCCGACCGCCTCCCAGTTATAGCCATACACTTTAATCATGCTGGATAAAATCGATGCGCCAACCATAATCGAGGTACAGGGTTCGGTTATTAGCCGATATTCATCTATCCCCCTGCTCTCCAGTGCCGAAAAATGTGAGCTGTTAATTTGCATCAACCCCACGTCACGCGTACCGTCATGGTTTCTGCCGACCGCATACGGGTTCATTCCCGACTCCACATTGGCAATGGCGTACAGTAAATAAGGATCGACGTGATAATAATGTGCCGCTTTATCCCAACAGTTTGCCAGCGCGCTTTGGCTGATAATCAATAATAAAAAAATTAACTTTTTCATTTTTACCTGCTGACCGTTTCGTTTATTTCTCCTTAACAACATCCTGTAAAATCATTTTTGATTTACTCCCCCCTTATACGGGGGGAGTCTTTATCAGCTCAGATTATTGGCAATCTGTCGCTGGGCCTTCTTTGACCCATACATCGCTGTTCGCTGGGTTGTCACCACGGGTCCACCATTTGGCACGGTAAACGTTGCCCTGGTAAGTAGTGGTTTCGCCGCCGTTGTACACCAGATCAGAACGCCAGTTCATCTTCACGTTGCTCGCAAGTTCCCATGCGTCCACGCCGAAGCCAGGCTGGTTGCCCTGAGTCCAGTACTTCGCTTTCCACACCAGATGGTCGAAGCTTACGGTATCGCCAGTGTTGTAGATTTTGCTGGAATCCCACGCGGCGTAGTTGCCGGCGTTGGCGTCAACCGGTGCGTCGCAGCTGCCGGTTGCAGTGCCTTCGTCAGATGGCGGAGTCACGTCATCAGCAGGTGGTGTAACGTCGTCAGACGGCGGAGTCACATCATCAGCTGGCGGCGTCACGTCGGCTGGTTTCGGATTAACCGTTACCTGGACGTTAGACTGCACGCTGGTTTTACCATCGCCTACCACCACACTCAGGGTGTAGGAAGAGGTAGAAGCCACTTCTGGCGCAGTGATGGTCACGTTCGCGGTGTCAGTACCGGTCGCGTGCATATCTGCCGGAACGCTCCAGGTATAGGTCAGGTTATCACCGTCTGGATCCGCAGCCTGTGCATGCACAACATAGGTTTCACCCGCCTGCAGCGTCACCGCTTCCATTGGGTTCACAACCGGTGCCTGGTTAGCCTTCGGCGCCTTGTTAACAACCTGCACGTCAATCGCGTTGCTCAGGCCTTTGGCGTCGGTAACCGTCAGGCGGAACACCATGGTCTGATCGCTGGTCGCAGCCGCGACGTTGAAGGTCGCTTTCGCTTTGGTGCTGTTGGTCAGGGTGACCGATGGGCCAGAAACCTGAGTCCATTTGTAGGTAATTGCATCGCCGTCTGGATCGCTGGACGCGGAACCATCGAGCGTAACGGTTGCCGGGCCAGAAACGTTCTGGTCTGCAGAAGAGGCGATTGGCGCATGGTTGGTCACAACAGGATCAACCGGCCTAGAGCCGCCACCCAGCAGGCTTTCGTTCATGGCGTTCAGGATGTCGCCGGTATCGGAGTCAATAGACCATGCGAACAGACCACCCAGGTTTTTCTGAAGCACGTATTTGCCTTTTGCAGCAGTAGAACGCGCGTCTTCATAGGTGATCAGGTCACCCGTCGTTTTGTTGAACACGTATGGCGCTTCTGCATCCGCGTCGTAGCCGTATTCCCAGCCTGGTTTGCCTTTGTACTCGTTAACGATCTGACGATAGTCAACCACGCCCGGTTCCCAGGTACCTCTCACCATACCGGTCGCGGTACCGGTGAATGGATTGTTACCGGTGTAGCCGTGTACACCCGTCCAGCCGCGGCCATACATGCCCGCACCGACCACGATCTTGCCAGGCTGTACGCCTTGCTGCAGCAGGGCATCAACCCCGTTTTCCGTGGTGTAGTTGGTGTCTGGTCGCCATGCTGGCGCATGCAGCGCAGCCTGGTGGCCCAGCTCGGTGTTGCTCCAGCCGCCGTAGAAGTCGTAGCTCATCAGGAAGATGTGGTCGAGGTACTGCTGAGCAGTGGTGTAGTCCACGTCTTCAATCTTATCTTTACCCGCACCGATTGCGCTGGTCAGCTCATAGGTACGGCCAGTCTGGGCAGACAGCTCGTTGAGCATAGTGCGCAGATCGTGCATCAGCGCCGTATAGGTCGCTTTATCCTGCTGCGGGTTGCCTTTCGTCTCGGTCACACCGCCGCCGCCCGGGAATTCCCAGTCAATATCCACACCGTCGAAGAATTTCCAGGTCTGCAGGAAATCTTTAACAGAGGAGACAAAGCGTGCGCGGATAGCCGGATCGCCCATGTGGAAGAACGGATCGGACAGGGTCCAGCCACCGATAGATGGCAGTACTTTCAGGTCCGGATGCGCTTTCTTCAGCGCCATCAGCTGACCAAAGTTACCTTTGTACGGGTCGTCCCAGTTGGACACGCCAGCCTGCGGTTTTTGCAGGGCAGCCCATGGATCGTGGATCGCCACGGTAAAGTCAGGACGTCCCTGGCAGTCGCGCTGCAGAACGCCTTAGCTGTTGCCGCCTTCTACGGTTTTCAGGCCGTCGTTGATGCCGTCACCGCCACAGATTGGAATGAAGCCATACAGAATGTGGTTGAGGTTCGCAGCAGGAATTTTGTCAACCGGGAAGTTACGGTCGTAAACGCCCCACTCAGGGAAGTAGGCCGCAACCACTTTATCGGTATGCTGCGCGAAGGATTTGTTGTTCTCGTGCATTGTCGTGTTCAGCGGCAGCAGGTGGCTACCGTCGGTATCCGCAACGATGATCAGCTTGCTGGCGCTTTTCGTACAGCCGCTGTTGTTACAGACTTCAACCTGCTCCTGATAACGTCCGCCTTTTTTCACTTTGAACGTTGCGGAACCTGCCGCGCCGCCGGCACCGGTCCACACGGTTTTACCGTCCAACAGCACTTTGGCTGAAGTTGGCGCATCGCCGCTCCAGACGTTCCACTCGACTTTGACATCTACGCCGTCATTATGGACTTTAACCAGACTGTTATAATCCTGAGCGGCCTGATCCACTTCAACCAGCGCAAATTTGTCATTGCCGGAACCAATGGACGGTGCGCCTGGTGCCGCTGCGAATGCGGAGCTGGTTGCCGCCGCAATAAAGAGCGCCAGATATTTAGGCTTCATAAAATTCATTTTTATTTCCTGATAAATTTATTCGTAACGTTAATACCCATGCCTTCCTTGAGAACATGGCGTGTTTCGCGTAATGCGTATTTAACTAACCTGACAACCGAGACAAAAAACGTTTTGCTGCTTTGTATTCCTCCATAAAAAGATACAAGCCCAAATTCCGTGTAGCTTATATCCTTTACGATACACTGAGCGCAAAGAGACGTCCTTCTCTTCCACCGCCGAAAAATTTATAAAAAAGCTTGACCTGTATATTTAAAATATGAAAGCAAACTGCTGTCCAATAAACACAACTATTCCAGCAAAAGAAAGGTAAGGTCCGAAAGAAATAGTGAGGTTATTTTTATTTGAATTATTTAAAGCAAAATACCCAACGATACCGCTCAGTGCGGCCGCGAGTTCAATCGAGGGCAGAGCCTGCCAGCCGCACCAGGCACCTAATGCCGCCAGCAGCTTGAAATCACCGTATCCCAGACCTTCCCGCCCGGTAGCCAGACGAAACGCCCAGTAAAGCAACCAAAGAGACATATAGCCCGCCACCGCGCCGAGCAGCGCGTCGCGTAGCGGCAGTTGGTGATCGAACGCATGAAGCAACAGTCCCGCCCAGAGCAGCGGCTGGGTCAGGCAATCCGGGAGCAATTGATGCCGCCAGTCAATCATCGTCAACGGGAGTAAAAAGCAGGCCAGCAGCCACAGAGAAAACAGCGCCTGAACGTCGGGCATACACCACGCCGTCAGGCCAAAAAACAGGGCGGAAACCAGCTCAACCAGAAAGATTCGCAGCGGGATAGCGGTTTTGCACTGGCTGCATCGCCCGCGCAGAAGCAGCCAGCTCACCAGCGGAATATTCTCCCAGGCCGCCAGCGCGTGCTGGCACACCGGGCAGTGCGAGGACGGAAAGAGCAGGTTTCCGCATCCCTCCTCTTCCCTTACCATGGCCGGCACGCGTTCGGCGACAACGCCGAGAAAACTGCCCACCATGCCGCCTAACACCGCGCTCGCGATCGCGAACCCCACCGGGTAGACGTCCCGCATCAGCGCAACGCTGTTCATGCGGTTTTACCCCACGTGAGTTGCACTTCAGCCTTCACGTCGCTGAGATGATCCACCGGCGTAAGGTTCATTTTCTGCAGCCTGACGCCGGAGGTCTGGTTAATTTCCCGCAGCCAGTTCTTTAATTCATAAACGTTCACGCGGCTGACCACGAACGATAACGTTTGTCCATCCTGATGCACATCCGTCAGGGGAAGATGGATCTCCTGGGCGCTATTTTCCACCAGCGCACGCGGGTTATTTGTTTTGGTTACCTGAACCTGCAAATGGTTTTTATCTATTTCACTGCGCATCCAGTTCAGGGTTTCTTTTTGTCTGGCCAGGGTCGAAGCACTATTTTGAATCATATTATCCAGCGGCATAACCCCGGCGTAATAGACCGCGGCCCCCAGCAGGGCGGCGGCACATATTTTTAAAATGACTTTTTCCCTGGCGCTGTAATTCTGGTAACGAGACTTAAGCTGCGCAATTCGCTGTTTCATTTATATTTCCCTGCGATCATGGCGGTATAAGGTGCTGACGTGGACACGGGCTGCAGACTGAAATCAAATTTCTCACTGGCCTGGTTCACAAACGTCTGTAATGCGGTCTGGTTTTGTGCGCTGACGCTCAGCGTCAACGTATTCTGCCGCGCATCGTATTCCAGCAGGTCGATTTCCATTGCCGGAACGGCCTGTCGGGCTTTCTCCAGATCGTCAAGCTGAAGAAAGATCCCTTTGCCCTGCTTCTTCATGTTTTGACCAAAGTGGTACTTAATATTGGTCTTGTGACGCATGCTCGGGAAATGGTGTTCGTAGACCTGCTGGATCTCCTGCTGGATCTGATTTTCCTGCTGTACCAGCATCCAGGCCATCGCGATACGTGGCCCCAGCAGCAGACTAAGGGAGAGCAGCCCTACGGCGGCCATCGCCACGTTTAACCGTCTGGCGGCTTTGCCATTGCTGGCTTTGGCGCTGAACGCCCCGTGCAGAAGCGTGACGCGGCAGGCCTGCCACTGGGGCTGAATCAGCACCAGCGGATGCTGCCAGGGCAGTACGACATCGACATCCACACCGGCTGGTGCATCACCGTAGCAGCAGACCTCACCCTCTCCGGCTTTCTGCATCAGCAGCGGCAGCAGGTTGGCCTCCATTTCACCCGCGACGTGCGGGGATAACCGCAGCCACCAGGTTTCACCTTCGGCAACCAGCGTGCTGCCGCCCGCCGTAACGGGCAGCAGCCAGGCATCCGGTAGCGCCTGCACCACCGTCAGACCCGCCTCCTGACAGCGGGTTAACCACGCCTGAAGACTGTCGGCATCGATCGCCACCGCGTCGACCTCCGCGCCCTTTTTGCTAAGCACGGTCCAGTGAAGCGTGTCCACGTCACCAATCAGCGTCTCTTCGGCCATCCACGAGAACGCCGTCGCCAGAGAAGCGACCTTTTTCGGCAACGTAAAATGGCGGAAGATCATGCTGCTGGCCGGCAACAGCAGACATACGCGCGTCGCCAGCGGATGATCCGCCAGTGCCTCCAGGCTAGCCACGGTTTCCACCTGCTGAGTGCCGGAGACACACCACATTATTTTCCCGCCCTCGACGCTGTCGGGACGAACAAAAAGTACCTGTTTCATAGCGATCTACTTTTCTTATTCAATCATTCGGTAACGACGCTGCCACGTCACGATCTCACCGGCTTCGTTATTAACCTGAAGCTGGCTTACCACACGAAGCGTTAATTCATCGGTATTGCCGGTGTAGTTAACGCGGAAATACCGGCTATTTATTGAGAGAAGCTCTGCCACCTGCGGAAGGTCATCTTTCAGCTGCGGGAAGGTTTGCTCCAGCGCTTTGCTGAAGGTCTCCATATTTTCCCAGCCGCTTTCAGGACGCGATTCAATCAGGCGAAGGGCGTCATCTTCAGTTAATTTCTCCGGGAACAGGGCGGCCAGTAAGGCGGCCTGCTCCGGTTTCAGGGTATTCACATCCACCTTGCTGGCGGTGTCCGGTAACGCGCACAGCAGTTTGCTTACCTTCGGATATGCCGCCGCCGGGAACGCAGGCAGCAGTTTGATCTCCGCAATGGTGCGCATCATCTGGTTAGCCGGCTGACGGGCAGGCACGACGCCTGCCCAGGCATCACTCTCGGCGCCTTCTTTGGCCGTCGTCGTGTCGCCATCGAGGTAGTCCACCAGCTGGAGGTAAACTTCTTCCGCCGTGGACTGGCTTAGCCCGCTCTGCGTCAGGATCTGCTCAACAATTCGCTCGTTGCGCGGCTTTTCCGGCACGGCAGTCTGCGCTTGCCCCTGGGCAGGCTTTTCTGCTGCCAGCAGGTTATTAACGTTGAAGCAGTCCTGGGCATCTTCGACCTGGCTTACCACCGTGTAATCTTCCCCCTGCGTTTCCAGCGGCTGCTGCCAGTCCCCTTCCGGTGACAGCGCGTTGCTCTCGCCGCTGGCGTCACTCTGCAGACGGTCTTTGACCACTTTTTCCTGGGCCTGCATCGCCCAGCGCAGCTGCTGCTGGCTAACCTGGTAATGCGTTTTCTGCAGGTTGCGGCAGAACTGCTGGCTGATTTTGGCGGCCAGGGCCGACATCATCACCAGCAGGATCAACACCACCAGCAGCGCCACCCCTTTCTGTTTGCGTAAGGCACTCATGGTTTCGCCTCCGGAGCAGGTTGTGGCGCGGGTTGCGGCGCAGTCCCTGCCTCTGGCGCGGCGGCAGGCGCGGCTTCTGACCCGGTGGTCGGTGCCGGGGCAGCCACCGCAGGCAGATCGCCCGGGGTCGTGAAGACCCAGCGCCAGGTATCACCGTTTTCCATCGTCAGCGTCAGCTCAACCCCGTCCGGCAGATGCGCCGGGTCGCTCCAGCTTTTCTGCCAGCCCTGACGGTAAAAACGCCACGCCAGGGATTTCACCTCGCTGACGATCGGCACTTCGTCCGGTTTCACGTCCGCCGGGCTGTCAATGACCGGCCAAACATCGCGGTAAAGACGCCCCTCTTCCAGCCGCCAGCGCACGCGTTCGAGCTGCACCGTACCGCTCACGCCGTTGAGCGTGGTCAGTTCCAGCGCATCATCGACCTGACGGAACAGGTCCGGCTCGTTGCGCGGCGCGCGCGCCTGAAGCTGGTAAAAATCGCGTTCCATCAGGCTCCAGGCGCGCTGAAGCTGATTGAGCTTCGCCGCGCTGGCGTCGGTTGCCGAACTGGTGCGCATCGCGCCGTCCAGAATCTGCCAGGCCAGGGTGCTGATCACCGCAAAAATGGTCAGCGCAATCATGATCTCCAGCAGGGTAAATCCGCGCTGGCGTCGGGCTTTGTTCACTTGATCTCTCCCGGCGGCACAATCTGCAGCGATATCACGGGCTGGCTGTCGTCGCCTTCCGCATAAACGCTGATGGCGTTTGCCCAGCGGTTGTCCGCCGTTTTGATGCGCTGTTTACGCCACGTCCAGCCGCGCCCGCCCATGGTTTCGCTTCCCCGTTCTTCGGCATCGGGAAAGTCGCTTTTAGTCAGTTGCACTTCCGCCAGCTGGTTTTCCGCCACCCAGCTGGCCTGCAGCGTATCGGCCAGGCCGTGGGTGAAACGCACGTTCAGAGACACCGAGTTCATCAGCGCCAGCGCGGCGGTGGAGAAGATGACCAGCGCCACCATGACCTCCAGCAGCGTCATCCCCGTTTGCTTTTTCTTACCGTTAGCCATCGTTTTCTACCGATACGGGCGCCGCGCCTTGCGACACCACGCGGAAATGGTGCTCTTTGTCATAGCTTTGCAGCGTCAGCGTGAAGCGGCTAATTTCGCCGTCCGGCAGAAAAAGCACCTGCGGATCGGACGTCAGCGTCGCGGCCAGGCGCTGCGGCGAGAGCGATACGTGCATCTCCTCCGGGAAATCACCTTTGGTGGTGATACGGCCCGCGGATAACGGTACCCAGCGACGCTCGCCCTCTTTATCTTCGAGCGTCACCAGCTGATAGTTATCCGTGGTGATCACCAGTCCGACGATATTTCCGTCCATCACCGCACGGTCTGAACCATAATCAACGAGGGCTTTTAATTGCTGGCCAAATATATCCGCACTGCTGCGCGAAGGTATTGTTGACACCACCATCATGGCGCAGCTGGCAAATATCACCAGCGCCAGAATAATTTCCAGCAACGTAAAGCCGCGTTGATTTTTCATTATTTCTCTTTCTTATCCAGAGACCAGTTCGTAATATCATCGGCGGTGTTGGCTTCACCGTCCGGGCCAGACGAGAAGACGTCAACCGCACCGTGCTCACCCGGGCTTACGAGGAGATAATCATTACCCCATGGGTCCTGCGGCAGACGGCGAATATAGCCATCCGCGCGGTAGCCGTTCGGGATTGGCGCGATTTCCGGCTTGGTCACCAGCGCCTGCAGGCCTTGTTCGGTTGTCGGATAACGGTGGTTATCCAGCTTATACATATCCAGCGAACCTTCGAGCGCGACAATATCGCTGGTCGCCTTTTGGGCATCCGCTTTTTCTTTATTACCCATTAAATTGGGCACTACCATACTCGCCAGTACGCCGAGAATAACAATGACCACCATTAATTCGAGCAATGTGAAGCCCGCCTGGCGAGCCAGGTTTTTACGTTTTAAAGCCATGATTTAACCTACCATATTATTAAGTTGCAGAAGCGGTTGTAATATTGACAGCACGATGAATAAAACAATCGTTGCCATGGATACCACCAGCGCCGGTTCAAATACCGACAGCGTTAACGTAATGCGATGCTGTAATGCCGATTCCTGGTTTTCCGCCGCGCGGTCCATTAAATTACCTAATTCGCCGCTCTCTTCCCCGGAGGCAATCATATACAGCATGGTCGGCGGGAAAAGCCTCGCCTGCTCCAGCGCGGCATACAGCGATGCCCCCTGGCGGACGGTATCCGCCGCCTGCTCCAGCACCTGCCGGGCGTAGAGGTTTTCGATACCGTCCATCGCGATATACATCCCCTCCAATAGCGGCACGCTACTGGCCTGCAGAATACTCAGGGTACGGATATAGCGGGCGCTGTTGATGGCGCACACCAGTTTTTTGATCGGCGAACCGTTCACCAGCCAGCTGTGCCAGCGAAAGCGGTTTTTGACGTTTCTGACCCAGGCTTTGAAACCGACAATCCCCCCGCCGATGCCGCCCGCGATATAAATCCCGTAAGCCTGCAGGAAATCACTCACTGCAATCAGCGTGCGGGTGGTGATCGGCAGTTGCTGCTTCATGTGGGTGAACTGTTCGATCACCTGCGGCACCACCGCGACCAGCAGAATGCTGATGACCGCAATGGCCACTACCGTCAGGGTAATCGGGTAGACCATCGCCTGCGTCAGCTTGCTTTTCATCTTCTGACGCTGCTCGTTGTATTCGGCCAGCTTTTCCAGCACGTCGCCCAGGTGACCGGTCTTTTCACCGGCCATCACCAGCGTGCAGTAGAGTTTGTCGAAGGTGCGCGGAAACTGGCTGAAGGCGTCAAACAGCGTGTGCCCTTCCACCACCTTCTCGCGAATTTCAACCACCATCGCCGCCAGCTTTTTGTCTTCCGTCTGTTTGGAAATCGCTTTGAGCGCGCTCTCCAGCGGCAGCGCCGCGTTGACCAGCGTGGAAAGCTGGCGGGTAAACATCGACAGCACCGGCGTAGAGAGCTTTGCGCCGGTTTTCGCTTTTCCGGCAGACGCAGCCTCACGGGTTTCGTTGATGCTGACGGGCATCAGCTTTTGCTCGCGCAACATCTGGCGAACCTGCTTTTGCCCCTCAGCCTGCAGCGTGCCGCGCTGGGTTTTCCCCGCTGCATCCGTTGCCGTCCAGGCGTAGAAGGCCATTACGCATCTCCTCCACGCTCGGCGGTAACGCGCATCACCTCTTCGAGAGAGGTCACGCCGCTAATGACCTTCAGCAGGCCGTTCTCACGCAGGCTGTAGGCCTGCTTAAAGAGCTGCGTTTCAATGGACATTTCGTCTTTATCTTCATGAATGGCGCGGCGCATGGTGCTGTCCACCACCAGAAACTCATGAATACCGGCGCGCCCCTGGTAGCCGCTCTGGCGGCAGTGTTCACAGCCCACCGCGCGGTAGATGGCTTTTGGCGGCGTGTCCATAAAGCTGAACAGCGCTTTCTCATTGGCGTCCAGCGGACTGGTGGTCCGGCAATGCGTACACAGCCGACGCACCAGACGCTGGGCAATGACACCGAGCAACGATGAACCAATTAAAAAGGATTCCAGCCCCATATCCCGCAGACGGGTGATCGCCCCCGCGGCGCTGTTGGTGTGCAGCGTAGACATGACCAGGTGACCGGTGAGCGACGCCTGCACCGCAATTTGCGCGGTTTCACCGTCACGAATTTCCCCGATCATCACCACATCCGGATCCTGACGCAGAATGGCGCGCAGTCCGCGGGCAAAGGTCATGTCCACGCGCGGGTTAACCTGCGTCTGCCCCACCCCTTCCAGTTCGTATTCAATCGGGTCTTCTACGGTCAGAATGTTGCGTTCGTGACCGTTCAGCGCCGAAAGAATGGCGTACAGGGTGGTACTTTTACCGGAGCCAGTCGGCCCGGTGACCAGGATGATGCCGTGCGGGCGGTCAATCAGCCCTTTCAACTTTTCCAGCTCTTCATCAATCAGGCCAAGCTTGTTGATGTCGGGCTTCAGATTGCTTTTATCGAGCAGACGCATCACCACACGCTCGCCGTACTGCGAAGGAATGGTCGATACACGCACGTCGATTGCCTTACGGCCGATGCGCAGGGAGATACGTCCATCCTGCGGCAAACGCTTCTCGGCGATGTCGAGTTTTGACATCACCTTGATGCGCGACACCAGCAGCGGCGCGAGCTTGCGCGCTGGCTGGAGCACCGGGCGCAGCACGCCGTCGACGCGAAAACGAATGCTCAGCGTGCGCTCAAAGGTTTCGATATGAATATCCGACGCGCCATCTTTGACCGCCTCGCCAAGAATGGCGTTGATCAGGCGGATCACCGGCGAGTTTTCGTCGTTGTCGAGCAAATCTTCGTTGTCCGGGATCTCCTCAGTTAACGCCATCAGATCGATATCCGCGTCCATATCGTCCACCAGCTGCTGAGAGACGCCGCTGCTCTGCTGCCAGATTTTCGCCAGCAGCTCGTCAAAGGCCTCTGGCGTCAGAGTCACCGGGACGAACGTGCGTCCCAGCACCCGGCGCACTTCCAGCAGCGCAAATGCCGGGGTGTCTTCACGGATAAAGACGTCATTGTTGTAAAATAAAACGCCGTTATCTTTTGCATAGCTGCTGCTACACAGGGTTTTACTCAGTTCGTCCACGTTGCCCCTCCGCCTTACTCTTTAAACGGGTTGCGCGTTGCGGCTGCGCTGGTTTTCACCGGCACCGCGTCTGCAGAAGGCGCGGACGGATATGCTGGCATCACCGGGTTATTGCTGTTCGTTACGATGCCCAGCTTTTTCTCCTCCATGCGCTGCTGCTGGCGAGCACGGATCTGGTCATATTTCTCTTTCGACGCCGCACTGTAGTTGTCGTCGTCGCGCAGCACCGTGGTGTGGATGAACACCATCAGGTTACGTTTAGAGGTATCCTCAGAGGTGTAGCGGAACAGCTGGCCCACCAGCGGAATATCGCCCAGCAGCGGCACCTTGGAGACGGTCTCTTTGGTGACGTTTTCCATCAGACCGCCCAACACCACGGTCTGGCCGCTGTGTACCATCACTTCGTTGTTGATGGTACGGGTGTTGAAGGTTGGGCCGAGGCTGGCGTCTTCAGTCGCGTTAGCGTCAACGCTGGAGACTTCCTGTTCAATCTTCAGATGAATCATGTCGCCGTCGTTAATCTGCGGCACGATTTTCAGCTTGGTCCCCACCGTCTTACGCTCAACGGAGTTAAAGACGTTGTCGCCACTGGTCGTTTGCGAACCGGACAGTACCGGCACATCCTGACCGACGTTGAACGACGCTTCTTTGTTATCCAGCGTCACCACGCTTGGCGTAGAAAGAATGTCGTTCTTGGACCCGGTGGAGAGCGCGGTCATCAGCGCACCAAAATCACCGTTAAAGAAGCCGGTTGCCAGACCGGTATACGACAACCCTTTCATCGTGCCATTTTTGACCTGCCCGATTGGCAGGCCGGTGGATCCGAACTGGACGCCGCCGTGCTTGCTGGTCCACTGCACGCCCAGATCCAGGCCGTTACCGTCCTGTACTTCCGCAATGATGGCTTCCACCAGCACCTGCGGACGGCGGATATCGAGCTTATCGATCACCTTCTCCAGGGAGTTCATCACGTTAGGCTGCGCGGTGATCACCAGAGAGTTGGTTGACTCGTCGGCGGTAATATTCAGATCGCTGGACGCGGCGGCGGTTTTCGCCTTTGGCGCGCCCGCTTTGTCTTTCAGCTGTTCGCCAATCCCGGTCAGCACCGGCACCACCTTGGTGGCGCTGGCGTATTTGAGATAGAACACGCGGGTATTCCCTTCGTTGTTCTGCTCGCGATCCAGCTCATGAATCAGAGAGCGGGTGCGGGTGCGCGCCGCTTCCGAGCCGCTGATCACCAGGCTGTTGGTCTCGTCATCCGCAACCACTTTCGTGGCCAGCTGCGGGGCGTTCTGCCCTTTCTGCTCTTCGTTGTTGAGGTTGTTCAACATGTCTGAGAGCTCTTTGGCAGAGGCAAAGCGCAGCGGCACAATTTCACGGCGCTGAACACCGTCTTTATCTACGCGCTGAACCAGATCCACCAGGCGGTTCACCACCGAGGCTTTGCCGGTTAACAGCAGCACGTTGGACGGCTCAAAGTGAACCACGTTACCGATGCCGGTTGCGTCGTTGAGCTGGCGCAACAGCGGAGCAAGCTCGCGTACTGGCACATTTTCCATGCGCACGACGCGGGTGATGATTTCATCCCCTTTGCCCGGGTTGCTGCTGTCCGCCAGCGGCGCCCCTGCGGTGCGGGCGACGCTTGAACGCACCACTTTGACCATGCCGTTGTCCATCGGGATCACCGACAGGCCGAACAGGTCCAGCACGCTCAGGAAGAACTGGTAATACTCATCTTCCGTCAGCACGTTATAGGTTCTTACGGATACCGTGCCCTGAACGGACGGATCGACAAGAATGGTTTTATTAAGATTGCGGCCTACCGTATCGATAAACTCCCGAATATCGGTATTTTTAAAGCTCGCGCTAAAGTTCGCCGCGAACAGCGAACCTGAATATAACGACAATGCGGTCAGCGCCACGCACGCCCAAGGAAATTTCTTCATGGCTGTACACTTGTTAATTGTTTAGAACATTAATCCGAATATTTTCAAGGTGAGCGTGACGTCTGACGACGACCTCCGCTTCTTTCATTTTCGACCAGTTGGCAATAATATTTTTTGCCTTTGCTTCATCGGTCATATCGACAGAGTTTACTTTTACCGCCACATCCCCCTTTTCCAGTCCTGAATGACTGAAGAAGGCGGAGGCGTTCCTTGGATTAATGTTGTAGCCTTCCAGCTGGCCTTTTTCGATCAGAGGCTTTAACACCAGATAATCATCCAGATGCACGCTTTCCGCGCCTGCATCCTTCGTCGATTTCGTCACCGGGCCGCTGTCAACGCCGCCCTTAAAATAATCCGGCTTATTTAATGCGAGTACCTGCGTAGCACCTTCATAATTAACCACCACATTATCTTTATTAATTTCCTGAACAAACGCGTCGGTAAAACCGGTCAACGGCTCGCCCTCCCGGTAGCTTCTCGCCCCTCCGGGGGTTTTAATGACGGCGAAGGAGAGCCAGGCATCATCACTGCGCACGATACCTTCGATCTCCGCTGCCAGCGGCGCTTTTGCCGCTATCTCGACGTTATCCTGGCGAACAGCAGCCGTGAAAAGCGTGAAGGATTTTTCTTCGCGACGTTTTTTCAGCGGCTGCACATCAGAATTAGCCAACTTATTTGTAACTTTTTTATAATCTTTAAACGTCAGATACCCTTGTTGGCCGCAAAATAGCAACAGCGCAAACATAATACAGGGGGTTATCCACCGTGACAGAAATGAGAACCTCATTTTTCATCTGGCCTATAGCAAAGCGAAAATAAGCAGCGTCGTGCTGCGCTAACATGTGAGAAAATAGTAATGAGCTGCTGTAAATTCGACCACTGACTTTGCCGCTAACTTTCATACAGAAAACTATTGACCGTATAAAATCCAGATGTTAGGCATCGTCCAGTGGATATTTTTACCCTGTGTGTAAATTGACCACACCCTGGCGTTGCTTTACTTTCTCGTCCTGTTGCTATTCCCAATCAGAGACGGTAAGTCGTTATGTATCAGAAGCACTTTAATTTTAAAAATCCGCCCTTTCGGAAGATCGTCCGCTCAAACGGCGATTTTCTGGTGCCTTATCATCAGGATGTTTTCAACCTGCTGAAGGAGAAAACCCAACAGGCGGGAATTATCGGGCTCTTTTCCGACGATGCCCCTCTGCTGGGGCAGTTCAGTGACGCCCTCAAATCTGCCCACCCCGACGTGCTTGCTATTAATGCGTTTCCAAAACTGAGTGCCAGTAGCCTGCTGTACAAGCTCAGCCCGGGAACCAAAGAGAACAAGAAGCGGATTCAGGCGGTGGATGCCGTACTGCACCAGTGGCAGGCGGATAAAAACCGGGCGAAGGTACTGATCGTTAGCCATTGCGAGGCGATGAAAGAGAGCTGTCACGAGGTGCTGGGGATGCTACTCACCCGTGCCCAGGAGCTGGCGTTTCGCCTGTCGGTGGTGCTGACGGGCGCGGCGGATCGGGACGTTGTTCTGATGCAGCAATCTGAACTGCGTGAATATGTGCATACCCGCCACACTTTGCGTCCCCTTACCTGCCGGGAATATCTCAGCTATGTACAGGCGCAGTGTGAAGAACACGGGTGCGAGAGCGCACCGTTATCCCCGGCACGCGTGCGTAAAATGCATGCGCTGACCAAAGGGAATATCAGCAAACTGAATGAACTGTCGCATCTGTCGCTGCTGGCTGCCTGGACCGAACGTGCAGCCCAGGTCAGCCCGCGTCATTTACGGCTGGCGGCAGGGGAGATCCTCCCGGCGAAAAAACACGGTAAGCGCCTGGCAACCGTGGGGCTTTTTGCCTCAGTGCTGTTCGCCGCCTGCGGCTGGTATTTAACGTCGTCGATCGTCGGAAAACTTCCGGTTCAACTCCCGGTACCCGTCAGTTGGAAACAGCAGGCGCCAAAAGTTGAAGCACCGGTGGTGCCGGTTATCGACAACGAAATGGTTAATCAGCCGGATGCCATGCACCAGCTCTACCTGATGTGGGGGTATGACGCCTCGGCGGATGATGCCCTGTGCCAGAACGCCGCGAAGGTGAACCTGATGTGTAAACAGGGGAATGCCTCACCCGATTCGCTGGCCCAGGAGGGGTATCCGTGGGTGAGCGAGCTGAAAACCGGCGATCATCTTAACTATGCCGTGGTCGCCCGCGTCGGAGATACGTCTCTCGACCTGCTGATGAATAACCGTACCTGGCAGGTAAGCCGCCGCTGGTTCAACCAGCATGCGACCGGCAACTTTACCCAGTTGCACCGCCTGACGCCGGAAGGTAAAGACGCTATCAGTGCCGCCAGCGACACGAAAGACATGGGCTGGCTTGACCAGCAGTTGAGCCTGGCGCTTGGCCAGCCAGAAACCCATTCGCAGACCTGGACGGCGGAGATGATGAAACGCACCCGCGTATTCCAGCAAAAAATGCATCTGCATGTGGATGGCATTCCTGGCGAAGATACGTTGATGCAGTTGATGCGTGAAACCCATACCGCGCCGAGCGTACTGCTCCAGACCACGCATGCCACACCCGACGCCAACACGCAGGAGAAGCATTCCTAATGTCTACCATCTGTCTTGCGGCTCAGCGCAGTTACACCACCGGCGAGGCGGTCTGGTTTTCATACCGCCTCCCCCGTCTGAGAAACATCGTTAGCCATGCCTTTTTAGGGATGGTGGCTCTGTGCGCCATGATCATGGCAGGGCTGTACGCGCATGTTTACTGGAACCTGCGCCATCCGGCGCCGGAACCGGTCAAAGCAAGCGCCGCGAAACCGGAAACGCAGCTTTCAGATATGCACTATGTGTATGTGAGCAAGCCGTTCCCGCATCCCCATCCGCATCCGCAGCCAAAACCGGCTCCGGTGCAGGCGGATGTTCCTGCCATGCAGGATCTGCCCATCAACAGCGATGATGCCGACTGGCAGCAGGCACCTGATGGTGACGTGCCCCATGATACTTCCCGGGATACGTTACCCGGAACCGAAGCACACGAAGCCGCCTCCGCCAGCACAGGCAGTGATGACGCTTCTATAAGCGAGTTACTTAAGCAGGCGTTAAAAGAACAAGAGCAAGATTATTCGCAAGGCAAAATTCCCGCACCGCCGGTTGACGAAACGCAGGATAATTCGCAGAGGGATGTGAATCATAAAGTGGATGCCCGGTCCCCTTTGAGTGAGAAAGGAGACCGGCTGGAGTAGTTAATATTTTTCAGGCAAGGCTGTCAGGTTAAGGAGTCTTCCCTTTTCCACAACAATATATTGACCTTTTTTCAGATCGGAAAGAATTTTAATGATGGTGCTACGAGCCAGGTTGGTGTACTCCTGAATATAATCATAAACGTTAATATCGCGTTGCTGATGAACAATCAGGTCATTGATCTCGTATAAAAACTCACGTACGACTGAATAGGCACTGCGGGCAACCAGAACATCGTCACGTTTGCTCAACATACAAATATACCAGGAGAGAACTTTGGTCAGTTGAGGCCACAAATTGTTATCCGTCATGAGCTGTGCGAAGGTCTCTTTTTTAATTGAGCGCACCACGGTATTGGCCCGAACGAGGCCGTACATATGGGTGGCTTCGTAGTACATCGAAGAGAGACCAAAAATGCACTGACCGGTAACCGTGAACATACACAGTTCGTCGGATTCACGTCGGAATTCAACTTCGCCACTGACGATAATATGAATATATTGTGAATCAGACGTGGATATTTTCTGCCATTTCTTTAAGGTTTTCTCTTCAAAACCTGAGGTTGCAGAAATAATACTATTCATTTCGTCCTGTGGACGTAACTTTTTACCGTAAATACTTAACATTGTTATACCCGATTTAAGATGTTAATTTTTAGTATGCAGACCAAAGCACAAAAACCTTAGCCTTAGAATATTTTTCCTGATGATACGCTCAAGGAGAAAAATAAAAGATGAATGAGATATATTTATTTGCTGCATTAATTAGCAAGCTATGTGTCTATCTTAAATGCGGATAATTTTAAGTCAATTAACTAAAAATGAATTGAGTTTGTACCTAAGATTAATCTCAAGTAAATCAGGAGTAATTGGCGCTTTCGGGGGTATCCGAAGGATTACCCCTGCCCGTATTTCTCTAAAAGCGCTTCAGCAATGGCCATCGTTTCGACATCTGCGACGCCGTTCCACAGGTCAGGCCTGAAGTGCATCTGGAATACCATGATGATACGTTTTTGCTGCGCTGGGGTGCTGTTGGCCGGTACGTCATAGCCGTAGCGCGCAAGCAAATCGAGTAACGCTGCGGTATCATCCGCCTGAAAGCGCGGTCGTCCGTTGATATAAAATGCGACGCGCGCGGGATCGGGCCATGCGCCTATCCCCTGCTGAGCCAGCTGTCGCCACGGGAACAACGGACCGGGATCGTCTTTGCGCTGCGGCGCAATGTCCGAATGGGCCACCACGTTCTCAGGTCTGATGTTGTAGCGGGTAATGATGTCTTTGGCGAGTGGCACCAGCGCCGCAATCTGCGCGGGTTCGAAAGGTGTAAAACGCTTTACGCCAGCAGACTTTTGCCAGCCACGATTTTCAAGTTCAATGCCTACAGACGTATCATTAATTCGGTTGGTACCGCGCCAGAAGCTGATACCTGCATGCCAGGCCAGTTCGCTCTCGGGTACCAGCTGCCAGATACGCGGCTTGCCGTCCGGTGCTGGCGGGTTTGCGGGGATCAAATAATGAGAGCTGACGTTTTTATCGGTTAAGGTCGCCAGCGACGTGTCAAAATCATCGGCGGTGTAGTGGATCACCAGCACCTTTATTCGCGGGTAGGCCGCCTGCGCCTGATGGCGGGTATCCAGTTCGTACGCGCCTTTATCAACGATGCCCTTTTCCGAGGCACATCCTGCCAGCAACAGCGCCAGCAGGAGAGTGGAGAGCGAACGCTTCATCGACGGGTTTTCACCGCCGTTCCACTGACGCTCACCATCAGCATGCTGGCATCTTTCCCGACCGTTTCGTAGTCGATATCAATGCCGACAACCGCATCCGCACCCAGCGCCTTGGCCTGCTCGCCCAGCTCCTTAAAGGCAATTTCTCGCGCTTTACGCAGCTCTTTTTCGTAGGCACCGGATCGTCCACCGACGATGTCACGGATGCCAGCAAAAAAGTCGCGGAAAATATTGGCACCGAGAATTGCTTCTCCGGTCACCACGCCGCAATACTCGGTTATTGTTTGCCCTTCCAGGGTTGGCGTTGTTGAAAACTGCATAGTTTCTCTCCTTCTTTAGCGTTCAATGCCTTAGGCACAGCATTATCGGTTCGTTACGCTATGATTGAAAGGATAGTTAATAAATAAGGAAATCAACATGCGCTACTCTGCTTTAACACTTTTGGTGCCCTGCGCGCTGGTGCTCAGCGCCTGTACCACCACGGTCACGCCAGCCTTTAAGGATATTGGTACCCGCAGCGGCCCCTGCATTGACGGCGGCCCGGACACCGTGGCGCAGCAGTTCTATGATTACCGCATTCAGCACCGCAGCAACGATCTCACCGGCCTGCGCCCTTACCTGAGTGACGGTCTGGCAAAACTGCTCAACGACGCCACCCGCGATCCGCAGCATAATACCCTGCTTAAATCCGATCCGTTCTCCAGCCGTACCACGCTGCCGGACAGTGCGGAAGTGGCCAGCGCTTCTACCATTCCCAACACCGATGCGCGAAACATTCCGCTGCGCGTCAAGCTGACCCAGGGGACCCAGTCCTGGCAGGATGAGGTACTGATGATCCGTGAAGGTCAGTGCTGGGCTGTCGACGACGTACGCTACATTGGCGGCAGCGTTCATGCCCCGGCAGGCACGCTGCGCCAGGCGATTGAGAACCGCTAAATCATCAGTTATAAAAATGTTACCCCCGTAAAATGTCCGGCATTTCTCGCGGAATGCCGACATTTATACTCGCCGCCTTTGCCCTTCGCTATTTTGTGCTATGTTTAAGAGGAAATACGGGTTATATTTAACTTTTAACGCAGAAATATTGCATAACTATTCTGTCAACGGTACTATCTGCGGCCTCAATTGCTATAGATTGCCTGGATGAGTAAAGACTGCCCCGATGAGTATTAAACTAAACGGCATTAACTGCTTCTACGGCGCACACCAGGCGCTGTTTGACATCACGCTGAACTGCCCGGAAGGCGAAACGCTGGTTTTGCTTGGCCCAAGCGGTGCAGGTAAAAGCTCCCTTCTGCGTGTCCTTAATCTGCTTGAAATGCCCCGTTCAGGTACGCTGGCGATTGCCGGTAACCATTTTGATTTCGCGAAAACGCCGTCTGATAAAGCGATTCGCGAGCTGCGTCAAAACGTCGGCATGGTCTTCCAGCAATACAATCTCTGGCCGCATCTGACGGTGCTGCAAAACCTGATTGAAGCCCCGTGCCGCGTGCTGGGGTTAAGTAAGGATCAGGCCATCGGCCGTGCCGAAAAGCTGCTGGAGCGTCTGCGCCTTAAGCCTTACAGTGACCGTTATCCGCTGCATCTTTCGGGTGGTCAGCAGCAGCGTGTGGCGATTGCCCGTGCGTTGATGATGGAACCGGCGGTTTTGCTGTTTGATGAACCGACCGCGGCGCTGGACCCGGAAATCACCGCTCAGATCGTCAGCATAATTCGTGAGCTGGCGGAAACCAATATCACGCAAGTCATCGTTACCCACGAAGTGGAAGTGGCGCGTAAAACCGCCAGCCGTGTGGTCTACATGGAAAATGGGTATATCGTTGAGCAAGGTGATGCGAGCTGCTTCGCTAACCCGCAAACCGATGCCTTCAAAAACTATTTATCTCATTGATTGTGTCAGGGGAAATATAATGAAAAAAGTATTACTTGCCGTGCTGCTTGCTGGCGTTACCCTTTCCGCTACCGCAGCCCAGACCATTCGTTTTGCCACGGAAGCGTCTTACCCTCCGTTTGAGTCCATTGATGCAAACAATAAAATTGTTGGCTTTGACGTAGACCTGGCAAACGCCCTGTGTAAAGAGATCGATGCGACCTGCACTTTCAGCAACCAGGCGTTTGATAGCCTGATCCCAAGCCTGAAGTTCCGCCGTATCGATGCCGTCATGGCCGGTATGGACATCACCCCTGAGCGTGAAAAGCAGGTGCTGTTCACGACCCCTTACTACGACAACTCGGCGCTGTTCATTGGTCAGAAAGGGAAATTCACCTCTGTTGATCAGCTGAAAGGCAAAAAAGTGGGCGTGCAGAACGGCACCACGCACCAGAAATTCATCATGGATAAGCATCCGGAAATCACCACCGTTCCGTATGACAGCTACCAGAACGCGAAGCTGGATCTGCAAAATGGTCGTATTGACGGCGTCTTTGGCGACACCGCGGTCGTGACCGAGTGGCTGAAAGCGAACGATAAACTGGCGCCAGTAGGCGACAAAGTGACCGATAAGGACTACTTCGGTACCGGTCTGGGGATTGCCGTTCGTCAGGGCAACACTGAGCTGCAGCAGAAGTTCAACGCTGCGCTGGAAAAAGTGAAGAAAGACGGCACCTACGAAACCATCTACAAAAAATGGTTCCAGAAGTAATTCCTGATGAATGAAATTTTTCCTTTAGCAAGCGCCGCCGGGATGACCGTCGGCCTTGCCGTTTGCGCACTGATTATCGGCCTGGTGCTGGCGATGTTCTTTGCGGTGTGGGAATCCGCGAAATGGTTCCCCGTCGCCTGGACAGGCTCCGCGCTGGTCACTGTGCTGCGTGGACTACCGGAAATTCTGGTGGTCCTGTTTATCTATTTCGGCTCCTCGCAGCTGCTGCTTACGCTGTCGGATGGCTTCACTGTCAATCTTGGCTTTGCGCAGATTCCGGTACAAATGCAGATTGAAAACTTCGACGTCAGCCCGTTCCTGTGCGGCGTGATAGCCCTCTCCCTGCTCTACTCGGCGTACGCGTCGCAAACCCTGCGTGGTGCGCTGAAAGCCGTGCCGCAGGGGCAGTGGGAGTCGGGTCAGGCGTTGGGTATGTCGAAATCAGCGATCTTCTTCCGCCTGGTCATGCCGCAGATGTGGCGCCATGCCCTGCCGGGCCTTGGTAACCAGTGGCTGGTGCTGCTGAAAGATACCGCGCTGGTGAGCCTGATCAGCGTTAACGATTTGATGCTGCAAACCAAAAGCATCGCCACCCGTACTCAGGAGCCCTTTACCTGGTACATTGTGGCGGCGGCGATCTACCTGGTGATCACGTTGCTCAGTCAGTACATCCTCAAGCGTATTGACCTGCGGGCGACGCGCTTTGAACGGAGACCAGGCTGATGCTTGAATATTTCCCGGAGCTCATGAAAGGGCTGCACACCAGCCTGACGCTGACCGTGGCGTCCATTATCGTGGCGCTGATCCTGGCGCTCATCTTCACCATCGTCCTGACGTTGAAAACGCCGGTACTGGTATGGATTGTGCGCGGCTACATCACCCTGTTTACCGGTACGCCGCTGCTGGTGCAGATCTTCCTGATTTACTACGGCCCGGGACAGTTCCCGTCGCTGCAGGAATATCCGGTTATCTGGCATCTGCTCTCTGAGCCGTGGCTGTGCGCCCTGATAGCCCTTTCCCTGAACAGCGCGGCCTATACCACCCAGCTGTTCTACGGCGCGATTCGTGCCATCCCGGAAGGGCAATGGCAGTCCTGTGGGGCGCTCGGCATGAGCAAGAAAGACACGCTGGCGATCCTGCTGCCGTACGCCTTTAAGCGTGCGCTCTCCTCTTACTCCAACGAAGTGGTGCTGGTGTTCAAGAGTACCTCTCTGGCCTATACCATCACCCTGATGGAAGTGATGGGCCACGGACAGCTGCTGTATGGACGCACCTATGACGTGATGGTCTTCGGCGCGGCGGGCGTGGTGTATCTGGTCGTGAACGGCCTGTTGACGCTGATGATGCGCCTGATTGAGCGTAAAGCTTTAGCGTTTGAGCGCAGATCGTAGGCCAGGTAAGCGCAGCGCCACCCGGCAAGAAGTGCATAAATGTGATTAATCAATGCGGATAACTTTCTGGTTATCCGCTTTTTTTTGCCATAAAAATAATATTTAATCATTTTTATTGCATATAAATTCATTAACTGGCATTGTACATCCAGGCCGCAGACACGGCGCATCAATAAGACAGACGGGAGCATTACCATGAAAAAGTTAGTTCTGGCCGCATTACTGGCAACGTTCGCCGCAGGCGCATCCGCAGCGGATAAAATCAATTTTGGCGTGTCCGCCACCTATCCGCCGTTTGAATCGCTGGATGCGAGCAACCAGATCGTCGGTTTCGATATCGACCTGGCGAAAGCGCTGTGCAAACAGATGCAGGCCGACTGTACCTTTACCAACCACGCCTTTGACAGCCTGATCCCGTCGCTGAAGTTCAAAAAATACGATGCGGTAATCTCCGGAATGGACATCACCCCAGAGCGCAGCAAGCAGGTAGCGTTCACCGACCCGTACTACGCCAACTCGGCGGTAGTGATTGCGAAGAAAGGGGCGTATAAGTCCTTCGACGAGCTGAAAGGCAAACGCATCGGGATGGAAAACGGCACCACGCACCAGAAATACCTGCAGGACAAACATACTGAAGTGAAAACCGTGGCCTATGACAGCTATCAGAATGCGATTATCGACCTGAAAAATGGCCGTATTGATGGCGTCTTCGGCGATACCGCCGTGGTCAACGAGTGGCTGAAAACCAACCCGCAGCTGGGCACGGCGACCGAGAAAGTGACCGATCCACAGTACTTCGGTACCGGCCTCGGCATCGCGGTACGTCCGGATAACAAAGCTTTGCTTGCAAAACTGAACGGCGCACTGAAAGCGATTAAAGCTGACGGTACGTACCAGAAAATCAGCGAGCAGTGGTTCCCGCAGTAAGGTGTTTTGCCGGGTGACGGCTTCGCCTTACCCGGCCTACGAGGGGGGTTTTGTAGGCCGGATAAGCGCAGCGCCACCCGGCAATTCTCACAACGGCACAAAGAACCTGAATCGTGCCCCACTCACCGACTCCATCAGCCGTATTCCACCGCCGTGCAGCTCCAGCATCCGTTTGACGATTAACAGCCCTAACCCGCCGCGGTTCTCCCGCGAGGCCTGGGTGTTCAACGCCGAAGGCCGCTGGAACAGATCGTCGCGCAGCGACGCATCCACGCCCGTACCGCTGTCAGCCACTTCGACCTGAAGCTGTTCATTTTCCTGCCAGACCGCCAGACGAATTTCCCCGCCGGTCGGCGTATGACGCATTGCGTTATCCAGCAAATTGGTCACCACGCGCTCGATCATTGATACATCGGCATTGACCAGCGGCAACGGCCCAGGCACGTCAATATGCAGATTGACCTCTCGCGTGCGGGCAGTGAGCTCAAACTTCTGCGCCACGTCGGAAATCAGCTCCCCCATCGCGAAACGCTCGCGCTGCGGTTTAATACCGCCGTGCTCAAGACGCGCCAGCTCAAACAACTGCTGGGAAAGATGGCGTACCTTTTGCCCCTGACGCAGGGCGGTGGCGAGATATTGCTGGTGCTCCTGAGGCGTCAGCGTGGTGGATTTCAGCGATAGTGTTTCCAGATAACCCAGCAGAGAGGTCAGCGGCGTGCGGAGATCGTGCGAAATATTGGCGATAAACTCCCGGCGCTGGCGATCGCTGTCGGCCAGCTGATCCCACTGGCGGGTGATTTTGCGCGCCAGCTCGATAAAACTGTTGCGCAGGCGTGCCACTTCGTCATTGGCCGCGACGTCCGGCGGCTCTGCTGCCAGCAGCCTGATTGCGCTAATGCTGTCCTGCTCAAGCCCGGTGACCTCTTCCGTCAGGCGTTTAACCGGACGCGTCACCCAGTACCAGACCAGTAATCCCGCCAGCAGGCCGAACAGTGCAACCCACAGCAATGACCAGAGCACCGTGCTCCACAGCGCCTTATGCCAGGCCATGTCCGCCAGCGCATTCGACTCCTCGCCCTGCAAAATAATGTACAGGTAGCCCTTAAGCTCGCCGTCCTGACGCAGCGGCGTGGCGCTGAAGACTTTTTTGTTCTGGCTGCGCGGATCGTCGCCCAGTACCGGGATGGCGGTGCCGCTCAGGAAGGTCTGAACCGGTGCCAGATCGATTTTTTGCCGCTGAATATGCCCCGGCGGGGCGGCATCGGCCAGGATATCGCCGTCGGGTGAGACAACATAGAGCTCCACGCTCGGATTAAAGGTCATCAGACGGTCAAAGAGCGGTTTCAGCGAACTGCGGTCAACCCTGCCCTGCGCGTCGAGAATCGGTTCCCGCTGGACGATCTGCTGCGCCAGTCCGCCCGACAACCGCTGCACCATCGCGTTGCCGTATTGCGTACTGGTGTAGAGCTGTACCGCGCAGGCGACGGTGGCGCAGAGCATCATCAGCAGAATGAACAGCAGCGTCAGGCGCTGGCTGAGGCTAAAGCGACGCATCAGGCGTTGGCTCCGCAAATTTGTATCCCTTACCCCAGACGGTGCGAACGATTTCCGGCTCGGCAGCGTCCTTCTCAATCTTGATGCGCAGGCGGTTGATATGGGTGTTGACGGTATGCTCATAGCCTTCGTGCTGATAACCCCAGACCTGCTCCAGCAGCGCCAGACGGGAAAACACTTCGCCAGGGTGGCGGGCAAAGAAGTAAAGCAGTTCGAATTCGCGCGGGGTGAGATCCACCACCTGTCCGTGGAGCAGGACGCTGCGCGCCAGCGGATCGATCGTCAAACCGTGCGCCTGAATTTGCCCGTCCGTTTGTGCCTGCCCCATCGCCTGCTGACGGCGGAACAGCGCTTTAATGCGGGCAATCAGCTCCTGCACCGAAAACGGCTTAGCCAGATAGTCATCGGCACCGGTTTCCAGCCCGGTAATGCGGTCGGTTTCGCTGCTGCGGGCGCTGATGATGATGACCGGCAGGTAGCGCGTCATCTGACGGATGCGTCGGCAAATCTCCAGCCCGTCAACGTTTGGGAGCATCAGGTCGAGGATCACCGCATCCCACGACTGTTTTTCCAGGCGCTGCAGGGCGTTGCCCCCGTCGGGCTCGTGGGTGATGGCGTAGCCTTCGTCTTCTAAATTGAGTCGCAGAAGCGCCGCGATATCGTGGTCGTCTTCCACCAGCAGGATGTGCTTCATGGGTCAGCCTTCAATCATTTCTTATGACGTAAGCTTACCTGATTTCGAGCGGGGGAAGAGTTCACATTTTGTTGAACATTGTGCCGGGTTCTTGCCTGGTGGCGGCTACGCCTTACCCGGCCTACGGGTTAACAACGTCAACACTTCGTAATGCGCGGTATGCGGGAACATATCGAAAAGCTGAACGCGTTCAATGCGGTAGCCCGGCAGGCTGGCGATATCTTTCGCCATGGTCTGCGCATTGCAGCTGGAGTAGACGATGTAATCCGGTGCCATCTGGCTCAGGTAATCGCAGAGTGCGTTTCCGATGCCCCGTCGCGGCGGGTTGACCAGCACCAGTTCCGGCACATTACCCTGGCCGGTGGCGAACTGGGTAGAGTCAAGCGCCTGGAAGTGGAGATTCGTTAATCCCAGCCCGGCGGCGGACTGTTTCGCGCAGGCAATCGCTTCGGCCGAGATCTCAATCCCGGTCAGCTGTATTTCAGGCGTGGCGCAGTGCAGGCCGAAACCTCCCACGCCGCAGAACAGATCCCACATATGATGAATGTTTAACGCCCGAACCCAGTCACGGGCGGTGGCATACAACGCACTCGCCACGGTCGGGTTGGTCTGGAAGAAGCTTTGCGGGCGGATCCACAGCGGTACGCCGTTGAAATTTTCGGCCAGCGCAGGCTGTTCGGTGAAGAAGATCTCTTTCTCCCCTTCCATAATCGCCATGTGCACCGGCTGTATGTTTGCCGTAATGACCTTAAGCTGCGGCAGTTGCGCCTGCAGCCACGGCAGCGCCGCACGAAGCTGCGCCAGCTTCGCTTCCGAGCGCAGCACAAAACGCAGCATCATGCCGCCGTCTAGCTGGCTTTCCGTCAGCAGGAGATATTTCAGTTCGCCGCGCTTGCGGGCGACGTGGTAGGGCGTTAACCCTGCCCGCGCAATAAACGGTTTGAGTACGGCAAAGACGGGTTCAAACGACGCGGGATACAGCGGGCAGTCGGTTAAATCTTCCGGCGTGCCGTCGCGGTGCAGCATCCCCAGCAGCGGTTTTTCGACGCTGCCGCTGACCACCATTTTGGCTTTGTTGCGAAAGCCCTGCTCCGGTCCGCTGATGGGTGCGCACCACTCCCCCACCGCGTGTTCAGCCAGCAGCTGTTGCAGGTCGGCCATTTTGGCGGTGAGTTGTTGAGAGACCGGCTGTTCTATCCACTGACAGGAGCGGCAGCGTCCGGCGTCATAGAGTGCGCACTGCATATGAAAACCTTAAGAATAACGGGGGCTGCGATTATACACATTATTGCAACTGGAAGAACCGTCGACTGGACGCAGGCACGAACAGGAAGAACAGCACCAGCATATCCGGCAGTTTTTGCAAAAACAGCGCGTGCAAAATCTCGCGTTTTGATCCGCCCGCAATGCTGAACAGTTCGGGATAGCCATACCCCAGCGAGGCGGCCCACAGGTAGCTGGCGGCGGTCACCTGCGTCAGCAGATAGACCCAGCGCGCCCAGTTGCGCCCTTTGACCAGCGAAAACGCACAGTAGATCTCAATGAACACCAGCACCAGGCTGCTCAGAAAAACCAGCGTCAGATTCCACGTCTGCACGCTGCGGTGAATGAATTCACCGATACCGCGCACGCCCAGGGTATTCAGAATCATCAGCACGTCCAGGCAGCGGATCATAATAATGGCGAGCGCCGCCACCTGTACCAGCGCAGGAACGTTAGGACGAGCGTGCGTAAGCCGTGATTTTTTTAATAATCCCAATGTTTTACTTCCCTGAAAAACAGTGCCGCGTGATACGCGGCACATCACTGGAAATTTTAAATGCTTCAGCCGCGTCTTGCACGCTGGATATCACGCACGCGCTGTTTTTCCGCGCGCGCCATCAAATACCAGGCGATAAATCCGACAATTCCGACCACGCCGAGGATGATAGAGGCCAGGGCGTTGATCTCCGGGTTAACCCCCATGCGCACGCTGGAGAAGACCAGCATCGGCAGCGTTGTCGCCCCCGGGCCGGAGACAAAGCTGGCGATCACCAGATCGTCGAGCGAGAGGGTAAATGCCAGCAGCCAGCCGGAGATCACCGCCGGCATGATCATCGGCAGGGTAATGATGAAAAAGACCTTCAGCGGGGTCGCGCCGAGATCCATCGCCGCCTCTTCTATCGAGCGATCCAGCTCGCGCAGACGCGAGGAGATCACCACGGCGACATAGGCGGTACAGAACGTGACGTGCGCCAGCCAGATGGTGAGCATGCCGCGATCCGCCGGCCAGCCGATGGCATGCGCCAGCGCCACGAACAGCAGCAGCAGCGCAAGGCCGGTAATCACGTCCGGCATGACCAACGGCGCGGTGATCATAAAGGCGAAGCCGTTCGAACCGCGAAAACGGCCGAAACGCACCATCACCAGCGCGGCGATGGTGCCCAGAACAGAGGCCATCGTTGCCGCCAGTGCGGCGATGGTCAGGCTCAGCCCTACCGCGCTCATCATTGCATCGTCGTGGAACAGCTCACTGTACCAGCGCGTCGACCAGCCCGCCCAGACCGTCACCAGTTTGGAACTGTTGAACGAGTAGATCACCAGCATCAGCATTGGCGCATACAGGAAGGTAAAGCCGATCGCCAGGATCGCAATTCGCCACGGGGAGCGCACTACCGGTAAGTTATTCATCCGTGGTCTCCCATCTGTTTCTGCTGATGTTTGTGGAACCACATGATCGGCACGATCAACAGCAGCAACATGATAATCGCCACCGCAGACGCCACCGGCCAGTCGCGGTTATTGAAGAACTCCTGCCACAGCACGCGGCCAATCATGATGCTGTCCGGCCCGCCGAGCAGCTCCGGGATCACAAACTCCCCTACCGCCGGAATAAAGACCAGCATCGACCCGGCGATAATCCCACCTTTGGTCAACGGGACAATGACGCTGAAGAAGGTTTTCAGCGGACGCGCACCGAGGTCAAGCGAGGCTTCCACCAGCGAGTAATCTATCCGCGTCAGCGCCGTATAGATCGGCAGAACCATAAACGGCAGATAGGCATACACAATGCCAATATAGACCGCGAGGTTGGTGTGCAGGATCGTCAGCGGCTGATCGATAACCCCAAGCCACATCAGGACGTTATTCAGCACGCCGTTGTTTTTCAGGATCCCCATCCAGGCGTAAACGCGGATCAGGAATGAGGTCCACGACGGCAAAATCACCAGCAGCAGCAGGATATTACGCGTCGAGGGTTTACTGTGCGCCACGGCCCACGCCAGCGGATAGCCCATCACCAGACAGCAGAGCGTCGAGATCGCCGCCACCTGCAGCGACTGCAGATAGGCTTCAATATAGAGCGGGTCCTCGGTGAGCTGCAGGTAGTTACCGAGGTTTAAGGTCAACGTCAGCTGCCCGTCTGCCCACTCCCACAGGTCGGTATACGGCGGGATCGCCCGCGCCATCTCCGCCAGGCTGATCTTGAAAACGATCAGGAATGGCAGCAGGAACAGCAGGATCAGCCACACGTAAGGCATGGCAATCACCAGCTTGCGGCCGTGCTTCATCTTAAGGCGCGTCAGCCAGCTGGCTGCGCGGGCTGGAGGTTCAAGTGTACTCATTGGCCGCTCCTTATACCGTCAGCACGACACAACTGTCAGCATCCCAGCACAGGCGCACTTCGTCGCCCCAGGTCGGCTGACCTTTGCGGTAGCGATGTTCGTTTTGCAGCTGGGCGCTCAGCATCTGACCGCTTTTCAGACGCACGTGATAGATAGACAAATCGCCCAGGTAAGCAATGTGCACCACTTCACCCAAGGCGAAGTTATAGCCATCGGCTGGCGGATCGTCACAGAGCATGATCTTCTCCGGACGCAGCGCGACGTAGACCGGCACGTTGTCCACCACGGCGCTGTCAGGATCGACCTTGAGCGGATGCTGCAGACCCGGCGATTCAATGACCAGGCCATCCTCCTGACGATCTTTCAGTAGCCCTTCGAAGACGTTGACCGAACCGATGAACTCGGCGCTGTAGCGGGTGGTTGGATGCTCATAAATCTCCTCCGGCTCGCCAATTTGCACAAACTTCCCGCGGTTCATGATCGCAATACGTCCGGCCATGGTCATGGCTTCTTCCTGGTCGTGGGTCACCATTACGCAGGTCACGCCGACGCGCTCAAGAATATCCACCACTTCCAGCTGCATACGGTCACGCAGTTTTTTATCCAGGGCCCCCATCGGCTCGTCGAGCAGCAGCAGTTTCGGACGTTTTGCCAGGCTTCTGGCAAGCGCCACGCGCTGGCGCTGGCCGCCTGAAAGCTGGTGCGGTTTACGCTTCGCGAACTCCTGCATGTGGACCAGACTCAGCATCTCGGCCACGCGCGCGGTGATTTCGGCTTTTGGCAATTTATCCTGCTTCAGGCCAAAGGCGATGTTCTGCTCCACCGTCATGTGCGGGAACAGTGCGTAGGACTGGAACATCATGTTAATCGGGCGCTGGTACGGCGGCACGCTGGAGAGATCCACGCCATCAAGCATGATTTGCCCGGCCGTGGGTTGTTCAAAACCGGCTAACATACGCAGCAGGGTTGATTTGCCACAGCCCGATGCGCCCAGTAGCGCGAATATTTCACCTTTATAGATAGTCAGGCTGACGTCGTCCACGGCATGCTGGCCATCGAAAGATTTGGTGAGGTTACGAATTTCAAGAAGCGGGGTCAGCGCTTTACGGACTTTCGCCTGCGGGCGGGGGATCGCGTCATTCACGGGGTGCTCTCCGGCAGAAATCAAATCATGGTGCAGGCGCACCAGAACGGTGCGCCTGTTGCCGGGGGCGCTTCGCTTGCCCGGCCTGTGACAAAGGGTTACTTACCGCTTTTCACCTTGGTCCACGCACGGGTACGTACGCGGTCAATTTTTGGATCCTGTACTTTCAGGGTGAAGAGCTTGGCGAACACGTCCGCTGGCGGATAAATTGCCGGATTACTGCGGATCGCTTCACTCACCAGCGGCACGGAAGCCTTGTTACCGTTGGCGTAATAAACGTGGTCGCTGATGTGGGCGATCACGTCCGGACGCATCAGGTAGTTGAGGAACTGATACGCTTCGTCTTTGTTTTTCGCATCAGCTGGCATCGCGAAGACGTCGAAGAAGGCCAGCGCCCCCTCTTTCGGGATGAAGTAGGACACATTCACGCCGTTTTTCGCCTCTTTCGCGCGGTTCGCCGCCTGCCACACGTCCCCTGCCCAGCCAATCGCAACGCAGATGTCACCGTTCGCCAGGTCGTTGATGTACTGGGAAGAGTGGAAATAGCGAATGTTTGGACGCAGCTTCAGCAGCAGATCGGTCGCCGGACCGGTGTAGTCATCCGCCTTGTTGCTGTTCGGATCTTTGCCCAGGTAGTTAAGCACGGTGGCAAAGATCTCTTCTGGCGCGTCCAGGAAAGAGACGCCACAGCTTTTCAGCTTCTCAAGGTTTTCCGGCTTCAGCACCACGTCCCAGCTGTCCAGCTTGACGTCCGGGCCCAGCGCCGCTTTAACTTTATCCACGTTGTAGCCGATACCGGTGGTCGCCCACAGGTAAGGCATGGCGTATTTGTTATCCGGGTCATGCTTAGCCACCAGCTTCAGGACTTCTGGATCGAGGTTTTTCCAGTTCGGTAATTTGCTTTTGTCCAGTGGCTGGAAGACACCCGCGGTCAGCTGACGCTCCAGGAAACTCGCGGAAGGCACGACCAGGTCAAACCCGGTGCTGCCTGCCATCAGTTTTCCTTCCAGCACTTCGTTGGAATCGAAAACGTCGTAGACCACTTTAATGCCGGTCTCTTTCTCAAAATTGGCCACGGTGTCCGGCGCAATATAGTCAGACCAGTTATAAACGTGCAGCGTTTTTTGTTCCGCAGCGAGCGTGCCGGCAGAGACGGCCATCAGAGCACCCGCAACCAGACCCGATAACCATTTTTTATTCAAGGCGATCATAGTGTTATTCCTTCTGAAAGCTCGTTAACAAACGAACTAAAACTGTGCAATCTGGATATATGCAAAAATCATGCATAGTTTGTCGCTCTGCTCAAAATAAAAAGAAACCTCTTTACCCGGCAGGATCCGCTCGCTTTTTGAAGCATCGCAAGAATAACTGTAGCCCGTGTCTCCGGCTATAGCCCAGACGAAAAAACGCCTTTTATCAATTTTTTATGCAGGTTTAGTCTACGTGATAAGCCGAAACGGCCTTTGGGGAGGTGAAAAATTCTTTAAAGAAAGGTTAAAAGCAGCAGAAAAAATGGCCTAATGCAGCCGCCATGGCAGCGACTGCGCAAAAGTCAGGCAGCCTTAGTGAAGAAAATTGGGAGATGCATCATTATTCTCTGCATCATCTTCCGCGCTATACAGCAGATGGTGTGCATTGGCTTCCATCATGACCATGGAAATTTGCTCTTCACTCAAGCGCATAAACCAGGCGAACTGCTTAAAGGAGAGCCCTGCCCCGGAGAATAAAGACTGGCAAACGACCAGTTTTGGCAGATTATCATCCTGTATATCGAGAAATGCTTTCACCGTCAAAGAACTGGCATTGATGGCCGACAGGTCGGAGGCTAACGCCAGTAGCGCAGACGGCTTCACTTCGGCCAGCGCGGAGAAAAGGATCACGTCGTTAATCAGATCGATTTTGGCATCAAAAATACCGTCGAAATTTTGCATATGAGGCAGATGCAGCGCCTGGCAGGAATCACATTCAAAGAACGTAATACCGGCATCATCGAGCCATTGACGTAACGTATCCAGTGTTGGTACGACCTGTAAATCCATCGCGGTGCAGCCTCTCTAATAAAAACTTCGCATAGATTACGCAAAAAGTGCGTTCAATGCCATTTAACCGCCCGTTTTCAGACAGTAGCCCGGCGTGGCATGACGCTCGATCCATGTGATCATTTTACCTGCAATATCGACCCCCGTGGTTTTTTCCACGCCTTCCAGCCCCGGTGAGGCATTCACCTCCATGACCAGCGGCCCGCGCGTCGCCCGCAGGAGGTCAACGCCCGCCACGTCCAGCCCCAACGTTTGCGCGGCTTTTACGGCAATGTCCCGCTCGCGATCGCTAATATCAGCCACTCTCGCTATGCCGCCGCGGTGAAGGTTAGAGCGGAAATCGCCCTCTTTGGCCTGACGCTCAATGGCCGCCACCACTTCATTTCCGACCACGAAACAGCGAATATCACGCCCTTTCGCCTCTTCGATATACTCCTGCACCAGAATGTGCGCATTCAGTCCCCGAAAGGCGTCGACCACACTTTCAGCAGCCTGCCGCGTCTCCGCCAGCACCACGCCGATACCCTGCGTGCCTTCTACCAGCTTGATCACTAAAGGCGCGCCGCCCACCATGTCGATCAGATCGCTGGTGTCGTCCGGCGAATGGGCTATTCCGGTAACGGGGAGATCGATCCCCTGACGGGCGAGCAGCTGCAACGAGCGCAACTTGTCGCGGGCGCGGGAAATGGCCACGGATTCATTGAGCGGATAGCTGCCCAGCATCTCAAACTGGCGCAGCGCGGCGGTGCCGTAATAGGTGATCTGGGAGCCGATACGCGGGATCACCGCATCAAAATGCGGCAGCTTGCGGCCTTTGTAGTGTATAGATGAAGCGGCGGGGTCGATGTTCATATAGCAGGACATCGGGTCAAGGATCTCAACCTGATGTCCGCATTTTGCCGCCGCTTCTCGCAGGCGTTTACATGAATAGAGCGTTCCATCCCGGGACAATATGGCAATTTTCACCCTGCACCTCTCTGAAGACATGGAAAAAGCCTTCATATCATACAGAATGGACTATCGCGTCGCCCAGCCCTGTTTATGCAGATAATCGAGAATAAACGGGCGATTTTCTTTAATGATGGTGCGGCGAATGTGGTCGCTCCAGGTATCGCGGCGGTTATTGCTGTCACGCGTCAGATAGTAATTCGCCAGCTCTTCATCATAGTGATTCAGGACATCACGATCGACCGGCTGGTAGTGGTTCTCGTGCACCAGCATTGCCGCAGGAATACGCGGTTTCAGGTCCGGATTATCCGCCGGCCAGCCGAGGCAGAGGCCAAACAGCGGCAGTACATGTTTTGGCAGCTTCAGCAGTTCGGTGACGCTTTCAATGTTGTTACGCAACCCGCCGATATAGACCCCGCCTAGTCCCAACGATTCCGCCGCCGTAAAGGCGTTTTGCGCCATCAGCGCGGTATCCACGACGCCCAGCAGCAGCTGTTCGGCGAGCCCCAGTTGCGCTTCAGGGCAAATCTGCAGATGGCGGTTAAAGTCGGCACAAAATACCCAGAACTCGGCGGCCTGGGCCACATGCTTCTGCCCGCCGGTCAGCGTCACCAGCTGTTCACGCATCGCCGGGTCGGTAATGCGAATAATGGAGCTGCACTGCAGGAAACTGGAGCTGGAGGTCGCCCTTGCGCTGTTAATAATGGCGGTACGCTGCGCCTCGGTGATCGGCTCATCGGTGAAGTGGCGAATGGAACGGTGGGAAAGGAGCAGGTCAATCGTGGGTGTCATCTTCTCTCTCTTTGCTTGCTTAAAACGTATGGCAGCCAGTATAGGCAATGATCTGCGCGGTGTAATTGGCGAAACATAGCTCATAGGTATTATAACGACAGGCGAAACCTTCTTTAATGACGACAGGTTATGGGGCACTATACGTGTCATTCGCCGTCAGGCTTGTTTTTTGAGGAGAGAGAAATGTTTGCAGTAATTTTTGGTCGTCCAGGGTGCCCTTACTGTGTGCGCGCAAAAGAGCTGGCAGAGAAACTGACCGCAGAACGCGATGACTTCAATTTCCGCTATGTGGACATCCACGCGGAAGGCATCACCAAAGCCGATCTGGAAAAAACAGTCGGTAAGCCGGTTGAAACCGTCCCACAGATCTTCCTCGATCAGAAACACATCGGCGGTTGCACCGACTTTGAAGCCTACGCCAAAGAACATCTTGGCCTGTTTGCCGAGCAGTAATGAAAGGACGCCCTCACCCTGAGGGCGTTTTTATTTGTGGTGCCGTCGGTGCTGAATCAGGCTGCGCACAAATAAGTAGCAGAGCGCGCCAAGGGCGCACCAGAATATGGCACTTAGCAACCACGCCAGCTCCTGCCAGAAACTCCGCGTTGAAACATACAGCAGGCGCATTAGCAGCAGACATAATGGCGCTGCAAGTATCGCCCCCAGTAACGGTTTCACCACTTCCCCTTTACGGGAGAGAAAACTGGCGGCGGCTCCCGGTAGCGTGAAGAAGAGCAACCCCAGCTCCGGATGCCCGGACGCCCTGAATGCGCCCTTCACATTAAATGCGAGCGACATGCATACGACCGTGAACAGCAAAAAGCAGCTGATCACCCCCGCCCAGTTTCGTTTCATATTCAAACAATCCTCCTGACTTATCTCTATCAAATACACTTTCGTCGGGTAGACGCCCAGTCAGATAAAGCAATGCGGCAATCCTTGCCAAAGTACACACAGGGTGATGCGATAATCAGTAGCTGTCAGTAGCTAATGCGATTAAACTACACGCCAGCTAATGTTTTAGGGAATAAAGCAGGAAACAGGGAGCGTTAACGCCTTTCCCTGACCCAGAAAACAGTAGCCCAAAAAGTCCTTTCATTCAACAACTTACTGGTAAACAAGAAGTTAGCCTCCGTGAATATAAACGTCGCAGACTTGTTAAATGGGAATTACATCCTGTTATTATTTGTGGTACTGGCGCTGGGTCTTTGCCTGGGTAAATTGCGCCTGGGATCGGTTCAACTTGGTAATTCCATTGGCGTTTTAGTCGTCTCCTTATTATTAGGCCAGCAGCACTTCAGCATTAACACGGACGCGCTCAACTTAGGTTTTATGTTGTTTATTTTTTGTGTTGGCGTGGAAGCAGGACCGAACTTTTTTTCGATTTTCTTCCGCGACGGCAAAAATTATCTGATGCTGGCGCTGGTGATGGTCGGCAGCGCACTGCTGATCGCCTTAGGGCTGGGTAAGCTGTTTGGCTGGGATATCGGGTTAACGGCCGGTATGCTGGCAGGCTCCATGACCTCTACGCCAGTGCTGGTAGGTGCAGGCGATACCCTGCGCCATTCGGGCATGGCTGGCGCACAGCTTTCGACCGCGCTCGACCACCTGAGCCTGGGCTATGCCCTGACCTATCTGATTGGTCTGGTGAGCCTGATTGTCGGCGCGCGCTATCTGCCAAAACTGCAGCATCAGGATCTGCAGACCAGTGCCCAGCAAATCGCCCGTGAGCGCGGGCTGGATACCGACAGCAAACGTAAAGTCTACCTCCCGGTGATCCGCGCCTACCGCGTCGGACCTGAGCTGGTGGCATGGGCAGACGGGAAAAATCTTCGCGAGCTGGGGATTTACCGCCAGACCGGGTGCTACATCGAACGTATCCGCCGTAACGGCATTCTGGCGAACCCGGACGGTGACGCGGTGCTGCAGATGGGCGACGACATCGCGCTGGTGGGTTACCCGGACGCGCACGCCCGTCTCGACCCAAGCTTCCGAAACGGCAAAGAGGTGTTCGACCGCGATCTGCTCGACATGCGCATCGTCACCGAAGAGATCGTGGTGAAAAACCATAACGCCGTTGGCCGTCGTCTGGCGCAGCTCAAGCTGACCGACCACGGCTGCTTCCTTAACCGTGTAATCCGCAGCCAGATTGAGATGCCCATCGACGACAACGTCGTGCTCAACAAAGGCGACGTTTTGCAGGTCAGCGGCGACGCGCGACGCGTAAAAACCGTTGCCGACCGCATCGGCTTTATCTCCATTCACAGCCAGGTCACTGACCTGCTGGCTTTCTGCGCCTTCTTTATTGTGGGCCTGATGATCGGGATGATCACCTTCCAGTTCAGCAACTTCAGTTTCGGCATCGGTAACGCCGCCGGTCTGCTGTTTGCCGGGATCATGCTGGGCTTCCTGCGAGCGAACCATCCGACGTTCGGTTACATTCCTCAGGGCGCATTGAACATGGTAAAAGAGTTCGGTCTGATGGTGTTTATGGCGGGTGTCGGCTTAAGCGCCGGCAGCGGCATTGGACACAGCCTGGGTGCCGTCGGCTGGCAGATGCTGGTTTCCGGCCTTATCGTCAGCCTGGTGCCGGTGGTGATCTGCTTCCTGTTTGGTGCCTACGTGCTGCGCATGAACCGCGCCCTGCTCTTCGGAGCAATGATGGGGGCGCGTACCTGTGCGCCGGCCATGGAAATTATCAGCGACACCGCGCGCAGCAACATTCCGGCGCTGGGCTATGCAGGCACCTACGCTATCGCCAACGTACTGCTGACGCTGGCAGGTACGCTGATCATCATCATCTGGCCAGGACTCGGATAACTCTGAAGTTTGCGCGTAATGAAAAAATTTTTGTTACGCGCAGAACTTTTTTATCAGGGGGCAGTCATAACTAGTGCCACTGCTTTTCTTTGATGTCCCCAATTTGTGGAGCCCATCAACCCCGCCGTTTTGGTTCAAGGTTGATGGGTTTTTTGTTGCCTTAAATAAACCCCAACAATGAATAACCAAAGCCCGTTATCCAGCTTTCTAAACGTGGGCATACGTAATGCCAGGCTTAACGAGCGATGTCTAAGCGTTTCCCTCGCCCGCAATTCTCCCCACCATCGCCCGAATCTCGTCCCGGGTTAACGGCGCCCGGTCGGTCACATAGTGCAGCGTCATCCCTTCGATAAACGCATCCAGCGCGCGGGTGGTAACCGGATCGAACCACTGCTCCAGCGTAGTCTGGCTCATCTTCATCCAGTCCTGCATCACCGTTTTGAGCGCCGCGCTGCGGTGCATAAAGGCGTAAAGCTGGTACATCAGCGCCATGTTGTGCGGCGTCGTCACCTGCGAACTGTGGATCAGGGTGGTGATGGACTCGCACGCCATTTCAGGCCCGGTGACGCCCGCAAAGAAATCCCGATACTGCTGCGACATCTGTTGCGTAAACCATGTGAACGCTTCCTCCAGCAGTGGCTCCATACCGTCGAAATAGTAGGTCATCGACCCCAGCGGCACGCCCGCGCAGGCGGCGATTTTACGGTGCGTGACGGCGTGAATACCGTGCTCGGCAATGGTATCGAGTGTTGCCTGCAGGATCTTCTCCCGGCGATGCGGATCGTTCGGTGGTCTGCTCATAAATTCCTCACGTGGTTTGTGTACAAATGTACACAAACTTGCTAGTGTTGTCGCTATTGTTGTACTTCTGGTGCTACCCCAATGACGCTGACCTCTCCCCGTAAAACCCTGCAGCTCCGCATGTGGGCGCTGTTTATGTTCTTCTTTATTCCCGGTCTGCTGATGGCCTCCTGGGCCACGCGCACGCCCGCCATTCGCGATATTTTGTCTGTCTCTACGGCTGAGATGGGCATCGTGCTGTTCGGCCTGTCGATCGGTTCCATGAGCGGCATTCTCTGTTCCGCATGGCTGGTGAAGCGCTTTGGTACGCGAGCTGTGATCCGCACCACCATGTGCTGCGCGGTGTTCGGGATGGTGGTATTGAGCATCGCGCTGTGGTTTGCCTCGCCGGTGTTGTTCGCGCTGGGGCTGACGGTATTTGGCGGCAGCTTCGGTTCTGCGGAGGTAGCCATCAACGTTGAAGGGGCGGCGGTCGAACGTGAGATGAACAAAACCGTGCTGCCCATGATGCATGGCTTCTATAGCCTCGGTACGCTGGCCGGTGCGGGCGTGGGGATGGCGCTGACGGCCACGGGTGTGACCGCCAATCTGCATATCCTGCTGGCGGCGCTGGTGTGCATCATTCCGATCCTCACCGGCATCCGGGCCATCCCGGACGGCACCGGTAAAAACTCTGCTGACGAACGCTCGTCAGCCGAAAAAGGACTCCCCTTCTACCGCGATTTCCAGCTGATGCTGATCGGCGTGGTGGTACTGGCGATGGCGTTTGCAGAAGGCTCCGCCAACGACTGGCTCCCGCTGCTGATGGTGGACGGTCACGGCTTTAGCCCGACCTCCGGCTCGCTGATTTACGCCGGGTTTACGCTGGGGATGACCGTTGGGCGCTTCACCGGCGGCTGGTTTATCGACCGCTACAGCCGCGTGGCGGTGGTGCGCGCCAGCGCCCTGCTGGGCGGCCTGGGGATTGCGATGATTATCTTTGTGGACGTGGACTGGATTGCCGGCGTCTCGGTGATCCTCTGGGGACTGGGGGCGTCACTCGGCTTCCCGCTGACCATTTCCGCCGCCAGCGACACCGGGCCGGATGCCCCGACGCGCGTCAGCGTGGTGGCGACAACGGGCTACCTCGCCTTCCTGGTGGGGCCGCCGCTGCTCGGCTTCCTGGGTGAACACTACGGGCTGCGCAGCGCCATGCTGGTGGTGTTAGGGTTGGTGATCATCGCCGCGCTGGTGGCGCGCGCGGTGGCAAAGCCGGAAACGAAACAAACGACACTGGAGAAGGGATATGAGCGTTAAACTGATCGCCGTCGACATGGATGGCACATTCCTGAGCGATGCCAAGACCTATAACCGCCCGCGCTTTCTGGCGCAGTACGCCCGCATGAAGGCGCAAGGCATTCGCTTCGTGGTCGCCAGCGGCAACCAGTACTATCAGCTGATCTCCTTTTTCCCGGAGATTGCCCATGAAATTGCGTTCGTCGCTGAGAACGGCGGCTGGGTCGTGAGCGCCGGAGAGGATGTCTTTAACGGTGAATTGTCGAAAGCCCATTTCGAGACCGTCGCAAATGTATTAAACGACGTTCCGGGCATTGAGATTATCGCCTGCGGAAAAAACAGCGCCTATACGCTGAAATGCTATGACGATAACTTTAAGGATATCGCCGCGAAGTACTATCACCGGCTCGAAATGGTGAGTGATTTCGACAACCTGAACGACATTTTCTTCAAGTTTGGGCTGAACGTGTCAGACCATGAAATTCCGCGCATCCAGGCGATGCTGCATGAAAAGCTTAACGACATTATGGTGCCCGTGACAACCGGCCACGGCAGTATCGACCTGATTATCCCCGGCGTGCACAAAGCCAACGGCCTGCGGATCCTGCAACAGCGCTGGGGCATAGAGGACAGTGAAGTGGTGGCCTTCGGTGACAGCGGCAACGATGTGGAGATGTTGCGTCAGTCCGGGTTCAGCTTCGCGATGGCGAATGCCAGACCGCATATTAAAGCGGTGGCGCGGTTTGAAGCGCCGCATAATAACGAGGAAGGTGTGCTGGATGTGATTGAGAAGGTGTTGAACGGAGAGGCACCGTTTAATTGATATCGTGCGGTCTGGTGCCCTCGCCCCTCACCCTGGCCCTCTCCCCAAAGGGGAGAGGGGAAAAAGATTATGGTTGCAGGGCGTTGCCGACGCGTTTGTCCTTCAGGAACACCATCATCAGGCCAACCCACAGCACGCCGTTGGCGAGGTTAAACAGACTGAACAGACCGTTGCCGCCCATCGCGTAAGCGTGCTTGCTCACCTCGATACCGACGGTAAAAATCAGCATCTGCAGCATACCCATCGCCGCGGACACCGTGCCTTTACTCATCTCGCTGGCAAACAGCGTCAGGCGCACCAGCCCGGCGTTCGCCACGCCAATCCCGAAAGCATAAAGGCTGAGCCCCGCCGTCATCCACAGATAAGCGTGGGATGACGCAACGGTCGCCACCGCGGCCAGAATCAGCCCTGCTGCAATCGGCCAGCCCCCCATAATAATCAGTGAACGCACGGTGCGGCGTGACGTCAGACGTGCCAGCACCAGGTTACCGATAATCAGCGCGCCAAAAATCGGCACCTGCAGCAGACCGTACTCGTAGCTGCTGAGCTTTTCACCGCTGATGATAATGACCGGAGACTGCGCAATCCACGCCAGCAGCGGCAGGCTCACGAACCCGGTCGCCAGCGCCCCCGCCAGAAAGCGGCCATTCTTCAGCACTTCTTTGTAATCCCGGCCCAGCTCCTTGAGCGAGAGTTTTTCACCCAGACGGGTCGCCGTTTCCGGCATTGCGCGGTGCAGGCCAAAGAACGCGATAGCGGCGAGAACCGCAAAGAGGATAAACATCCCTTCCCAGGGCGCAACATGCACCCACGCGGCGCCCACCAGCGGCCCGAGTAAAGGGGCAATCAGCGCCACGTTTGCCATGAGCGCGGTAATTTTGATACACACCGCCTCTTCAAACGACTCCTGAATGGCGGCATACCCCACGGCACCGATAAAGCACAGGCTCACCCCCTGCAGGAAACGCAGCAGGGTAAATTGCTCAATGTTTTGCGCCAGCAGCGTAGCGAGGCAGGTGACGATAAACCACACCACGCCGGTCAGCATCACCGGACGGCGGCCAATACGATCCGACAGCGGCCCTAACAGCCACTGTAAAAACATGCCGCCAGCCAGATAGGCGGTCATGGAGGTCGGCACCCATTCAATTCCCGCGTTGTACTGCTCCACAACGGCCAGCATGCCGGGCTGGATCATATCGTTGCCGATATAGGTGGAGAATTCGTAGAGCACCAGACACAGGGGGAAAAGCAACGCCTGACGACCCAGACGTGAACCAGAAGAAGAACGGTTTAACATGCAATCTCTTTAAAATGACAAAATCGCGACGAGTGTAATGAAATGCCGCAGCCCGAGATAGTGATTTATCGAGGATAAACAGAAATAAAGCACATATCGTCTTCGTTTAAGGTTTCCTTAAGTTGACAGATTTATGATAGCCCGATTACTCGTCAACGATCCCAAATTATGGCACTCACTTCCAGCCGTTCAGAATTGTCTAACTTACAGACAAATAAGACAAAACGACTTTACCGCTTACCCTCCCGCTTTTATGGTTATCAGCTTTTCGTGCTGTTAGTCCTTGCCGTGGTGTTTACGTGGCTTTCGCGCGATGAAGCGCTCGACAGATGGATCACCGGTTTTTGGTATGACGCGGCGACGCAGAGCTTCCCGCTGCAGAAAGACCACCTGCTGGATTTGCTCAACCATCGTCTGGCGAAGTACATCGCCATCGCCTTAGGTGCCGTGGCGCTGCTTTACGGCGCTTACAAACGTAACGCCAGGCTGGTTACGGCGGCGCTGCTGATGGGGCTTGGCGCGCTGGTAGTGGGCGTACTGAAAAGCATTAGCCACCACAGCTGCCCGTGGGATCTGGTGGAGTATGGCGGGAAGGCGATGTCTTACCCCCTGTTTAGCGCCGTCCCGACAGACAGCGGTCCGGGGCGCTGTTTCCCCGGCGGCCATGCCTCCAGCGGTTTTATGGTGATGGGGCTGTTTTTTGCCTTCTGGCGCGAGCGTCCACGTCTCGCCTGGAGCTTTGTTGCCCTCGGCGTGCTGCTGGGTCTGGCGATGGGCTTCGGTCAGGTGATGCGCGGGGCACATTTTTTCTCTCACAACCTGTGGGCCGGGTGGTGGGTTTGGTTTTCCCAGGTGGCCGTCTACGGGCTGGTTTCCACCCGGTTTGCAAAAGAGTGATAACGCTATGCTAGAGAATCTGAATTATCAGCTGTTTTATCTGATCAACGCCACACCGGCCTCGCCAGAGTGGATGATTGATTTCGCCACCTTCCTGGCAAAAGATCTGATTAGTATCGTGCCTGTGCTGGCCGCTATCCTCTGGCTCTGGGGCCCTCGCAGCCAGGTGAAGGCACAGCGCCAGTTGGTGATCAAAGTCGCGATGGCGCTCGGGGTCAGCGTACTGGTTAGTTATATTCTCGGCCATGCGTTCCCGCACGATCGTCCTTTTGTCGACCATGTCGGTTATACCTTCCTGCACCACGCGCCGGATGACTCCTTCCCGAGCGATCACGGTACGGTTATCTTCACCTTCGCGCTGGCTTTCCTGTTCTGGCATCGCCTGTGGTCTGGTGCGGTGCTGATGGTGGCAGCCGCGGCGATTGCCTGGTCCCGCGTGTATCTTGGCGTCCACTGGCCGCTGGATATGGTCGGCGGTTTCCTGGTAGGACTGATTGGCTGCGTGAGCGCGGCAATCCTGTGGAATCTCTTCGGTGAAGCGCTCTACCGGGGGCTCTCTTCCCTTTATCGCGCCATTTTTGCCCTCCCGATCCGCAAAGGCTGGATACGTGACTAACCCCAACCGGACAGGTTACACTGAGCCCCCGCCCTGCGGGGGCTCATTTTTTTTATCCTGAGGAACTATGGAAACACGACGCGATGACCGCATAGCTCAGCTGCTTCAGGCGCTGAAGCGTAGTGATAAGCTGCATCTTAAGGAAGCCGCCAACCTCCTCGGCGTCTCAGAGATGACTATTCGTCGTGATCTGAACAGCGACAGCGCTCCCGTGGTGCTGCTGGGCGGGTACATTGTGCTTGAGCCGCGTAGCGCCAGCCATTATCTGATAAGCGATCAGAAAACGCGTCTGGTGGAAGAGAAACGCAAAGCCGCGCGCCTGGCCGCCACGCTGGTACAGCCGCACCAGACGCTGTTTTTTGACTGCGGCACCACCACGCCGTGGATTATCGAAGCCATCGACAGCAGTATTCCCTTTACCGCCGTGTGTTACTCCCTGAACACCTTTCTGGCGCTGCAGGAGAAACCCGAGTGCCGGGTGATCCTCTGCGGCGGTGAGTTTCACGCCAGCAACGCTATCTTTAAGCCGCTCAACCTGCAGGACACGCTCAGCAACTTATGTCCGGACATCGCGTTCTATTCCGCCGCGGGCGTGAATGTGCGTCAGGGGGCGACCTGCTTTAACCTGGAGGAGCTGCCGGTAAAGCACTGGGCTTTAAGCGCCGCGCAATACCATGTGCTGGTGGTCGATCACAGTAAATTTGGCAAAGTGCGGTCGGCAAGAATGGGCGAGCTGGCGCAGTTTGACGCCATCGTCAGCGATTGCCGCCCGGATGAGGAAATTGTGGCCCATGCGAAGGCGCAGCAGGTGAAGTTGATGTATTGAGAGGGGTGCGGTCTGATGCCCTCACCCCGCCCCTCTCCCACAGGGAGAGGGAGAAAAGCATGATGGATTAGCTGAACCAGCTGCCAAACCAGCTGTGGAATTTCATCAATACGAAATCCCACATCCGGCTGAAGAAGCCACCCTCTTCTACCGCTTCCATCACGATCAGCGGACGCTGTTCAATTGACTTACCGTTTAACTGGAAATCAATCGTCCCGACCACCTGGCCTTTTTTCAACGGCGCGGTGAGCTGCGGGTCGGTCAGGGTATAGCTGGCCTTCAGGTTTTTCAGCTGACCGCGTGGAATGGTCACGGAACCGGCTTCTCCCGCCCCGAGATTCACTTCACTCTTATCCCCAAACCAGACGCGCTGGCTGACGAACGTGGCATCCGGTTTAATCGGCGTCACGGTTTCATAGAAACGGAAGCCCCAGGTCAGCAGTTTTTCTGATTCGTTAAACCGGATGCGGTCGGTTTTGGTGCCCAGCACAACCGAGATCAAACGCATGTCGCCCTGCGTCGCAGAGGCCACCAGGTTATAGCCCGCGCCCGCCGTGGTGCCGGTCTTCATGCCGTCCACGTTAACGTTGCTGCTCCACAGGAGACGGTTACGGTTCGGCTGGCGAATTTTGTTGAAGGTAAACTCTTTCTCTTTGTGGATCGCGTATTCATCCGGTACGTCGTGGATCAGCGCTTTCCCCAACAGCGCCATGTCGCGCGCGGTACTGAACTGTCCCGGCGCATCCAGGCCGTGAACCGTTTTGAATGTCGTGTTGGTTAAGCCGAGTTTCTGCGCATAGCCATTCATCAAACCAATGAAAGAATCCTGACTGCCGGCCACATAATCGGCCAGCGCGATACACGCGTCATTTCCCGACTGAATAATTACCCCTTTATTCAGATCGGAAACGGACACCTGATCCCCTGGCTTCAGGAACATCACCGATGACCCGCGCAGCGCGGGGTTGCCGGTCGCCCAGGCGTCCTTTCCGATGGTGACCATATCGTCCAGCTTGATCTTACCGGCTTTCAAGGCCTGGCCGACCACATAGCTGGTCATGATCTTGGTCAGGCTGGCCGGATCGAGTTTCTCATCGGCATTGCCTTCCGCCAGCACTTTCCCGCTGGCATAGTCCATCAGGATCCAGGCGCGCGCATCCACCGGTGGCGCTTCGGGCGCAGCCTGTTCTGCTGCGTAGAGAGTTGGTGCAAACAGGAAAAGGAGCGCAGAGCCTGCCGCCAGGCTGCGCAGAGAAGTCATTTTTCGCGTCATAAATGCCACCCGAGTGTCCATTCAAAAATTACGTCACATCACCGTGTCGCAAGAAGCGATGAGTAATAGCGCACTAAAACGGTGAAAGAAACCCAGCGAGGGTAAAGTTATTAAAGTTTATGCAATAACATTCATTTACGCTTTGATTCAGGCGATTTTTTTGTCTTCTGTTGCGTAATTGTTAGGTTTATCTCACCATGGCGAAAAAGGTGACCCGGATTCACAACTCATCAGGAGTAAATATGATTACGCTGTGGGGCAGGAACAATTCGACCAACGTGAAGAAAGTGCTCTGGACGCTGGAAGAGCTGGATTTACCGTTTAATCAAATCATGGCTGGCATGGCATTCGGGGTAAACAGAGAGGCCGACTATCTGGCGATGAACCCGAACGGCCTGGTGCCGCTGCTGCGCGATGACGAAACCGACGCAACGCTTTGGGAATCTAACACTATTGTGCGCTACCTCGCCGCCCAGTACGGTCTTGGCCGTCTGTGGGTTGAAAACCCGGCGCAGCGCGCCCAGGGTGAAAAGTGGATGGACTGGGCAAACCAGACGTTCTCTCCTGTTCACCGGGTGATCCTGATGGGGCTAGTGAGAACCCCCGAGGCCGAGCGCGACTATCCCGCTATTCATGCCGCTCAGGATGCCTGTGAAAACCTGTTTGCCATGATGGATGACGAACTGGCGAAGCACGCCTGGTTCTCCGGCGAGACGTTCGGCGTAGGGGATATTGCCGTGGCGCCGTTTGTCTGGAACCTGACCAATATGGGGCTGAACTGGACGCCGCGCCCTCACCTTGAACGCTGGCTCAAGCAACTGAGCGAGCGTCCGGCGTATCGTAACGTCGTGATGACCCCGGTCACCTGATTACGCACCGGACGGGCTAACTTTTAGCAGTTGCCCGTCCGTTTCATCGGTGAGCACATACAGATACCCGTCCGGCCCCACCCGCACATCGCGAATACGTTGATCCCGATCGCCCAGGATGCGCCCGTCCTCCGTGACCTTATTGCCCTCTACGCTCAGGACGATAACGTCTTTCTCCTTTAGCGCCCCAATAAACAATTTGTTTTTCCACTGCGGAAAAACGTCGCTGTTGTAGAACGCCATGCCGCTGACCGCGGGCGAGACTTTCCAGACAAACAGCGGCTTCTCGGTTCCCTCGACGTGTTCACCTTTGGCTTCGGGGATTTTCAGGCCACTGTAATTAATGCCGTGTGTCGCCAGCGGCCAGCCGTAATTTTTGCCTTTCTCCGGGATATTGATTTCATCCCCGCCGCGCGGGCCATGTTCGTTCAGCCAGAGCGTGTCGCTCCACGGATTCATCGCCATTCCCTGCGGGTTGCGAATGCCATAAGACCAGATTTCCGGCCGTGCGCCGGCGGTGTTCACAAAGGGGTTATCCGCAGGGACTTTACCGTCCTCGGTCAGGCGCACCACTTTCCCCTGCAGCTTGTCCAGGTCCTGCGCCGTCGGACGCTGGTTGTTCTCGCCGAGTCCGATAAAGAGGTAGCCTTTGCCGTCAAACACCAGCCGTCCGCCAAAATGGTTACCGGTCGAGAGTTTCGGCATCTGGCGAAACACGACCTGGAATGCCTCGATGCGGGAAAGATCGTCGCTTAAGCGGCCATAACCCACCGTCGTTCCGGCTTTGCCGTCATGCCCTGCTTCGGCGTAACTCAGCCAGACGCGGCGCGACGTTGCAAAATCCGGCGCCAGCACCACATCCAGCAGTCCTCCCTGACCGTTCGCCCAGACCTTCGGAACGCCGACAATGGGATCGGAAAGCCCTTTTCCGGCCTGCCAGTGTTTGAGCTGCCCGCCCTTGAGGGTGACCAGAAGCCCTTTATTGTCCGGCAGGAACGCCATCGACCAGGGGTGATCGAGTCGGTTTTGCAGCACCTCGACCTTCACCGCCTCTGGCGCCGCAAGAAGTGAAAAGGAAAAGCACAACGCAGGAAGGAAAATCAACGAGGACCGTGGCATGACGCGCTCCTTTTTCGGCATATGGCATAAAGATTAGCCAGTACCTCCGGGCGCGTTACCACTTTTACAAAAGCTTAATCAGAAGGGGGAGTTGCCTCCCCCGGGCTCAGTGTTGTTCAAGCTTCTCATGCTCGGACAGACACATGATGCATAGAGAGAGCGTTGTCAGGCAGTTTTCAAGCTTCTCCGCGTTTACAGCGATAAAATTCGGGCAGTCGTGGCGTCCGTTCATCAAACATACCCCAGCAATGGAGAGCACCTCAGCGGCACGACGCAGCGCCATTAACTCGCATTCATCGTATTCCGCCCTCAGGATCGGTGCTTTTTCACGCATGAAATTGCAAAGTTCAAACAGATTATCACGCAGATGTTCGCTTTCGCTGACTGACATATAGCCTTTGGCCTTCCTGAGCTGCAGATAAGCGGCCAGGTCGATTCGGGCGTTGATCAGCTTGTTAAGCAGATCGCGTTTCAGTCTGTCAACGGACATACTATTTCCTCCTCTGTCAGCCATGTTGCACAGTCAGAATAAGTTCATTTTTTGTACAGTTTAATGCCTGAGATCAATTATTCTTAACTGATTAACATTATTTACAATGTTACAACCTCTGCCCGACACATCCCGCTTGCAAAGAGTGTATAAATCCCACGCGATACGCTGTAAAATCCCGCCCTGATAACTCCATAATTGATGAATTTTTAACCTATGAGCAATGTTACGCACCCGCCGAAAATCGGCTTCGTCTCCCTCGGCTGCCCGAAAAACCTGGTGGATTCCGAACGCATCCTGACCGAACTTCGTACCGAAGGCTATGACGTGGTGCCAAGCTACGACAACGCCGATATGGTGATTGTGAACACCTGCGGGTTTATCGACAGCGCGGTTCAGGAGTCCCTGGAAGCCATCGGTGAAGCCCTGACGGAAAACGGCAAAGTCATTGTGACCGGCTGTCTGGGCGCGAAAGAGGACCAGATCCGCGAAGTTCATCCAAAGGTGCTGGAGATCACTGGCCCGCACAGTTACGAGCAGGTGCTGGAACATGTTCATCACTACGTGCCAAAACCAAAGCACAATCCGTTCCTGAGCCTGGTGCCGGAACAGGGCGTGAAGCTGACGCCGCGTCACTACGCTTACCTGAAAATTTCCGAAGGCTGCAACCATCGCTGCACCTTCTGCATCATCCCGTCCATGCGTGGCGATCTGGTGAGCCGTCCGATTGGCGACGTGCTGGCGGAAGCTAAACGTCTGGCCGATGCTGGCGTGAAAGAACTGCTGGTGATTTCTCAGGATACCTCTGCTTACGGCGTAGACGTGAAGCACCGTTCCGGTTTCCACAACGGCGAGCCGGTGAAAACCAGCATGGTGGGCCTGTGCGAGCAGCTCGCGAAGCTGGGGATCTGGACGCGTCTGCATTACGTCTACCCATATCCGCACGTTGACGACGTCATTCCGTTGATGGCGGAAGGCAAAATCCTGCCGTATCTGGACATCCCGCTGCAGCACGCCAGTCCGCGTATCCTGAAGCTGATGAAGCGTCCTGGCTCCGTTGACCGTCAGCTGGCACGCATTAAACAGTGGCGCGAAATCTGCCCGGATCTGACCCTGCGCTCAACCTTCATCGTCGGCTTCCCGGGTGAAACCGAAGAAGATTTCCAGATGCTGCTCGATTTCCTGAAAGAAGCGCGTCTGGACCGCGTAGGCTGCTTCAAGTACAGCCCGGTTGAAGGCGCAACAGCCAACGAACTGGCGGATCAGGTGCCGGAAGAGGTGAAAGAAGAGCGCTGGAACCGCTTTATGCAGCTGCAACAGCAGATCTCTGCTGAACGTCTGCAGGAGAAAGTGGGCCGTGAGATCATGGTTATCATTGACGAAGTGGACGAAGAAGGCGCAATTGGCCGCAGCATGGCAGATGCCCCTGAAATCGACGGCGCGGTGTACCTGAACGGCGAAACTCGCGTTAAGCCGGGTGATATTATTCGCGTGAAGGTTGAAAACGCGGACGAATATGACCTGTGGGGTAGCCGGGTTTAATCGCACTGCACCTCATTTCCAGGCCGGGTAAGGCGTAGCCGCCACCCGGCACATTCCACTGCCCTACCCCTTAATCCTCGGATCCAGCGCGTCGCGCAGCCCGTCCCCCAGCAGGTTAAACGCCAGCACGGTCAGGAAAATCGCCAGACTCGGGAAGATCGCCACGTGCGGCGCAATCACCATATCTGCCCTCGCCTCGTTCAGCATCGCGCCCCACTCCGGCGTCGGTGGCTGTGCGCCTAACCCCAGAAACGACAGGCTGGCCGCAGAAATAATCGACACGCCGATGCGCATGGTGAAATAGACCACAATAGACGACACCGTTCCCGGCAGAATATGGCTGAACAGAATGGTGGCATCGCTGGCCCCCATGCTGCGGGCGGACTCGATAAACGTCTGCTGTTTCAGCACCAGCGTGTTGCCGCGCACAAGTCGGGCAAAGGCGGGAATCGAAAATACCGCAACGGCAATAATCACGTTCGCCATGCCGCTGCCCATAATGGCCACCACGGCAATGGCCAGCAGAATACCGGGGAAGGCAAACAGCACGTCGCAGATTCGCATGATGATGCGGTCCCACCAGCCTTCGTAATATCCGGCGACGAGACCCAGCACGGTACCGATTGCCGCGCCGATCAGTACCGCAAACACCCCGGCGGCAAGCGAGATTTGCGCCCCCACCAGCACGCGGCTGAAGATATCGCGCCCAAGGGAATCCACGCCGAACCAGTGGAGCATGGACGGCCCATCGTTCAGGCGGTCGTAGTCAAAATAGTTTTCCGCATCAAACGGCGCCACCCAGGGTGCAACGATCGCCACCGCAATCAGCAGCAGCACAAACAGCCCCGCCGTCATGGCGACCGGCTGACGGCGAAAACGCCGCCAGAATTCCGACCATGGCGTGCGGATATGCTCCGGTTTCAGCCCCGGCATAGCGTTTAAAACGGCCTGACGTCGCCAGTTCAACAATCGCATTTTACTTATACCTGATGGCCGGGTTAATGGCGGCGTAGAGCACATCCACCACTAAATTGATAAGAATAAACTCCAGGGAGAAAAGCAGGACTTCCGCCTGAATTACCGGGTAGTCGCGCATCTCGACCGAATCGACCAGCAGACGCCCCAGCCCCGGCCAGTTGAAGACCTTTTCCACGACGATAGAGCCGCCCAGCAGAAAGCCAAACTGCAGTCCCATCATCGTCACCACCGGGATCATCGCATTACGAAACCCGTGCTTAAGAATGACCCACTTCTCGCTGACCCCTTTCGCCCGCGCGGTGCGAATATAATCTTCACTCAGCACGTCAACGAAGGAGGCGCGGGTAAAGCGGGCCATTACCGCCGAGACGGCAGCCCCCAGCGTCATAGAGGGCAGAATGTAATGCTTCCAGGTATCGGCCCCAACGGTCGGCAGCCAGCCCAGCTCAACGGAGAAGATTTGCATCAGCAGCATCCCCAGCGCGAACGCCGGAAAAGAGATACCGGTGACCGCCAGCGCCATACCGAGCTTATCCGGCCAGCGGTTGCGCCAGACCGCCGCAACAATCCCGGCGCCCAGCCCAAACACCACTGCCCAGCTCATACTGGCAATCGTTAGCCAGAACGTGGGCATAAAGCGGCTGGCGATTTCCTCCGCTACCGGACGACGCGACACCATCGAGATGCCAAAATCGCCCTGCAGAACGTTGCAAATGTAATGAAGAAACTGCATATACAGTGGCTGATCCAGGCCCAGCTGCTTGCGCACCATCTCAATGACGGCGGCATCTGCTTCCGGCCCGGCAACCAGACGCGCCGGATCGCCCGGCAGCATATGCACAAACAAAAATACCAGTATCGCCACAATCAGCAGCGTCGGGATAAGCCCAAGCAAGCGTTTACAAACATAATTCAGCATGAGTGTTATTTTAAATCCGCATCGTCAAAGCTAAAGCCCGTATCCGGCATGATGTAGAACCCGGTCAGCGCTTTGTTATGGGCTGAAACCAGTTTCTCCACCACCAGCGGTACCCACGGCGACTCTTTCCAGATAAGGTCCTGGGCGTCTTTGTAGAGGCGCGCTTTCTCTTCCGGTTTAGTGGTTTTCAGGGCATCGGCCAGATCGTTGTCCACCTGCGGATTGCTGTAAAACGCGGTGTTAAACAGGGTTGGCGGCCAGTTTTGCGAAGCAAACAGCGGTGCAAGCGCCCAGTCGGCTTCACCGGTCGACGCCGACCAACCGGTATAGAACATCCGCACGCCGCTCTCTTTCTGCCCTTTCCCCTCGACCTCCGCGGCCCGCTGACCGGCATCCATCGCGGTGACCTGCACCTTGATGCCCACCTGCGCCAGCTGCTGCTGGGTGAACTGCAGCACCTTCTGGGCGGTACTGTGATTATGCGACGACCACAGCGTGGTGCTGAAACCGTTCGGGAAGCCCGCCTCTTTGAGCAGCTCGCGCGCTTTAGCCGGATCGTACGGCCACGGCTGATAGCTTTGCGCATAGGCAATAGCCGGAGGCAGCACGCCGGTCGCCGGGGTGGCATAGCCCGCAAAAGCGACCTTCACCAGCGCCTGACGGTTAATCGCATAGTTGATCGCTTCACGTACCTTTGGGTTATCAAACGGCTTCTGCGTGACGTTCATGCTGATATAGCGCTGCATGATTGACGGACTGGCCACCAGCTCCAGCTTGCTGTTTTTCTGCAGAATGGCGGCCTGCTCATACGGGATGGGGAAAGCAAACTGCGCCTCACCCGTTTGCAGCATCGCTGCGCGGGTATTGTTATCCACCACCGGACGCCAGGTGATGGTGTCCAGCTTCGGCAGCCCTTTCTGCCAGTACCCTGGGAATTTCTTCACCTTCACAAAATCGGTCTGGTTCCAGGTGAGCAGCTCGTACGGGCCGGTACCGACCGGGTGGAAGCCAATCTCCTTGCCGTACTTTTTCAACGCGGCAGGCGAGATCATCGCCGTTGCCGGGTGCGCCAGTATATTGATAAACGCCGAGAACGGCGCTTTCAGCGTGATTTTGACCGTCGTCGGATCCACCGCCTCGGTGCTGGCGATGTTTTTATAAAGGTTATAGCGCTTCAGGCTGTTTTCCGGGTTGCTGGCACGGTCAAGGTTGACCTTTACCGCCTCCGCATTGAAATCGGTACCGTCCTGGAACTTCACGCCGGAACGAAGCTTGATGGTATAGACCAGACCGTCGTCGGAGACGGTATACCCCTGCGCCAGAACATTTTTGAGCTTCATCTCGTTATCCAGGCCGAACAGCCCCTGATAGAACGATTTCGCCACCGCCTGGGAAAGCGTATCGTTGGCGTCATACGGATCCAGCGTGGTGAAGTTGGAGCCGACAGCAACCACCACATCTTTGGCAGCGAACGCGGGGGCAGCGGCCAGGGCTGCCGTCACGCTCGCGGCTAACAACCATCTACGCGCTACAAAAGTAACCATTGTGTTCTCCTGCCTGTTGTAAGTTATAACCGCGAAAACGCATTGTCCTGACGCGGGGGAGCGACGAAATGACCCGGCCCGACTTCGCGCAGCGTCACGCGCTCCACGGCCTCGCCGCGTTTGCGAATATTGCTCGGCATTTCATCCTGCAGCAGCACGCGCTGGCCGTGACGATGCGCGGGGTCAGCAACCGGTACCGCCGCGATAAGCTTGCGAGTGTAAGGATGTTGCGGGTTCTCAAACACTGCCCTTCGCGGACCTATCTCCACGATTTGCCCCATGAACATCACCGCCACGCGATGGCTGATGCGCTCGACCACCGCCATATCGTGCGAGATAAACAGGAAAGCGATGCCCATATCCCGCTGTAAATCGAGCAATAAGTTGATGATTTGCGCCCGGATTGAGACATCCAGCGCCGAAACGGACTCATCCGCAATCACCACCTTCGGGTTCAGCGCCAGCGCACGGGCAATGCAGATACGCTGCCGCTGCCCGCCGGAAAACTCGTGCGGATAACGCCAGGCATGTTCCGGCTTGAGGCCGACGCGCTCCAGCAGCCAGGCCACGCGACGCTGCGCTGCTTCGCCGTCGAGCAGATTATGCACCCGCAGCGGCTCCATAATGGAGTATCCCACCGTATGGCGCGGGTCGAGGGAGGCATACGGATCCTGGAAAATAAACTGAATATCCCGGCGTACCGCCTGTAATTTGTTGTCTGGCAGGGTGTCGATTCGTTCGCCGTTAAAGGTGATTGTCCCTTCCTGCGTCTCCACCAGCCGGAGCAGTGCGCGTCCGGTGGTGGATTTCCCGCAGCCGGACTCCCCCACCAGCGCCAGCGTTTCGCCCGGCCATAAATCGAAACTGACGTTTTCGACCGCGTGGACTTCGCGCTTCAGGCGATTGAAAATCCCGCTGCGCAGCGGAAAACGGGTCACCAGGTCGCGCACTTCAAGAATGGGTTTGCCCGGCACCACGGTATCCTGCTCGCGTTCATCCTCCTGCTGCCCTGTCGCTTCAAGGGAAATCAGCGGAAAACGACGCGGCAGGTCGCTGCCGTTCATCGCGCCAAGACGCGGCACCGCCGCCAGCAGCGCTTTAGTATAAGGATGCACAGGGGCATGAAAAATCTGTTCGACCGTGCCGGTTTCCACCGCATTGCCCTTGTGCATCACCAGCACCCGGTCGGCGATGTCAGCCACCACGCCCATATCGTGGGTGATAAATATTACCCCCATCTCCATCTCTTGCTGCAGCACTTTGATAAGCTGCAGGATCTGCGCCTGAATCGTCACGTCCAGCGCCGTTGTCGGTTCATCCGCAATCAGTACCGCCGGACGGCAGGAGAGCGCCATGGCAATCATCACCCGCTGGCGCATACCGCCGGAAAGCTGATGCGGGTAACGTCCCAGAATGGCCTGCGCCTCGGGAATGCGCACCAGCTCCAGCATCCTTCTGGCTTCGTTGAGCGCCTCATCGCCGCTTAGCCCCTGGTGCAGCCGGATGGACTCGGCAATCTGTTCCCCTACCGGGAAAACCGGGTTAAGCGAAGTCATCGGCTCCTGAAAGATCATCGCAATATCTGCCCCGCGCACGCCCTGCATCTGCGCGCCGCTCAGCTCGTTTAAATCAATGACCTGACGATTACGGCGGCGCAGGAGCATCTTCTCGCTGCTGATTTGCCCGCCCGTCTGTTCCAGCAGACGCATCAGCGCCAGCGCGGTGACCGATTTACCGGAACCGGATTCGCCAACAATCGCCAGCGTCTCGCCGCGTCTGAGCGAGAACGATAAATTTTCTACTGCGGGGATGAACTGCCGCTCTTCCTGAAACGCAATATTCAGCTGATGGACAGCCAGTACTTCGCCGTTGTCCAGCTCTTCACTGTGCGGCACGCGCGGCCCCCTTATTCACGATAGATGCCCGTGCTCGGTTCATCACCGGCGTAACCCCAGGCGCGATACATCCCTTCGCTGTTAAACGGCAGGGCCACATTGCCCTCACGGTCCACGGCAATTAGGCCGCCAACGCCGCCCAGAGCAGGCAATTTTTCCATTACCACACGCTCGCAGGCCTCGCTCAGGCTTAAACCGCCGTAGTCCATCAGAGCGGTGATGTCGTAGGCCGCGAGTGCGCGAATAAAGACTTCGCCGGTGCCCGTACAGGAGACGGCGGCCGTGGCGTTGTTGGCATAGCAGCCAGCGCCCGGCAACGGGCTGTCGCCGACGCGTCCGGGCAGCTTGTTGGTCATGCCGCCCGTGGAGGTCGCCGCCGCGAGGTTACCGGCTTTATCAAGCGCCACCGCGCCAACCGTGCCCATTTTGGTGGTTTCATCCAGCGGCGCAGTATGGTCAAGCTGCGTCATGCCCGCCGAACGGGCTTCCAGCAGCTGTTGAAAACGCGCGTCCGTGGAAAACAGATCGGGAGAGACCGGTTCCATTCCATGACCGAAGGCAAACGCCTCCGCCCCGGAGCCCGTCAGCAGCACGTGTGGGCTCTCTTCCATTACCAGACGCGCTGCCAGCACCGGATTGCGCAGACGACTCACTCCCGCCACGGCGCCTGCCTTAAGGGTGACGCCGTCCATCACGCAAGCATCAAGCTCGTGGGTTTCATCCCGGGTAAAGACTGAACCGATGCCTGCATTAAAGAGCGGACACTCCTCCAGCAGACGCACCGCCTCGGTGACCACATCAAGCGCGCTCTCGCCCGCTTCCAGCATTTTTTGACCTGTTTCAACAATGGCGTACAGCGCGTCAATATAACGCTTTTCCTGCTCAGGACTGAGCTGTGCACGGGTGATTGCCCCTGCGCCACCATGAATTGCGATTACCGCATTAACCATTCACATCACCCGTTAGCCTGATTCGCGGCTTTTTCTATAAATATCATTATCGTCGATGAAACTTCAGATGATTTTTGAATATAGAAAGACGCAACTGTGATGTAAAGCGTACACCCATCGGGTCATACAGTTAGCCGCACTTTTCTGCCATAATGGACGCTTTCGTTGTTACTCCTCAGGAGCCCACCATGGATTTTACCGCCGGACTGATGCCGCTTGAGACGGCACTCACGCAGATGCTTGACCGACTTTCGCCGCTGCAAGACGTCGAAACGCTGCCCCTCGTGCGCTGTTTTGGCCGAATCGCCGCGCGCGATATCGTCTCTCCGCTTAACGTGCCGGGGTTCGATAATTCCGCGATGGACGGTTATGCGGTACGCCTGGCGGACCTCCAGACGGGCAACGCCCTGCCGGTGGCGGGTAAAGCCTTTGCCGGTCAGCCGTTTAGCGGTGAATGGCCTGTGGGCACCTGCGTGCGCATCATGACCGGCGCGCCGGTTCCGCCAGGCTGCGATGCCGTGGTGATGCAGGAAGAAACCGAACAGACGGACGACGGCGTGCGTTTTACCGCCAGCGTCAAAGCGGGCCAGAACATCCGCCGTACCGGCGAGGACATTACCCTTGGCGCAACGGTCTTTGCCGCCGGGCAGAAGCTGACGGTGGCGGAGCTGCCGGTGCTGGCCTCGCTCGGCATCGCGGACATTGACGTTATCCGGAAAGTGCGCGTCGCGGTGTTCTCCACCGGTGACGAGCTGCAGCTTCCGGGCCAGCCGCTGCAGGACGGTCAGATTTACGACACCAACCGGCTGGCAGTCCACCTGATGCTGGAGCAGCTGGGCTGCGAAGTGATTAATCTCGGCATCATTCCTGACGATCCGGAAAAACTGCGCGCGGCATTTATTGAGGCGGATAAATCCGCCGATGTGGTCATCAGCTCCGGCGGCGTCTCCGTGGGGGAAGCGGATTACACCAAAACCCTTCTTGAAGAGCTGGGCGAAATCGCCTTCTGGAAGCTGGCAATCAAACCGGGCAAACCGTTCGCGTTTGGCAAGCTTCCGCACAGCTGGTTCTGCGGTCTGCCGGGTAACCCGGTCTCAGCGGCACTTACCTTTTACCAGCTGGTGATCCCGCTGCTGGCGAAGCTTTCCGGCAACGCCGCCAGCCCGCTGCCGAAACGCCTGCGCGTGCGCGCCGCGACGCGCCTGAAAAAATCGCCGGGTCGGCTAGATTTCCAGCGCGGCATTCTGGCGCATAACGCGCACGGTGAGCTGGAAGTCAGCACGACCGGGCACCAGGGTTCGCACATTTTCAGCTCCTTCAGCCTGGGCAACTGCTTTATCGTGCTGGAGCGCGAGCGCGGCAACGTGGAAGCGGGTGAATGGGTTGAGGTAGAGCGCTTCAACCACCTGTTCGGAGGCTGACATGACGGTGGAACTGAGCGACCAGGAGATGATGCGCTACAACCGCCAGATTGTCCTGCGCGGATTTGATTTCGAAGGACAGGAAGCACTCAAGGCGGCCAGCGTGCTGGTTGTTGGCCTCGGCGGGCTCGGCTGCGCCGCCGCGCAATACCTGGCCGCGGCGGGCGTGGGCAGGATGACGCTGCTGGATTTTGATACCGTATCGGTGTCTAACCTGCAGCGCCAGACGCTGCACAGCGACGCAACCATTGGCGAGCCAAAAGTGGAATCCGCCCGGGCTGCCCTGGCGCGCATCAACCCCAACGTTCAGTTCACCCTGCTTGACGCGATGCTGGATGACGAGGCGTTATTTGCGCAGATTGCGCAGCACGATCTGGTGCTCGACTGCACCGATAACGTCGCCGTTCGTAACCAGCTTAATGCAGGCTGTTTTGCCCACAAAACCCCGCTGGTCTCCGGTGCGGCGATCCGCATGGAGGGGCAGATCAGCGTCTTCACCTATGCGGAGGGGGCCCCCTGCTACCGCTGCCTGAGCCGTCTGTTTGGTGAGAATGCGCTAACCTGCGTTGAGGCGGGCGTGATGGCGCCGCTCGTCGGCGTGATTGGGTCGCTGCAGGCGATGGAAGCGATTAAAGTGCTGGCACATTACGGTACGCCTGCCGCAGGAAAAATCGTGATGTATGACGCGATGACCTGCCAGTTCCGCGAGATGAAGCTGATGCGTAATCCGGGGTGTGAGGTTTGTGGAGGTTAAAGCAAACGGCAACCTTCAGGTTGCCGTTTTAGCGTTTGCTCCCTCTCCCTGTGGGAGAGGGTTGGGGTGAGGGCATCAGGCCGCACCCGTCAGATCGACGTCCGACCAAACGCCCCCTGCCAGTCCTGCTCAAACTTCACAATCGCTGCGTCTACCGCAGGAGAGGTAATAAACTGCTGCGCCACGTCCAGCGGCAGCGTGATGGACTCGCATCCTGCCAGCAGGCAGTCCAGCGCCTGACGTGGGGTTTTAAAGCTCGCGGCCAGCACTTTTGATTGCGGGGCGTGCAGCGTCAGCAGCTGTTGCAGCTCAACCACGGTCTGGATACCGTCCCCGCCCTGCGCGTCCACGCGGTTCACGTATGGCGCGACATACTCTGCTCCTGCCAGCGCAGAGAGCATACCCTGGGCCGCGCCATACACCGCCGTACCCAGCGTCGGAATGCCTTCCGCTTTCAGCATCTTGATGGCTGCCAGCCCTTCGGCAGTTACCGGCACTTTCACCACCAGGTCGTTAATCATCGCGCGCAGCTTACGCGCGTCTTCCACCATACCTTCAGCGGTCGTCGCCATCACCTGCGCGAACAGACGGCCTTTACCGCCCATCGCGTCGTGCAGCGCGGGCAGAAGCTCATCCAGCGGCGTTTTACCTGCCGCCACAATGCTTGGGTTGGTGGTCACGCCCGCCAGCGGAAAGATACGCGCCAGCTTTTTGACTGCCGCAACGTCTGATGTGTCGAGATAAAGTTCCATGATGTCACCCTCAAAATTAGTCTGCACTTAACCTATCACAGGAAAACCTGCTCAGGAGTTGACCTGCATCAAGATAACTTTCATTCGAAAGTCATTTAATCTTCGTATGCAACTTGAGGGTAAAAACATGATCTTCAATATTCAGCGTTACTCCACCCACGATGGCCCCGGTATTCGTACCGTGGTGTTCCTGAAAGGCTGCTCGCTGGGCTGTCGCTGGTGCCAGAACCCGGAAAGCCGTTCCCGTAGCCGGGACGTGCTGTTTGATGCGCGCCTGTGCCTTGACGGCTGCGACCTGTGTCAGCAGGCGGCGCCGGGCTGTATCGAACGCGCGCTGAATGGTCTCGTCATCCACCGTGAAAAATTGCGTGAAGAGACGCTCAACGCCCTCACTGACTGCTGCCCGACGCAGGCGCTGACCGTATGCGGTGAAGAACAGCAGGTGGGCGAGATCATGGCGACCGTGCTGCGCGATAAGCCCTTTTACGACCGCAGCGGCGGCGGTATTACGCTTTCCGGCGGCGAGCCGTTTATGAACCCGGAGCTGGCGCACGCGCTGTTTAAAGCCAGCCACGAACAGGGGATCCACACCGCCGTTGAAACCTGTCTTCACGTGCCGTGGCAATATATCGAGCCTTCATTACCGTACGTCGATCTGTTCCTCGCCGACCTGAAACACGTCGATCCTGAGGTGTTCAAACAGTGGACGGACGGCTCGGCCAAACGGATCCTCGATAACCTGAAGCGCCTTGCCGCTGCCGGGAAAAAAATCACCATTCGCGTACCGCTGATTCAGGGGTTCAATGCCGATGAAGCGTCCGTAACCGCCATTACCAACTTCGCCGCCGATGAACTTGGCGTCGATGATATTCATTTCCTGCCGTATCACACGCTGGGCATGAACAAATACACCCTGCTTGGCCAACCCTACTCTGCCCCTGACAAACCGCTGGATAACCCTGCCCTGCTAGACTTCGCGCAGCAGTACGCCTGCCAGAAAGGGTTAACCGCGACCTTACGAGGATAAACCTATGACGACGTTAAATCTCAACACCCTCAGCGAGCGCATCAAGGCGCACAAAACCGCGCTGGTCCATATCGTTAAGCCGCCGGTCTGTACCGAGCGCGCGCAGCATTACACCGAAATGTACCAGCAGCACATGGACAAGCCGATCCCGGTGCGTCGCGCCCTGGCGCTGGCACATCATCTGGCTGAGCGTACCATCTGGATCAAACACGACGAGCTGATTATCGGTAACCAGGCAAGCGAAGTTCGCGCCGCACCGATCTTCCCGGAATACACCGTCTCCTGGATTGAAAAAGAGATCGACGATCTGGCGGACCGTCCGGGCGCGGGCTTTGCGGTGAGCGAAGAGAACAAGCGCGTCCTGCATGCGATCTGCCCGTGGTGGCGCGGCCAGACGGTGCAGGATCGCTGCTACGGCATGTTCACCGACGAGCAAAAAGGCCTGCTGGAAACCGGTATTATCAAAGCCGAAGGCAACATGACCTCCGGCGACGCGCACCTGGCGGTGAACTTCCCGCTGGTGCTGGAGAAAGGTCTCGACGGCCTGCGCGCTAAAGTCGCCGAGCGCCGCTCGCGTATCAACCTGACGGTGCTGGACGATCTGCACGGCGACCAGTTCCTGAAAGCGATCGATATCGTGCTGGACGCGGTGAGCCTGCACATCAAACGTTTTGCCGCTCTGGCACGCGAAATGGCGGCCACGGAAACCCGCGAAAGCCGCCGCGACGAGCTGCTGGCGATGGCGGAAAACTGCGACGTGATTGCCCACGAGCCGCCAAAAACCTTCTGGCAGGCGCTGCAGCTGTGCTATTTCATTCAGCTGATACTGCAGATTGAGTCTAACGGTCACTCCGTGTCGTTCGCCCGTATGGACCAGTATCTCTATCCGTTCTACCGCCGCGACGTGGAGCTGAACCAGAGTCTCGACCGCGAACACGCCATTGAGCTGCTGCACAGCTGCTGGCTGAAGCTGCTGGAAGTGAACAAGATCCGCTCCGGCTCGCACTCTAAGGCCTCTGCCGGTAGCCCGCTGTACCAGAACGTCACCATCGGCGGCCAGAAGCTGGTCAACGGTGAGCCAATGGACGCGGTCAACCCGCTCTCCTACGCGATTCTGGAATCCTGCGGTCGCCTGCGCTCCACTCAGCCGAACCTGAGCGTGCGTTACCACGCAGGCATGAGCAACGACTTCCTTGACGCCTGCGTACAGGTGATCCGCTGCGGCTTCGGGATGCCAGCGTTCAACAACGATGAAATCGTTATCCCGGAATTTATCAAGCTCGGCGTTGAACATGATGACGCCTATGACTACGCGGCCATCGGCTGTATCGAAACCGCCGTGGGCGGCAAGTGGGGCTATCGCTGCACCGGCATGAGCTTTATCAACTTTGCCCGCGTGATGCTCGCCGCGCTGGAAGGCGGCCGCGACGCCACCAGCGGTAAGGTATTCCTGCCGCAGGAAAAAGCGCTCTCTGCCGGTAACTTCGATAACTTCGAGGAGGTGATGGCGGCGTGGGATATGCAGATTCGCTACTACACCCGCAAATCCATCGAAATTGAGTACGTGGTGGACACCATGCTGGAAGAGAACGTGCACGATATTCTCTGCTCGGCGCTGGTGGACGACTGCATCGAACGCGCGAAAAGCATCAAGCAGGGCGGCGCGAAGTATGACTGGGTTTCCGGCCTGCAGGTGGGTATCGCCAACCTCGGCAACAGTCTGGCGGCGGTGAAGAAGCTGGTGTTTGAACAGGGCGTCATCGGTCAACAGCAGCTGGCGGCAGCGCTGGCGGATGATTTCGACGGGCTGACCCACGAGCAGCTGCGTCAGCGTCTGATTAACGGCGCACCGAAGTACGGTAACGACGACGACAGCGTGGATATGCTGCTGACGCGTGCTTACCAGACCTACATTGAAGAGCTGAAGCAGTACCACAACCCGCGCTATGGTCGTGGTCCGATTGGCGGTAACTACTACGCGGGCACCTCCTCCATCTCCGCAAACGTGCCGTTTGGCGCGGCAACGATGGCGACTCCGGACGGACGTAAGGCGCATACCCCGCTGGCGGAAGGGGCAAGCCCGGCGTCCGGTACCGACCACCTCGGCCCGACGGCGGTCATCGGCTCCGTGGGTAAACTCCCTACCGAGGCGATTCTGGGCGGCGTGCTGCTGAACCAGAAGCTGAACCCGTCGACGCTGGAAAACGACAGCGATCGCCAGAAGCTGATGGTGCTGCTGCGCACTTTCTTCGAGGTGCATAAAGGCTGGCATATTCAGTACAACATCGTCTCGCGCGAAACGCTGCTGGAAGCGAAGAAACACCCTGACCAGTACCGCGATTTAGTGGTACGCGTAGCGGGCTACTCGGCGTTCTTCACCGCCCTGTCGCCGGATGCACAGGACGATATTATTGCGCGTACCGAGCATACGTTGTAAAAAAACGCCCGGTGGCGCTGCGCTTACCGGGCCTACATTGTCTCCCCCGTAGGCCGGGTAAGGCGAAGCCGCCACCCGGCTTTCTGACTTTCATTCGAAATTAAATTTGTGCTCCCCGTCACCTTGTTATTAGAATGTTTCAAAACGCAGTGACCCAGGAGCACAGTATGACCGTAAAAGTTATCGTCACCGATATGGACGGAACTTTCCTTGATGATGCCAAGCAGTACGATCGTGACCGCTTCCAGGCACAGTTTGAGCAGCTTAACGCCCGCGGCATTGAATTCGTTGTCGCCAGCGGCAATCAGTATTATCAGCTCATCTCCTTCTTCCCTGAGCTAAAAGATCGAATCTCCTTCGTGGCGGAAAACGGCGCGCTGGTGTTCGATCACGGGGAACACGTTTTCCACGGCGAACTGACTCGCCATGAGTCGCAGATCGTCATTGGTGAACTGCTGAAAGATAACGCGCTGAACTTCGTGGCCTGCGGACTGGAGAGCGCTTACGTCAGCGATAAAGCCCCGGACGAATTTGTGGCGCTGATGTCTAAGCACTACCATCGCTTAACGCGCGTCAGCGATTATCACGAGATTGACGATGTGCTGTTCAAGTTCTCACTGAACCTGCCCGACAGCGATATCCCGAACCTGATCGACGCGCTGCATGTTTCTCTCGACGGCATTATGAAACCGGTCACCAGCGGCTTTGGGTTTGTGGACTTGATCATTCCTGGCCTGCATAAAGCCAACGGCATCAGCCGCCTGCTGAAGCGCTGGGAGCTCTCCCCGCAGCAGTGCGTGGCCATTGGCGACAGCGGCAATGACGCGGAGATGCTGAAGCTGGTGAAATACTCATTTGCAATGAACAACGCGGCAGAAAGCATCAAACAGATCGCCCGCTACAGCACCGACGACAACAACCATCAGGGCGCGCTGAACGTCATTCAGGCCGTGCTCGATCACCATTCCCCGTTCGACGCCTAATCTCTCTCCCGCCGGAGCCGCGCTCCGGCCTCTCACTCTTTTTCCGACCTGTGGCTTGCGTCAAGTTTTTAAACTTGCATTAACTTATTTTTAACTTAAAGTATCACTTGTAGATATTTTTACTTTCGAATGAAAGATGCGAGGCAGTTATGACCTTTACCAGTGAAACTTTGCCAGCGGACCACAAAGCGGCAATTCGTCAGATGAAGCGCGAGCTACGCGCCCAGATCGGTGATGTTCAGGCGGTGTTCGACAAGCTCAGCGACAACATTGCCACCCGCGTGGCAGAGATCAACGCCCTCAAGAATAAAGGCCAACCCGTCTGGCCGACGATCCCGTTCGCGGATGTGAAAAACGGCACAATCACCGCTGAACAGCGCGAGGCGGTTAAGCGTCGGGGCTGCGCGGTGATCAAAGGTCATTTTCCGCGCGAACAGGCGCTGGCGTGGGATCAGTCGATGCTCGACTATCTCGATCTCAATAAGTTTGACGAGGTGTATAAAGGGCCGGGCGATAACTTCTTCGGCACCTTAACCGCCTCTCGTCCGGAGATTTACCCGATCTACTGGTCGCAGGCGCAAATGCAGGCGCGTCAGAGCGAAGAGATGGCGCAGGTGCAGTCGTTCCTGAACCGTTTATGGACATTCGAGAGCAACGGCAAGCAGTGGTTCGACCCGGATGTCAGCGTGATTTATCCGGATCGTATTCGCCGCCGCCCACCGGGCACCACCTCTAAAGGGCTGGGCGCGCACACCGATTCCGGCGCGCTGGAGCGCTGGCTGCTGCCTGCCTATCAGCAGGTGTTTGCCCGCGTGTTTGACGGCAATATTGATAAGTACGATTCGTGGAACGCCGCGCACCGCACCGAAGTGGAAGAGTACACCGTGGATAACACCACCAAGTGTTCGGTGTTCCGTACTTTCCAGGGCTGGACGGCGCTGTCGGACATGATCCCGGGCCAGGGACTGCTGCACGTGGTGCCCATCCCGGAAGCGATGGCGTACATTCTGCTGCGTCCGCTGCTGGACGACGTGCCGGAAGATGAACTCTGCGGCGTCGCGCCGGGCCGCGTGCTGCCGATTTCGGAAAAATGGCACCCGCTGCTCATCGAAGCATTAACCAGCATACCGGCGCTGGACGCAGGGGACTCCGTGTGGTGGCACTGCGATGTGATCCACTCCGTCGCTCCGGTGGAAAATCAGCAGGGCTGGGGCAACGTGATGTACATCCCTGCCGCGCCGATGTGCGAGAAGAACCTCGCCTACGCGAAAAAGGTGAAGGAAGCGCTGGAAACCGGTGCGTCACCGGGAGATTTCCCGCGTGAAGATTATGAAAAAAGCTGGCAGGACCGCTTTACCGTGAACGATCTCAACATCCACGGCAAGCGCGCGCTGGGTATGGTTTAACTGTCGTACAGCCCTTCCCGCTCAACGGCGGTGCGTCGTTTCCCCTGACGTATCCGCCGTACCGATTCCCGCACGGTCAGCGTGCCGTTCAGCAGCAAGGTTCCCACCGGCGCGTCAGGGCGCATCAGCCGCTGCTGGAGCATATGCACCGCTTCCGTTCCCAGTTCATCACGCGGGACATGCACTGCCGTCAGGGGCACATCCTGAATCGCCGCCAGATTAAAGCCGTCGATGCTCATGACGGAAACGTCCTGCGGTACCCGCAATCCCTGTTTCTGCAAAGCGCTGATGGTGCCCGCCGCCATAAAGTCGCCGCCGACCAAAAACGCGGTGGGCAGATCTTTTCCCTTCTGCTGGTTAAGCCACTCGCTAACCAGCTGTTCCGTTTCGCGCGCGCTAAAGCTCGGCACCACCAGCAGATCGCGCTTGTCGCTGAACGTCAGGTTATGGGCGTGCCACGCGTCGCGGATCCCTGCCAGGCGCAGCTCCATGGTGTAACGGCGCAGGCACAGCACGTTCATCACGTCGCGGTGTCCCATTTCGAACAGGTATTCCGCCGCCCGCTCGCCAATGGCGCGATGGTCCGGCGCTACGGCAGGCAGACGCATGTGGCGGTCACGGCAGTTAATCAGCATGCAGGGTTTCCCCACGTCCACCGCCAGATCGTGGATATGCGGATCGTCAATACCGAGCAGAATGGCTGCCTGGGTATCCGGCTCGTTCATGCGTGCCAGAAAAAGCTGCGCGTCGCTGTCGTTCTCCTCCAGCGCACAGTAGCGTAGCCGAACCTCGTGCGAAGCCAGCCCTTTGCTGATGCTCTGGATCACGCGGTAGTAAAAGATGTCGGACCGCTCGTCAAAGGCTCGCTGGGGAGCAAAAACCACCAGGCTGTTAAGCAGCAGACGCCCCGCCGCCATGCCATCCATCACCCCCAGCTCCCGTGCGCACGCCAGCACCTTTGCACGCGCTTTTTCGCTGGTGTTCGCTTTGCCCGCCAGCACGCGGGAAACGGTACTGATAGAGAGTTGCGTACGGGCCGCGATTTCGGTGATTTTTAGCCTTTTGTCCATTTTGTGATCTGGCTCCATTTGCGAAATGAAAAAATTTTCATAGCGTATCCGTCAGGTAATAAAGGGCATAACGGCCATCATGCCAGAGGGTTTGCGCCCGTTATGAGAAACTTTGCACAAAATCCACTATTGCCCACTCATTTTCTCCCTTAAGGTGAACTTGTCACACAACTTCCATACTAGTTGTATAGCAACTTAAGCATTCTAAACGGATAGAAATCAAAGGCATAACAATCTGTGTGACACCTGAACCTCCGTCCCCTTAGCGTCCGTCTTATGGAGAGTAAAATGAGTCAGGACATCAATAACACCGTTGCGACAAGCAAAACTCGTCGCGTCATCAAGAACCTGCGCTGGTACGTGCTGGTGCTGTTTTTACTGGGCGTCACCGTTAACTACATCACCCGAAACTCATTGGGGATCCTCGCGCCGGAACTGAAAGAGAGCCTCGGGATCACCACCGAGCAATACTCCTGGATCGTCGGCGCATTCCAGATCGCCTACACCATTTTCCAGCCCCTGTGCGGCTGGTTGATTGACGTCATCGGCCTGAAGATTGGCTTTATGGTCTGCGCCGGGATCTGGGCGCTGATGTGTATCTTCCACGCGGGGGCCGGAAGCTGGCTGCACCTGGCTATCCTGCGCTTCTTTATGGGGGCGTCTGAGGCCGCCGCAACCCCGGCGAACGCCAAAACCATCGGTGAATGGTTCCCGAAATCGGAACGTCCTGTTGCCGCCGGTTGGGCGGGCGTGGGCTTCTCCATCGGTGCGATGCTGGCCCCGCCTATTATCTACTTTGCTCACGCGTCGTTTGGCTGGCAGGGTGCGTTTATGTTTACCGGCGTGCTGGCGCTGCTGTGGGTGATCCTCTGGTGGGCGTTCTACCACAACCCGGAGCAGCACCCGAACCTGAGCAAGGATGAGCTGGCATTTATCAAGCAGGATAACGAACCGCCTGCGGTCAAACTGCCGTTCCTGACCGCGCTGAAAACCGTCTCGAAAAACAAACGTTTCTACGGTATCGCCATCCCGGCCTTTATGGCGGAACCGGCCTGGGCGGTGTTGAGCTTCTGGGTGCCGCTGTATCTCGCCAAAGAACACGGCATGGACCTGAAGCAGATTGCGATGTTCGCCTGGCTTCCGTTCCTCGCCGCTGACCTCGGCAGCGTGGCAAGTGGCTACCTGACGCGATTGTACACCCGCCTGTTCGGCTGCTCCCGCGTTAACTCGGTCGTCGCCAGCTCCGTCACCGGCGCGTTTCTGATGATTTCTCTGGGCATTGTCGCCATTACCCGCGACCCGTATATCACCATCGTGCTGATCTCCATCGGCGGCTTTGGGCACCAGATTATCTCCTGCATGCTCAGCGCCCTGGTCGTGGAGTCGTTTGATAAGGGCCAGATGGCGACCGTCAACGGCATGCGCGGCTCGGCGGCGTGGATCGCCAGCTTCCTGTTCTCGCTGTTAATCGGTGTGACCGCCGACAAAATCGGCTTTAACCCGCTCTTTATTGCCATGGGCTTCTTTGACCTGATTGGCGCTGTCTTCCTGGTAGCATTTATTGCTGAACGTCGCGCCAAGCGCGCCTGATAGTGGATGTATTGCATATGAAAACCCTGAAAAACTGGACCGTTGATACGCAGTCGGCAAACCATCTGGAACTGCTGGTGGATAACCAGCACCGCCTGTGCCTGTATGTGCTGGAAGAGAACCTGTTCCGCGTGCTGATCAAACGCAAAGGTGAACTGGCGCTGGACCGCACCTGGAGCATCGCCCCGGCGCAAGACGTGCCGTGGGAAGGTCGCCGTCGTGACGATGTCAGTGGCTTTACCTGCCCGGCCTGGACGCTGACGCGGCAGGAAAATACCGTGACGGTGGCGACGGAGCAGCTTCGGGTGACCGTCCACCAGCCCCTGTGGCTGGAGTGGCACTACCGCAATGACGCGGGCGAGTGGCAGCCGCTGGTCAATGACCGTCCGACCAGTGCGTACCTGCTGAACGCCCACGGTGACGGCGTGGCGCACTATCTGAGCCGTCGCAAGGACGAACGTTTCTACGGGCTGGGCGAGAAAGCGGGCGATCTACAGCGCAACGGTAAACGCTACGAGATGCGCAACCTGGATGCGATGGGCTACAACGCCGCCAGCACCGACCCGCTGTACAAGCACATTCCATTCACCCTTACCCGTCGCGACGACGTGAGCTACGGCCTGTTCTACGATAACCTGAGCAGCTGCTGGCTGGATCTGGGCAACGAGATCGACAACTACCACACCGCCTATCGGCGCTGGCAGGCGGAAGCGGGCGATATCGATTACTACATCTTTACCGGCAAGCGCGTACTGGACGTCACCAAAGCCTTCGTGCGCCTGACCGGGAAAACGCTGTTCGGACCGAAATGGAGCCTGGGCTACAGCGGCTCGACCATGCACTATACCGACGCGCCGGACGCGCAAAACCAGCTGATGAACTTTATCCGCCTGTGTGAAGAACACGCGATTCCATGCGACTCGTTCCAGCTCTCCTCCGGCTATACCTCCATTAACGGCAAGCGCTACGTCTTTAACTGGAACCATGACAAAGTGCCGCAGCCGAAGGTAATGAGCCAGGCGTTCCACGATGCCGGGTTAAAGCTGGCCGCCAACATCAAGCCTTGTCTGCTGCAGGATCATCCCCGCTATAACGAAGTGGCGGAACGTGGCCTGTTCATTCGCGACTCAGAAACTGATGCACCTGAACGTTCCAGCTTCTGGGATGACGAAGGCTCGCATCTCGATTTCACTAACCCGCAGACGGTACAGTGGTGGCAGAACGGCGTGACCACGCAGCTGCTGGAGATGGGGATAGACTCGACCTGGAACGACAACAACGAATACGAAGTATGGGACGGGGAAGCACGCTGTTTTGGCTTCGGCAAAGAGATTGCCATCAAACACATTCGCCCGGTGATGCCGCTGCTGATGATGCGCGCCTCGCTGGAAGCGCAGCAGCGTTTCGCGCCGGAAAAACGTCCGTATCTCATTTCCCGCTCCGGCTGCGCCGGGATGCAGCGCTACGTCCAGACCTGGAGCGGCGATAACCGCACTCACTGGGATACCCTGCGCTATAACATCCGCATGGGGCTGGGCATGAGCCTCTCCGGGCTGTTCAACGTCGGCCACGACGTCGGCGGTTTCTCCGGCGACAAGCCAGACGCCGAACTGTTCGTGCGCTGGGTGCAAAACGGCGTGATGCATCCGCGCTTTACCATTCACTCGTGGAACGATGACCACACGGTCAACGAGCCGTGGATGTACCCGGGCGTCACCCCCGCTATTCGCGGTGCGATTGAGCTGCGCTACCGTCTTCTGCCCTATCTCTACACCCTGCTCTGGCAGGCGCACGCCGACGACGAACCGATGCTGCGCCCGACCTTCCTCGACCACGAGCACGACGCGCGGACCTTCGAAGAGTGCGATGACTTCCTGCTGGGTCGCGACCTCCTTGTCGCCAGCGTCGTCGAGGCCGGGCAGCGTAAACGCCACGTCTGGCTGCCGGATAACGAAACCGGCTGGTACGATTTCTACACTCACGAATGGTTCGCTGGCGGGCAAGCGATCGTCCTCGACGCGCCGCTGGAGAAACTGCCGCTGCTGGTGCGCGCCGGTGCCGGTCTGCCGCTCAGCGAGCGCATCCGTCACGTGAGCGCCGAAAAAGACGATACCCGCGAGCTGAAGCTGTTCCCGGTGAAAGGCGTCGGCACCACGTCCGGCCTGCTGTTTGAAGATGACGGCGAGTCCTGGGGCTACCAGAACGGCAATGCGCTGTGGGTGGCATGGGAAATGGTGTGCGACGGGGCAACCGTCAACCTGAACATCAGTGCACGCGGTGATTATCGTCCGGCGTGGAACGCGCTGAAGGTGTCGTTACCGGCGGGGGAAAAACGTAAGCTGCTGGTGAATGGTGAAGAAAGGTGTGATTGGGTGGTGTAGTGCGGCCTGATGCCCTCACCCTGACCCTCTCCCACAGGGAGAGGGAATGGAACGTAGGCCGGGTAAGGCGAAGCCGCCACCCGGCTTTTTTTAACTCTCGATACCTTTGCTGCGCAGGTAATCTTCGTAGTTACCGGTGAAGTCCACCACGCGCTCTGGCGTAATTTCGATCACGCGGGTCGCCAGCGAGCTGACGAATTCACGGTCGTGAGAAACGAAGATCAGCGTGCCCTGATACATCTCCAGCGCCATGTTCAGCGATTCGATAGATTCCATATCCAGGTGGTTAGTCGGTTCGTCCATTACCAGGATATTGGGTTTTTCCATCATCAGCTTGCCGAACAGCATGCGACCCTTTTCACCACCGGACAGCACTTTCGCCGGCTTTTTGATGTCGTCCTGACTGAACAGCAGACGACCCAGAATGCTACGCACCGCCTGCTCGTCGTCGCCTTCCTGCTTCCACTGGCTCATCCAGTCAAAGACGGTCAGGTCGTTTTCGAACTCGTATTCGTGGTCCTGCGCGTAGTAACCAATCTGCGCGTTTTCTGACCACTTCACGGTGCCGTTGTCCGGCTGCAGTTCACCAACCAGGGTTTTCAGCATGGTGGATTTACCCACGCCGTTGGCACCCAGAATGGCAATTTTCTCGCCCACTTCCAGCAGCAGGTTGAAGTTTTTAAACAGCGGACCTTCATCGAAGCCTTTGGTAAGGGCTTCCACTTCCAGCGCATTACGGAACAGTTTCTTGTCCTGCTCGAAGCGGATGAACGGGTTCTGACGGCTGGAAGCTTTGACTTCTTCCAGCTTGATTTTGTCGATCTGACGGGCGCGGGACGTCGCCTGACGAGACTTAGAGGCGTTCGCGCTGAAGCGGCTGACGAAGGATTGCAGGTCCGCAATCTGCGCCTTCTTCTTGGCGTTGTCGGCCAGCAGGCGTTCACGCGCCTGGGTCGCAGCCGTCATGTATTCGTCGTAGTTGCCCGGGTACACGCGCAGCTCGCCGTAATCCAGATCCGCCATGTGCGTACAGACCATGTTCAGGAAGTGACGGTCGTGCGAAATGATGATCATGGTGCTGTCGCGGTCGTTCAGCGTCTGCTCCAGCCAGCGGATGGTGTCGATGTCCAGGTTGTTCGTTGGTTCGTCGAGAAGCAGGATGTCCGGGTTAGAGAACAGCGCCTGCGCCAGCAGGACACGCAACTTCCAGCCTGGCGCGACTTCACTCATCGGGCCGTAATGCTGTTCAACAGGAATGCCCACGCCCAGCAGCAGCTCGCCCGCACGCGCTTCAGCTGAATAGCCATCCATCTCGCCGTAATGCGTTTCCAGTTCGGCCACTTTGTAGCCGTCCTCTTCGCTCATTTCAGCTAGGGCGTAAATGCGATCGCGCTCCTGCTTCACTTCCCACAGCTCCGCGTGCCCCATGATCACGGTGTCCAGCACGGTGAACTCTTCGAAGGCGAACTGATCCTGACGCAGCTTACCGATGCGCTCGTTCGGATCGAGCGACACGTTGCCAAGCGTCGGCTCCAGGTCGCCGCCGAGGATCTTCATAAAGGTGGATTTTCCGCTACCGTTGGCACCAATCAGGCCGTAACGGTTGCCGCCGCCAAATTTGACGGAAATGTTTTCGAACAGCGGCTTACTGCCAAACTGCATAGTGACGTTGCTGGTAACTAACACGGGGAGATTCCTGCGAAAAGTGTGATAAACACGGCATTATGCCACAATTCCGAATTGAGATCCCGTGTTGCGGCAATCCACTAAACTTTAACAAAATCGAAAAAAATGTGATTTCGTACACATCTGAATTCCCTGCGAGCGGGAATGCACATATAATGCGCTCCCATCATAGATTCAGACTTATCAACTCATCGCCTGAATGGCTTAGATACCTCGCACAACATGAACATGAAATTAACAACGCTTTTTGCGGCGGCGTTAGCCGTAGTAGGTTTTTGTAAGACCGCGTCTGCGGTGACGTATCCCCTGCCGACAGACGGAAGCCGTCTGGTGGGCGAAAACCAGGTGGTGACGGTACCAGAAGGTAACTCTCAGCCGCTGGAGTATTTCGCCGCACAGTACCAGCTGGGCCTGTCCAATATGCTGGAAGCAAACCCGGGCGTTGACCCGTATCTGCCAAAAGCGGGTACCGTACTGAATATTCCTCAGCAGCTGATCCTGCCGGATACCGTTCATGAAGGTATCGTCATTAACAGCGCCGAAATGCGTCTGTATTACTACCCGAAAGGCACCAACACCGTTATCGTGCTGCCAATCGGTATCGGCCAGCTGGGTAAAGACACCCCAATGAACTGGACCACCAAAGTTGAGCGTAAGAAAGCGGGCCCAACCTGGACCCCTACCGCCAAAATGCACGCAGAATACATTGCTGCCGGCGAACCGCTGCCAGCCGTTGTGCCAGCCGGCCCGGATAACCCGATGGGTCTGTACGCGCTGTACATTGGCCGTCTGTACGCCATTCACGGCACCAACGCCAACTTCGGTATCGGCCTGCGCGTAAGCCACGGCTGCGTGCGTCTGCGTAACGACGACATCAAGTTCCTGTTCGAAAACGTGCCGGTCGGTACGCGCGTGCAGTTCATTAACGAACCGGTAAAAGCGACCACTGAGCCAGACGGTAGCCGTTACATTGAAGTGCACAACCCGCTGTCTACCAGCGAAGACCAGATCAACAACAACGAAGTCGTCCCTGTTACGCTGACTAGCGCGGTGCAGGCGGTGACCTCTCAGCCTGACGTGGAAACGACCATCGTTGACCAGGCCGTGCAGAACCGCTCCGGTATGCCGGTGCGTTTGAACTAATAACGAGCATTAAAAAAGCGGGCTTCGATGCCCGCTTTTTTTTTACCCGTTATTCACGATAACGATCCCGCCGTGGTCGTACCGATAGTGGCAGTGGGCATATTCCAGCGGCGTGCCATCTTCCAGATAAATGACCTGCTCCACCTCCAGCACCGGATCGGTTTCCTCGCAGACCAGATGTTGCCTGTCCAGCGCATTGGGTTTTAGTGCCCGCACCACCCTGTATGACCCCATAATTTTCAGCCCCAGCGTCTCCTGAACATACTTAAACACCGAACCGTCAAGATGGCTTTTCGTCAGGCCGGGCACCAGGGTCATCGGCATTACCGTTGAATCCAGCGACATCGGTTCACCGTTTAATAAACGCAGGCGAATAAAATCATAGACCGGCGCATCGGCATTAATCATCAGCGACGCCTGCTCTTTCTCGTTCGGGAAGCGCAGTTCAAAATGCACCACCTGGCTCGTGACCGTACCCAGATGTTCCCAGGTTTTGGTGGCACCAAAATAGTCGCTGCCGGAGAGATCCCACTGGGAAAGCTGAAGGAAGTTTTTGCGGATAAAGGTACCCTGCCCCTGACGGGTATAAACCAGACCTTCGACAATCAGCTGGCGCATCGCCTGCTGGATGGTCATCCGGCTGGTGCTGAACTCCGCTGCCAGCGCAAACTGGTCCGGCAGGGGTTCGTTGGCGGCGTACTGCTGGCTGATAATGCGTTTTTTAATTTCCCGCGCTATGGTGATGTACTTCGCCGCCATCGTCCTTCCTTTCAGTTAGTTTTCTATCCCGCTGTTTTTCAACGCCACTCGCTCGGCAATCTTGAGGAAAGGCAGGTAGAAGAATACACCAAAAACAATGATTGCCAACTGCACCACCACCGCCCGCCAGTCCCCTGCCGTGGCCAGCCAGGCGCTCAGAATCGGCGGCGTGGTCCACGGGATCATCACCACGCAGCGCGACATTAACCCCAGCGTGGTGCAGAGCCAGGCAACGTAAATGCCAATCGCGGGCAACAGCACAAACGGGATCATCAGCGGCAGGTTAAAGACAATCGGCAGGCCAAAAATCACCGGCTCGTTGATGTTGAATAAACCGGGCGCCAGCGACAGGCGCGCCACCTGCTTCGCCGACTTCTGCCGGGAGAAGATAAAGATGGCGATCAGCAGCGAAATGGTGCTGCCCGTCCCGCCCACCATGCCAAACGTCGGCACGAAGATGTTGTTGATGATATGCGGGATGGGCTGGCCATTGGCAAAGGCCAGCATGTTCTCGTTGGTGTTGATCAGCAGGAACGGTTCCAGTACCACGCTGTTGACCACCGACTGATGAATCCCGAGCGTGAACAGGAAGTTACCGAAGCTGTAGATAAAAATCGTTCCCGGCAGGCTGGTGTTGATCAGCCGCAGCGGCTGCTGGATAAAGGTCGTGATGAGATGGATCAGGTCCGTGTGCAGCACGTTTGCCAGCAGTGCTGCCAGCACGGCAAATACTGACAATGTCAGAATGGTTGGGATCAGCGCGGTAAAGGATTTACTCACCGCCGGAGGCACATTTTCCCCCAGCGAAATGTGCAGCGCCTTGAGCCGCGAAATGGCAATAAACAGCTCCGTTGAGAGTAGCCCGATCAGCACTCCGGCAAAAATCCCGGTAGAGCCGATATTGGCGAACGTCAGTACCTGAGTGACGTTCACCGTGGTCTCGCTGCCGACGGGCGTCAACTGCAGGCGCATCGGCATCATGATGATAAAACTGCTGACGGCGATAACCACTGCCGAGACCGGATTGTCGAAATCTTTATTGCGCGCCAGCGACCAGGCAATCATCGGGGCCAGCAGCAGCGCGGCGATATTCAGCGTGCCGTTGATTATCGCCTCCCCCCAGACCTTAAACTGCGTGAGCGTGTCGCCGTCAAAAATCCACGGGAACACCACGTTGTTCACCAGCACCGCCAGACCGGCGAGGATGAAAATCGGCATCACCGTGGCGAAGGCATCGCGCAGGGAGCGCAGGTGCACCTGGTTTGCCAGGCGCGCCGAGAACTCAACAAATTTATCGACAAAGGACTGCATATGCGGTGTGATTTTTGTTTCAGACATAGCGGATAGTTCCCATCAATCAGTCACAAAAACGGCCCGGCAGCGTACGGCTTACATCTCGCGTCCGTTGGTATGAATGACCTGTTTCAGCCAGGCGTAGCTTTTCTTCGGCACGCGCTTCAGGTCTTTCAGGTCGTGGTTTTCTCGGTTGACGTAGACCACGCCGTAGCGCTTACGCATGTCGCCCTGGGAGCTGAGAATGTCGATTAACCCCCAGCCGAGGTAGCCGATGACCTCTGCGCCATCTTCGAACATCGCCGCTTTCATTGCGTCGATATGCGCCCGGTGGTAGTCGATGCGGTAGGTGTCCTCAATCGGGTTGACGCCGTCCCAGGACTCAATCACGCCAATACCGTTTTCAATCGGGAAGACCGGCATCCGCCAGTCGTTGGCGTAGCGGGTGATGATGGTGCGAAAGCCCATAGGGTCGATCTGCCAGTTCCACTCGGTGGCTTTCAGGTACGGGTTATTTTTTTCACCGTGTAGCAGGTAATAGTTGACCGGCGTGCCTTCCGGGATGGCATCGCTGTCCAGCGTTTTGCTGGCGTAATAGCTGAAGGCCATATAGTCGTTTTTGGTGCGCGCCAGCAGCGCTAAATCTTCGTCGCGGTAGATATCGCCAAAGCCTTCCTGCTCCACCACCGCCATCACCGCCGGGCTGTAACCCTGACCCGCAAAAACGCGCAGCAGGTTCTGGTTGAGGAATTCATCGTACTGCTGGGCGCAGAAGATATCGCGCGGTTTGCAGGTCGCCGGGTAAATCAACTGGTGCGCCAGCATGCCGCCCATCAGCTGGCCCGGTTTGGTCTGGTGCAGATACTCGGTCAGCGACATATGCGCCACCATCGCATGGTGCTGTAACTCATAGAGCTCGCGAAGGGTTTGCTCCCCTTTCAGGTAACCGGAAATGCGGAAGGCTTCCGGCATATGGAAAATGTTCTGCTCGTTGAAGGTCAGCCAGTACTTCACCCGGTCGCCAAAGCAGTCGATCATCTTCTTGCCGTAGCGGATAAAGGCCTCCATCACGCGGCGATCGTTAAACCCGTTGTACTCCTGCGCCAGCGCCAACGGCATATCGAAGTGATAGAGGCAGATCATCGGCTCGATGCCGCGCGCGATAAGATCGTCAATAAAGCGGTCGTAAAACGCGATCCCCTCGTCGTTGAACGCGCCATCGCCCTGCGGGCAGACACGGCTCCATGAGATCTGAAAGCGGTAGCAGTTCATGCCCAGATCCTGCATCAGGTCGAAATCTTCCCTGTAGCGGTGGTAGGAGTCGGTCGCCACTTTCCAGTCGGAGATATTTTCCCCGGCTTCACGAATGTCGTAGACCGACATGCCCTTTCCGCCCTCGTTCCATGCCCCTTCCGTCTGCATGCTGGAGACCGAGTTGCCCCATAAAAAATTGGCTGGCAGCGATGTATTCATGCTCTCTCCCTATATGACTAGTCATTTTAAATTTCATGACTAGTCATATAGGCGAAGATGAAAAGGGGATCAAAGGGGAGGATCGTTTTTTGTGAGATGGATTGAAATAATGCCTACGGAAAGCAGCCCCGGTAAGCGAAGCGCCACCGGGGAGAGGACGGTTATTGCTGTGCAAGCTGGTTACGACGATATTCCCCCTGGCGCTCAAGCATCCAGCCCGGGTATTCCCCCGGCAACGCGCTGACGGCATCAAGCTTTTTAAGCTCGTCTTCGCTTAAGCGGATCCCGGTTGCGGCGATATTGTCATTCAACTGATCGACGCGTTTCGCGCCCACGATCACGCTAGTTACCGCTTTCTGATGAAGCAGCCACGCCAGCGCGATCTGCGCGACGGAGACGCCTTTGCTTTCGGCAATCGTGCGCATTACATCCACGCAGTCGAAGGCGCGATCTTTATTGACCGGCGGGAAGTCAAACTCCAGACGGCGCCCGCCCGATTCGCTCTGCCCGTTGCGATCGTATTTCCCGCTCAGCAGACCGCCCGCCAGCGGGCTCCAGACCATCAGCCCGACGCCTTCGCTCTGCATCATCGGCACCAGCTCGCGCTCAAGATCGCGCCCGGCGATGGTGTAATACGCCTGCAAAGACGCGAAGCGTGCCAGCCCCAGACGCTCGGAGATGCCAAGCGCTTTGGCAATCTGCCACGCTGCCCAGTTCGAGACGCCGATATAGCGCACGTGGCCGTGCTGTACCAGGGTATCCAGCGCACGGAGCGTCTCTTCAATGGGGGTGGCAGGGTCAAAGCCGTGCAGCTGGTAGAGATCGATATGATCCAGCTGCAGGCGGCGCAGACTCTCCTTCACGCTGCCGATGATGTGATATCGCGAGCTGCCGCGCGAGTTCACGCCCGCGGTGCCGGTTTCACCGAACACTTTGGTCGCGACCACCACGTTCTCCCGCGGAACTTTCAGGTTCTTCAGCGCCTGGCCGGTGATCTCCTCCGAGCGCCCTTCCGAGTAAACGTCGGCGGTGTCGATAAAGTTGATCCCGGCATCCAGCGCGCGGCCCACCAGCTGTTCGGCTTCGCTCTGCTGCAGCTGGCCAATCTTGCCCCACATGCCGCCTTCCCCGCCGAAGGTCATGGTTCCGAGGCAGAGTTCAGAAACAAACAGACCGGTGTTGCCCAGTTTTTGATAACGCATAAGTCATTCCTCACATGTCGAATGGGTGCCAGTTAGTTATACCCGCCCCTCTGTCATCGCGAATGTGGCGTTCCTGTCCGTTTCTTGCCCAATCCTCTGAATTTATCCGCGCGGGGCGTCGCCAAAGACGCTGTAATCCGGGAGCTGCACCTGCTGATACGGCTCCCAGCCGCCGCCAAGCGCCTTGTAGAGCGCCACCAGATCGAGCGCGCTTTGCACCTGCGCCTGAGCGCGCTGCTGCTGAGCCTGGGCGAGCTGACGCTGGGCATCCAGTACGTCGATAAAGCTGGCGATGCCCTGTCGGTAGCTGTCGCTGGCTAAGTCAAAGGCGTTTTGCAGGGCGTCGATCGTTTTTGCGAGGCCCGCTTCACGCTGCTGGTCGGTGCGGTAGCTGACCAGCGCGTTTTCAACATCGCCGAGCGCGGTGAGCACCGTCTGCCGATAGTCCAGCACCGCTGCCCCCTGCTGCGCGCGCGCCACCTTCACGCTGGAGACCAGTCGTCCGCCCTGGAAAATTGGAATAGAAACCTGCGGACCGAAGCTGTAGAAATGGCTGCTCCAGTCGGTCAGCCAGTTGGTTTCGCTGTTACGCAGGCCAAACTGCCCAGAGAGGGTAAAGCTCGGGAACAGCTCGGCCACCGAGACGCCGATTTGCGCCGTGGCGGCATGAAGATTCGCCTCCGCCTCACGCACGTCCGGACGACGGCGCGCCAGCGTGGACGGAATGCCCGTTTGCACGATATCCGGCAGCGCAGGCATTGGCTGCGCTGACTGGAGTTCGGCATCCAGTGCGCCCGGCGGCTTGCCGAGGAGGATTGCCAGGCCGTTCATCGCCTGCCGCGCCTGCGCCTGATATTGCGGCAGTTGCGCTTCCAGATTTCCCAGCTGCGCCCGGGCATTTTCTACGTCCATCTGTGGCGAGAGCCCGCCGCGCTGACGGCTTTCGGTGAGATCCAGCGTCTGCTGCGCGCTCTCAATCTGGGTGTTCAGGGTGGCGATAATACTCTGCGCGCCGCGCAGCTGTAGCCACGCCCGCGCCACTTCCGCTTCCAGCGACACCAGCGCGTCGTTACGCTGCTCGATAGCCGCCTTCTGCTGGGCTTCCGCGGCTTCCACCTGACGGCGCACCTTGCCCCACAGGTCAATTTCCCACTGGGCGTCGAAACTGCCCTGGTAGAGGTTGATCGGCTGCGTCAGCGGGCCTAACGCGCCCCGCAGGGCTGGATCGACATTATCCAGCTGGTCATACACGCCGTGGGATTTCAGCTCGCCTTCCAGCCCGAGCTGTTGGCGCGTCGCCTGTAGATTGCCATTAACCGACGGGAAAAATGCTCCGCCTGCCTGATTAATCTGTTCACGTGCCCCGGCAATGCGTAGCACCGTTTGCTGCAGGGTCAGGTTTCCGGCAATAGCCCGTTCAACGAGGCTATCGAGCTGCGGCGAGCCGAAGGTTTTCCACCAGCGCGGGTTGGTCGCAGCGGAGATGGTTTGCGATTTCACGCCGCTGTCGCCCTTATCGTTCCAGTGCGTGACGGCCGGCGGTGCGGGTGGCTGGTAATCCGGTCCCACGGCACAGCCAGCCAGCAGCAGCATTATCATCAGGGGGTGTAAACGTCTGTGTATCATCAATGTGCTCCTGCACTCCCCTCGCTCTTAACCGGCGAGAGCAACAAACAAAACGGAATCAGTAACAAGGCCACCACGCTCAGCAGGGTGAAGACGTCGATGTAGGCCAGGAAGCGCGACTGCTCGATCATGGTCTGGTACATCCGCCCGGTGGCAATGCCGGTTGGGTCACCCACCTGAGTCGTGAAGTTCTGGATCGCCTGGGCGCTTTCGCGTATCGCCTGCTGAAACTGCTCGTTAAACGGTGAAGCGTGATACGCCAGATGCGCGCTATGGGCCTGCGAGCGCTCGGTAATGGCCGCCGTCGAGAGCGAAATCCCAATCGAGCCCGCCACGTTGCGGAACATGGTAAACAGCGCCGCCGCGTCGGCGTTGAGCCGTCTCGGTATCGAGATGAAGGCAATCGTGGTGAGCGGCACAAACAGGAACCCCAGCCCAATCGACTGAGCGCTGCGGAACAGCACCAGAGTTTCGAAGTCGATATCCGGCGTCAGCGTACGTGACCAGAAGAACGATGCCGCCAGGCAGGTAAAGCCAAAGGCGATAATCCAGCGCGTCTGCACCACCGGCATGAGCTTCAGCACCAGCGGGATGGTGAGTACAATCAGCACCGCGCCGGGCGACAGCACCAGCCCGGACCAGGTGGCGGTATAGCCCAGATCCTGCTGCGCCAGCTGCGGGATCACCACCGAGCTGCCGTATAAAATCATCGCCATCCCAGCCATTAACAGGCTGGAGATCGCGAAGTTGCGGTCTTTCAGGCAGTACAGATCCACCACCGGCTTTCTGGCATACACCAGCCAGTAGATCGCGCCGATGATACCGATCAGCGTCAGCACGGCGAAAGTGCGGATAAAGTTTGAGTAGAACCAGTCTTCATCCTCTCCCCGGTCCAGCATCACCTGCAAACAACCGAGCCCTAAGGCGATCAGCCCGATCCCCGTCCAGTCGATGGTTAGCTTCTCTTTCGATTTACTCTCCCACGGCGGATCTTCCAGCAGCTGATAGATCGCCAGTACCGTGACGATCCCCACCGGGATGTTGATAAAGAACACCCAGCGCCAGGAGTAGTTGTCGGTGATCCAGCCGCCGAGCGTCGGGCCGAGCACCGGCGCAACGATAATCGCAATAGAGGAGAGACCAAACGCTTTGCCCCGGTCCTCCGGCTTGAAGTAGTCGAGCAGCACCGACTGCTGGGTAGGCTGCAACCCGCCGCCAAAGAAGCCCTGCATCACGCGGAACAGGATGATCTGCCACAGCTCGGTGGCGATCCCGCACAGGAACGAGCAGACGGTGAACATCACAATGCAGATTAAGAAGAACTGCTTGCGGCCAAACACCCGGCTTAGAAACGCCGAGATGGGCAGCACGATGCCGTTCGCCACCAGATAGCTGGTTAAAACCCAGGTCGATTCGTCATAGCTGGAGGAGAGCGAACCCGCGACGTGCGGCAGCGCCACGTTAACGATGGTGGTGTCCAGAATTTCCATAAACACCGCCAGGGTGACCACAATCGCCACCGCCCACGGGTTACTGGCGGGTTTCCAGCTGTCGTGGCTATGATCCGTCATTCCACTGTCACCTTCGGCGCCACCGACAGCCCCAGCGGCAGCGGTTTATTCGGGTCGAGTCCCTTATCAATCACGATTTTCACCGGCACGCGCTGCACAATTTTGACGAAGTTGCCGGTGGCATTTTCTGCCGGGAAAGCGGAGAAGCGTGAGCCACTGCCCTGCTGAATACTGTCGACGTGGCCCTCAAGTTCCATATCCGGCCACGCATCCACGGAGACGTTGACCTTATCGCCGGGCTTCATGCGTTCAAGCTGGGACTCTTTAAAGTTCGCCACCACCCATACGTTAGGGGAAACCAATGAGAACAGCGCGGTGCCCGCCTGCACCAGCGTCCCGGGCTGCACGTTGCGTTTGGTGACAAAACCGTCGAACGGGGCGCGGACTTCGGTGTAGGAGAGATTCAGATTGGCCGTTTCGAGCTGCGCTTTCGCCTGCTCGACCTGACGCTCACGTGCTTCAACGTTGGTTTCCTGCTGGCGAATTTGCAGTTGAACCTGCTCCGCCACTTCCAGCTGCGCCTGGGCGCTGGCCAGTGCAGCCTGCGCGCTGCGCAGCTGTGCGTTCGCAGAATCAATACTTTGTTGCGTGGTCGCCCGCGGGTCGACGCCGCGTTGACGACGGTACTCCGCCTGCGCGTTCGCCAGATCGGCCTGCGCTTTCAGTACCTGCGCTTTCGCTTCGTCGCGCTGGGCAGGATACTGCACTTTTGAGAGCGCCAGCTGCGCCTGGGCCTGATGGAGCTGCGCGATAGCCAGTCCAAGCTGAGCCTGAGCCTGATCGCGCTGGGCGGTGGTATCGCGTGGATCGATAACCACCAGCAGATCGCCTTTTTTAACGCGCTGGTTATCGCGCACGTGCAGCCCGGTGACATAGCCCGCCGTTTTGGGGGCAATCGTCACCACATCGCCATCGGTAAAGGCGTCGTCAGTTGTCTCTTCGTTACGGGTTAAAAACCACCAGACCAGCGCCACGACAACCATCACTACCACGACAATGCCGAGGATAATTAACGGTTTTTTGCCCGGTCGCTTACGTTCATTATTGTTGTTTTCCTGCTCGTCAGCAGGCGTTTTTTGATCTTCAGCCATAGTTCAGCAACGGTCCTGTCAGTGAGCGGCATCACACTATGCCGTTCACTAAAGCTAGGACGTTGCTATACGTTTGCCAGGAAAAACTGACAAATTGCGCACTATATGAGAAGGAATAATCCGAAACCGATCGCCGCAGCCCACACCAGCATGGGGAGGGACCAGAGATGGAAGCGCCACCAGATACGACGATCGCTGGCCATACGCAGGGCAATGAGGTTTGCCAGCGAGCCGGGCAGCAGCCCAAACCCGCCAATGTTCACCGCCCAGGCCAGAAGGGTGTCAGGCGGAACATAGTTGAGCAGCAGAATGGTGGAAGGCACGTTGCTGATAAACTGCGACAGGCCAATGGCCGTCAGCCACAGACCCGGCTGAGACAGCGTGCTGACGCTGTGCAACACGTTTTGCAGCACCGGAAGCTGGATAAGAAGATGCACATCAATAAACATCGCCATAAAGACCAGCAGCAGCGTCCAGTCCACGCTCACCAGCACCCGGCGTGCCAGCACGACAAAGCCTGCGGCGACCAGCAGCACACCCGCCAGCTCAACCTTCAGTTCCAGCGCGATGAGAAAGACGATGTACAACCCGAGGCAGCTCCAGACCAGACGCGGCTGCCACTGCGGGCCCGCGGTTCCGCTATGGTACTGTAGTTTTTTATCCGGAAAAGCAAACCAGCATACCGCCAGTAGCGACAGCATCATCACCAGTGCCAGCGGGGCCATCTGCCAGGTAAAGGCGGCAAACGACAGGCCGGACCGCCCCCAGAGCAGGATATTTTGCGGGTTGCCGATAGGGGTCAACAGAGAACCGGCGTTCACGGCCAGCGCTTCAAAGATGATCAGCCGGCTGACCGGGATCTCGCAAAGCCTGCGTAGCGTCAGCGTGAGGGGCACGATGATAAACAGTGCCACATCGTTGGTCAGAAACGTCGACAGCACCGCAGCGGAGAAGACCATAAACAGCGCCAGCCTGCGCTCGGTGGCAAAACGGCGCACCATTTTACGGCCCAGCACGTCAAAATAGCCGCTCAGCTCAACCCCTTTGGTCAGCATCATTAACCCACTCAGGGTAATGATGGTGCGCCAGTCAATGGCGGCAACCCAGGCGCGGGGCGCAAACGGCACAAAGAGGCTTAACCCTGCGCCAATGATTAATAAGAGATGGAAGAAACGATCGCGTGCCAGGGCATGCAGTCCGGGGATTTTCATTCAGCGGAGGGACCGTATTTAAGGGTAAATTCACGAAACTTCACCAGCGTCTCTTCACTTACGTGGTGCTCCATTCCTTCCGCATCCCGGCGGGCAATCTCCGGGCTAACGCCCAGTACCAGTAAAAAGTTCTCGACTAACTGGTGACGCTCGCGGCTCTCCTGTGCAAGCTTCTCCCCTTCCGGCGTCAGAAATACACCGCGCCAGGGGATCATTTCAATTAAGCCCACCGAAGCCAGACGTTTTAACATTTTAGCCACTGTCGGCTGTGATACCCCCAGTCTGGCGGCCATATCGACCTGCCGCGCTTCCCCGACTTCACGGATCAGATCGGAAATCAGCTCAACATAGTCATCAATCAGTTCACGACGGTGCGCTTCACGGACCTGGCGAAACCCTTCGACATGTTCTTCAACATTCACCAGCTGCGTCGTTTTTCTGATTGTTGGCTTACCTGCGCGACGGTTCATTGTACTTCCTCAGTGGGGTGACGCTTCCAGCGCCCGGTATCGAGAGCGCACATTGTAAACCATCCCTCTGCAAGCACAAAAAATTAACGAAATAGCCATAGCTATACAATATAGCCTGTGCTATATCTGTATGTAATGCAGTCACCCTTCACGGATCGAAGGGATCAAAAATCAGGAGGTCTTATGAACGAATTCAAGAGGTGTATGACCGTGTTTACCCACTCTCCCTTTAAAGTGCGCTTGATGCTGTTGAACATGCTGTGCGATATGTTTAACAACAAACCGCATCAGGACGACAAACCTTCCCACTAAGCGGCGTTGCGGTACGCCGCTTCATCTCTGCGTCACATTCCCGCTGTAAACTGGCTTCCGGCCGCCCTATTCCCGATCTTTTTTACGGATTTGCAATCCTCTTCGCAAAACATCTGTTGAGCAACTGTTGCTATTATTTTGCGCTCGCACTATCTTCTTGCAGCCCTGCACTATTTGCGGCTCGCTGAAGCGGACCCTCATTCCCTTTCTACGCACTGTCAGGCAGGTTATGACCCTTGACGCCAGGGTGAGCACATGGCGTTTTTATCCATGATAGTGACCTATGAATTTAACCCTGATAGATTCTGTCGTTACCCGTAGCCGGGCCTTAAGCCCGTGGACGGCGTTTTACTTTTTGCAGTCATTGCTGATTAACTTTGCACTCGGCTATCCCTTCAGCCTGCTGTATGCGGTGGCGTTCACCTGCATTCTGCATGTACTGTGGCGGGCAGCACCGCGCGTGCAAAAAACGCTGATTGGAATCTGTTCGCTGGTCGCTGCCCTCTATTTCCCGTTTGGCCAGGCTTATGGCTCGCCAAACTTTAATACCCTGCTCGCGCTGCACTCGACCAATATGGAAGAGTCGACGGAGATCCTGACCATCTTCCCGTGGTACAGCTACGTGGTAGGGCTCTTTATCTTCGCGCTGGGGGTTATTGCCATTCGCCGTCAGTCAGTTGAGAAAAAATCCTGGGGCAAGATCGAAATTCTCTGTCTGGTATTCAGTATTGCGGTGGCGTTCGTTGCCCCCATCCAGAATATTCCCTGGGACGGTAAGTTAAGGCTCATTAACGTAGGCTATCCGGTTTTCCGCTTCGTGAAAGACGTTGTCGTGAATAACAGAGAAGTACTCGACGAGCAGGCGCGCATGGCTGAACTTTCCAATAAGAAAGACACCTGGAACGTGCTGGCGGTGAAGCCGAAATACCATACCTACGTGGTAGTGATCGGCGAGAGTGCCCGTCGCGACGCAATGGGCGCATTCGGCGGACACTGGAATAACACGCCGTTTGCCAGCTCGGTCAATGGCACCCTGTTTACTGATTATGTCGCGGCCAGTGGCTCGACGCAGAAATCGCTGGGTCTGACGCTAAACCGTGTGGTAGAGGGCAAACCCCAGTACCAGGATAACTTTGTTACCCTGGCAAACCGCGCAGGTTTCCAGACATGGTGGTTCTCTAATCAGGGGCAAATTGGCGAATACGATACGGCCATCGCCAGTATTGCGAAGCGTGCTGACGAAGTGCAGTTCCTGAAGAGCGGTGACTTTGAGGCCGACAAAAATACGAAAGACGAAGCGTTGCTGAAAATGACGGCGCAGGTGTTTGCCACCCCACGCACCCAGCCTCAGCTGATTGTCCTTCACCTGATGGGCTCACACCCGCAGGCCTGCGATCGCACTGACGGGAAATACGCGGATTTCGTGCAGTCCAAAGAGACCTCTTGTTATCTCTACACCATGACGCAAACCGACGATCTGCTCAGCAAGCTGTACGATCAGCTGCGCAATACGGGCGACAGTTTCTCTGTGGTCTATTTCTCGGATCACGGGCTGGCGTTTAAAGAGCGTGGCAAAGAAGTGCAATACCTGGCCCATGACGACAAGTTCCAGCAGAACTTCCAGGTCCCGTTTATGGTGCTGTCGAGTGATGATAGAACGCATCGCGTGATTAAAGCGCGCCGTTCGGCGAATGATTTCCTGCAGTTCTTCTCTCAGTGGACGGGGATTAAAGCCGAAGAGATAAAAAATACGTATCCGTTCATCTCCAACAAGAAAGCGCCCCCAGTGTACGTTACCAACTTCAAGTTACAGAAAGTTGACTATAACCATCTGGGTACGGATATTTTTGATATTAAGAGTAAGTGATTTCTGCCGTCAGACTGATGCTCTCACCCTGATCCTCTCCCACGTGGAGAGGGAACAAACAAAAAAAAATCCGCCACATTGGGCGGATTTTTTATTCGATCACCGGAGTGATTAGAAGCGGTAACCTACGCCCGCGATCCAGGTGCCAACGTCAACGTTGCGGATACGGCTCTGCTCATAGGAGAAGTCCAGAGCAACGTCCTGGATTGGGTTGAACTGCAGGCCTGCGCCATAGGAGAAGCCGTAGTCGCTGGTGCTTGCAGTGCGGTTCAGACCCTGGTTTTCGGTCTGCTGGAATTTACCGTAGCCAACACCTACAACACCGTAGATGCTTGCCCAGTCATTCAGACGGTAAGCTGGACCAGCAGTGATACCGTAGTACTGGCCTTTGTTGTACGCGCCGTTTTCAGTACGATCTTTCTCGGTGTAGGTGAAAGAACCGATCACGCCCAGCGGGTTGTTATCCTGCTCGTAACGATACTTCAGGTTGAAACCGTTAGTTTTGTTCATTACGCCCTGCATATCGCTCTGAGCGTAACCACCGGTTACAGTAGAAGTAGCCGCTACAGCGGTACCTGCGGAAACAGCCAGTACAGCGGCCAGTGCTGAAAGACATGCAATTTTTTTCATAACCACCTCAAATGTGCTTCAAGTAAGTCCGTAAGTTTTAAATATATCAAAAAATTTTGCGAAACTCTTTGTGATTCGTGATGTCTAACGAGGTCTTTCCTGTAACAGAACGTTTCCAACCTCAGCTAACTCTTTCAAATCACATGCGATTTTTCCTACAAAACGCCCATATTGCGCGTCTGTGCTGTTACATTCATCCAGATTATTCCTAATCTTTAAGACGATTAATCCAGCAGTAGTTAACCATTTTACGGATTTCATGGGGCTTTTTTTTCAACAGAGTCTCAACCGTCGCTGTATATTTCCTTTACACTGCAACCTTTACTTCATTTGACAGAAGCTGACAGGAGAAAGGATGCCTGGGTTATCCCGCACGTCGTCGGTCTGGTTGCCGGTAGCAGTCATACTCATTGCCATGTTGTCCATTCAAAGCGGTGCCTCGCTGGCAAAATCGCTCTTTCCACTGGTAGGGGCACCCGGGGTGACGGCCCTGCGTATCGTGCTGGGCACGGCGATACTGGTTGCCATTTTCAAACCCTGGCGTCTGCGCTTCAAAAAAGAGCAACGTCTCCCCCTGCTGTTTTATGGTCTGTCTCTTGGGGCGATGAACTATATGTTCTACCTCTCCATCCAGACCATCCCCCTCGGGATCGCCGTCGCGCTGGAGTTTACCGGTCCGCTGGCGGTGGCACTTTTCTCTTCCCGTCGTCCGGTGGATTTTATCTGGGTCGTATTGGCGGTGCTGGGCTTATGGTTCCTGTTGCCGCTCGGCCAGAATGTCACTGAGATTGATCTTACGGGTGCCGCGCTGGCTCTCGGAGCCGGTGCCTGCTGGGCCGTTTATATCCTCACCGGGCAGCGCGCTGGCGAAGAACATGGCCCGGCAACGGTCGCCCTGGGTTCCGTGATTGCGGCTATCGTTTTTGTGCCGATCGGTATGGCGCAGGCCACGGCGTCTATCTGGCAATGGTCAGTTATGCCCATTGGACTGGCGGTCGCAGTGCTCTCAACGGCGCTCCCCTATTCTCTGGAGATGATCGCTCTGACGCGTCTGCCGACACGCATTTTTGGCACCCTGATGAGCATGGAGCCTGCCCTGGCGGCAATCTCCGGAATGGTATTCCTTGGCGAAACGCTGACGTTTACCCAGACGCTGGCACTCTGCTCTATTATTGCAGCCTCAATGGGGTCAACGCTCACCATGCGCCCGGAACCCAAAGTTGAGAAAATCGACATCAACTGATGCCATATATTCTGCATGGCTTTGTGGCCATGCAGAATAAAGGCCAGATCGTCAGGCGTTATAATTTCTTACATACTTTGTCATATTATCGAAATATCCTGCCAAGCCTTTTTTCTCTGTCCTCAATTAAGATTGATCTGTATCAATTCTAAAATAATCTATTTATATCAGTAAATTATATTATCAACCTCCTTCTTGCTATTAAACCGATAGGCACAGCCAGACCGCAGAGAAAAAATCCGGTGCTATACTTAGTTCCGTAATTACCTGGGACATTAACATCAAGAGGATATGAGATTATGAGTACCGCTAAACTGGTGAAAACGAAAGCGTCTAATCTGCTTTATACCCGTAACGATGTATCGGATAGCGACAAAAAAGCGACCATTGAGTTGCTGAATCGCCAGGTGATCCAGTTCATCGATCTTTCGCTGATCACCAAACAGGCCCACTGGAATATGCGCGGTGCAAACTTTATTGCCGTTCATGAAATGCTGGATGGCTTCCGCACAGCACTGGTGACACACCTCGATACGATGGCTGAACGTGCCGTACAGTTGGGTGGTGTTGCGCTGGGTACCACGCAGGTGATTAACAGTAAAACGCCACTGAAAAGCTACCCGCTGGATATCCATACCGTGCAGGATCACCTGAAAGAGCTGGCAGACCGTTACGCGATTGTGGCCAATGACGTGCGCAAAGCGATTAGCGAAGCCAAAGATGAGGATACGGCAGATATCTTCACCGCCGCCTCCCGCGATCTGGATCAGTTCCTGTGGTTTATCGAATCTAACATCGAGTAATCCATACGATTTTTCTATCGAACCCTCGCCTTCCGGTGAGGGTTTTGCACATCTATGGTGCACACTTTTGGCCTGATACGGTGCAAAAGTGAAGAAATTGTAATAATCACCTCACACAACCGTTAATGGAAGATTGTTTTTTCGTCAGAATTTACGCTAAATATCTCCCCGTCAGTTGAGCCAAACGACGCGCACCAAAATGGTGCTCCACCATGGTGCAACACAACATCATTGCCCCGTTTTTTGTGCAATGCATGACTCCATCCCCTTTGCAAAACAACAGCTTGTAAAGTTGGCACGATTTTTTCATTGTGCCTGTCGTTCTCTCAGGGGATCGCCCCGTGGATATAAAAGGAAATGCTATGAAGTCTGTATTAAAAGTTTCACTGGCTGCACTTACCCTGGCTTTTGCGGTGTCCGCTCAGGCTGCCGACAAACTGGTTGTGGCGACCGACACGGCGTTCGTTCCGTTTGAATTCAAACAGGGTGATAAATACGTTGGCTTCGATGTTGATTTGTGGGCCGCTATCGCAAAAGAACTCAAACTGGATTACACCCTGAAGCCAATGGACTTCAGCGGCATCATCCCGGCACTGCAAACCAAAAACGTTGATCTGGCCCTGGCGGGTATCACCATCACCGAAGAGCGTAAAAAAGCGATCGACTTCTCTGACGGTTACTACAAAAGTGGTCTGCTGGTCATGGTCAAAGCCGATAACAATGACGTCAAAAGCGTGAAAGACCTCGACGGTAAAGTTGTCGCAGTGAAGGGCGGTACCGGTTCCGTGGATTACGCAAAAGCGAACATTAAAACCAAAGACCTGCGTCAGTTCCCGAACATCGACAACGCGTACATGGAACTCGGCACCAACCGTGCTGACGCTGTTCTGCACGATACACCGAACATCCTGTACTTCATCAAAACCGCAGGTAACGGCAAGTTCAAAGCGGTAGGCGACTCTCTGGAAGCACAGCAGTACGGTATCGCATTCCCGAAAGGCAGCGACGATCTGCGCACGAAAGTGAACGGCGCGCTGAAAACGCTTAAAGAGAACGGCACGTATAACGAAATCTACAAAAAATGGTTCGGTACTGAGCCTAAATAATTTCACCTGAAATCAGGTTTGTAACGCCCGGTGGCGCTGACGTTTACCGGGCCTACATTTTTCGTTTTTCACCACGGTATACAGGAATACATCATGCAGTTTGACTGGAGCGCCATCTGGCCTGCCATTCCACTCTTGCTTGAAGGCGCTAAAATGACCCTGTGGATTTCGGTCCTGGGTCTGGTGGGCGGGTTGATTATCGGTCTTGTCGCCGGTTTCGCCCGCACCTACGGCGGCTGGATTGCAAACCACATCGCACTGGTTTTCATCGAAGTGATCCGCGGCACCCCGATTGTCGTGCAGGTCATGTTCATCTACTTCGCCCTGCCAATGGCCTTCACCGACCTGCGTATCGATCCGTTCAGCGCAGCCGTCGTGACCATTATGATCAACTCGGGCGCCTACATTGCGGAAATCACCCGCGGTGCGGTGCTGTCGATTCATAAAGGTTTCAGTGAAGCGGGTCTGGCGCTGGGCCTTTCGCGTCGCGAAACGATCCGCCACGTCATTCTTCCGCTGGCGCTGCGTCGCATGCTGCCACCGCTGGGTAACCAGTGGATCATCAGTATTAAAGATACGTCGCTGTTCATCGTTATCGGCGTGGCTGAGCTGACCCGTCAGGGGCAGGAGATCATTGCTGGCAACTTCCGCGCGCTGGAAATCTGGAGTGCGGTAGCCGTTGTCTACCTGATCATTACTCTGGTTCTGAGCTTCGTTCTGCGTCGTCTTGAAAGAAGGATGAAAATCCTGTGATTGAATTTAAAAACGTTTCCAAGCACTTTGGCCCAACCCAGGTGCTGCACAATATTGATCTGAACATTACCCAAGGTGAAGTGGTGGTCATTATCGGGCCGTCCGGTTCCGGTAAATCCACTTTGCTGCGCTGCATTAACAAACTGGAAGAGGTCACCAGCGGCGATCTGATTGTCGACGGTCTGAAGGTCAATGACCCGAAAGTGGACGAGCGCCTGATTCGTCAGGAAGCGGGCATGGTGTTCCAGCAGTTCTACCTGTTCCCTCACCTGACGGCGCTGGAAAACGTGATGTTCGGCCCGCTGCGCGTGCGCGGTGCCAGCAAAGCGGCGGCGGAAGCGCTGGCAAAAGATCTGCTGGCAAAAGTGGGTCTGGCAGAACGTGCGCACCACTACCCTTCCGAGCTCTCCGGTGGTCAACAGCAGCGCGTCGCGATTGCCCGCGCGCTGGCTGTGAAGCCGAAGATGATGCTGTTTGATGAGCCAACGTCCGCACTCGACCCGGAGCTGCGCCACGAAGTGCTGAAAGTCATGCAGGATCTGGCAGAGGAAGGGATGACGATGGTTATCGTGACCCACGAAATCGGCTTTGCGGAGAAAGTCGCGTCCCGCCTGATCTTTATCGATAAAGGTCGTATCGCGGAAGACGGTAACCCGCAGGAACTGATTGCTAATCCGCCGAGCCAGCGTTTGCAGGAGTTCCTGCAGCACGTCTCCTGATCTTACGCTTCACGCTGAGCCGGGCTTGCCCGGCTTTTTTACGCCAGATTGTTCCCAAAAACTCCCCTCCTCCCCGCGCCCTCTATACTTATCATTTTGCACGATATTTTGTCGGAGGACGCCGTGCCGTGGTTCCTGCTGCTGTTGATAAGCCTGTTTAGTGCGCCATCCCTCGCCGTGGCGATCCCCGGCGTGACCACCGGAACGACCGCGTCCCAGCAAAGTACGCCGCCCCCGGAACCGGATGTTGAACAAAAAAAAGCGGCTTACGGCGCACTTGCCGACGTGCTTGAAAACGATGCCTCCCGAAAAGAGTTAATCGATCAGCTGCGTAAAGCCGCCGCCACGCCGCCAAAGGAGACCGTTCCCACCCTCACCGCGCCGCAGGTAGAGGAACAAAAAACCGTACTGGAAAACGTCACCGACGTGAGCCGACGCTTTGGTGAAGCGCTCTCAACACGCTTTGCCCAGCTCTTTCGCAACCTGATGGGATCGCCCCATAAGGCATTTAACCCGCAAACCTTTAGCGCCGCCGCCACCCAGTTTTTGATGCTGGCGGGCGCGGTATTTATTTTTTACTGGCTGGTACGCCTCTGTGCCTGGCCGCTTTACCGCAAGATGGGCTACTGGGGCCGAAAAAAGAACCAGCATAAAAACAGCTGGCTGCACCTCCCCGCCATGATCGCCGGAGCCTTTATTATTGATTTACTGCTGCTGGCCTTGACGCTGTTTGTGGGTCAGGTGCTGGCGGACCGTCTCAATACGGGCAACAAAACCATTGCCTTCCAGCAGGCGCTCTTTCTGAATGCGTTTGCGCTCATCGAATTTTTTAAAGCGGTACTGCGCGTCATCTTTTGCCCGCGCGTGCCTGAACTCCGCCCGTTTACGATCGGTAACGACAGCGCGAAATACTGGGCCGTGCGGCTCAGCGTGCTCAGCGGCCTGATTGGCTACGGCCTGCTGGTTGCGGTGCCGATCATCTCCAACCAGGTCAACGTGCAGTTTGGCGCGCTGGCGAACGTGTTGATCATGCTCTGTATTACCGTCTGGTCGCTGTACCTTATCTTCCACAATAAAAAGGCGATCACGGAGAGTCTGCTGCATCTGGCCGATCGTTCTTTGTCGTTCTTTAGCCTCTTCATTCGCGCCTTCGCGCTGGTGTGGCACTGGCTGGCAAGCGCTTATTTCATCGTGCTGTGCTTCTTCTCACTGTTCGACCCGGGTAATAGCCTGAAATTTATGATGGGGGCGACGTTCAAAAGCCTGGCGATTATCGGCATCGCGGCATTTGTGTCGGGGCTGTTGTCGCGCTGGATTTCGAAAACCATCACCCTGTCCCCGCACGTACAGCGTAATTATCCGGAACTGCAAAAACGCGTGAACGGCTGGATGTCAGTCTCCCTCAAAGTGGCGCGCATTCTGACCGTCTGCGTGGCGATTATGCTGCTGCTGAATGCGTGGAACCTGTTTGATTTCTGGAACTGGCTGCATAACGGCACAGGCGAGAAGACCGTTGATATTTTAATTCGTATCGCACTGATTCTGTTTTTCTCCGCCGTTGGGTGGACGCTGCTGGCGAGCCTTATCGAGAACCGTCTGGTGTCCGATATTCACGGCAGACCGCTCCCCAGCGCCCGTGCGCGCACGCTGTTGACCCTGTTCCGCAATGCGCTGGCGGTGATCATCAGTACCATCACCATCATGATTGTGCTGTCGGAAATCGGCGTAAACATCGCTCCGCTGCTGGCAGGTGCCGGTGCGCTGGGACTGGCGATCTCCTTCGGGTCACAAACGCTGGTGAAGGATATTATTACCGGCATTTTTATCCAGTTTGAGAACGGAATGAACACCGGCGATCTGGTAACCATCGGGCCGCTGACCGGCACGGTCGAGCGGATGTCGATTCGTTCTGTGGGCGTGCGTCAGGATACCGGGGCATACCACATTATTCCGTGGTCATCGATCACCACCTTCGCCAACTTTGTGCGCGGGATTGGCTCCGTTGTGGCGAACTACGATGTGGATCGTCATGAGAATGCTGACAAAGCGAAGCAGGCGCTGCGGGACGCAGTAGAAGAGTTAATGCAGATGGAGGATATTCGCGGCCTTGTAATTGGCGAGCCGTCATTTGCCGGGATCGTCGGGCTGACGAATACGGCATTTACGCTTCGCGTGTCGTTCACCACCCAGCCGCTGAAGCAGTGGACGGTGCGCTTTGCGCTCGACAGCATGGTGAAAAAACATTTTGATCTGGCTAACGTGCGGATGCCGGTGCAGACGTATCAGGTGTTGCCTTCACCGGCATCGATGCCACCTCCGCAGGAGCCGACATTGTAGCCGTGTTGCCGGGTGGCGGCTTCGCCTGACCCGGCCTGCGGGACACCTTATTTGCGGCGTTTGTTGTCATCCATAAACGACCAGGCAATAAAGCGGCTCTGCTTCTGGCCCTGCGCCATTTCTTTTTTCACCACTTTCACCGCGCCTGCTTCGGTGAGGGCCCGGTAGAGTGGCGGCAGGTTATCTCCGCGGGAAACCAGCGTGGTGAACCATTTCACCTGGCGACCAAACTGTTTGCTTTCGGCAATCATCCGCAGGATGAAGGCGACTTCACCGCCCTCGCACCACAGCTCCTGCTGCTGTCCACCAAAGTTCAGCACGGCATCTTCGGCCTGACCCAGGTTGCGGCGTTTGCGCTCGCTGCCTGCACGGGCCGCTGCCGCCGAATCATGGAATGGCGGATTACACATCGTGGCGTCATAGCTTTCGTTTTTGTGAATGATGCCGTTGAAGATTGACGTCGCCTCCTTCTGGCGACGCAGACGAATGGAACGACTCAGGCCAGCGTTAGCGCTGATTATCGCCTGCGCGCTGGCAAACGCCTCGGCACCGATTTCGCTCCCGGTAAAGCGCCAGTGGTACTCATGCACGCCAATCAGGGGGTAAATCAGGTTTGCCCCGGTACCAATATCCAGGACGGAAGCCTGCTGGGGGATCGCGCCGTCACGATCGTCGGCGAGAAGATCGGCAAGGTGATGAACGTAATCAGCACGGCCCGGAACAGGAGGACAGAGAAAGCCTTCCGGGATATCCCAGTGCGCCACACCGTAAAAATGCGCCAGCAGCGCCTTGTTCAGGGTTTTCACCGCCAGCGGATCGGCAAAGTTAACCGACGGTTCACCCGCGGGGGTCTCGACAATATAGTCCTGCAGCGCCGGACAACTCTGGCACAGTGCGTTCATGTCGTAGCGGCTGCGATGGCGATTTCGTGGGTGCAATCCCGGCTTTTGGGAAGTCATGGCATTCTCCTTTAAACAGCGGCGTAAGATACCTTGTGCTGGCTCTACGGTAAATCTTTCTCTGCAACCCTTAAAAAAGCGCCATAAATCAAACACCTTTATGTCTATGATCTGTCAGCGGATTGTCAGCTTTTATCGTTCAAAAAATAATCAGATCATCATCAAATATTTGCGCTAAATCACACTCGTCAGGCTTCTAAACTTAAAGGGAATCACCTGTTGTTTCCTCATGAGGATGTGATTATGAAAAAGTATCTAACCCTTGCTCTTCTCGCCGGTACCCTGGCGAGCGCCTCTTTCTCCGCTATGGCCGTTCAGTCCCTGACCCAAAGCACGGACACCAGCCAGCTGCGCCCGGCCGGTACCGTCTCGGTAAGCCGCGCAAGCAACCTTGACGATCTTCAGGATAAACTGGCTGAAAAAGCTCGCCAGGAAGGCGCTAAAGGCTTCGTGGTGAACTCCGCAGGTGGAGATAACCATATGTACGGCACAGCGACTATCTATAAATAACGTGTTTCCTTTCACCCGACTGCATCTGCCTGCCAGATGCAGTTTGTCTCCCCTCTCACCTTGATTGTGCATTTTTTAACCCCATATTAACGCTATGGCTTAAACCGATATCAGGAGGGCAAGATGGCTTCCGGTTGGGCAAATGATGATGCCGTGAACGAACAGATCAACAGTACGATTGAAGATGCGGTTGCGCGCGCTCGCGGCGAAATTCCGCGCGGCGAAAGTTTAACGGAATGCGAAGAGTGCGGAGAGCCCATTCCTGAGGCGCGGCAAAAAGCCATTCCCGGGGTAAGGTTATGTATAACCTGTCAGCAGGATAAAGATTCAAAAAACGCTTCACATTCGGGATATAATCGCAGAGGATCGAAAGACAGCCAGTTACGCTGACTTTCCTTTACCTAAGTTAACCGCCCGAATGCTTACCTTTACGCTCACGCTTTTTAGCGAACCGCGTAGCAAAATGTGCCATTCATCTTTCTTCTGTAAAGCGTATCAACAAGAAGTGTAAAGCCGTAATTTGAATTTATTAATAATCAATAAGTTATTTGTCATTCAATTTTTTTGATTAACCACGTCAATTCTCTTCGATTTTATCTCTGCAGAAAAAACGTGATACTTATCACATCGACGGAACATCGTCCCCTTAACAGAATAACCTGCGAGAGATTAATTATGAAAACCATCAAATATGCTGTTGCTGCTGTTGCCCTGTCCGCTCTGTCTTTTGGCGCATTCGCTGTAGAGCCTGTTTCATCTACTCAGGCGCAGAGCATGAATAAAATCGGTGTGGTGAGTGCAGAAGGCGCGACCACGCTGGACGGTCTGGAAGCCAAACTGGCTGAGAAAGCAGCTGCTGCCGGTGCAAGCGGATACACCATCACCTCCGCTAACACCAACAACAAGCTGAGCGGTACTGCGGTTATCTACAAATAATCGCCTGAATGAATGCTGTACCCTCACCAAACCCTCTGGTGAGCTGCTCCAACCCTCATTGACCCTGTTGTTTGTTACCCTTGCTTGCCCGTCCGCCACTGGACGGGCTTTTTTTTGCCTAAAATGCCGCCTCAACCCGTTTCATGCCAGCCTCGACCGTGTCAACTTCCCCGGTCGCCAGCAGGCAGCAGGCCATCTGTAACCTGATGGACTGCGGCACCGGCACATTTCCGGCAAGGCACTGTTCAATCCACTTCGCGGTGATGTAGGGATCTTTCGCCTCCGGCAGAATAACGCCGCTGTTCTCTTCCCCACGTTCAAGCGCGATACGCGTCCCAGCCGCGTCGATCAGCATTATTTGCGGGCAGCGCTGCGGATTAGCGTAGACCTCGCCTTCCGTCCCATGCATCAGCAACGCGTTGCCGCCAATCTCTTCAAAGAATTTCCCCACGCGCCCCACGTATTCCGGGTGCGAAACGCTGGAAAGGCGCAGCGCGGCATTTTCGGCAAACGGCGTGGCCAGCTTCGCCAGCGTATGCGCGCTGTTACGCACGCCCATTCGCCAGCGCATTGCGAGCTGCTTTTCCAGCGGCGGGCAGAGCGCCTTAACGGGAATATAGACCGGCTGATGGCTATCGAGCTTCGCCTGCGCCTGCCCGGCGTGGAGAGTGGGTTCGATCCCCAGCAGTTCAAAAATCGTTTCTGTCAGCACGCGGGTCGGATCTTCACTCACCCCATGCACCACCACCGGAAAACCCAGCTTATGTAACAGAATAGCCAGCAGCGGCGTCAGGTTGGCCTGCTTGCGCGCGCCGTTATAGCTGGGAATGACGATCGGCATCGGTTTTGCCACAGGTGGCGTCAGACGCAGCGTTTGCGCCTGCATCGCCTCATAAAAGCCGCGCATCTCCGCTTCACCTTCTCCCTTAATGCGCAGGGCGATAAGAATGCCGCCGAGTTCGAGATCGGGAACCTCACCGTTGAGCATACGGGTGTAAAGCGCACGCGCTGTCTCATGATCCAGGTCGCGGGCATGGTTTTTTCCACGCCCTACCTCTTTGATAATTTTACGATAATCCACGGTATCTCTCCTGAAAACGTCACCTTGTTAACACTATATCCCCGATGAAACCTGCCAGGTAGCTTTTTATCCCCACCGCCAGAGCCATCTGTTTTACCGAAGAAAAAAATTATGCAAGCACTGATTCAATTATTTGTGATGCCTATAGAAGATTCTTATCCATCCATTCTTTGATTAAATAACGAACGGAAATCATTGAGGACAACGGGCAAAAACCTTAGGCACGTTTTTACCCACACACCAGGAACTATTATGAACAAGATTGCGTTAGGTCTTTTTATCGCGTCGGTGATTGGCTGCTCGGCATCCGCTTTTGCAGCAACAGACGGTGAAGGACAGATCAACTTTACGGGCGAAATCATCGATTCCGCCTGTCAGGTTGTGAATGGTTTAAGTAACCCGTTGAACGTGACATTAGGCAAAGTCTCCAAGACGGTCTTTACCGGTGCCGGCTCCACCAGCACCGCCACGAAGTTTGATATTGAGTTAAAAAACTGCCCGGAAACCGTTACGGCGGCGGCAATCAACTTCGGTGGAACCCCGGATGCCAATAACAACAGCACCCTGGCGTTAACCCCCGATGCAGATGCCGCAACCGGCGTAGCCATTCAGCTGATCGACTCTTCTGAGCAGCCCGTCAGTTTATATACTCCGTCAAAAGAGTATCCGCTGGCCTCCGGCACCGCAGTAAACGATCTGCAGTTTGCCGCGCGTTATATTCAAACCGGTGCGGCTATTACCGCTGGCCCGGCAAACTCTGTTTCAACATTCACGGTTATTTATAACTGATATTGCTCACCAGGGACTATTTCCTTTTGCAAAAAAGAGATAGTCCCGCCTTATTTTGAGAAAAAACTATGCGTCACGGTTATTTACTCAGCACCCTTTTACTGGTAGCTGCAACGGCACATGCAGGCGTTATTATTAACGGCACGCGCCTGGTCTACCAGGGAGGCAAAAAGGAATCCTCTATCGGTATTTCAAACCCAGATGCAACGGATTATCTGGTGCAATCCTGGGCGGATTCTGGCGGTAAAGACCTGGCCAAAGCTCCCTTTCTGATTACGCCGCCACTGTTTCGTCTTGATGCGAAGCAGGAAAACGTTCTGCGCGTCGTACGTACCGGCGGAAATTTGCCTGAAGATCGCGAGTCGATGTTCTGGCTGAATATAAAAGCCATCCCCTCCTCAAAAAAGGTGGCAGGGGTCAATACCCTGCAAATTGCGGTTAACACGCGCATTAAGCTGATGTACCGCCCGGCCTCCGTCAAGGGTAAACCGGAAACGGTCGCGGATCAGCTTGAGTGGCACCGCGAGGGCAATGATTTAGTGGTTAACAACCCGACGCCGTTTTATATGAATTTCCAGTCGGTCACCCTTAACGGTCATAAGGTCGATAAAGCGACCTGGGCCGTACCAAAAACCGAAACCCATTTTGCGTTGCCTGCACATACCGGCGGTTCAACCGTGTCCTGGTCAATTATTACTGATTACGGCAGCATCAGCAAAACGCTCTCTGCATCCGTGCATTAATACCGTACCCAATAACGCACCTTATGATTACCTATTCTTCAACCCCAAGAAGGCAATTGCCTTCCGTTTATCGGATGCTTACGCTGCTGACCCTGCTATGCGGGTTAGCGGCCGTGGGTTTTTCGCAGCAAACGCGGGCGGATGATTATTTTAATCCAGCGTTGTTGGATGTGGATAATCCACAGCAGGGAAAAACCGATCTCTCCATTTATGAAAAAGGCCCGGGACAGGCGCCAGGGAAATATCAGGTCACGATCTTTATCAATAATAATAAAATTGATACCCGCGACGTGACCTTTATATTGCAAAAGCAGGATAATGGAGAAAATTCCCTTCAGCCCTGCTTTACTCTGTCCGATTTAAAAAGCCTGGGTATTAAAACTGACGACTATCCTCAGCTTGCCGTGAAAGGCTCATGCGCGGATTTGCACGCCATACCGGCGGCGACGGCGACATTTCGCGTCAGCAACCAGCAGCTTCTGTTGAGCATTCCGCAGTCCGCGCTCGGTCAGGTTCCCCGTGGCTATATTGACCCAACAGAATTTGATGAGGGGATCACGGCGGGCATCCTCAACTACAGCGCCAGCGCCAGCCAGAGCCACGCCCGTCAGCAGGGCATGCAGGACAACAGCAGCCAGTACGTTAACCTGCGTCCGGGCCTGAACGTCGGCGCGTGGCGCCTGCGCAACTACTCCACCTGGAGTCGCAGCACCAGCGGTCACGAAGAAGAGCAATCCTTTAACTCGGTCTACACCTATGCCCAGCGCGATATCGTGGCGTTAAAAAGCGATCTGACCGTAGGCCAAAGCAGCTCCCCGGCAGACGTATTTGACAGCGTTCCGTATACCGGCGCGCAGCTGAACTCCGACAACGATATGCTGCCGGACAGCGAAAAAGGCTATGCCCCGATCATCCGCGGCACGGCCCACAGTAATGCGCTGGTGGTGGTACGTCAGAACGGCTACGTGATTTATCAAAATACCGTTGCGCCGGGTGCATTTGAAATCAATGACCTGTATCCCACCGGCAGCAGCGGCGATCTCCAGGTCACCGTGAAAGAGACGGACGGCAGCGAACGTCACTTTGTGGTGCCCTACGCCTCCGTTCCGGTCCTCCAGCGCGAAAAGCACCTGAAATACAGCGTCACTGCCGGGCGCTACCGCTCTTATGACAAAGACGTGGAAAAAACGCCCTTCGCTCAGGGGAGTGTCATTTATGGCCTGCCGTACGGATTCACCGCCTACGGTGGCGTGCAGCAAAGCAGCCATTATCAGTCACAGGCGCTGGGCACCGGTAAAAACTTTGGCGATCTTGGCGCGTTTTCTGTCGACGTGACGCGCGCCAAAGCGCTGCTCAAAAAACAGCAGGCCAGCAAGGGGCAATCCTGGCGTCTGCGCTACAGCAAAGATTTCGCGGGTACGGGCACAAACTTCGCTCTGGCTGGCTATCGCTACAACAGTAAAGGGTTTTACACCCTCGAAGACACCATGGAGTCCTATACCCGCGCCGATGACTGGTCAGCACCGCAGCAGCGCCGCGCGCGTACCGAGGCCACCATCGATCAAACCCTCGGCGAAGGCTGGGGATCGTTTACGCTGAGCCTGGTCAAAGAGACCTACTGGAACCAGGGTCAGGACATGACCTCGATGAGCGTCAGCTATAACAACAGCTGGAAGGGAATCACCTACAGCATGAGCTATAGCCTCAACAAAAACACCAACAGCCGTGATGACGAAGGCGATTCGGTCAGTAACGATAACCTGTTCGCGCTGAGCGTGTCGGTACCGCTGGATCGCTGGATGAGCAACACCTGGGCCTCCTACAACATGAATAACAATAAAGACGGCACCACGCACACGCTGGGCCTGAACGGGACGGCGCTGGAGGAGAACAACCTTAACTGGAACGTGCAGGAAGGCTATGACTCATCAGAGAACGGTACCTCTACCAGTCTGAACGCCGATTATAAAGCCACCTACGGGGAAGTGAGTGGCGGTTTCAGCCAGGACAAATACCAGCGGACCACCAACGTCGGTCTGCAGGGGGGCATGATAGCCCACGCTAACGGCCTGACGCTGAGCCAGCCGCTGGGCGAGACCATTGCGCTGGTGAAAGCGCCCGGAGCCAGCGGCACGCACATCGCCAACCAGACGGGCGTGGAAACTGACTTCCGCGGCTATACCGTGGTGCCGTTTGTTACCGCCTATCGCCACAACACGATTTCGCTGGATACCGAAACGCTGCCTGACGAGGCTGACGTGACGCACGCTTCGCAGATCGTCACGCCAACCCGCGGTGCGGTGGTGCGGGCAAGCTTCAATACCCGCGTGGGTCATCGCGTCCTGATGACGCTGACGCACAACGGGAAGCCGCTGCCCTTCGGCGCAACGGTCACCACCGAGGATAAGGACAGCGAATTTATCGTCGGCACTGATGGCCAAACCTATCTTTCCGGAATGCCCGATCGCGGCAAGCTTTCCGTCTCATGGGGACAGGAAGCCAGCGACCACTGCGTTGCGGAATACACGCTCACGGATGAAAAAGAGAAAACAGACATTATTAACGCTGCCGCGCAGTGTCAGTAATCAACCGAGCAGGTTCACCTATGCAGCTTGTAAAACAATGCTTTTTCTTACTCATACTGGCAACCGCATCGCTGTTTATGCCGCATGCAAAAGCCACCTGTACGTCGCCGGATATGCCAAAGACCATTAACCTGTCCACGGTTTCCGTCTCCACCACGCTTCCCGTCGGCGCGACCATCCCCGGCACCGAACAGACGGTACACGTCGCGGGCCACTGCGATAGTGCTGCAGATAAGGGTCTGGAGATCGTCTCCTGCTACTACGGCTACGGCACGGAAATTCCCGGCCTTTCCGGGGTCTATGAATCCGGCGTGAAGGGGGTTGGTATTGCGCTGATGAATGACAAAGGTCAGCGCATCAGCGGTGCGGGCGGGGTCACCTGCGACTCCCGCGGCACGCCTATTGGCTATGTCTCAACTGACGGCAACCAGACGTTCGATTTTAACGTCACGCTGGAGCTGGTAAAAACGGATACCGCGGTAGAATCCGGTACGCTAAATCAAAGCCAGACCGTTTTTGGCATTGGCGTTTTTGGTCACGAAGGCATCGGTTCACCCAACAATGTTAGCTATGCCGGTAACGTAAACCTTGAAAACGTCACCTGTTCCGTGCTGCCAAAAAGCCTGACCGTCAACATGGGCGATTTCCCGGTCAGCGATTTCAACATGGTCGGCACGCTGGCGATGCCCGCGCGGGAGTTCAACATCACGGTGAACTGTAACTCCACCGTTCAGCCTGAATTTAAGGTCACCAGCAGCGACGGCTACGTACCCGGTTATCAGGGGGTGCTTAAGCTCACGCCGGAGGATGGCATGGCAACGGGGGTCGGGATTGAAATGGCGATCGACAACGAGCTGGCAACGTTCGATACCTACACCCCAACTGAAACCCTGGCCTATGCCAACCAGACGATGGATATCCCGGTCAAGCTGAACTATTTGCAGGTGGCAGATGAAGTCACCCCTGGCCCGGCGAACGCCGTCGCCACCATTACTCTGGCCTATAAGTGATGAAAATGAAGAAACATCTCTTTGTGCTGGCCGCGCTGGCCAGCACGCTCACCTGTCTGGCCCGGGCTGACGATATTCAGCTGCAAATGGTCGGTAACATTTATGCCAACACCTGCCTCGTGGACAGCGCCAGCAAGGATTTAACCGTTGATTTAGGCCAGGCGGCTTCCAGTGAATTCCACGACGTGGGGGATACCGGCGCGTGGAAAACCTTCAGCCTGAAGGTGACACATTGTCCTAAATCCCTCGCCCTGGCGACCGCCTTCTTTTACGGTCAGGCGGATGCTACCCACCCAACCAAGTTTGCCAACACGGGCAGCGCGAAGGGGCTGGCGCTGGAGCTGGCGGACAGCCAGGACCATATCCTCATCGCACCGCAGGCCAGCTTTAACGCGCTGATTGACCAGAACGACCATACCGCCACCTTCCCGCTGGCCGCACGCTATTACGCCACCGCTATGCCTGTTACCGCAGGCACGTTCAGCAGCGTCGTTCAGGTGACCTTCACTTACCAGTAGGACCGCGCCCCTTAGCACGGATGCTTTTTCGACGCCCGGCAGCCTGTTTTGCCGGGCGTTTTTTTATCTCCGGTACCGACGGCTGTTCAATCGGGAAGACCGGTAGCGCGTTGAGCAGCCGCTGTCCATAATTTTTGGTCAGCAGACGTTTATCGTAGATCACCACTTCGCCCCAGCAGCCGTGGCTTCGAATCAAACGCCCCACCTGCTGAATCAGGTTAAACGATGCCGCAGGCAGACTCTGCACCTCAAACGGATAGCGGTTAAGGCTTTTCAGCCATTCGCCCTCGGTGATCACCACCGGGCTGTCGATGGGGGGGAAGGCAATTTTATGAATGTGGACCTGCGTCAGGTAGTCGCCTTTCAGGTCAAGACCTTCCGCGAAAGACTGCAATCCCACCAGCACGCTACGCTCGCCGTTATCAATGCGTTTACGGTGGGTTTCCACCAGCCTGTAACGCGGCTGGTCACCCTGCACCAGTAGGAGTAAACGCAGATCGGTGACGTGTTCCAGAAAACGCTGCATGGCGCGTCCACTGGCAAATAACACCAGCATGCCAGGGTATTTTTTACTCTCGACCTGTTCGCGGAAATAGGCCGCCATTTCCGCAATGTGCTGTTCTTCGTTGTCGATCAGCGGCTCAAACGTCATGCACGGAATGACCAGCTTGCCCTGCTCGCAGTGGTTAAACGGCGAGTCCAGCGCCACAAAGCGGTCACCCGCTTTTTCTTTAAGCCCGCTCATCTCCTGCAAACGAGAAAAACTGTTCAGAGAACGCAGCGTGGCAGAGGTCACCACCACGTGCGGCACGCTGCGCCAGATCAGCTTTTCCAGCTGATCGGCCACGCGGATGCCCACGCAGTGGAAGAAGAGATGCACCTGCCCGTCCCGCACGTCGCGGGTGGCCCATTTGGTGACCGGCGCGCCTGATGCCTGCGCCATTGAGGCCAGCCGCCAGAGTTTGCTCTGCGCTTCGAACATGCCCAGCGCGCGGTTCATCTGTAGCAGAATACGGTGCAGACGCACCACGTCATGCGTGCCGGTTTTCTCGCTCAGATCGTTTAAGAACATCTCCGCCAGCCCGCGCAGCTTTTCAAGGTGCTTTGCCAGCTGCTGACAAATTTCCATCACCTCTTCCGGCAGTTCGCCCATCGCAAAGCGATGTTCCGCCTCCTGGGCTGCGGGAAGATAAAGGTTGAGGATGTTATTGAGCGAGGAGATCAGGCCGTAAACCTCTTCACAATGCTCGCTTAGCCGTTCCGGCACCGCCAGCGGCGGCGTGGTTTTCGGGCGGAACTGCTCCATGCAGGTTGCCACCAGCTTGCAGAACAGATCCAGCTGCAGGCGGAACCAGGGCGCGGTGATCTCGGCGCTCATCTCCAGCGCGTCCCGAGCCACGTCGGGCAGATGGTGGCCTTCGTCGAGCACCAGCAGCAGATTTTTGGGCTCCGGTAGCACCGCCTCACTCTCCAGCGCGGCCATCACCAGCGCGTGGTTGGCGACAACCACCTCCGCCTCCTGAATTTCGCGCCGGGCGACAAAGAACGGGCACTCGCGGTAGTAGTGGCAGTTGCGGTTCAGACAGCTGGCTTTGTCGGTGCTGAGCCTGCGCCATAAGTCGTCGCTGATGGCCTGGCTGGTGTGATCCCGCAGGCCGTCCCACTTATAGCCGTCGAGTTCGGCTTTGAGTTTTGCACACTGCTCCTGCTCGGCCTTATTGTTCGGCGTCAGCTCGTCATCAAGAAACGCGAGCAGATCCTGTTGATTCGGCTCGCTGCTGGCGAGCGCCGCCAGGTTACGTGGGCACACGTAGCGCCCGCGCCCAAAGGCGGCGGTAAAGCGCAGGTCGGGGATGATTTTGCGCAGCAGCGGCAAATCTTTGCTGAAAATCTGATCCTGCAGGGCCACGTTGGCGGTGCTGACCACCAGCGTTTTGTCCTCTTCCCGCGCGATGGCAATACCGGGAATGAGATATGACAGGGTTTTCCCGACGCCGGTCGGCGCTTCAATCGCCAGATGTCGCCCGTCGTCCCCGGCAAGCGTTTTTGCCACGTCAGCAATCATCTGCCGCTGCGGCGCTCGGGGGATAAAGTCGGGGATCTGCTGTTGTAGCGCCTTGTACCATGCGCCAATTTGCGCTTTCAGCGCCGCGGTTAAAGCCATCGAAAAACCTGAAATACTGTATAAACAGCCACTATTGTGGCACTTTCTCTTCGCTGCCGCAAAAAGAAAAGCCCGGCTTTACGACCGGGCTTCCAGATTACTGCGGGTTAGCAGGTTTACGCGGGCGGCGTCGACGCTGCCCTTCCCCTGCCGGTTTCCCTTCACCGCTGCGCCACGGACTTTCGCCGGCCGGTTTGCTGTCGTTGTTGCGACGCGGGGGTTTGCCGGATGATTTCGGCGCGCCGCCTTCAGCACGACGCGGCTGCTGACCGCGACCACCGCCGCCCTGACCACGACCGCCGCCCTGGCGACCGTTCTGAATCGGCTCCGCCTTGATGGACGGATCCACCTCGTAGCCCGGGGTTTCGATGCGTGGGATCTCTTTCTTCAACAGACGTTCGATGTCGCGCAGCAGCTTGTGTTCATCGACGCAGACCAGAGAGAGCGCTTCACCGGTTGCCGCCGCGCGGCCGGTACGACCGATACGGTGAACGTAATCTTCCGGGACGTTTGGCAGCTCGTAGTTTACTACGTGCGGCAGCTCTTCAATGTCCAGACCACGCGCGGCGATGTCGGTTGCCACCAGCACGCGGATGTCGCCAGATTTGAAGTCCGCCAGCGCACGGGTACGCGCACCCTGGCTCTTGTTACCGTGGATGGCGGCACTGCGGATACCGTCTTTATTGAGCTGTTCCGCCAGGTGGTTCGCACCGTGCTTGGTGCGGGTAAAGACCAGCACCTGCTGCCAGTTACCCTGGCCGATCATCTGGGAGAGCAGCTCCCGCTTACGCTTTTTATCGACAAAGTGAACGTGCTGCGTCACCTGCTCAGAGGCGGTGTTGCGACGCGCCACTTCCACTTCCAGCGGATTATGCAGCAGCTTTTCTGCCAGCGCCTTGATCTCGTCGGAGAAGGTGGCAGAGAACAGCAGGTTCTGACGACGCGCAGGCAGCTTGGCCAGCACGCGACGGATGTCGTGGATAAAGCCCATATCCAGCATGCGGTCAGCTTCATCCAGCACCAGAATTTCAATCTGATCGAGCTTCACCGCGTTCTGGTGTTCGAGATCCAGCAGACGGCCCGGCGTTGCCACCAGCACGTCCACGCCGCCGCGCAGCTTCATCATCTGCGGGTTAATGCTGACGCCACCGAAAACGACCAGCGAGCGAATGTTGAGATAGCGGCTGTAGTCACGCACGTTCTCACCAATCTGCGCCGCCAGCTCACGGGTTGGGGTCAGGATCAGCGCACGAACCGGACGACGGCCTTTGGCGTGCGGCTGGTTTTTTACCAGCAGCTCTAACAGCGGCAGCGTAAAGCCCGCGGTTTTACCGGTGCCGGTCTGGGCGCTGGCCATCAGGTCACGCCCCTGAAGAACGGCGGGGATCGCCTGCTGCTGGATGGGGGTTGGCTCAACGTAGCCCTGCTCTGCGATGGCACGCAGAATTTCCGGGTTCAGGCCAAGGGAATCAAAAGACATAAAAACTCCGAACCGCCCCGACCATCACAGGTGTAGTTTTCAGGGAGATATAACGAAAAGGGGAAGGACAAAAACCACAATGTCGTGAAGGTGCGGAGTGTAGCAGCTTTTGTGACGTGGCGCATAAAATATCCCAGCACGAACGCTCGACGGTGAAGCAATTCGGGGCTATTTTTAATCAATCGATTGATTAATTTTTAATGCCGCCATGAATACGACCCCAACGACAACCAAAGGTGAACAGGCCAAAAGCCAGCTGATTGCTGCCGCGCTGGCGCAGTTTGGCGAGTATGGCCTGCACGCGACCACGCGAGATATCGCCGCCCAGGCCGGGCAAAACATTGCGGCGATCACCTACTATTTTGGCTCAAAAGAGGATTTGTACCTCGCCTGCGCCCAGTGGATTGCCGATTTTATCGGCACACATTTTCGTCCGCACGTTGAAGAAGCCAGCGAGCTGTTGAGCCAGCCGACGCCGGATCGTGACGCTATCCGGCGGCTTATCCTGAATGCCTGCCATAATATGATCCGCCTGCTGACGCACGACGATACGCTCAACCTGAGTAAGTTTATCTCCCGCGAGCAGCTCTCCCCTACAACTGCCTATCAGCTGGTACACGATCAGGTCATTGCTCCGATGCATACCCACCTGACCCACCTGATCGCCGCCTATACCGGGCGGGATGCCAGCGATACCGTGACCATTTTGCATACCCATGCCCTGCTGGGTGAAATCCTTGCCTTTCGTCTGGGGCGGGAAACCATCCTGTTACGCACCGGCTGGACACAATTCGATGAGGATAAAGCCGCGCAGATTAGCCAGGTCATCACCTGTCATCTCGATCTGATCCTGCAAGGCTTAACGCAAAGGAGCCTGAAGTCATGAAAAAACCTGTCGCCATCATTCTGGTGGTTGTTGTTTTGCTTGCCGCGGGCGTCGGTGGCTGGCTGTGGTATCAGAGCCATCAGGACCGGGGCCTGACGCTGTATGGTAATGTGGATATTCGTACCGTGAATATGAGCTTCCGCGTGGGTGGCCGTCTCGCCTCGCTGAGCGTTGACGAAGGTGATGCCATTAAACGCGGGCAAACGCTGGGCATGCTGGATAAAGCCCCCTACGAGAACGCCCTGATGCAGGCCAAAGCGGGCGTTTCCGTTGCCCAGGCGCAATATGACCTGATGCTGGCGGGTTATCGTGACGAAGAGATCGCCCAGGCCGCCGCTGCCGTTAAGCAGGCGAAAGCTGCCTACGACTACGCGCAGAATTTCTATAACCGTCAGCAGGGGCTGTGGAAAAGCCGCACCATTTCAGCCAACGATCTGGAGAATGCGCGTTCATCCCGCGACCAGGCGCAGGCGACGCTGAAATCCGCGCAGGATAAATTAAGCCAGTACACCACCGGTAACCGCCCGCAGGACATTGCCCAGGCCAAAGCCAGCCTTGAACAGGCGCAGGCGCAGCTGGCCCAGGCAGAGCTGGATCTGCATGATACAACCCTCATCGCCCCGTCTGACGGTACGCTGATGACCCGTGCCGTGGAGCCGGGCAGCATGCTCAGCGCGGGCAGCACCGTATTAACGCTCTCCCTGACCCGCCCGGTCTGGGTGCGCGCCTACATTGACGAGCCAAATCTCGGCCAGATGCAGCCGGGCCGCGAGCTGCTGCTCTATACCGATGGTCGTCCGGATAAGCCGTATCACGGCAAAGTCGGCTTTGTCTCCCCCACCGCCGAATTCACCCCGAAAACCGTTGAAACGCCGGACCTGCGTACCGACCTGGTGTACCGTCTGCGCATCATCGTCACCGATGCGGACGACGCGCTGCGTCAGGGCATGCCTGTTACCGTAAAAGTGAACAACGGGGAACGACATGAATGACGCGGTTATCCAGCTCAACAATCTGGTCAAACGCTTCGCAGGGATGGACAAACCGGCGGTCGCCCCGCTGAACTGCACCATTCAGAAAGGCTATGTGACCGGCCTGGTCGGCCCGGACGGCGCAGGCAAAACCACGCTGATGCGGATGCTGGCCGGTTTGCTAAAGCCGGATGAAGGCGCAGCCAGCGTGCTTGGCCTTGACCCTATCAAAGACGACGGCGCGCTCCACGCCATGCTCGGCTATATGCCGCAGAAGTTTGGTCTGTATGAAGATCTGACGGTGATGGAAAACCTGAACCTGTATGCCGACCTGCGCAGCGTGACCGGCGAAACCCGGCAGAAAACCTTCGCCCGCCTGCTTGAGTTCACCTCCCTCGGCCCGTTCACCGACCGGCTGGCGGGCAAGCTCTCCGGCGGGATGAAGCAAAAGCTGGGGCTGGCCTGTACGCTCGTCGGCGAACCAAAGGTCCTGCTGCTGGACGAGCCCGGCGTCGGCGTGGACCCCATCTCCCGCCGTGAGCTGTGGCAGATGGTGCACGAGCTGGCAGGCGACGGGATGCTGATCCTCTGGAGCACCTCCTACCTCGACGAAGCGGAACAGTGCCGGGACGTGCTGCTGATGAACGAAGGCGAGCTGCTTTATCAGGGCGAGCCAACGACGTTGACGCAGAGCGTGGCCGGACGCAGTTTCCTCCTCCACTGCCCGCAGGAGTCCAACCGCAGGCTGCTGCAGAGAGTGCTGAAACTGCCGCAGGTGAGCGACGGGATGATTCAGGGTCGGTCCGTGCGCGTAATCCTCAAAAAGGAGGCCACCGTCGAGGATATTCGCCGCGCGCCTGGCATGCCTGAAATTGAAATGGCAGAGACGGCGCCGCGCTTTGAAGATGCGTTCATCGACCTGCTGGGCGGCGCGGGGACATCGGAATCGCCTCTCGGCGCGATCCTCCACACGGTTGAAGGTACGCCGGGCGAGACGGTGATTGAAGCCAAATCCCTGACCAAAAAGTTCGGCGATTTCGCCGCCACCGATAACGTCAACTTTGCGGTAAAACGCGGCGAGATTTTTGGCCTGCTCGGGCCGAACGGCGCGGGGAAATCCACCACCTTTAAAATGATGTGTGGCCTGCTGGTGCCGACGTCCGGCAAGGCGCTGGTGCTGGATATGGATCTCAAAGTCAGCTCCGGCAAGGCGCGCCAGCATCTGGGCTATATGGCACAGAAATTCTCGTTGTATGGCAACCTGACCGTCGAGCAGAATCTGCGCTTTTTCTCCGGCGTGTACGGCCTGCGCGGGCGCGCGCAGAACGAGAAAATCCGCCGCATGAGCGATGCCTTCGGGTTAACGAATATTGCCTCCCACGCCACCGACGAACTGCCCCTCGGCTTTAAGCAACGCCTCGCGCTGGCCTGCTCGCTGATGCACGAGCCCGATATTCTTTTCCTCGATGAGCCGACCTCCGGGGTGGATCCCCTCACCCGCCGCGAGTTCTGGCTGCATATCAACAGCATGGTGGAGAAAGGGGTGACGGTGATGGTGACCACCCACTTTATGGATGAGGCGGAATACTGCGACCGCATCGGGCTGGTCTATCGCGGCAAGCTGATTGCCCACGGCACCCCGGACGACCTGAAAAACCAGGCCGCCGACGATGCCGTGCCAGACCCGACCATGGAGCAGGCGTTTATCACCCTCATCCACGACTGGGATAAGGAGAATGCCCATGCGCAGTAACGCCCTTTCCTGGCGCCGGGTGCGCGCGTTATGCATAAAAGAGACGCGGCAGATCGTGCGTGACCCGAGTAGCTGGCTGATTGCGGTGGTGATCCCCCTGCTGCTGCTGTTTATCTTTGGCTACGGCATCAACCTCGACTCCAGCAAGCTGCGGGTCGGCATTTTGCTGGAACAGCAGAGCGAAGAGGCGCTGGACTTCACCCACGCCATGACCGGCTCGCCGTACATTGACGCCACCATCAGCGATAACCGGCAGGCGCTGATCCAGAAGATGCAGGCCGGGAAAATTCGCGGGCTGGTGGTCATCCCGGTGGATTTCGCCGCCAATATGGCGCGGGCGAATGCCGACGCGCCGATCCAGGTGATTACCGACGGCAGCGAACCGAACACTGCGAACTTCGTTCAGGGCTACGTGGAGGGGATCTGGCAGCTATGGCAGATGCAGCGCGCCGAAGACCGGGGGGAGACGTTTGAACCGCTCATCGACGTGCAAACACGCTACTGGTTTAACCCTGCCGCCATCAGCCAGCACTTTATCATTCCGGGCGCGGTGACGATTATCATGACGGTGATTGGCGCGATCCTGACCTCGCTGGTGATCGCCCGCGAGTGGGAGCGTGGCACCATGGAGGCGCTGCTCTCCACAGAAGTGACGCGCGTCGAGCTGCTGCTGTGCAAGCTCATCCCCTACTACTTCCTCGGGATGCTGGCGATGCTGCTCTGCATGCTTGTCGCCGTCTTTATCCTCGGCGTGCCGTACCGCGGCTCGCTGGTGGTGCTGTTCTTTATCACCAGCCTGTTTTTACTTAGCACGCTGGGGATGGGGCTGCTCATCTCCACCATCACCCGCAACCAGTTTAACGCCGCGCAGGTGGCGCTCAACGCCGCCTTTTTACCGTCGATCATGCTGTCCGGGTTTATTTTCCAGATAGACAGTATGCCAGCGGTGATCCGCGCCGTGACCTACATCATTCCGGCGCGTTATTTCGTGAGCACGCTGCAAAGCCTGTTCCTGGCGGGGAATATTCCGGTGGTGCTGATTATCAACACGCTGTTTTTAATGGCGTCAGCGGTGATGTTTATCGGATTGACGTGGTTGAAAACCAAACGGCGTCTGGATTAAGGAGCGAACATGTTTCACCGACTATGGACGTTAATACGAAAAGAGCTGCAATCCCTGCTGCGCGAACCGCAAACCCGCGCCATTCTGGTTTTGCCGGTGCTGATCCAGGTTTTGCTGTTCCCCTTTGCCGCGACGCTTGAGGTGACCAACGCCACCATCGCCATTTACAACGAAGACAACGGTAAACATTCCGTCGAGCTGACGCAGCGCTTTGCCCGTGCAAAAGCGTTTACCCATATCCTGCTGCTGAAAAGCCCGCAGGAAATCCAGCCGACCATCGATACGCAAAAAGCCCTGCTGCTGGTGCGCTTCCCGGCAGATTTTTCCCGTAACCTGGATACCTTCCAGACCGCGCCGATGCAGCTTATCCTCGACGGGCGCAACTCTAACAGCGCCCAGATTGCGGCCAACTATCTGCAGCAGGTGGTGAAGAATTATCAGCAGGAGCTGATGGACGGCAAACCGAAGCCCAACAACAGCGAGCTGGTGGTGCGTAACTGGTACAACCCGAATCTGGACTACAAATGGTTTGTGGTGCCGTCGCTGATCGCCATGATCACCACCATCGGGGTGATGATCGTCACCTCCCTGTCCGTCGCCCGCGAGCGGGAGCAAGGTACGCTGGATCAGCTGCTGGTTTCCCCGCTCGCGACCTGGCAAATCTTTGTTGGCAAAGCGGTGCCGGCGCTGATTGTCGCGACATTTCAGGCCACTATCGTGCTGGGCGTGGGAATTTGGGCCTATCAAATCCCGTTTGCCGGTTCGCTGGCGCTGTTTTACTTCACGATGGTGATTTACGGGCTGTCGCTGGTGGGGTTTGGGCTGTTAATTTCGGCGCTGTGCTCGACGCAGCAGCAGGCGTTTATCGGCGTGTTTGTCTTTATGATGCCAGCGATTTTGCTCTCCGGGTACGTTTCCCCTGTCGAGAACATGCCGGTGTGGCTGCAGGACATCACATGGATAAACCCGATACGCCACTTCACGGACATTACCAAGCAGATCTATCTGAAGGATGCGAGTCTGGATATTGTCTGGGGGAGTTTGTGGCCGCTACTGGTCATAGCGGCCACGACGGGGTCAGTGGCGTACGCGATGTTTAGACGCAACATTGCGTAGCTTTTTCTCTTTGGTGAGCAATGAGACCACCGCAGGCCCTGCAAGGATTGCGAGACCCGCCAGGGCCAGCAGCAGGTTGTTTTGCAGCACGCGTGACAGCAGCCAAAGCACAATCATCGCGGCACCAAAGTACCAGGTGGTGGTGAGCTCTTCGAGCACATCACCCACCTCGCGCCAGCGCGCTTCATGGTGGCGCTGTAAGAACAGCATCGACAGCACGGTGACGCCATAGAGGACGCATAGCCCCAGGCCAACACGCACCAGCGTGCCGCTCATCCAGCCCATCACCAGTACGGCCACGACCAGTAAATGCAACATTATCTGCCAGCAACTTAACCCCGTTGCGACACGAACACGTTGTTGCCACTTCATGGCTTCTCTCCTGAAGGATTTTTATCTGCTTAATCAGACTACCGCACTTTACGGAAAATTCCGTAACGCCGCATCTTTTTGTGACGCCGACTACACTTTATTTTCATTGGGATAGTCACTCAGGAAGGGGCTTATGACTCAAAAAATGCAGCATTTCTCGCTTAAAGTGCTGACGATAAACATTCATAAAGGCTTCACAGCATTTAATCGCCGCTTCATTTTACCGGAGCTGCGCGACGCGGTTCGCACCGTCAGCGCGGACATTGTCTGCCTGCAGGAGGTGATGGGCGCGCACGAGGTGCATCCCATGCATTTCGAGAACTGGCCCGATACGCCGCACTATGAATTTCTGGCCGACACGATGTGGAGTGATTACGCCTACGGGCGCAACGCGGTCTATCCGGAAGGCCATCACGGGAACGCGGTGCTGTCACGTTTTCCTATCGAACATTATGAGAACCGGGACGTTTCCGTAGGTGAGAGCGAAAAGCGCGGGCTGCTTTACTGCCGCATCGCGCCACCGGCACTCACGGTGCCCGTTCATGTCGGTTGCGTGCATCTTGGCCTGCGCGAAGCCCACCGTCAGGCGCAGCTAGAGATGCTGGCTGACTGGACCAATGCGCTTCCCGACGGTGAACCCGTGGTCGTGGCCGGTGATTTTAACGACTGGCGGCAGCGCGCGAACCATCCTCTGAAGGTCAATGCAGGGCTGGAGGAGATTTTTACCCGGGCCCATGGTCGCCCGGCACGGACGTTCCCGGTGCGCTTTCCCCTGCTGCGCCTGGACCGTATCTACGTGAAAAATGCCCATGCCAGCAGCCCGACGGCGCTGGCCTTACTTAACTGGCGACATCTGTCCGACCATGCCCCGCTCAGCGCGGAGATCCACTTATGAAATGTTCCTGGCAGGAAGGCAACCGGATCTCGCTGCTGGTCAACGGCGACGAGTATTACCCGGCCGTCTTTAAGGCGATTGATAACGCTAAGCAGAGAGTGATCCTCGAAACCTTTATCTGGTTCGAGGACGACGTGGGCAAACAGTTACACAGCGTACTGCTGCGTGCCGCCCGGCGCGGCGTCAAAATTGAAGCGCTGCTGGACGGCTATGGCTCACCGGACCTCAGCGACGGGTTCGTGAATGAACTGACCGCTGCGGGCGTGGTGTTCCGCTACTACGATCCCGGCCCGCGCCTGTTTGGCATGCGTACCAACCTTTTCCGGCGGATGCACCGCAAAATTGTGGTGGTGGATGAGACGGTGGCGTTTGTCGGCGGCATTAACTACTCCGCTGAACATATGTCCGACTACGGCCCGGAAGCAAAACAGGATTACGCCATTCGCATTGAGGGCCCGGTAGTACAGGACATCGTATTATTCGAACTGGAGAACCTGCCGGGGAAAGAGGCCGTTCGCCGCTGGTGGAAACGCCGCCATCGCCCGGAGGAGAACCGCAAGCCCGGCGAAGCGCAGGCCCTTTTCGTCTGGCGCGATAACGGCGAGCACCGGGACGATATTGAACGCCATTACCTGAAGATGCTCGCCAACGCGAAGCGCGAAGTGATCATTGCTAACGCCTACTTTTTCCCAGGCTATCGCCTGCTGCATGCCATGCGTAATGCGGCCCGGCGCGGCGTACGGGTGAAGCTGATTGTGCAGGGCGAGCCGGATATGCCGATAGTCAAAGTTGGCGCGCGGCTGCTGTATAACTATCTGGTCAAAGGCGGCGTTCAGATCTACGAATATCGCCGTCGGCCGCTACATGGCAAAGTCGCGCTGATGGACGATCACTGGGCCACCGTCGGCTCCAGCAACCTGGATCCGCTGAGCTTATCGCTGAATCTCGAAGCTAACCTGATCATCCACGATCGCCAGTTTAATCAGACCCTGCGGGATAATTTGCAGGCCCTGATTGTTAACGACTGCGTGCGCGTGGATGAGTCTATGGTGCCGAAACGCACCTGGTGGAACCTGGGCATCAGCGTAGTGGTGTTCCACTTCCTTCGCCATTTCCCGGCGATGGTCGGCTGGCTGCCAGCGCATACGCCGAAGCTGGCGCAGGTGGACCCGCCGGTACAACCCGAAATGGAAACCCAGGACCGCGTTGAAGCGGAAGATGGAGGCAAACCCTGATGTCGAAATCACATCCGCGCTGGCGGCTGGCGAAAAAAATTCTCACCTGGCTGTTCTTTATTGCGGTCGCCGTGCTGCTGGTGGTTTACGCCCAAAAAGTTGACTGGGAGGAGGTGTGGAAAGTTATCCGCAACTACAACCGGATGGTGCTGCTGGGCGCGACAGGGCTGGTGATCGTGAGCTACCTGATGTACGGCTGCTACGACCTGCTGGGCCGGGCATACTGCGGCCACAAGCTGGCTAAACGCCAGGTGATGCTGGTGTCGTTTATTTGCTACGCCTTCAACCTGACGCTGAGTACCTGGGTCGGGGGGATTGGCATGCGCTATCGCCTCTACTCGCGTCTCGGGCTGCCGGGCGGGACTATAACCCGCATTTTTTCCCTGAGCATCACCACTAACTGGCTGGGCTATATTCTGCTCGGCGGGGTGATTTTCACCATCGGCGTGGTCCAGCTGCCCGCGCACTGGTACATCGATGAAGCCACGCTGCGTATTCTCGGCATCGTGCTGCTGCTGATTATCGCTTTTTATCTGTGGGCCTGCGCGTTTGCTAAACGCCGTCATATGACCCTCAGAGGGCAGAAACTGGTATTGCCGTCGTGGAAGTTTGCCATGCTGCAGATGGCGGTATCCAGCGCTAACTGGATGGCGATGGGAGCAATTATCTGGCTGTTGATTGGCGAGGACGTGAATTACTTCTTCGTGTTGGGCGTGCTGCTGGTGAGCAGTATCGCCGGGGTTATTGTGCATATCCCGGCGGGGATTGGGGTGCTGGAGGCGGTGTTCATTGCGCTTCTGGCCGGAGAGCATGTTTCTCAGGGAGCGATTATTGCCGCCCTGCTCGCCTACCGCATGCTCTATTACTTCCTGCCGCTGGCGCTGGCCACGGTCTGTTATCTGGTGCTGGAGAGTCGGGCGAAGAAACTACGGGCGAAGAATGAGAGGATGTTAGCGAAGTAAATAAGTCGGGTGGCGGCTTCGCCTTACCCGACCTACGGTTCGCGTTTCGTAGGCCGGGTAAGGCGAAGCCGCCACCCGGCAAAACAACCTTAACGACGGTTGCCGAAAATACGCAGCAACATCAGGAACAGGTTGATGAAGTCCAGATAGAGCGTCAGCGCGCCCAGAATCGAGTATTTGCGCAGGTTTGAACTGTCGCGCACGTCGATCTGCTCGCCGATGTTTTTCAACTTCTGGGTGTCATACGCCGTCAGCCCAACGAAGACCACCACACCAATGTAGGTCACGGCCCACATCAGCGCTTCACTCTTCAGCCACAGGTTCACCAGCGACGCCAGCACAATCCCGATCAGCCCCATAAACAGCATGCTGCCGAAACCGCTCAGGTCACGTTTGGTGGTGTAGCCGTAAAGGCTCATCGCGCCGAACATCCCGCCGGTCACCACAAACGTGCTGGCAATGGAGGAATAGGTGTAGACGATGAAAATACTGGAAAGCGTCAGCCCCGTTAGCGCCGAATAGAGCATAAACAGCGTGGTCGCCATCCCCGCACTGAGCTTTTGCACCAGCCCGGAGAGGACAAACACCAGCGCCAGCTGCGCGATAATCAGCCCAAAGAAGGTGATTTTGCTGGAGAAGATAAACATCATCAGTTCAGGCGTGTTCGCCGCATACCACGCGATAAACGCGGTAAGCAGCAGGCCAACTGTCATCCAGCCGTACACCTGAGCCATATACGTCTGCAGGCCGCTACGGGTCTGCTGTACTATTGAATCGGAACGCGGAAATCGGTCCATGATTCACTCCTGATTAAGATTAAGTAGACACACACGTTAAGATTAACACATCCACGTCAACCGACTACCAACGGCTGGCGGCTTGTTTATCGCTATCGCGGGATTCCACCCAGCGCTCCCCTTCCGGCGTCGCTTCCCGCTTCCAGAACGGCGCTTTAGTTTTGAGGTAATCCATCATGAACTCCCCTGCCGCAAACGCGCTACCGCGGTGCGCGCTGGTCACGCCCACGAAGACAATCTCTTCGCCTGGCCACATCTCGCCGATGCGGTGGATCACCGTGACGCGCCCGAGCGGCCAGCGGCCTCGCGCTTCTTCCACAATGGCCGCCAGCGATTTCTCCGTCATGCCCGGGTAGTGCTCCAGCGTCAGTGCCTTCACGCTGTCACCGAGGTTGTGGTTGCGCACCTTGCCGGTGAACGTCACGACCGCGCCGTCTTCGTCACGCTCGGCCAGCCAGTCATATTCTGTCCCCACGTTAAAACGCGCCGGGCTCACCAGAATTCGGGTCTCAGCCATCTTACCCCCCTGTGACCGGCGGAAAGAAGGCCACTTCATCCCCTGCGGTTAGTGGATGGCTGAACTCAACCAGCGTCTGGTTCACGGCGGCCAGCAGCTTACTTTCGTCCAGCGCCAGCGCCCAGCGTTCGCCCTGTGCGGCCAGATGCGCACGCAGGGCGGCGACGTTTTCAAAAGAGCCCTCCAGCGTCAGGCTGTCGGTATTCACCAGCTCGCGCACCTGGGCAAAAAAGAGCACCTTAATCATGGCTGTCCACCTTGAAATCACCGGATTTGCCGCCGCTTTTTGCCAGCAGGCGAACCGGGCCAATCACCATATCTTTCTGCACCGCTTTACACATGTCGTAGATGGTCAGCGCGGCAACGGAGGCTGCCGTCAGGGCTTCCATCTCAACGCCGGTCTTCCCGGTTAAGCGGCACAGGGACTCAATGCGCACCCGATTATGCTCCGGCTGCGCCTGCAGGTTCACTTCCACCTTGCTAAGCATCAGCGGATGGCAAAGGGGAATGAGGTCCCAGGTGCGCTTGGCGGCCTGAATACCGGCGATGCGGGCGGTGGCAAAGACGTCACCCTTGTGGTGGCTGCCGTCGATAATCATCGCCAGCGTTTCCGGCTGCATGGTAACGAACGCTTCCGCGCGCGCCTCGCGCACCGTTTCCGCTTTGGCGGAGACATCCACCATATGCGCTTCGCCGGCGGCGTTAATGTGGGTCAGTTGTGACATAGCTTATTTCTTTAAATGGGGATGGAAATTACACGGACGGGTACGGGCATCCAGCTGCGGGGCGATGATGTTTTCCCATGCGGTACGGCAGGCTTTGGTCGAGCCCGGCATGGCGAAAATCAGGGTGTTGTTGGCCACCCCGGCGACGGCGCGCGACTGCAGCGTGGAAGTACCAATCTCCTCAAAGGAGAGCATGCGGAACACTTCGCCGAAGCCTTCCACTTCGCGGTCAAACAGCGGGATCAGCGCTTCAGGCGCCTGATCGCCTGCGGTAAAACCGGTGCCGCCGGTGATCAATACCACCTGCACTTCATCGCTGGCAATCCACTGCGAAACCTGCGCGCGAATGGCGTAGCGGTTCTCTTTCACAATCGCTTTATCGACGATGTGATGCCCCGCATCATGGGCCGCCTCGCGCAGCCAGTGGCCGGACGTATCATCCTCTTCGCCACGGCGGTTGGAAACGGTAAGAATAGCAATGCGTGTCGGGATAAATTCTGCGCTTACCTGACTCATCTTCTGATTCCTTCTTAAGCCTGATCACCCGCCAATATAAGACAGGTTCTGAGTAATGCCGGTGTTGCCCTGATGCAGGAAGTGGGTCTGTTTTTTGTGCGTCAGCGCTTCAGAAATGCGCGCTTCAAGCGCGGCCTGTTGAGCATCGTCTTCCAGCAGATCGCGCAGATCTACGCCGCCGTCGCCGAACAGGCAGAGATGGAGCTTGCCCACGGAGGAGACGCGCAGACGGTTACAGCTGGCGCAGAAGTCTTTCTCATAGGGCATGATAAGGCCAATCTCACCCTCGTAATCCGGGTGGCAGAAGACCTGCGCCGGGCCGTCGCTGCGCTGGCGGATCTGGTGGATCCAGCCGCGTTTGAGCAGCTCGTCGCGCAACACCATGCCGGAAATGTGATGGCGGCGGAACAGGTCACTGCTCTCACCGGTTTCCATCAGCTCGATAAAACGCAGCTGGATGGGACGGGATTTGATCCACGCCAGGAAGGTATCGAGCTGATGATGGTTCACATCACGCATCAGCACCGTATTGACTTTGACTTTCTCGAACCCGGCCGCAAATGCCGCGTCGATGCCGTCCATCACCTGGCGGAACTTGTCCTGGCCGGTAATGGCGTGAAACTGGCGGGCATCGAGGCTGTCCACGCTGACGTTGATGGCGGTTAAGCCCGCGTCGCGCCAGGTCGCCACATCACGCGCCATCCGGTAACCGTTGGTGGTCACCGCAATCTGGCGGATATGTTCGTTTTCACGCACGGCGGCAATGATGTCGGGGAAATCACGGCGCAGAGAAGGTTCGCCTCCGGTCAGCCTGACCTTTTCGGTGCCAAGCCCGGAGAACGCGCGCGTAACGCGGCGCACCTCATCCACGGAGAGAAAGCCGTTATTGGTGACGCTGCCCGGTTTGTAACCGTCGGGCAGGCAGTAGGTGCAACGGAAGTTGCACACATCGGTAATCGACAGACGTAAGTAATAAAACTTACGCGCGAAAGCATCAGTCAGTTGTGAAGCCATGTACACCTTTCCAGATACGGGAGGCACAGTCATTTCTTTCTGTACCCTGGTGGCAGATCCGCCACGGCCAGAGCGCCATATCTTTCGACACAGGCACAAAGGCTAGAGTGTATGTTTTCAAATTCGAAAACGTGGTTATGGCGATAGTAGCGCGGAAATTCTCACTTCGCCATCATCACCTTTCGCTATATAATTATGTATATAGCGACTCAATCGTGCATTTTCGCTACAGAATACCTAAAAACCCTCTTTTCGCATTGATATACGTCATTTTGCTTCGTATGAGGCATCGTCTTTTAGGGGTAGTTCAGGTAGTGTTACGCAGATCAAACGTGATAAGGAATTGGTATGCGCAATCGCACTTTTGCGGATCTTGACCGAGTGGTCGCTCTTGGCGGAGGCCACGGTCTGGGCCGGGTGATGTCCTCTTTGTCGTCACTGGGCTCAAGGCTGACAGGGATAGTGACAACCACCGATAATGGCGGCTCAACCGGGCGGATCAGACGTGCCGAAGGCGGCATCGCCTGGGGGGATATGCGCAACTGTCTCAACCAGCTGATTACCGAACCGAGCGTCGCATCAGCGATGTTTGAGTACCGTTTTGGCGGCAACGGGGAACTTTCCGGGCATAACCTTGGAAATTTAATGCTTAAGGCGCTGGATCACCTGAGCGTGCGCCCGCTTGAAGCCATCAATTTGATACGAAATCTGCTGAAGGTGGATGCGTTCCTGATCCCGATGTCAGAACAGCCGGTGGATTTAATGGCCATTGATGCTGACGATCACGAAGTGTACGGCGAAGTGAATATCGACCAGCTTCTGCTGCCGCCCAAAGAGCTGATGACCTACCCGAGCGTACCGGCGACGCGTGAAGCCGTCGAAGCGATTGGCGAAGCGGATTTAATCCTGATTGGCCCGGGCAGTTTTTATACCAGCCTGATGCCGATCCTGCTGGTCAAAGAGCTGGCGCAGGCGCTGCGTCGCACCCCTGCTCCGATGGTTTACATCGGTAATCTGGGGCGTGAGCTGAGCCCGGCGGCGGCAAGCCTGTCGCTGGCAGACAAACTGAGCCTGATGGAGCAGTACGTCGGCAAGAAAATCATCGACGGCGTGGTGGTTGGGCCTAAGGTGGATGTCTCCGGTATCGGCGAGCGGGTGGTGATTCAGGTGCCGCTGGAGGCCAGCGATATTAAATACCGCCACGACCGCCATCTGCTGCGCGAAGCGCTGGAGAAGGCGATTCAGGCGCTGGGTTAGGTTCGTTTTATGCGGCCTGTTGCCCTCACCCCGGCACTCTCCCACAGGGAGAGGGAGAAAACACATCACCAACTCACGATGCCGCAATAAACAAATCCCGCAGCTGATGAAGCTGATCGCGGATCTGTGCCGCCTCTTCGAACTCCAGGTTCTGGGCGTGCTGCATCATCTGCGCCTCCAGCTCGTGGATCTTCTGCTGCAGCGCTTTCGGCGTCAGTACGACGGTATCTTCTTCCACCACGGAACGCGCCTTGCCGCGGCCTTTCGCTTTGGTCTTCGCAATGTTCTGACCGAGCGCCAGAATATCCACCACTTTCTTGTTCAGCCCCTGCGGAGTAATGCCGTGCTCTTCGTTATAGCGCTGCTGTTTCTCACGGCGGCGTTCCGTTTCGCCAATCGCTTTCGCCATCGACGGGGTAATTTTGTCGCCGTAGAGAATCGCTTTGCCATTGACGTTACGCGCGGCGCGGCCAATGGTCTGGATCAGCGAGCGCTCGGAACGCAGGAAGCCCTCTTTATCCGCGTCCAGAATCGCCACCAGCGAGACTTCCGGCATATCCAGCCCCTCTCGCAACAGGTTGATCCCTACCAGCACGTCAAACTCACCCAGACGCAGATCGCGGATGATCTCCATACGCTCCACGGTATCGATATCCGAGTGCAGATAACGCACCTTCTCGCCGTGCTCTTCCAGGTACTCCGTCAGGTCTTCCGCCATACGCTTGGTGAGCGTGGTCACCAGCACACGCTCGTTGATGGCGGCACGCTTGCGGATCTCAGAGAGCAGATCGTCCACCTGGGTCGCCACCGGACGCACTTCGATAATCGGATCCAGCAGCCCGGTCGGACGAACCACCTGATCAATCACCTCATCGCCCGATTTCTCCAGCTCGTAGTTGCCCGGCGTGGCCGACACGTAAATAGTCTGTGGCGCCAGCGCCTCAAACTCTTCAAACTTCATCGGACGATTATCCAGTGCCGACGGCAGACGGAACCCGTACTCCACCAGCGTCTCTTTACGCGCGCGGTCACCGCGGTACATCCCGCCAATCTGCGGAATGGTGACGTGGGATTCGTCTATCACCAGCAAGCCGTCGGCCGGGAGGTAGTCAAACAGCGTCGGCGGCGGCTCACCCGGCCCACGACCGGAGAGGAAACGGGAGTAGTTTTCAATACCGGAGCAGTAGCCGAGCTCGTTCATCATCTCCAGATCGAACTGGGTTCGCTGGCTCAGGCGCTGCTCTTCCAGCAGCTTATTGTTCGCCAGAAGCACCTTACGGCGTTCAGCCAGCTCCACTTTGATCTCTTCCATCGCCTGCACGATACGCTCGCGCGGCGTCACGTAGTGCGTTTTAGGGTAGATGGTAAAACGCTGGATCACCGACTCAACGTGACCGGTTAGCGGGTCAAACAACGATAAACGTTCAACCTCTTCATCAAACAGCTCAACGCGCAGCGCCATATCGTCCGATTCCGCCGGGAAGATGTCGATCACCTCCCCGCGCACGCGGAACGTTCCGCGCTGAAATGCCTGGTCGTTACGGGTGTACTGCAACTCCGCCAGTCGGCGCAAAATCGCACGCTGATCGATGATCATCCCCTGCGTCAGGTGGAGCATCATCTTCAGATAGAGGTCCGGGTCGCCCAGGCCGTAAATCGCCGAAACCGACGCCACCACAACCACATCGCGACGCTCCAGCAGCGCCTTGGTCGCCGACAGTCGCATCTGCTCGATGTGTTCGTTCACTGAGGCATCTTTCTCGATGAAGGTGTCAGAGCTCGGCACATAGGCTTCCGGCTGGTAGTAATCGTAGTAGGAGACGAAATACTCAACGGCGTTCTCCGGGAAGAACTCTTTCATCTCGCCGTAAAGCTGTGCCGCGAGGGTTTTGTTGGGGGCAAGCACCATCGTAGGGCGCTGCAGATCCGCGATCACGTTGGCGATGGTGAACGTTTTACCGGAACCGGTTACCCCCAGCAGCGTCTGGTGCGCAAGCCCATCTTCCAGCCCCTCTTCCAGACGACGGATCGCCTCAGGCTGATCGCCAGATGGACGGAAAGCAGAATTCAGTTTGAACGGTTTACTCATGGGCGACGACCTGATGACGTTATAAGCGGCAGGTGAGTAATTTTACTCCTTGTTGCCAGGAATGCCAGTAAAAAACACTGGATGAAAAACCAGTAGCATGTCAGGATATTTAGCATAGCGGCTTAAGGATTAGCGCGTTAATGGATAAAATTTCGACTCTGACGAGATAAAAAACCAGTCAACGTGGGTTATCCCCAGAACTTTTTCTTTTTTAACATTTGTCAAGCCAGGTAATGAGAGTTTTATGGTAGCGCGTGACACTTTCATTACGGTAATTGCTTTTATCTAAGCAATTAAATTTTAAACGATATTTTCTAAAGCCGCGTTTCGCGTCAATTTGGGCGAAAGCCGCGTCTTCTCTCGCTTATCGCGTGTTTTCTAACTCTAATGCACATGGTTATCCACAGGAATAGTGGATAACTGCTTCCAGCCCGTGCAGAGTGCCGCTCGGCAAATTCCCGGATTTTCCCACGAGACGGCAACAAAAAATTTTTATCGCTATTTTTTGTCGATAAACAGTTGCGTCATTCATAACCACCTGATGGGATCTTGCTCACATTTCCGCCATTTTCCCCTGCACCACGACTCAACACCGCCAGCACCGTCGATGTGCAACTCCCGGTTTCCTTACCCCACTTAGTGGTGGAACATTCTTAAAAAAGCCGCTTTTTTAATCACTTCACGGTTTCTGGCAGGGGTTTTGCACATTCAAAAACCGAGCGTCACCGACACATTTTTAAGGAGAGAAAGATGTTGAGTCTGCGTGCAGTGAATCAGTTTTACGGAAGCCAACATACGCTATGGAACGTGGATTTAGATTTTCCGCAAGGGATGTGTACCGGCGTTGTTGGCCTGCCAGGGATGGGAAAAACCACCCTAATGAATTGCATTGCCGGGAAAGTGCCCGTGGATAGCGGCACCATCATCTGGCATGAAGCGGGTGCGCCGCCGCGTGATTTACTCAGCCAGACGGCCGAACAACGTTCCGGACCGGGGATTGGCTATGTCCCGCAGGACAGGCGGATTTTTTCTCAGCTGACGATTGAGGAAAATTTGCACATTGCCATGCGGGCGATGGATAAATCCGACCCGGCAGCGAAAAGTGAAGTGTACGAGCTCTTTCCCGAACTTTACGCGCTGCGTCAGACGCGAGGCAACGCCCTTTCGCCAGAGGCGCAGTATCAGCTTGCTCTGGCAAATGCGCTGGTCAATCGCCCGCGTATGTTGATTCTGGATGAACCTATGCACGGTGCCGGCCAGGGCTTTGCCCATAAGCTTGCACAACTGCTGGTACGGCTAAACCGGGAGCTTGGGATGACGGTGCTGCTGGCAGAACAGCAGCTGTCGTTTATCCGCCGGGTTGCGGATCGGTTTTGCATGCTCTACCGCGGACGTAACGTGGCACAGGGCCACGTTAACGAACTCAACGATGAGCTTATTGCCCACTGGATGTCGCTGGAAGCAAGACGCTGAGGTCAAGATACTGACCGGTTTCGGCCTGTTCGGCATCGTCCGCAAGCCAGGGGATCTCCCCCAGGAATGGCGCGGGGAGCACCCGTTTGAGGGTCGTCAGATACTCATGGTGTCGCTTGCCCGGCGTGACCACGTCGTTGGCTATCCAGCCCGCGAGACGCAGCCCTGCCTGCTGAACGGCCTGCGCCGTCAACATGGCGTGGTTAATACAGCCGAGCTTGACGCCGACAACGAGTATGACCGGGAGTTGCTCGGCCTGCACCCAGTCAGCAAACGTCTGGTCCTGAGAGAGCGGCGTAAACCACCCGCCTGCACCTTCCACCAGCACCCAGTCGGCCTGGCTTTCCAGGGTTCGTAACCCGGCAGAGAGCACGGTAAAATCAATCGGACGGCCTTCATCGGCGCTGATAATGTGCGGCGAGGTCGGCTCGGCAAAGGTATACGGGTTCACCGCTGAATAGGCGAGTTCGAGCGTGCTGTTACGCTGAAGCGCCAGCGCGTCGGTGTTACGTAACCCCTCCGCCGTCATCTCGCTGCCGGAAGCCACAGGCTTATACCCGGCGGTGTTTTTCCAAAGCTTTCGCGCCGCCTGCAAAAGGGCAGCGCTGGCAACCGTCTTGCCCACTTCCGTATCCGTCCCGGTGACAAAATAACGTTCAGTCACGTTCAATAATCCCATGAAAAAGTTGATAAGAGAGCGGGAACTGGCCCCGCTGCTGCGGCCAGGCCAGCTCAAGGCGCTGCAGCTGGCCCCGGGTCAGCGGTTTTTTCTCGCGCCCGGCATGCAGATGCGTGGCGCCAATGCCCTTCAGCGAGCGCATCGCGCTTAAAGCATCGGTAAAATCGAGAGTGATGGTCTGCACCGTACTGCGATAGCGCCAGCCTGCCAGGGCCTGCGTAACCTGCTCATATGACAAAAAGCGGTTGGCGTGCGGCTGTTCATCCACCGCCAGCCATGCCTGATTGAGCTCAGGTAACGAGCTTTCCAGTAGCGTGGTAAACGCCACCTTGCCGCCCGGGCAGGCGACGCGATAAAGCTCGCTCAACGCCTGCGGCAGGCTGCTGCACCACTGCACCGCCAGATGGCTCCAGACCAGATCGAATTGCGCGTCCGCCAGCGGAATCGCCTCGATATCCGCCACCAGATAACGATGCGCAGCCTGCTGCTGGCGCGCCTCATCCAGCATAGCGGGAGACAGGTCGATGGCCGTCACGTGACTTCCCGCCTCGCGCCAGAGTCGGCTATTCCCGCCGGGGCCGCACCCGGCGTCAAGCACCTGGGTAAAGCGCCTCTCGCCGAGCAACGTCATCAGCCCCTGTGCGCTCTGGCGCTGCAGTTCATCGTGCTGTGAATAGCTGCGCGCGGCCCGGCCGAACGCCGCCGCAATGGCCTGCTTATTGACTGGCAACATGCAGCGCCTCCAGCAGTGCAGCAATATCCTCGGTCTCGTGCGCCGCCGTCAGCGTGAGCCGCAGACGCGCCGTGCCCGGCGGAACGGTGGGTGGACGAATGGCCGTGACCCACATCTCCCGATCGCGCAGCGTTTGTGCCAGGGAGAGCGCCTGCGCGTTTTCCCCTACGATCACCGGCTGGATGGCACTTTGTGAATCAGTACTGCGGAAAGGAAGCGCCGCCAGTCCCTGACGGAAGCGGCAGATATGCTCTGCCAGCCGCTGGCGACGTTCCTCCCCTTCTGCGCTACGAATGACGGCCAGGGACGCAGACAACGCCACGGCCTGCGCCGGTGGCATGCTGGTGCTGTAGATCAGGTGCCGGGCAAACTGCAGCAGATAGTCTGCAACGGACTCGCTGCACAGTACGGCGGCGCCACTCACGCCAAAACCTTTGCCGAAAGTGACGATCAGCAGCTCCGGCCTGACGCCTTGCTGGTGAACACTTCCCCGCCCTTCATCACCCGTCACGCCTATACCGTGGGCATCGTCGACCAGCAGCCAGGCATGTTGCTGTCTGGCAGCCTCGTGCAGTACGGCAAGCGGTGCGCTGTCGCCGTCCATGCTGAATACCCCTTCCGTGACCACCAGTTGTTGCCCCTCGCACGGTTTATCCAGCAGCGCAGCGAGTTGCCCCGCATCGTTATGGGCAAAGCGGCGCAGCTGAGCCGGACTCAAACTTGCCGCTTCCAGCAGCGAGGCATGGCTTAAGCGGTCGGCGACAATGCGGTCGTCCTTCCCCATCAGGGCGGTAATCACCGCCTGATTGGCGGCAAAACCCGAGATAAACAACAGCGCGCGCGGGTAGCCCAGCCAGTCGGCAAGCGCCTCCTCCAGCGCCTGATGTGCCGGGGTGTAGCCGCTAACGTGCCCCGATCCACCGCTGCCCACGCCAAACCGCTCTGCCCCCTGCTGCCAGGCGCGAACGATAGCCGGATGCTGGCTAAGACCGAGATAATCGTTACTGGAGAAGTTACGGTAACGCCGACTGTCGCGGGTCAGAAAACGGCCTGCGCCGTTTTCGACCACCTTGCGTACGCGAAACGCATCAGTCGCCCGACGCTCGTCGAGCGCCGACTGGATACGTGCCTGCCAGGTCATACTGCTGCCGCGTTGTAGAACTGGTCGGTGTCGGCATTGAAAATCTGCTGCTCCAGCTGCTGCTGTTGCTCGTTATCGCCCGTCAGCACCTCGGTCTGATGCGGGTTCAGCCCCAGCTTGCGGAACAGCTGAACATCTTTGTCTTCCTCCGGGTTCGGCGTGGTCAGCAGCTTGCAGCCGTAGAAGATGGAGTTGGCCCCGGCCATAAAGCACATTGCCTGGGTCTGCTCGTTCATCTGCTCACGGCCCGCAGAAAGGCGTACATAAGAGGTCGGCATCATGATGCGCGCCACCGCGATAGTGCGAATAAAATCAAACGCATCCACGTCCTCGTTATCCGCCAGCGGCGTGCCTTTGACCTTCACCAGCATGTTAATCGGGACGCTTTCCGGCGGCGTTGGCAGGTTCGCCAGCTGCAGCAGCAGACCCGCACGATCTTTCACCGTTTCACCTAAGCCCACAATACCGCCGGAACAGACTTTGATCCCCGCGTCACGCACTTTGTCCAGCGTATCCAGACGCTCCTGATAGGTGCGCGTGGTGATGATGTTGCCGTAAAACTCCGGCGAGGTATCGAGGTTATGGTTGTAGTAATCCAGTCCTGCCGCCGAGAGGCGCTGCGCCTGTTCTTCGTTCAGCGTTCCGAGCGTCATACAGGCTTCGAGGCCCATCTCCTTCACCCCTTTCACCATCTGCTCCAGATACGGCATATCGCGATCGTGCGGGTTCTTCCACGCCGCCCCCATGCAGAAGCGGGTCGAACCGGCGTTTTTCGCCTTACGCGCGGAATCGAGCACCTGCTCTACTTCCATCAGGCGTTCGGATTCAAGACCGGTTTTATAGCGTGCGCTCTGTGGGCAATATTTGCAGTCTTCAGGACAGGCGCCGGTCTTGATCGACAGCAGCGTGCTGACCTGAACATGGCGCGGATCGAAGTGCTGACGATGCACCTGTTGGGCTTCAAACATCAACTCAAGGAAAGGTTTATTGAATAATTCAGTAACTTGCGACATCGTCCAGCGTGCGTGGTGAGCCATCGGGCTTCTCCAAAGGGTTTTGTTAATTTTCGGTTCGGTTTATACTCGTAAACCTAAAACTTTTCAAAATGGTTTACAAGTCGATTATGACCCAGGACGATCTCGCCTTCGACAAGCAGCATATCTGGCACCCTTACACCTCCACCACCCGCCCTCTTCCCGTCTATCCGGTGGCCTCGGCCCACGGCTGCGAGCTGCACCTTGCCAGCGGTGAACAGCTCGTGGACGGGATGTCCTCCTGGTGGGCGGCCATTCACGGGTATAACCACCCGCGCCTGAATACGGCGATGAAGGCCCAGATTGACCAGATGTCGCACGTCATGTTTGGCGGGATCACCCATCAACCTGCGGTGGATTTGTGCCGTCGCCTGGTGGCAATGACCCCTGAATCGCTGGAGTGTGTCTTCCTGGCCGATTCCGGCTCCGTGGCGGTGGAAGTGGCGATGAAAATGGCGCTGCAGTACTGGCACGCCAGAGGCGAAACGCGCCAGCGCTTCCTCACGTTCCGCAACGGCTATCATGGTGATACCTTCGGGGCGATGTCGGTCTGCGACCCGGATAACTCCATGCACAGCCTGTGGAAAGGGTATCTGCCGGAAAACCTGTTCGCGCCTGCCCCGCAAAGCCGCTTCGACGGCGAGTGGAACGAGATGGACATGGTTGGCTTCGCGCGACTCATGGCGGCACATCGTCATGATATCGCCGCCGTGATCCTGGAGCCGATTGTGCAGGGCGCAGGCGGAATGCGGATGTATCATCCGGAATGGCTGAAGCGTATTCGCAAGATGTGCGACCGCGAGGGCATTCTGCTGATTGCCGATGAAATCGCCACCGGCTTTGGCCGCACCGGGAAGCTGTTTGCCTGCGAGCATGCGGGTATCGCCCCGGATATTTTATGCCTGGGCAAAGCGCTGACTGGCGGCACCATGACGCTCTCGGCCACCCTCACGACCCGTCATGTTGCCGACACCATCAGCGACGGCGACGCGGGCTGCTTTATGCACGGTCCGACGTTTATGGGCAACCCTCTGGCCTGCGCCGTCGCAAGTGAAAGCCTCGCCATACTGGAGAGCGGCGAGTGGCAGACGCAGGTCGCGGCGATTGAAGCGCAGCTGAAAGACGAGCTGAGCGCCGCCTCGGGTGCCCATTTTGTGGCGGACGTGCGCGTGCTGGGCGCCATCGGGGTAATTGAAACCACGCATCCGGTGAATATGGCGGCGCTGCAGCGCTTCTTCGTTGAGCAGGGCGTCTGGGTGCGGCCTTTCGGCAAGCTGATCTACCTGATGCCGCCGTATATCATCACTGCTGAGCAGCTGCGTAAGCTCACCGCTGCGGTAGTCGACGCGGTCAACATACCTGCGCATTTCACGATTTAGCCCTATGCGTTACACTTCGAGAACGAGTGATTAACGAGGGTAAACCGTATGAAAATCATCAGCAAAGATCTGCGCGACGGCGAAAAGCTGCCGGAACGCCACGTTTTCAACGGCATGGGGTATCAGGGCGATAATATCTCCCCGCACCTGGCGTGGGATGAGGTTCCGGCTGGCACGAAAAGCTTTGTCGTGACCTGTTACGACCCGGATGCGCCAACCGGCTCCGGATGGTGGCACTGGATCGTAGCAAACCTGCCTGCCGACACGCGCGTGCTGCCGCAGGGTTCCGGCTCCGGCCTGGTCGCCCTGCCGGAAGGCGCTATTCAGACGCGCACTGACTTTGGTAAAGCGGGCTACGGCGGCGCGGCGCCACCAAAAGGGGAAACCCACCGCTATATCTTCACGGTGCATGCGCTGGATGTGGACAAGATTGAGGTCGATGAAGGCGCGAGTGGCGCGATGGTAGGCTTTAACGTGCATTTCCATTCGCTTGGTAGCGCGTCGATTACGGCGATGTATTCGTAAAAAAAGCCGGGTGGCGGCTACGCCTTACCCGGCCTACATTTTGCACTCGTAGGCCCGGTAAGCGCAGCGCCACCGGGCACGAATCACAGCACGGAAGGTAGCAGCCCTACCAGCCGTCCCTCTTCCAGAAGCTGCATCGCTTTATCAATGTCCGGCGCAAAGAAGCGGTCGTCATCGTAATGCGATACGTGCTCACGCAGCGCCTGACGCGCCTGCTCCAGCAGCGGGCTGGATTTCAGCCCTTCACGCAAATCAATACCCTGACTTGCCGCCAGCCATTCCACCGCCAGCACGCCGCGGGTGTTGGCGGCCATCTCCCAGAGACGACGTCCGGCAGCCGGGGCCATCGAGACGTGGTCCTCCTGGTTCGCCGAGGTTGGCAGGCTGTCGACGCTGTGCGGGTGCGACAGCGCTTTGTTTTCACTCGCCAGCGCGGCAGCCGTCACCTGGGCAATCATAAAGCCCGAGTTGACCCCGCCGTTACGCACCAGGAACGGTGGCAGCTGCGACATATGTTTATCCATCATCAGCGCGATACGGCGTTCTGACAACGCGCCAATTTCGGCAATGGCCAAGGCGATATTATCCGCCGCCATCGCCACCGGCTCGGCGTGGAAGTTACCGCCGGAGACCACCTCGTTTTCCTGGGCGAAGACCAGCGGGTTATCGGATACCGCGTTGGCCTCTATCAGCAGTACCTCTGCGGCCTGGCGCAGCTGCGTCAGGCACGCGCCCATCACCTGCGGCTGGCAGCGCAGAGAGTACGGATCCTGCACTTTTTCACAGTTGTGGTGTGAATCCGCAATTTCGCTGGTGTCGGTGAGCACGTGGCGATACATGGCGGCGGCGTCAATTTGGCCGCGCTGGCCGCGCACCTCGTGGATGCGGGCGTCGAACGGACGACGCGAACCCAGCACGGCTTCGGTGGTGAGCGCGCCGCACACCACCGCCGAGGCAAACAGATCCTCCGCTTCAAACAGGCCGCGCAGCGCGAAGGCAGTCGACGCCTGCGTGCCGTTCAGCAGCGCCAGCCCCTCCTTCGCCGCCAGGGTGATCGGGGCTAAACCGGCTTTGTTCAGCGCCTCTTTGGCAGGAAGCCATTCGCCCTGCCAGCGTGCCTGCCCTTCCCCCAACAGAAGCAGCGACATATGCGCCAGCGGCGCAAGATCGCCGGAGGCGCCGACGGAACCTTTCGCCGGGATCCACGGATAGACGTCGGCATTAACCAGCGCCATCAGCGCCTGGATCACGCTCAGGCGAATGCCGGAGAAACCGCGCGCCAGGCTGTTGATTTTAAGCACCATCATCAGACGGACAATCTCGTCATCGAGCGGCTGGCCGACCCCCGCCGCGTGAGACAGCACCAGTGAACGCTGTAAGTTTTCCAGATCGTGCGTTGCAATGCGCGTTTGTGCCAGCAGACCAAACCCGGTGTTGATCCCGTAAGCCGTGCGCCCTTCGGCAACAATGGCCTCCACGCAGGCAACGCTGTCGTTAATGGCGGCGTGGGCACTTTCATCAAGCGAGAGCGTAACCGGCTGACGCCAGACGTTTCGCAGCTGTTTAAGCGTCAGGGAACCGGGCGTAAGTGTTAAGGCGTTCATTCATGATTTCCTTGTGTGGCAGGGATCATCGGCAGGTTTAGCCCCTGCTCTTTGGCACAGTCAATAGCAATCTCGTAACCCGCGTCCGCGTGACGCATCACGCCGGTGGCCGGGTCGTTGTGCAGCACGCGAGCGATACGCGCGGCGGCTTCATCGGTACCGTCACAAACGATAACCATCCCCGAGTGCTGGGAGAAGCCCATTCCCACGCCACCGCCGTGGTGCAGCGAGACCCAGGTCGCGCCGCTGGCGGTATTAAGCAGGGCATTCAGCAGCGGCCAGTCTGAAACGGCATCCGAGCCGTCGCGCATGGCTTCCGTTTCACGGTTAGGGCTGGCAACGGAGCCGGAATCAAGGTGGTCGCGACCAATGACAATCGGTGCGGAGACTTCGCCGCTGCGCACCATTTCATTGAAGGCCAGACCCAGTTTTTGCCGCCACTCCAGACCGACCCAGCAGATACGCGCAGGCAGGCCCTGGAAGTTAATGCGCTCGCGCGCCATGTCCAGCCAGTGGTGGAGATGTTCGTCATCCGCGACGATCTCTTTCACTTTGGCATCGGTTTTGTAGATATCCTCCGGGTCACCGGACAGGGCAACCCAGCGGAACGGCCCAATGCCGCGACAGAACAGCGGGCGAATATAGGCAGGCACGAAGCCCGGGAAGTCGAAGGCGTTCGTCACGCCCATCTCTTTCGCCATCTGGCGGATGTTATTGCCGTAATCGAAGGTCGGAATGCCCATCTTGCTGAAGGCCAGCATCGCGGAGACGTGTTCAGCCATCGAACGTTTCGCGGCAAGTACCGTGCCTTCCGGGTCGGTTTCCGCTTTTTGCTGATATTCTTCCCACGTCCAGCCGTTTGGCAGGTAACCGTGCAGCGGGTCATGGGCGCTGGTCTGGTCGGTGACGAGATCCGGGCGAACGCCGCGGGCGACAAGTTCAGGCAGAATCTCTGCCGCGTTGCCGCACAGGGCGATCGACACCGCTTTGCCTTCCGAGGTGTATTTTTTGATGCGCGCCAGCGCATCGTCGAGGTTATCAGCCTGCTCGTCGACGTAGCGGGTACGCAGACGGAAATCAATGCGGCTCTGCTGGCACTCAATGTTAAGCGAGCAGGCGCCAGCAAGCGTGGCGGCAAGTGGCTGCGCGCCGCCCATACCGCCGAGACCGGCAGTCAATACCCAGCGGCCTTTCAGCGAGCCGTTATAGTGCTGGCGGCCGGCTTCCACGAAGGTTTCGTAAGTGCCTTGCACAATCCCCTGGCTGCCAATGTAGATCCAGCTCCCGGCGGTCATCTGACCATACATCGCCAGCCCTTTGGCATCCAGCTCGTTGAAGTGTTCCCACGTCGCCCAGTGCGGCACCAGGTTAGAGTTGGCGATCAGCACGCGTGGCGCATTTTTATGGGTTTTGAATACGCCGACCGGCTTGCCGGACTGCACCAGCAGGGTTTCGTCGTGTTCGAGATGAGTCAGGGATTTTACAATTGCGTCATAGCATTCCCAGTTACGCGCGGCGCGGCCTATGCCGCCGTAGACCACCAGCTCGTGGGGGTTCTCCGCCACCTCAGGGTCGAGGTTATTCATCAACATGCGCAGCGGGGCTTCGGTGAGCCAGCTTTTGGCAGTAAGCGTGGTGCCGCGCGCGGCGCGGACATCCTGCTGGCGGTATTTACCTGACGACATTGTGTGCTCCTCATAAAGGACAGATGATGCATTTAGATATACTTGTATAGACAAGCACACACAAGGTCAGTTTTAACAAAAAAGATACAATTTTGTTATATTGCGTTAGCGATCACGCTTATAAAACTTATGACATAAAGTGGCCCTGCAGCCGGTAACGGTTACCCGGGAAAAGCAGCCTGGCATGGGAGACAATCTGCGATGATGACCAGGTTCGACGGCGGATCAGCAGGCACGGATCGTGCTCTTTAATGCGCAACCGTTCACACTCCTGCGGCGTGGCGCGCACAGCCTCCACAATGTGTTCCCCTTCCGTCAGCGGTGCGACCAGCGAGAGGTACGCATGCGGCGTGGTTTGGGTGTAATCCTGGCTCAGATACTCCGGTATCCGCTCTGCGTTAACGCAGCGATCTTCAATCTGTACCGGAATGTCGTTCTCAAAATGCACCATCACGGAGTGGAAGATGCGGCTCCCTTCTTTAACATTCAGCTCGGCGGCCTGCTCGGCGCTCGCCTCGGTCTCTTCGAGCACCAGCACCTCGCAGCGGTGCTGATGATTTCGCGAGTGTATCTCATCGGCAATACTGCGGATTTCAAACAGCGCCGACTGACCTTTGGGCTCCGCCACGAAAGTGCCGACCCCCTGCAGGCGCACCAGAAGACCTTCATCGGTCAGTTCGCGCAGCGCCCGGTTGATGGTCATCCGGCTAAATCCAAATTGCGCCACCAGTTCGGCCTCGGACGGAATACGATCGTGAGGGCGCCAGACACCGGTAGCAATTTTTTCGCTGATAGCCTGCTTCACCTTTTCGTAGAAAGGCGCAGGAGGGCTCGACTGCGCCAGGGGCGAGCGTGAAAACATCATGACTCCTTAACTCGGGTTATGCCCACCAGTGAGCAATTTGCCAGGCCAGACGAGCGGCAAGCTTCGCGCCCTGTCCGTCCCTGTCGTACTGCGGGTTAAACTCTACCAGATCGGCGGCCTGCAGCTTACCGCTGCGACAGATTTGTTCGATAACCGGCAGAAGATCCAGCGCCGGTACCCCTAACGCCGCAGGGGCGGATACGGCAGGCATTTCGCTCGCCGGCAGAACGTCGAGGTCAATAGTCAGGTAGACCCGATCGGCCTGCGCCAGCACCTTTTCCAGCGCAGATAACGCATCGCGTCTGAAATGCCAGTCTTCCACCAGCGTGACGTTCAGGCGTTCCGCTTCATCCCAGAGTGCCTGCGTGTTGGCTGCCCGGCTGACGCCAAAGCAGGCGTAGCGAAACGCCCGACCGTGGTCCTCGCAGTAATGGGCCAGTTGACGAAACGGGGTACCAGATGTTGCACGCTCGGCCTTGCGCAGATCGAGATGGGCATCAAGATTAATCACTGTCACGCGCTCGTTCGGGAAGGCATCGAGAATGCCCCGACCATGCGCCCAGGCGGTCTCGTGCCCGCCGCCAAAGATCAGCGTGCGCATCCCGGACTGCTGGCAGGCCGTCACCGCATCGCTTAAAACCCGCTGTGCCGCTTCAAGTTCATCACCTTCGACATACACGGATCCCATATCAGCAAGCCGTTCGTGTCCCTGATGGCTGGCCATATTCGCCAGCGCGTTGCGCAGGATATCAGGGGCCTGTACGGCGCCAGACCTGCCCTGATTGCGTTTAACCCCTGCATCGCATTCAAACCCGATCAGCGCGATGCCAGAGGAAAGCGGCGTAAACTGCGCCTGCTGCTGTATCGTCTGAAAAATACGCTTTGCATTGCTGGCCTCGGCGCTGTCGTCACGCCCCTGCCAGACCGTTTCGGCTACGGGCCGCCATAACCTCATACTGCCTCCCCACGGAAAATACGCTGATACAACGGATTGCGACCCGGTTCATAGACCATCTCAACCGGATGGTCAGCATCCCAGACGATAAAATCGGCCACATACCCCGCCTGCAATTGCCCGTGGGTTGCGCCGCGACCCAGCGCCTGCGCGGCGTGTCGCGTGACGCCAGCCCAGGCCTCTTCAGGGGTCAGGCCAAACTGGACGCAGGCCATATTCATCGCCAGGTGCAGGCTCGCAAACGGGCTGGTGCCGGGGTTATAGTCGGTGGCCACCGCCATCGGCACTTCCTGTTTTCTGAGCTGTTCAACCGGCGGGCGCTGGCGCTCCTGAAGGAAATAGAACGCGCCGGGGAGCAATACCGCCACCGTACCGCTTTGCGCCATCGCCTGAATGCCTGCGTCGTCGAGATATTCGATATGATCCGCTGACAGCCCTTTATACTGGCTGACCAGCGCCGCACCGCCCTGATTAGACAGCTGCTCAACATGCCCTTTCACCGGAATACCCAGCGCGGTGGCGGCCTGGAAAAGGCGCTCGGTTTGCGACGGGGTAAAGCCGACGTTTTCACAAAACACATCTACCGCTTCAAATAACGCTTTTTGCCACAGCGTGGGCATGATCTGCTCGCAGACCAGCGTGAGATACGCATCCGGATCCTGTCGGTATTCCGCAGGGACGGCATGTGCCGCCAGAAGCGTCGGGCTAATCTCGACCAGATTACTCAGACTAAGCTGGCGAGCAACCCGCAACATTTTCTCTTCGGCATCCGCGTTAAGTCCGTATCCCGATTTAATTTCTATGGTCGTCACGCCTTCATTCATGAGACGCTCTAGCCGCTGCTGCGCCAGCTTCAACAGGGTTTCCGGCGAACTGTTGCGTGTCGCCGTCACGGTGGCGTTAATCCCGCCGCCCTGCGCGCTGATGGTTTGATAAGAGACACCGTTCAGGCGCTGCTCCCACTCTGCCGCGCGGTCGCCGCCAAATACCAGATGGGTATGGCAATCAATCAGCCCCGGCGTCACCAGACGCCCCTGTAGATCGATGCAGTGACGGTGTCCGGAAGGAATGTCAGATTCAGGTATCACGGCCAGGATGGTTTGACCGCGCACGACCAGGGCGTGTTGCGCTTTCAGACCATAGGGTGCGGAGGCATCGGGAACCATCGTTGCCAGTCGCGCATTTCGCCATATTACATCGTCAGGATGAAGCTGCATGGGCATTCCACTTGTCATAGGTTGTATAGACATTTATTTTCATCCGCCGTCTGCTGTCAACCGTTCTGGTAGAAAATGTTATTTATTTGTGATGACTTTCCCGCCTCCCGGGGGTAAAAAATGCAACTTTTACCCTTTTTATCTTCCCGTTTCGCTCAACTTAGTATAAAAAAGCAGGCTATTTCGTCTATCCCGTTTAAGACTTGCATACCCAGGAGCTCCACCTTGAACATTTCCAGGATTTCCCGTCTGGCGTTAGCGCTCGCCTTTGGCGTGACCTTATCCGCATGCAGTTCAACACCACCGGATCAGCTGCCTTCTGAGCAGGTAGCACCGGGCACCGCGTCCCGCCCGATTTTGTCCGCTGATGAAGCGAAGAACTTCGACCGTGCCCACTACTTCTCAGCGATGGATCCTAACGCTGCGCCGTGGACACCGTCTTCTATTAACCTGCCGAAACAGCCTGACTTCGTGGTTGGCCCGGCTGGCGCCCAGGGCGTAACGCACACGTCCATTCAGGCAGCGGTTGACGCGGCCATTACCAAACACAGCGCCTCTCGCCAGTACATCGCGATCCTGCCGGGCGAATACGAAGGCACCGTGTATGTTCCGGCCGCGCCAGGCAGCATCACCCTTTACGGTCTGGGCGAAAAAGCAATCGACGTGAAAATTGGCCTGGCGATTGATTCCGAAATCGACAGCACCACCTGGCGTCGCCTGGTGAACCCGGCCGGTAAATATATGCCAGGTAAACCGGCGTGGTACATGTTTGATAACTGCCAGAGCAAGCGTTCCGCTACCGTTGGCCTGATGTGCTCGGCGGTATTCTGGTCCCAAAATAATGGTCTGCAGCTGCAAAACCTGACCATTCAAAATACCCTCGGCGACAGCGTCGATGCCGGTACTCACCAGGCCGTCGCGCTGCGTAGTGATGGCGATAAGGTGCAGATTAACAACGTCAACATTCTGGGCCGTCAGAATACCTTCTTTGTGACCAACAGCGATGTTAAGAACACGCTGCAGAACAACCGCCTGACCCGTACGCTGGTGACCAACAGCTACATTGAAGGTGACGTGGATCTGGTGTCCGGTCGCGGCGCGGTGGTATTTGAAAACACCGATTTCCGCGTGGTGAACTCGCGCACTCAGCAGGAAGGTTACGTGTTTGCGCCAGCAACACAGTCTAACCTGTTCTACGGCTTCCTGGCCGTTAACAGCCGCTTTAACGCTGCCGGTGACGGCGTGGCACAGCTGGGTCGCTCCCTGGATGTGGACTCTGCCACTAACGGTCAGGTCGTGATCCGCGACAGCGTGATCAACGAAGGCTTTAACATGGCGAAGCCGTGGGCTGATGCCGCGATCTCCAAACGTCCGTTCTCCGGCAATACCGGTGCGGTGGATGATAAAGGGAACGTGCAGCGCAATCTGAACGACGCGAACTTCAACCGCATGTGGGAATACAACAACCGCGGTCTGGGTAGCAAGGTGGTTGCAGAGCCGAAGCAGTAAGATGAGAGTAAAAGGGGGATTTTAATCCCCCTTTTTACTGCGACTGAATGCGTCAGGCACCAAACTTAAGATACGCATCCAATAGTTGCATAATCGCAACCATGAGTTGCAGGAACAGAATTGCCCATTCCACACCGCTCATACGCCACTCCTTTGGTATAGAGCACTTCTCCTCTGCCTTACCTTTCCGCTGCCTGTCACCAGAGGTGTGTTGGCTATGTTTTGATGTGCTCCGCAGTTTAGGCACTGTCGGCACCACCCGACAGCCAGGACTTAAAAAGGATCCTGAATTGCGGAACTGCAACACATCAAACCAACGAACAGAATGATATCAAACCATTACTGTACATAAAAACAGTTATGAAGAGTTTAGGAATCCATAAAGAAAAACCAAATATCTCATTGATTATATTAATTATTTTTGCGAACCACCGCTTGAGAACGTCTTTTCTTCATTGGTGATGATTTTACATCGTCTTAAGTCAACATTATGATAATCAGGTTGGTTACGTTTTGATGTGCTCTACCCGGCTACCACCGGGCATAAAAAAACCTCGCATTCGCGAGGTTTTTTGTTTCAGGCCACTTAGTGAGCGTTGACCAGGACCCACATCGGTCCCTGGCCTACGGCGTAGCGTCCTTTTTCTTCCAGCAGACCCTGTACGCCTTTGATTTCATACAGCGCGATATGGTGGGATTTCTGCCCTGCCGCAATCAGGTATTTACCGCTGTGATCGATATTAAAGCCACGCGGCTGAGTTTCCGTTGGCTGGAAACCTTCAATGGCCAGCACGCTGCCATCTTCGGAGACGCTAAAGACGGTAATCAGGCTGGAGGTACGGTCGCAGGCATACAGATGACGGCCGTCAGGCGTAATGTGGATATCCGCCGCCCAGCGGGTGTCAGAGAAGTCAGATGGCATCATATCCAGCGTCTGCACGCATTCGATCTGACCGTTTGGATCTTTCAGCTCCCACACGTCTACCGAACTGTTCAGTTCGTTTACCACATAGGCATACTGCTGGTTCGGGTGGAAGACCATATGGCGTGGGCCTGCGCCCTCAACGGTAGTCACTTCAGCCGGGTTTTGCGCCACCAGGTGACCATCGTCGCTCAGGGTAAACAGGCAGATGCGATCCTGCTTCAGTGCAGGCACCCACAGCGTGCGGTTGTCCGGAGAGATATTCGCCGAGTGACACCCTTCCAGTCCTTCCACCACGTCGACTGTGTCGACCGGAATGCCGTCGTCAAGGCGGGTCACGCTGACGCAGCCCGCATTGTAAGAGCCGCTAAAGATGAAACGCCCTTTACGATCGGTCGAGATGTGGGTCGGGCTGCCCGGCAGCGGCGCTTCGGCAGTGTAGGTCAGCGCACCGTCGTCCGGCGAGATGCGGTAGGCCAGCACCCGGAACTCAGGGCGTACGCCAACATAGAGAAAACGTTTATCCGGGCTGACGACCATTGGCTGTACTTGCCCCGGAACATCAACAACCTGAACCAGCGTGAGCGAACCTTCTGCATTCAAACGCCAGACGTGGATCTGCTGACTTTCAGGACTGGCGGTATAAACGGTTTGTTTCATGAATACTCCTTTCCTCACTGCGCGTGAAAGTGATTATTTTTAACGGTGAATGCTGAATTTTAGCCAGGAATTTTGCAGCGATTTACTCTCGGTGTAACATCGCCTGAGACCTAAAATTCAACATTAACCCGGAAGAACAAATGACCTCGCGTGTGATTGCCCTGGATTTAGACGGAACATTACTGACCCCTCAGAAAACCCTGCTTCCCTCCTCCCTTGAAGCGCTTAAACGAGCCCAGGAAGCCGGGTATCAACTCCTTATCGTAACGGGTCGACATCACGTTGCCATTCATCCTTTTTATCAGGCACTGGCGTTAGATACACCTGCAATTTGTTGTAATGGCACTTATTTGTATGATTATCAGGCAAAAAAGGTTTTAGCCTCCGACCCGCTACCGGTTCCTCAGGCGCTGCAACTGATTGATCTGCTGGATGAGCATGCCATTCATGGCCTGATGTATGTGGACAACGCGATGCTGTACGAGCGCCCTACCGGCCATGTGGTGCGCACCAGTAACTGGGCACTTTCGCTGCCGGAAGCGCAGCGTCCGGTCTTTACCCAGGTGTCCTCCCTGCGCCAGGCCGCTCAGGATGTTGACGCTATCTGGAAATTCGCCCTGACGGATGAAGACACCACCAAACTGAATACCTTCGCGAAACAGGTTGAACAGACCCTGGGTCTGGAATGTGAATGGTCATGGCACGATCAGGTAGATATTGCCCGTAAAGGCAACAGCAAGGGCAAGCGCCTGACGCAGTACGTGGAATCTCAGGGAGGGTCGATGCGTGACGTGATTGCCTTTGGCGATAACTATAACGATATCAGTATGCTGGAGGCTGCCGGTACCGGCGTGGCGATGGGCAACGCCGATGACGCGGTGAAAGCGCGCGCTAACGTGGTGATTGGCGATAACACCACCGATAGCATCGCGCAGTACATTTATACCCACCTGCTGTAATCAGGCAGTGATCGAGACGCTCTTGATTTGCGCGTAAAGCCACAGGCCGGGCTTGATACCTAACTCGTCCCTGGCCCACGGGCTGATGCGCGCCCAGAGCGTCCTGCTTCCCACCTCAAGCTTCACTTCCACCTGACCGTTATCATCAAAACACTCCGCCACTTTGGCGCGCAGAATATTACGAATGCTGGTTTGCAGCGGCGGTTGCAGCACCAGCGAGACGTCCGATGCCTGAATGCGAATACGCAGCGCGGACTGTAACGGCTTGTCGACCTTGCTCACCCACAGATGCTGGTCGCCCAGCGCCAGCGCGGTCATCGCATAATGCGGGTGGTGTTCCAGCACGCTCACTTTCAGGATACTGCTCTGCTGCTCCTTTGGAAGCCAGGGATGCATCACGCTGCTTCCCCATACCTCTTCCAGGTTGCCAAAGGCCTTTACGCTGCCCTCTTCCAGTACCAGCACTTTGTCGGCCAGATGGAGGATCTCATCCAGCGAGTGGCTGACGTAGAGCATGGGAATGTTAATCTCGCGGGTCAGGCGCTGCAGGTAGGGCAGCAGTTCACGTTTACGCGGAATATCCAGCGAAGCCAGCGGTTCGTCGAGCAACAGCAGCTCGGGCGCGGTCAGCAAGGCACGGCCAATCGCCACACGCTGTTTTTCTCCACCGGAAAGCGAGGAAGGCAGCCTGTCGAGCAGAGGCTCAATACCTAACAGCGTCACCAGCTTATCAAACTGCCCGGCCATACTTTTGGCCATACCGTAGCGCAGGTTGCCGCGCACGCTGTAGTGCGGGAACAAGCGCGCGTCCTGGAAAACATAGCCGATGCGACGTTTATCCGGCGAGAGGTATATTTTGTTCTCCACGTCATTCAGAACGCGGTCATTCAGAACAATTCGCCCTGACTGCGGGCGTGTCAGGCCGCTAATCGCATTAATCAGAGAGGTTTTTCCCGCACCGGAGACGCCAAAAATGGCGGTGATGCCGCTTGCAGGCAGCGTCTCGTTAAGCGTCAGCGTGTGGTTCCCCAGCGTCTGGGTGAAATTCAGTTCCAGCATCCTTATTTCCCCATCCGTTCGCGACTCAGCCGCGCCAGCCATTCAGACACCAGCAGCGAAGCCAGGGCCAGGACGATTGAAATGATGCACAGTCGCGCCGCCGCGCCTTCTCCGCCGGGTGTTTGAATCAGGGTGTACATGGCTGACGGAATCGTTCGCGTCTCGCCGGGAATGTTCGATACAAACGTGATGGTCGCGCCGAACTCGCCCAGCGAACGGGCAAACGCCAGTACCGTGCCAACTATAATCCCCGGCAGCGTAAGCGGGAGCGTGATGGTGAAAAAGACGCGCCAGCGCCCGGCACCCAGCGTGCGGGCCGCCTGTTCGAGCTTCATGTCCACCCCTTCCAGCGCGAGGCGGATCGCCCTCACCATCAGCGGAAATGACATCACCGCCGCGGCCAGTACCGCACCGCGCCAGCTAAAGGCGAACGTCAGCCCAAACCAGTCGTAGAGCTTCTCGCCGATAAAACCGCGTCGCCCCATCGAAATCAGCAACAGATAGCCGACCACCACGGGGGGTAAAACGAGCGGGAGATGAAGTACGCTGTCGAGCAGCGCTTTGCCGGGAAACCGGCAGCGCACCAGTAACCAGGCAAAGAAGATCCCAAAGGGCAAACTCAGCGCAACCGCCAGGGAAGAGACTTTAAGGCTCAGCAGAACAGCCTGCCATTCAGGATCGGTCAATATCATCAGTGAGTCGTAAATCCATAACGTTTAAAGATTGCGGACGCTTCTGGCCCCTTCAGGTAATCGCGAAAGGCCGTCACGGTCGCGTTTTTATGTCCATCAACAATCGCGACAGGATATTCCACTTTCTTGTGGGAGTCTTCCGGGAACGTTGCAACCACTTTCACACCCTTGCTGGCAACGGCATCAGAGCCATATACAATCCCCAGCGGGGCTTCGTTGCGTTCCACCAGCGCCAGCGCACCGCGTACATCTTCCGCCGGCGCCAGTTTCGGCGACAATGTCTCCCACGCGCCCAGTTTTTGCAGCGCTTCTTTGGCGTAGATCCCCGCCGGAACATGCTCCGGATCGCCCACCGCCAGACGGCCACCGTTAAGCAGGCTCATCCAGTTGGTCTCTTTGTTAATGGTAATATCCGCCTGCGCGCTGGCTTTTGGTGCCACGACAACCAGGCTATTCCCCAGCAGCGTTTCGCGGGTTGCCGGATCAATTGATTTCTTCTCCGCCGCGTAATCCATCCATTTCTGATCGGCTGAAATGAACAGATCCGCCGGTGCCCCCGCTTCTATCTGGCGCGCCAGCGTAGATGAAGAGGCGAAAGAGGAGACAACATCGACGTTCTTCTCTTTTTTATATGCCGCCGCAATATCCTGCAGCGCGTTGGTCAGTGACGCCGCCGCAAAAACCGTAATTTTTCCGTCGTCCGCCAGCGCCTGCCCGGCAAGTGAAAGCGTCAGCGTTGCCCCTGCGAAAAGACGTACCCATGAACGTGCCATTTGTAGCTCCTGTATATAGCGTTATATAGGCGATAATATAACGATATCTTCATGGAGATCCCAGCGCTATATCGTACCGCTCAAGGGGTAAGCTGGACTGATTCTTAATACTATCGGAGAAAATGAGAAAAGCTTGAGAGCAAAACGCCCGGGCTAGCCGGGCGTTTTGAAGGGAATCAATGCTGCTTTTTAGCCTGGTCTTTGTGACCAATGTTCGAAAAGAGGTTGAACACTTCACCCAGGCCGTAGATGGCACCGAGGATGATGGCCATCACTACTGGCACCATGATCACGGCGAATACCAGACTTTTCAACAACTCTAACATGGTTTTCTCCAGATATTGTGAAGGGCTTATTCTACCCTGAAAAGTAAGAAAAACATCCCCTTTTGTGCGGTAGCCTTTGCGCCCCGCACCATTTGGGTCACAATATCCTTTTTGCCAGGACACTGTTATGCAGGCCGAAATTCTTCTTACTCTCCGACTACAGCAAAAGCTTTTTGCCGACCCCAGACGTATAGCCCTGCTTAAACAAATAGAACAAACGGGCTCGATTAGCCAGGGGGCAAAGAATGCCGGGATCAGCTATAAAAGCGCCTGGGATGCCATCAATGAAATGAACACCCTGAGCGAACACCCGCTGGTGGACAGAGCCACGGGCGGTAAGGGCGGTGGCGGCGCCAGGGTGACGCGCTACGGCCAGCGCCTGATTCAGCTTTACGATCTTCTGGGCCAGATCCAGCAAAAAGCGTTTGATGTACTGAGTGATGACGATAGCGTTCCACTGGACAGTTTGCTGGCCGCCATTTCCCGCTTCTCGTTACAAACCAGCGCCCGCAACCAGTGGTTTGGTACGGTGACGGCGCGCGATAATCTTCAGATACAACAGCATGTTGAGATCCTGCTTGCCGATGGAACAACGCGTCTGAAAGCCGCAATCACCGCGCAGAGTGCAGAGCGCCTTGGCCTGGATGAAGGTAAAGAGGTGCTGGTGTTACTGAAAGCGCCATGGGTCAATATCACGCGTAACCCCGACACGGCACAGGCAGCGGATAACCAGCTATCGGGCGCAATCAGCCATATTGAACGCGGTAAGGCGCAATGCGAAGTGCTTATGACGCTGGCGGACGGACAATCACTCTGCGCGACGGTACCTTGCAGCGAGGCGGACGGCTTAGAAGAAGGTGCTGTCGTCACCGCATATTTCAACGCAGACCGGGTGATTATCGCCACATTGTGCTGAGCGCATTGACAACCGCGCTGACAGTGAGTATCCCTGACATCTGTTGCTGCAAAAAATGGGATAAATCATGGCATTATTGCATATTTCGCAAGGTACGTTTCGTCTTAGCGATACCCGGACGCTGGCGATTGCTGATTTGACAATACGCGCGGCTGAAAGCTGGGCGTTTGTTGGCACTAACGGTAGCGGTAAATCCGCGCTGGCCCGTGCGCTGGCGGGGGAGCTCACCCTCCTCAAAGGGGAATACCAGAGCGACGTTACGCGCCTGACGCGCCTCTCTTTTGAACAACTGCAAAAGCTGGTGAGCGACGAATGGCAGCGCAACAATACCGATTTACTCAGTCCTGGAGAAGAAGATACCGGCCGTACAACGGCGGAAATTATCCAGGATGAGGTGAAAGATCCTGCCCGCTGTCAGCGCCTGGCTGAACAGTTCGGCATTACCGCCCTGCTCAACCGACGCTTCAAATATCTTTCTACCGGCGAAACGCGGAAAACCCTGCTTTGCCAGGCGCTGATGAGCGAGCCTGAGCTGCTGATCCTCGACGAACCGTTCGACGGCCTTGACGTCCAGTCCCGGGCGCAGCTGGCGCATCTGCTGGGCTCGCTTAATCAGCAGGGATATACCCTTGTGCTGGTACTTAACCGCTTTGATGAGATTCCGGATTTTGTCCAGCATGCCGGTGTGCTGGCCGACTGCCATCTGACCGAGACGGGCGAAAAGTCGGCGCTGCTTAAGCAGGCGCTGATCGCCCAGCTCGCGCACAGTGAACAGCTCGACGGCATCACCCTTCCGGAACCCGATGCCCCGTCAGCCCGCCACGCGCTCGATCCTCACCAGCCACGCATCGTGCTGCGTGATGGTATCGTCTCTTATGACGACCGCCCGATCCTTAACCATCTTAGCTGGACGGTGAATCCGGGCGAGCACTGGCAGATTGTCGGCCCGAATGGCGCGGGAAAATCCACGCTGCTGAGCCTCATCACCGGCGACCATCCGCAGGGCTATAGCAACGATCTCACGTTGTTTGGCCGTCGTCGCGGCAGCGGTGAAACCATCTGGGATATTAAAAAACATATCGGCTACGTCAGCAGCAGCCTGCATCTGGATTACCGGGTCAGTACCACGGTACGTAACGTGATCCTCTCCGGGTATTTTGACTCCATCGGAATTTATCAGGCGGTGTCGGACAAGCAGCACAAGCTGGCCCAGCAGTGGCTGGATATTCTGGGGATGGATAGCCGGGTGGCCGACGCGCCGTTTCACAGTTTGTCATGGGGGCAGCAGCGCCTGGCATTGATCGTTCGCGCGCTGGTAAAACACCCGACACTGTTAATTCTGGATGAGCCCCTGCAGGGTCTGGATCCGCTAAACCGCCAGCTGATTCGTCGCTTTGTGGATATTCTCATTGCCGAGGGTGAAACCCAACTGCTGTTTGTTTCACACCATGCCGAGGATGCCCCTTCCTGTATCACCCATCGTCTTGAGTTCATTCCGGACGGCGAGCGCTATCGCTATCTTCTCAGCCACATCGACTAACCGTGGAGGGCCCCGCCCTCCTCTTTTCAGATAACTTGCATCAATACAACACTATCTCTTTGATCTAGAATGGTCTGAGTGATTGAAAAAGCGAGTTTGAAAACGAGTGTAAACGATTCCACTATTTTATCCCATGTCACACTTTTAGCGTCTCTGTTATGCTATGGTTATTACATACCATAAGCCTAATGGAGCGAATCATGCGAGTTCTGGTAACAGGTGGTAGCGGTTACATCGGAAGTCATACCTGTGTGCAACTGCTGCAAAATGGTCACGATGTGATCATCCTCGACAACCTGTGCAATAGTAAGCGCAGCGTGCTGCCGGTGATTGAACGTCTTGGCGGGAAACAACCCACTTTCGTGGAAGGCGACATCCGCAACGAAGCGCTGATGACCGAAATCCTTCACGACCACGCCATTGAAGCGGTGATCCACTTCGCCGGTCTGAAAGCCGTTGGTGAATCCGTTGCGAAGCCGCTTGAGTATTACGACAACAACGTCAACGGTACCCTGCGTCTCATCTCCGCCATGCGTGCGGCAAACGTTAAAAACTTTATCTTCAGCTCCTCCGCCACCGTCTATGGCGATCAGCCAAAAATCCCCTACGTTGAAAGTTTCCCGACAGGCACGCCACAAAGCCCGTACGGCAAAAGCAAGCTGATGGTGGAACAGATCCTGACCGATCTGCAAAAAGCGCAGCCGGAATGGAGCATCGCCTTGCTGCGCTACTTCAACCCGGTCGGCGCCCATCCGTCTGGCGATATGGGTGAAGATCCGCAGGGCATCCCGAACAACCTGATGCCGTATATCGCCCAGGTGGCGGTAGGCCGTCGTGAGTCGCTGGCGATTTTTGGTAACGACTACCCAACCCAGGACGGTACCGGCGTGCGCGACTATATCCACGTGATGGATCTGGCCGACGGTCACGTTGCGGCCATGCAACAGCTGGCAGATAAACCGGGCGTGCATATTTACAACCTCGGCGCCGGGGTCGGCAGCAGCGTGCTGGACGTGGTTAACGCCTTCAGCAAAGCCTGCGGTAAGCCAGTGAACTACCACTTCGCACCGCGTCGTGATGGTGACCTGCCCGCTTACTGGGCGGATGCCACTAAAGCCGACAAAGAGCTTAACTGGCGTGTTACCCGCACGCTTGATGAAATGGCACAGGATACCTGGCACTGGCAGTCACGCCACCCGCAAGGCTATCCGGACTAAGGATCCTTCATGACTTCGTTTAATCCCGTCGATCATCCGCATCGTCGTTTTAACCCGTTAAGCGGACAATGGATTTTGGTGTCTCCGCATCGCGCCAAGCGCCCCTGGCAGGGGGCGCAAGAGACGCCTGCGAAACAAACGCTACCGCAGCATGACCCGGATTGCTTCCTGTGTCCGGGCAACACGCGCGTCACCGGAGATAAAAACCCGGACTACAAAGGCACCTTCGTCTTCACCAACGATTTTGCTGCGCTAATGACCGACACGCCGGACGCGCCTGCGAGCCATGACCCGCTGATGCGCTGTGAAAGCGCGCGGGGTACCAGCCGCGTGATCTGCTTCTCGCCCGATCACAGCAAAACGCTGCCGGAGCTGAGCGTTGAGGCACTGAAAGAGGTGATCGGCACCTGGCAGGCGCAAACCGCTGAGCTGGGGCAGACTTACCCATGGGTGCAGGTATTTGAAAACAAAGGTGCGGCGATGGGCTGCTCCAACCCGCATCCGCACGGCCAGATCTGGGCGAACAGCTTCCTGCCTAACGAAGCCGAACGCGAAGACCGCCTGCAAAAAGCCTATTTCGAGGAAAACGGCTCACCCATGCTGGTTGATTACACCCAGCGTGAGCTGGCCGATGGCAGCCGTACCGTGGTGGAAACCGAACACTGGCTCGCCGTCGTACCTTACTGGGCCGCCTGGCCGTTTGAAACGCTGCTGTTGCCGAAAGCGCACATACAGCGCATGACCGATCTCAGCGACGCACAGCGCGACGACCTTGCGCTGGCGCTGAAGAAACTGACCAGCCGTTACGACAACCTGTTCCAGTGCTCTTTCCCGTATTCCATGGGCTGGCACGGCGCACCGTTTAACGGTGAAGAGAACCAACACTGGCAGCTGCATGCCCATTTCTATCCGCCACTGCTTCGCTCTGCGACGGTACGTAAGTTCATGGTGGGCTATGAAATGCTGGCGGAAACCCAGCGTGACCTGACGGCGGAACAGGCAGCCGAACGTCTGCGTGCCGTGAGTGACGTCCACTATCGCGAATCAGGAGTCTAAAAAATGAGTCTGAAAGATAAAACACAATCCCTGTTTGCTGAGAAATTTGGCTACCCTGCCACCCATGTTATTCAGGCGCCTGGCCGCGTCAATCTGATCGGTGAACATACTGACTACAACGACGGTTTTGTGCTGCCGTGTGCCATTGATTACCAGACGGTTATTAGTTGCGCAAAGCGCGACGACCGTAACGTCCGCGTAATAGCGGCGGATTACGGTAACGAAACCGACGAGTTTTCCCTTGATGCCCCCATTGTGACGCACGACAGCCAGCAGTGGTCTAACTATGTGCGCGGCGTGGTGAAGCATCTGCAGAAGCGTAACAAGAACTTTGGCGGTGCGGATTTAGTGATCAGCGGCAACGTGCCACAGGGCGCGGGCTTAAGCTCCTCTGCCTCTCTGGAAGTCGCCGTGGGGACCGTGTTCCAGCAGCTTTATCATCTGCCGCTGGACGGGGCGCAAATCGCCCTTAACGGTCAGGAAGCAGAAAACCAGTTCGTGGGCTGTAACTGCGGCATTATGGACCAGCTGATCTCCGCGCTGGGCAAAAAAGAGCACGCGCTGCTGATCGACTGCCGCTCGCTTGGCACCAAAGCCGTTCCGCTGCCCAAAGGCGCGGCTGTTGTGATTATCAACAGTAATTTTAAGCGCACGCTGGTGGGCAGCGAGTACAACACCCGCCGCGAGCAGTGTGAAACCGGTGCACGCTTCTTCCAGCAGCCCGCCCTGCGCGACGTGACGCTTGATGAATTCAATAAGGTTGCGCATGAGCTGGATCCGGTTGTCGCCAGACGCGTTCGTCACGTGCTGACGGAGAACGCCCGTACCGTTGAAGCCGCGTCCGCGCTGGCGAAAGGCGACCTGAAACGCATGGGAGAACTGATGGCTGAATCGCATGCCTCCATGCGCGATGACTTTGAAATCACCGTCCCGCAAATTGATACCCTGGTTGAGATCGTCAAAGCGACCATCGGCGATAAAGGCGGCGTGCGCATGACCGGCGGCGGCTTCGGGGGCTGCATCGTTGCGCTGGTACCGGAAGAGCTGGTCCCTGCCGTACAGGATGCCGTGACGAAGCAGTACGAAGCAAAGACAGGTATTAAAGAAACCTTCTATGTATGTAAAGCATCACAAGGAGCCGGACAGTGCTAAACGAAACACCTACCCTCGCACCGGATGGGCTGCCGTATCGCCTGTTAACCCTGCGCAACCACGCGGGGATGGTGGTTACGCTGATGGACTGGGGTGCAACCCTGCTCTCCGCCCGCGTACCGATGCCGGACGGCAGCGTGCGTGAAACGCTGCTCGGCTGTGCATCGCCTGAGCAGTATGTTAACCAATCTGCTTTTCTGGGAGCGTCCGTCGGCCGCTATGCCAACCGCATCGCTAAAAGCCGTTTCGAACTCGACGGCGTGGCGTACCCTCTCCTTCCAAGTCAGGGTGAGAACCAGCTTCACGGCGGACCGGAAGGGTTTGATAAACGCCGCTGGAAAATTGTCCGTCAAAATGACAGCGAAGTGCTGTTCTCGCTGGATTCACCTGATGGCGATCAGGGCTTCCCGGGCAACCTTATCGCCTCCGCACGCTTCACGCTGACCGACGACAACCGAATCGCCATCGAATACCGTGCCACGGTCGACAAGCCGTGTCCGGTTAACCTGACTAACCATGCCTACTTTAATCTGGACGGCAACCAGTGCGACGTGCGCAACCACAAGCTGCAAATTCTTGCGGACGCGTACCTGCCGGTTGACGAAATGGGCATACCGTATCAGGGCCTGAAGCAGGTGAACGACACCAGCTTCGACTTCCGCACTGCGAAAGCTATCGCACAGGATTTCCTGAGTGATGACGATCAGCGCAAGGTGAAAGGCTACGACCACGCTTTCCTGTTGCAGGCCAAAGGCGATATCAGCCAGCCCGCCGCGCAGGTCTGGTCTGCTGACGAGAAGTTGCAGATGACCGTTTATACCACCGCCCCTGCCCTGCAGTTCTACTCAGGTAACTATCTTGGCGGCACAACGGCACGCGAACACAATGAATACAGCGACTGGCAGGGTCTGGCACTGGAGAGCGAGTTCCTGCCTGACAGCCCGAATCATCCGGAATGGCCGCAGCCAGATTGCGTTCTGCGCCCGGGTGAAGAGTACGTGAGCGTCACCGAGTATCATTTCATTCCGCGCGCTTAACGACAGGCCCTCACATCGAGGGCTTTTTTCTGCTCCCCTTGCTGAAAATAGCGCCGATCGCAGACAAAATCATAACCCTGGATTCACAAGCATCTTACACTCGAAGACTATTTTCGCTATGGTTAGGGTTAAGCGTTGCTGCTGGCCTGGCCACAGCAATATAATGAGAATTGTTATCATTCTAAAAATGCTTGAGGAGTAAGAGATGGCTATTACTAAGCTGGTCCTGGTGCGTCACGGCGAAAGCCAGTGGAACAACGAAAACCGCTTTACCGGTTGGTACGACGTTGATCTGTCTGAGAAAGGCGTAAGCGAAGCAAAAGCAGCAGGTAAACTGCTGAAGGAAGAAGGCTTCAGCTTTGATTTTGCTTACACCTCTGTGCTGAAACGTGCCATCCACACGCTGTGGAACGTGCTCGACGAACTGGATCAGGCCTGGCTGCCGGTTGAGAAATCCTGGAAACTGAACGAGCGCCACTACGGTGCGCTGCAGGGTCTCAACAAAGCCGAAACCGCTGAGAAATACGGTGACGAGCAGGTTAAACAGTGGCGTCGCGGCTTCGCGGTAACCCCACCAGAGCTGACCAAAGATGACGAGCGCTACCCGGGCCACGACCCGCGTTACGCGAAACTGACTGACGCTGAGCTGCCAACCACCGAAAGCCTGGCGCTGACCATCGACCGCGTTGTGCCTTACTGGAACGAAACCATTCTGCCACGCCTGAAAAGCGGTGAGCGCGTGATCATCGCCGCTCACGGTAACTCCCTGCGTGCGCTGGTGAAATACCTGGACAACATGGGTGAAGACGAAATTCTTGAACTGAACATCCCAACTGGCGTACCGCTGGTGTATGAGTTTGACGAAAACTTCAAACCAATCAAACACTACTATCTGGGTAACGCGGATGAAATCGCAGCGAAAGCCGCGGCTGTCGCGAACCAGGGTAAAGCGAAGTAATTTTCGCCAGACATAAAAAAAGCGCGGAGCCTTCCGCGCTTTTTTATTTCTGCCTCAGGACTTAACCGCGACGTGCTTTCACCGCGTTCGCCAGCTGACGCAGGAGGGTGTCGGTATCGTCCCAGCCGATGCAGGCATCCGTGACGCTCTTGCCGTACACCAGCGGCTCGCTGCCTTCCAGGTTCTGGTTACCTTCGACCAGATGGCTTTCAATCATCACGCCAATCACCGCCTTCTCACCGCCGGCAATCTGCTGACAGACATCAACCCCGACGTCCATTTGCTTTTTAAACTGCTTGCTGGAGTTGGCATGGCTGAAATCGATCATCACCTGCGGTGGCAGCCCGGCTTTTTCCAGCCCGACCTTCACGTCGGCCACATGTTTTGCACTGTAGTTTGGCTCTTTGCCGCCACGCAGAATGATATGGCAATCCCCGTTACCGCTGGTGTTCACGATGGCGGAATGACCCCATTTGGTCACGGACAGGAAGCAGTGCGGCGCACCCGCTGCGTTAATGGCGTCGATAGCCACCTTAATGGTGCCGTCAGTGCCGTTTTTAAAACCAACCGGACAAGAGAGACCGGATGCCAGTTCGCGGTGAACCTGAGATTCCGTGGTACGGGCACCAATTGCGCCCCAGCTCATCAAATCAGCCAGGTATTGTGGCGTGATCATGTCCAGGAACTCACCGGCAGCAGGCAGGCCACTGTCGTTGATCTCCAGCAGCAGCTTGCGCGCAATACGCAGACCGTCGTTGATCTGGAAGCTGTTATCCATGTGCGGATCGTTAATGAGCCCTTTCCAGCCAACGGTCGTACGCGGTTTTTCAAAATAGACGCGCATGACGATTTCCAGCTCATCCTTCAGCTCTTCGCGCAGCTGAAGCAGCCTTGCCGCATACTCTTTTGCCGCAGCAGGATCGTGGATAGAGCATGGACCAATCACCACCAGAAGACGATCGTCATTACCTTTCAGGATCTTATGGATCGCTTTGCGAGCATGAGAAACCGTGTTTGCGGCATTTTCAGTGGCGGGGAATTTCTCAAGGAGCGCTACAGGAGGTAATAACTCATTGATCTCTTTAATGCGTAAATCGTCGTTCTGATAATTCATTTTCTTTCCAGCTCTGCCATATCTTTAGTAATGAAAGCAATCCTTTCAATCTATCTTGTCGACCAGGAAGTGTAAACACGGTTTTACACTTCACGCAGATAATTCCTGGAATTCGCCTAAAAATCGCCACAAAATAGCGAAAAATGAGATCTAACCTAAGCTTTTTAACTGTAACAACCAATTTTATACGCCTAAACGCGATTCCCTACTGACGTAAGTCCGTAAGGCGGAATCTTTCGCCTCTAAAAAGATGCACTGTTGGAGAAAGTTATCCAGCGTAACGACAAGAACAGGAGCACCATGATGAAAATGACAAAACTGGCAACCCTCTTCCTGACCGCCACTCTCACCCTGGCAAGCGGCAGCGTCCTGGCTGCTGAAACGGGCACCTCAGACAGCAACGGTGATGCCAATGCGGCAGCAGAAGCAGGCCAGGTCGCCCCTGATGCGAAACAGAATATCGCCCCAAATAATGTCGATAACAGCCAGATCAATACCGGCAACACCAATACCGGCGGCACCATGCTGCATCCGAACGGCAGTGATTCCGGCACCATGAATCACGACAATATGAGTTCAGATGAAGTTCATAAGAACTCAATGTGTAAGGACGGCAAATGTCCCGACCCTAACGACAAAGTGGGTAACGATGCCAATACCAAAACCGATGGCACAACCCAGTAAGTCGTCAGTGCTTTAAATGCGAAAGGAGAGCCCAGGCTCTCCTTTCTTTTTGGAGTAACCTGTTAAAAACGCTACACTAAAAAATAACGAAACAGGAAAGCAGACATGGCGCACACCCACTCACACGCATCTTCTCCCGGAAATGACAACGTAAAACGACTCATGCTGGCCTTCGGCGTTACGGCCACGTTTATGGTTATCGAGGTCATTGGCGGTCTGGTCTCCGGCTCGCTGGCGCTGCTGGCTGATGCCGGGCACATGCTGACCGATGCCGCAGCGCTACTCTTCGCTCTGCTGGCAGTGCAATTTGCTCGTCGTCCTCCGAACGCACGCCATACCTTCGGCTGGTTGAGGCTGACTACGCTTGCCGCGTTTGTTAACGCCATCGCGCTGGTGGTCATTACTATTCTTATCGTCTGGGAAGCCATCCAACGCTTCAGGCACCCGCAGCCAATAGCCGGAACGACAATGATGGTGATTGCCGTCGCGGGGCTGCTGGCAAATATTCTGGCATTCTGGATTTTGCATCGCGGCAGCGGGGAAAAGAACCTCAACGTGCGCGCTGCTGCCCTGCATGTGCTGGGGGATTTGCTCGGCTCAGTCGGGGCGATAGTCGCCGCGCTGGTGATCCTCTATACAGGCTGGACGCCAGTCGACCCGATTCTCTCCGTGCTTGTATCGTGTCTGGTTTTACGTAGCGCCTGGAGTCTGCTGAAGGAGAGCGTCAATGAACTGCTTGAAGGGGCACCCGCATCCATGGACATTGACGAGCTGAAGCGTAACCTGCGCCGTTCTGTCCCGGAAGTGCGCAATGTTCATCATGTGCATGTCTGGCAGGTAGGTGAAAAACCGGTGATGACGCTACACGTTCAGGTGATCCCACCTCACGATCACGATGCATTACTGGAACGCATTCATCATTTCCTGGAACATCATTACGAGATTGGCCACGCCACCGTCCAGATGGAGTATCAGGCCTGTAACGGGCCGGACTGCCACCTTAACGAGGCGCAGCCCAACCATTCACATCATCATCACCATTAGCGGGAAAGCGCGTGAGAGCCTCGCTCACGCGCGCTCTTAATCCACATACGGCTGCCATTCAGGGCAATGAAGGTCAGCAGCAGATATTCCAGCGACATCGCATAGACGCCCTGCAGCGCGAAAATGACCACGCTGATAACGTTGATGATGACCCACAGCAGCCAGTTCTCAACGTATTTACGGGTCATCAGGATCATCGCCGCAATTGACAGCACCATCATGCAGGAATCCCAGAATGGGAAAGCATCCGGCTGAAGTTCTGGCATCGTTACGCTCAGGCCGATACCGGACATAGCCGAAACGGCCACGCGGGTCAGGAAGGCAAACACCGGGTTGATATAAACGGTCATGAATCCAATAGCGACCACGCAAGCGACAAACCAGGCAATGGCTTTCGGCAGGGGTAGCCAGCGGATCTGTAGCTCAGCCTCCTGCTGGCTGTTCTGCCGCGACCACGCGTACCAGCCGTAAATATTGGCGGCGAAGAAGAACAACTGCAAAAGCAGACTGGCGTACAGCTGGATCTGGAAGAAGATAATCGCAAAAAGCGTAACGTTAATCAGCCCGAACGCGTAATTGCTGATTTTCTCCAGGCTTGCCAGCCAGATGCAGAGTAAACCCGCCAGCGTGCCGACGGCCTCAATCCATGACAGGTCATAGCCACCTGCACCAATCGGTATGTGAACCAGAATGTTCTGCGTGCTAAAAAAATCCATCTTTTCCCCGGAACGTTTTGAATTAAGTACGTAGTGTAGCCGCAAAATCCAGCATGCGGTTAAGCGGAATTAACGCACCTTCGCGCAGCGCAGCATCGACATGAATTTCATGCGCGGCGCCGCCCGTCTCCAGCCCTTCGGCAATCGCTTTCAGACCGTTCATCGCCATCCACGGGCAATGCGCGCAGCTGCGACACGTCGCGCCCTCGCCTGCCGTTGGGGCTTCAAGGAGCTCTTTCTCCGGCACGGCCTGCTGCATCTTATAAAAGATACCGCGATCGGTCGCCACGATGAGCTGCTTGTGCGGCAGCGTTCTGGCCGCGTTGATAAGCTGGCTGGTTGAACCCACGGCATCCGCCATGTCGACAATGGACTGGGGGGATTCAGGGTGAACAAGAATGGCGGCGTCAGGATAAAGCGCCTTCATGCGTGCCAGCGCCTGGGTTTTAAATTCGTCGTGCACAATGCAGGCCCCCTGCCAGCAGAGGACGTCAGCGCCTGTCTGCTTCTGAACATAATTGCCGAGATGTCGGTCAGGTGCCCAGATAATTTTCTCACCCAGGCTGTCCAGATGCTCAATCAGCTCAACGGCGATGCTGGAGGTCACGACCCAGTCTGCCCGCGCTTTTACCGCCGCGGAGGTGTTGGCATAAACCACCACGGTACGGTCAGGATGGGCGTCGCAGAAGGCGGTGAACGCGTCAATCGGGCAGCCAAGATCGAGCGAACACTCGGCATTCAGCGTCGGCATCAAAATGGTTTTTTCCGGGCTGAGAATTTTCGCCGTTTCGCCCATAAAACGCACGCCAGCAACAAGCAGCGTGGAAGCAGGATGTTTTGCGCCAAAGCGCGCCATCTCCAGAGAGTCAGAGATGCAGCCCCCGGTCTCTTCCGCCAGTTGCTGGATTTCCGGGTCGGTGTAGTAATGCGCCACCATCACCGCGTCTCGCTCTTTCAGAAGACGTTTGATCTTCTCGCGGTAGAACTGTTTTTCGTCCTGGCTTAGCGGAACAGGTTTTGGCGGAAACGGATAGATGGCGGCTTCGGGATCAAACATCACACTCATTATGGCTTCTCGTTTTACTGGCTTAACAATATTGCCTTTCTTTTGCCTGACATAGCAAAACGCATGGCAATTGTGTTTTGTATACTAAACAAGATAGCGAATCTGGAGTGAAAAGTCACCGGGAATAGAGGTGTGGAGCATTTATAGAATTGCAGATAGCAAAAAGGCGCCTTTAGGGCGCCTTTCTACATTGGTGGGTCGTGCAGGATTCGAACCTGCGACCAATTGATTAAAAGTCAACTGCTCTACCAACTGAGCTAACGACCCCTTGCGGGATTTTTTTCTTCGAAGTGGTGGGTCGTGCAGGATTCGAACCTGCGACCAATTGATTAAAAGTCAACTGCTCTACCAACTGAGCTAACGACCCATTCGGGTGCTGACTTCGAAGATTTTTACTCGGTACCACGTTTAAGTGGTGGGTCGTGCAGGATGACTCGGCTTCGCCTCGCCCTTCGGGCCGTTGCTAAAGCAACGTTATCCTTCACGTTTAATATCTGAGTAAGACATTAAAATTGGTGGGTCGTGCAGGATTCGAACCTGCGACCAATTGATTAAAAGTCAACTGCTCTACCAACTGAGCTAACGACCCGAGTGGTGGGTGATGACGGGCTCGAACCGCCGACCCCCTCCGTGTAAAGGAGATGCTCTACCAACTGAGCTAATCACCCACTCTGTACTACCGGAACTGCTTAAGTGGTGGGTCGTGCAGGATTCGAACCTGCGACCAATTGATTAAAAGTCAACTGCTCTACCAACTGAGCTAACGACCCACTTTTACGCTGTTTTCACGTTGTTTGATATCCCGTGGCAACGGCGGCATATATTACTGATTTAAGAATTCTGCGCAACAAAAATTTCGATGAAGATCACTTAACTGCTTACGAATCATGCTGCACGACCAGAAATAACGCGATTTCTGGTCATGCGATAATCATCCCATCGAATTCAGACGTTTTTGCGCCTGTTTGGCACCTTCGGTACCAGGGAATTTGGCGACCACCTGCTGATAAACCGCTTTGGCTTTCGCAGTGTCTCCTTTGTCCTGCATGATCACGCCAACCTTATACATCGCATCTGGCGCTTTCGGCGATTTTGGGTAATTTTTCACCACGGAGGCAAAATAAAACGCCGCATCATCCTTTTTACCCTTGTTGTAATTCAACTGACCAAGCCAGTAATTGGCATTTGGCTGGTAGGTTGAATCAGGGTATTTCTTAACAAAGTTCTGAAACGCAGCAATCGCGTCGTCCTGACGAGATTGATCCTGCACGAGGGCAATGGCCGCATTGTAATCCGTATTCGCGTCACCGCTCTGTACAGGCGCGCCTGTGGAGGCGGAAGCATCCGCAGACGGCGCGGGCGCGGATGTCGCCGCTCCGCTCTGATCGCCTGCTGCGGGTTGTGCTGCTGCACCACCACCGCTGCTGAGGCTATCTATCTGCAACAAGATTTGCTTCTGACGTTCCACAACCTGGTTAAGCTGATACTGGCTTTCCTGAATCTGACCGCGGAGAGAGTCAATATCGTTTTGGTTATCGGAAAGTTGTTGCTGGAGTTGGGTTAAAAGCTGACTGTGAGCGTTAGAAATACGCTCGAGTTGAGTGACCCGGTCTTCTACCGAGCCTGAGCCGACACTACTGATTGGTGCCTGAGCAAAAGCGGCCCAGGGGGCCGCTATTCCAACCAGTAACGACAGACTCAACAGATGATGTCTGAAGTTACTGCTCATGCCATTCTCTTAGTAAACCAGTACGGCACGACGGTTTTTGGAGTAAGCCGCTTCGTCGTGACCCAGTACTGCAGGTTTTTCTTTACCGTAAGAAACGATGGAGATCTGATCAGCAGAAACGCCTTTACCCTGCAGGTACATTTTAACAGCGTTAGCACGACGTTCACCCAGGGAGATGTTGTACTCTGGGGTACCACGTTCGTCCGCGTGACCTTCTACGGTGACTTTGTAAGATGGGTTGCTACGCAGGAAGTTAGCGTGAGCATCCAGCATCGCAGCGAAGTCAGAACGGATGTCGTATTTATCCAGATCGAAGTAAACGATGTTGTTCTGCTGCAGCTGCTGCATCTGAAGACGCGCCTGCTCTTCAGAAGACATGTTGCCATTGCCGTTCGCGTCCATACCGGTACCGGCACCCATCATGCCTTCGCCGCTCTGGTCATTGCTTGCGTTCTTGTTAGAAGAACACGCTGCGATTGCCATTACAGGCAGAGCGATCATCAGCCCCTTCAGCACTTTGTTCAGTTGCATTTCTATGATTCCTTTAGTAATCAATTAATTATTATTTACAGATACGGCGACCAGGCAGGTGATTTTACCTGTCCATCAGTGGCCGGAATACGCGCTTTGAAACGCCCATCTGTAGAAACCAGATTCAGCACAGATCCCATCCCCTGAGAAGAGCTGTAGATTACCATAGTGCCGTTAGGTGCCAGACTTGGCGTTTCATCCAGGAACGTTGACGACAGAACTTGAACGCCACCCGCTACCAGATCTTGTTTGGCAATGTGCTGCTGCCCACCGTTGGAGCTGACCATTACCATGAATTTACCGTCGCTGCTCACGTCTGCGTTCTGGTTCTGCGAACCTTCCCAGGTAATACGCTGCGGAGCACCGCCGTTGATGTTTACTTTATAGATTTGTGGACGGCCAGCCTGGTCAGAGGTAAACGCCAGGTTTTGACTGTCCGGGAACCATGAAGGTTCGGTGTTGTTGCTGCGACCATCGGTCACCTGGCGGATCTGGCCAGAGCCAATATCCATTACATACAGGTTAAGGCTACCGGTTTTAGACAGCGCAAAGGCCAGTTTAGAGCCGTCCGGAGAGAAGGAAGGCGCACCGTTGTGACGTGGGAACGACGCTACCTGACGCACAGCACCGTTAGCCAGCGTCTGGATAACCAGCGCAGAACGACCGCTCTCGAAAGTCACGTATGCCAGTTTAGAACCGTCCGGAGACCAGGCTGGAGACATCAGCGGCTGGGAAGAACGTTTCACCAGGAACTGGTTGTAGCCGTCGTAGTCAGAGACGCGCAGCTCATACGGGAACTGACCGCCGTTGGTCTGCACCACATAAGCAATACGGGTACGGAACGCACCTTTAATGCCGGTCAGTTTTTCGAATACCGCATCGCTGGCCGCGTGAGCCGCGTAGCGCAGGTACTGTTTAGTGACCTTGTAGGAGTTCTGTGCCAGAACGGTACCCGGTGCACCGCCGGTATCTACCAGCTGCCAGGCCACGTTGTAAGAGCCGTCCGGGTTAGGGGTAACCTGACCCACAACGACCGCATCAATACCCAGCGCAGACCATGCAGCAGGCTGTACTTCCTGTGCACTGCCCGGCTGCTGAGGCAGACGAGAACGATCTAACGGGTTGAATTTACCGCTGTTACGCAGGTCAGCCGCCACGATGCCACCGGCATCTTCAGGTGCAGCGCCAGGACCGGCCCACTGGAACGGAACAACACCGATTGGGCGTGCCGAGTCCACCCCCTGGGTGATCTCGATACGTACTTCTGCGTGCAGCACAGCTGCCCACAGCATTAAAAAACTAAATGCTACACGTAATGCCTGCTTCATCATATCTCCCTTATCCGGGTAACCTTACCCACGATAATTTAGCAGAATGTTAACAAACTCAAATAGACAAAACTACACGATCCTGGCTATGACAATAGTCGGTTTTCTATACTTCCCAAAGGAAAGACGATCACAGCTTAAAGTCTAGTTTGGCATCTTTTATCTTATCGTAAACAGCCTCACTCGGCGGTTTAGGAATGTTCGCCGATCTTGCTGCGGCTAACGCTGCCTGGCAAAGCGCAGGATCGCCCCCTTCAGAAGTGACGCTTTTCAACCGTCCATCTGGGGCAAGATTGATATGCAGCACGCACTGTTTGCCCTGATACAGGCCCGCATCAAACAGACGGCTTTGGATCGCCACCTGAATCTGCTTCGCATAAGCGCTGATATCTGCACCCGTTGCCCCGCCGTTGGCGCCGGAGGTCCCGCTGTCTTTAGACGGCTGACCGTTCCCTTTCGCCCCGCCACCCGCTTTTGGTGCGTTCTTACCTGAACTCAGGTCGCCCAGCAAATCGTCGACGCCGGCAGCCGCAGCCGCTTTATCTGCAGCGGCCTTTTTGGCAGCGGCTTTTTCAGCCGCAGCTTTCTTATCGGCAGCCGCTTTTTTATCTGCTGCAGCTTTCTCGGCAGCCGCTTTTTTATCAGCAGCAGCTTTTTCAGCCGCAGCCGCTTTTTCAGCCGCGGCCTTCTCGGCAGCAGCCGCTTTCTTCGCAGCGTCAGCCGCTGCTTTCTTCTCTGCTTCCTGAGCGGCTTTCTTCGCCGCTTCGGCTTCAGCTTTCTTCTGAGCGTCAGCAGCCGCTTTCTTCGCCGCTTCGGCTTCGGCTTTCTTCTGAGCATCAGCAGCGGCTTTCTTCGCGGCTTCGGCTTCAGCTTTTTTCTGGGCATCGGCAGCCGCTTTCTTCGCTGCTTCAGCCGCTAATTTTGCCTGGGCATCAGCCTTCGCTTTGGCATCCGCTGCGGCTTTAGCGGCCGCTTCTTCCGCCTGCTTTTGCTGCTCCTGCGCTTTTTTCGCGGCCTCTTCAGCTTGCTTCTGCTGTTCCGCCTGCTCTTTCGCCGCTTCCTGCGCCTGCAAACGTTCTTTCTCAAGCTGCTTCAGACGTTCCTGCTCCGCGGCCTGCTTTTCACGCAGCTCTTCCGCTTGCTGTTGCGCCTGTTTTTCACGCTGTTCTTCAGCCCGTTTTGCACTCGCCTTCTGCTGCTGTTGGCGATTATAGTTTTGCACTACCGCACCGGGATCCACCATAACGGCATCGATGGAAGACCCTCCACCGCCGCCTGATGCATCAATATGCTCATCGAACGAACTCCAGATCAGCGCTGCAAAAAGAATCACGTGCAGCACTGCGGAGACGATTATCGCTCGCTTAAGCTTGTCGTTCTGTTCGGTTGCCTTTGACACTATCGGTTCCCAAAAACTACGCGGATGATCAAATAGGTTGAGTCATTAAGCCAACTGACTTAACACCCGCACTATGTAGCAAGTTCAGCGCTTTAATAATTTCATCGTAGGGTACGTCTTTCGCGCCACCGATTAAGAAGACCGTTTTCGGATTTGACTCCAGGCGACGCTGCGCCTCAGCTATCACCTGCTCCGGTGGAAGCTGATCCATACGATCTTTTTCTACCACCACGCTGTACTGCCCTACGCCGGAAACTTCAATGATGACCGGAGGATCGTCATTGGTGCTCACCGCCTGTGATTCTGTCGCATCCGGCAGATCCACCTCCACGCTCTGGGTTATGATTGGCGCTGTTGCCATGAAGATCAGCAGCAGTACCAACAGGACGTCCAGCAGTGGAACGATATTGATTTCGGACTTGAGCTCGCGACGACCTCGTCCACGCGATCTGGCCATGGTTTACCCCTTGTTGCTCTCGCTGCTGGTAAACGCCTGACGGTGCAGAATCGCAGTGAACTCTTCCATAAAGTTGTCGTAGTTCAGTTCCAGTTTGTTCACGCGCTGGTTCAGGCGGTTGTACGCCATTACCGCCGGGATTGCCGCAAACAGACCGATAGCGGTCGCAATCAGTGCTTCAGCGATACCCGGTGCAACCATCTGCAACGTCGCCTGCTTCACCGCACCCAGCGCGATAAAGGCGTGCATGATCCCCCATACTGTACCAAACAGGCCGATATACGGGCTGATGGAGCCGACAGTACCGAGGAAAGGAATGTGCGTTTCAAGATTTTCCAGCTCACGGTTCATGGAGATACGCATCGCACGAGAAGCGCCTTCCACAACCGCTTCCGGCGCATGGTTATTTGCGCGATGCAGGCGAGCAAACTCTTTGAAGCCGCTATAGAAAATTTGTTCGGAGCCGGTCAGGTTTTCACGGCGCCCCTGGCTCTCCTGATACAGGCGAGAAAGCTCAATACCCGACCAGAACTTATCTTCAAACGCTTCCGCTTCACGGCCAGCAGCATTGAGGATACGCGTTCTCTGGATGATGATGGCCCAGGATGCGATTGAAAAACCAATCAAAATCAACATGATAAGTTTAACCAGAAGGCTTGCCTTCAGGAACAAATCAAGGATATTCATGTCAGTCACTGCTTAAACTCCGCGACAATAGACTTAGGAAGCGCACGAGGCTTCATTATGGTTGGATCAACACAAACAATCAGTACTTCAGCTGAGTTCAGTACGGTGTTCTCTGCGTTGACTATCCGCTGCGTGAAAACCAGTGAGGTCCCGCGCATTGATGTAATTTCAGTTTGGACTTCGAGCATGTCGTCGAGTCTGGCAGGCGCAAAATACTCAAGCGTCATCTTGCGTACCACGAAGGCAACTCGCTCAGCCAACAGCACCTGTTGACTAAAGTGATGATGGCGCAGCATCTCTGTGCGTGCCCGTTCATAAAAAGCAACGTAGCTGGCGTGGTAAACCACACCACCGGCATCGGTATCTTCGTAATAGACACGAACCGGCCATCGAAACAGCGTTGTATTCACTTTACATCCCAGTAATACAAGAAAAGTTGGAGCTTTCAAACTTCGCTACTATACGCGCGGGAAAGATGGTTTGGAATGGGAGAAAGTAAACGGAGAGTAAATTTTTATGGGCTCGGGTAAGCCCATATCGTTATAGGACATTTCTTATTCAGAAGAAGAAGAAAATCAAACCGGCGAGGAGAACCAGATCGGCAATCAGCGGGCAGAAAATGCCCTGCCAGTGTACCGCTTTCGGACGAAAGCCCACGCCGTGGATCACCCCAGCACACACTGCCCACATAATGAGGAAGCCATGCCAGATTTCCAGTTCGCTGGTTTTTGCCGCGAAACGCGACGGGTCCCAGAAGATGCAGCCTGCCAGCAGTAATGCCATCACTAAAGAAAGCGCCCGTAACGGGCGCTTATCCATTACCGCGTAAAGCGTCGCGATAATATTCATCAGTGTTTTTCTTCACCCGCTTTCGTCGCTTCAACATGCTCAAGCGCCAGGGCGGTGATGACACCAAAAGCACAGGCAAGAAGCGTCCCTAAAATCCATGCGAAATACCACATATTCAGCTCCTTACTTAGTACATAGAGTGGGTGTTGCTTTCGATATGTTCTTTGGTGATACGACCGAACATTTTCCAGTAACACCAGATGGTGTAAGCCAGAACAATCGGAACGAACACGCAAGCAACGTAAGTCATTAAGTTCAGCGTCATATGGCTGGAGGTTGCATCCCACATGGTCAGGCTAGCATTCAGCATGGTGCTGGATGGCATGACGAATGGGAACATGGCAATACCCGCCGTCAGGATGATGCACGCCAGGGTCAGCGAGGAGAACAGGAACGCCAGCGCGCCTTTCTCCAGACGAGACGTCAGCATGGTCAGCAGCGGCAGCAGTACACCCAGAGCCGGGATCGCCCACAGCGCAGGCATGTTATTGAAGTTCACCAGCCATGCGCCAGCCTGACGCGCCACTTCTTTGGTCAGCGGGTTAGACGGTGCCGTATGGTTGATCGCAGACGTCACAACATAACCATCAATACCGTACACCACCCATACGCCTGCCAGTGCGAAGCAAACCAGCGTCACCAGTGCAGCAACCTGAGCCGTCGCACGGGAACGCAGGTGCAGTTCACCCACAGTACGCATCTGCAGGTATGTTGCGCCCTGCGTGATGATCATCGCCACGCTCACCACACCCGCCAGCAGACCAAACGGATTTAGCAACTGGAAGAAGTTACCGGTGTAGTAAAGACGCATGTATTCGTCCAGGTGGAACGGTACACCCTGCAACAGGTTACCGAACGCCACGCCGATCACCAGCGGTGGAACGAAGCTACCAATGAAGATGCCCCAGTCCCACATGTTGCGCCAGCGGGTGTCTTCAATCTTGGAACGGTAGTCGAAACCGACCGGACGGAAGAATAAAGAGGCCAGCACCAGAATCATCGCCACATAGAAGCCGGAGAACGCAGCCGCGTAGACCATCGGCCAGGCAGCAAACAGCGCGCCGCCTGCGGTGATCAGCCACACCTGGTTACCGTCCCAGTGCGGGGCGATGGAGTTGATCATGATTCGACGCTCGGTGTCATTACGACCGAGGAAACGAGTGAGCATCCCCACCCCCATGTCGAAACCATCGGTGACAGCGAAACCGATCAGCAGAACGCCAATCAGCAGCCACCAGATAAAACGCAATACTTCATAATCGATCATTTGATGACTCCTGTCTTAGCGTGCCGGCTGAGTAGTCGCAGTGGACTGCTCGTAGTGATAGCGACCGGTTTTCAGGCTGCTTGGGCCAAGGCGCGCGAACTTGAACATCAGGAACAGTTCAGCCACCAGGAACAGGGTGTACAGACCGCAAATCAGCAGCATGGAGAAGATCAGGTCGCCTGCAGTCAGGGAAGAGTTCGCTACCGCCGTTGGCAGTACCTCACCAATGGCCCATGGCTGACGGCCATACTCCGCAACAAACCAGCCGGATTCGATAGCGATCCACGGCAGTGGAATACCGTACAGCGCCGTGCGCAGCAGCCATTTTTTCTCGCCGATGCGGTTACGAATGACGGACCAGAAGGAAGCCGCAATGATCAGCAGCATGATGATGCCGCAGCCCACCATGATACGGAATGCGAAGTACAGTGGCGCAACACGCGGAATCGAGTCTTTGGTCGCCATCTGGATCTGCGCTTCCGTCGCATCAGAAACGTTCGGGGTATAGCGTTTCAGCAGCAGACCGTAACCCAGATCTTTCTTCACGTCGTTGAACTGGTCACGTACCGCCTGATCGGTCGAACCGGCACGCAGCTGTTCCAGCAGCGAGTAGGCTTTCATACCGTTACGGATACGCTCTTCGTGCTGAACCATCAGCTCTTTCAGACCAGTGACCTGCTTATCAACAGAACGGGTGGCGATGATACCCAGCGCGTAAGGGATCTGAATCGCGAAGCGGTTTTCCTGCGCGTCCTGATCGGGAATACCGAACAGCGTAAAGGCAGCAGGCGCGGGTTGAGTTTCCCATTCAGCTTCGATTGCAGCCAGTTTGGTTTTCTGCACGTCACCCATTTCGTAACCGGATTCATCACCCAGAACGATAACAGAGAGGATGGCAGCCATACCGAAGCTTGCAGCGATAGCAAAGGAGCGCTTAGCAAAGGCGAAGTCACGACCGCGCAGCATGTAGTAAGAGCTGATGCCCAGAATGAACATCGCGCCGCACACGTAACCAGAAGCCACGGTGTGAACGAATTTCACCTGTGCAACCGGGTTCAGGACCAGCTCGGCAAAGCTGACCATCTCCATACGCATGGTCTCGAAGTTGAAATCAGACGCGATGGGGTTCTGCATCCAGCCGTTCGCCACCAGGATCCACAGCGCGGACAGGTTCGAACCTAATGCCACCAGCCAGGTGACGGCCATATGCTGAACTTTACCCAGACGGTCCCAGCCGAAGAAGAACAGACCTACAAAGGTGGATTCGAGGAAGAAGGCCATCAGACCTTCAATGGCCAGCGGCGCACCGAAGATGTCCCCTACATAGTGGGAATAATATGACCAGTTAGTCCCGAACTGGAACTCCATGGTCAGACCGGTGGCCACGCCCAGTGCGAAGTTGATACCAAACAACTTGCCCCAGAACTTGGTCATATCTTTATAAATCTGTTTGCCGGAGAGGACGTAAACCGTTTCCATAATGGCCAGCAGGAACGCCATACCGAGCGTCAGCGGCACAAACAGGAAGTGGTACATCGCGGTCAAGGCAAACTGTAAGCGCGACAGTTCGACTACGTCTAACATTATGACTCCTTGCTCATCGCATGAAGACTCCGAGAGTGAACCCCGTCAGAAGAGATCCACACGCATGCCCCAATACAAATTATTCGCATCCTGGTCGTCGTTATTACCCTGAAGAAGGATAAAAACGATGACGTCAGGTTACAAATAGGTTAATAAAAAACTCAAATTGATCCCGCAAATATAATACGCTGCAAAACCCTTACAATAAACAGGTTTTTATTGAATCACATTTACGTTTTTCGACGGCGATCAATTTATAGCAAAATTACCACTTTTCGGCCATTTTGATCGGGAACAATTTAGCGCTTTTCAACGCCTTTTTCCAAGGATTAAACATTGATTTAAATCAAAAACCAGCAGCAATGTTAATCATGTTTAATCGCGGTGAGAATAGTAAAAACCATGTTAACGATATGTACATGCAAGGATGTGATAGGTTATCGAAGAAGGAAAAAATATAAACAGAAGTGATTTTTATTAACGCGAGAGAAATTGTCCTTTTCAAGCGCAACCAACAATAAAGCGTAGTCGAGCCAGATTATTTTTCCATTGCTTTTCTGCAACCCTTAGAAATTACATTTAATTTACCTTTATCACCCCATAAGTTAACACCACGGTGTGACTATTCAATGAAAAAAGGCCGCTAACGCTGCAGCCTTTTATCACTGTTTTCAGCCGACAAGCACGCTAAAGGTGCGTGACTGTCCAGGCCTGAATACCCCGGCAATGCCCTCGCCTTCATGCTGCGCTAACACCTGTTCATTCATGTCCGTTTCGCAGCACCGTTTCACCGTCGGATTCACAGATAACGTCGCATCACATGCGCTGGACGCTGACGGGTTAAACAGACGAAGAATAAGCTCATCACGATCTTCCGCCTTTTTGAGAGCACTGAGCACACATCCCGTTGGCGAAAGCGCTAACAAACTGTAACTTTCCGGCGTGGTAAACGGTGCGCGGTTCAGTTTCATGGCATCCCAGGGAATTTTGTTGTAGCACTGTACGGGCGTTAACCACGATTTAGCCTGCTGCGCGACACCCGCATTTTCCGGCGTACCGCTGAAACTGAAGAGACTAAAGCGACAGCTTAACGCGCCCCGAACCTGGGAGTCAGGAACGGGCAGTTTGATCCCTGATGGTCTGCCGGGACGCAACAGCAAATCTTCTTTGCCGAGTAGCCCCACGCCACGCAACAAGGTTACGGCAAAGGCTTTTTTATCCTCGCCCACCACTTCAAATTCGCGCAGTCCCTCGGTGAACAGCGCCAGCCCGTTTCGTTTCTCCTGCAGGACGGCGTAATTGAGTAAGTTCCAGACGGGAACCGGCGCTTCTTTCCAGCCCTCCTCCTGCCAGTTTTGCATGGCGGGATCCTGCGCAGCACGCGTGACCGTACCAAACTGCGTATCCGCTAACACCTCCTGGGCTGTAAACGGCGTTGGGATCAGCACGCGAACGCGGTGGTCGTCAGCCTGATTGTCCAGACGAACCGCCACATCAATGCGTCTGCTGTTGTGGCTAAGCGTGATTTCACACTCAGCGCTGAGAGAACCGTTCCTCTGACGCGCCGTGCGTTCGGCCAGATTAGCCGGAACAGCGATCCGATGACGGATCACCGCCCTGCTCTGCCAGCCTTCATGCGTCACCTCAACCTGATGCTCACCCTGTGCTGAAGTGAGCCTCCACTCTTCCCGGGCAGGCGAGTAGTCGTACTCATCGCCATCATCCGAACTCTCTTCGATTTCCAGTACGCGGTCATAAATCAGCCCGGTTTCTTTGTCACGCAGGCGCAACGTGCCGTCTTCATTGAAATCAACCTGCCAGAACGCATTTTCAAGGAAGGATTCTGTGTTTTTCACCGCTGGGCGCTGCTTCCCGGCCACGTTCGGTTCGATAAACAACGTACGGTACCCCATCGACGGCAGTATCTGGCTGAGCTGAATATCAAACTCCATAAACGGTTCGTAATTGCCGTAATGGACAATCTGTCGGTCGATGAGACCGGGGTCGAGTTCGCGTGCGCTGCGAATGAAATACGGGATCTCGTTACCTTTATCATCCCGCAAACGGAACTGGCTGGCACGCAGTCGGATGGTGGTGTTCATCACCTCTTCACGCGGCCAGGGCATCAGGTTGAACATCACCAGCTTATCGGCATCGCTTTGCGGCATGTTGTCGACAATCTTGCGCATATAGAAACGCACCAGGTTGTCTGCCATGTCTTCAGCCAGTTCGAAGCGGGAGACAATCTCACGATGCACTTTGTCGCTGCAGCAGCAACCGATGCTGTCGTGAGCGTGGTTTTTGAGGATCTCTTTCCACATTTTCTCCAGCAGACCGTGGTGGTAATCGAAGCCCAGCGTCCAGGCAAGGGTCGCCAGTGGCTCGAGGATATTGACAATTTTGTTCTCAATACGCGCATGGGCGATTTTGATGTCCATGCGCGTAGAGCCGATTGTCCGGTGAACGCGCATGTATTTCCCGTCGATAAACTCCCCTTTTACCGTCGCCAGTTCATCGCGGTGCGCATCGATGTGGTCAAATACCTCTTCGAACCGGCTCATCACAAACTGACGCTGGGGATAGATTTCTCGCAGCTTGTCCATTACTGCAAAAATATTCTGCTGCAGCGGCATCTGATCGTGACCGTTGGGCAGCAAAATCTCTTTGGTGACGGAGGCGCTTTCCAGCACCTCGAGATAGCTGTCGAGCCGCTTTCGCAGCCCCGCTTCGTCCTCCGGTAAGTACTTACCAATCGCGTAGCCCAGCGGCAGCACCTGTGCCGTCACTTCGCTGCCGTCCTGGCTCTGCCAGAGAAATTCCGTTTTATCGGTTCCGTGTCGTTCCGAGCAGCCGCGCCAGAACATGGTCCGCGTTATGCCAAACCCGTTATAAATATGCGGAAGCTGACCGGACATACCAAATGAATCCGGCAGATAGCCGATTTTCATCGGCTCGCCGAACGCCATACAGTCGCGAATGCCATACATAAGGTTGCGGACGATCGACTCGCCGCTGACGAGGGTGGTATCAGTCTGGGTATACCAGGGGCCAATAATCAGTTTTCCGCGCTCGACAAGGGCCTTCACGCGCGCGCGGTTTTCAGGCACGACGGCAAAATAATCCTCCAGCACCGCCGTCTGCCCATCAAGGACGTAATATTTATACTCGTCATCCTGCTCCAGGCGGGTCAGGATCTCTTCCATATTATTGACCAGAAGAATACGTGACTCTTCGGTGGTGAAATACCACTCACGGTCCCAGTGCATATGCGGTGTGATATGAACGCGAGATACAGCTTTCATCTTCGTTTCCTGTGTGTGAGTTTTTACCGTATGGCGTCTTCAGTGACGTATTTGCCCTTTTTTACCGCCTGGCGTCGCCAGAGCAGCAGAATAAACGTGGAGATAGCGGCCCCCAGCAGCGCCGCGCCAAACCAGCCCGCCGCGGCAACCACACCGGTCAGCCCTGCGTCGTGAAGTAAAAAGAGAGAGAAAATACCCGCCCCCGGGGTAGACAGCCCGATCCCCATCGCCCCAACAATCGCGCCGGTTACCATGGAGCCGAGCACAAAGGAGCCAATGACGCGAAGGGGATCTTCTATCGCCATCGGAATCGCCCCTTCGGTAATGCCCGCGAGTCCGAGCAGCCACGTTGATTTACCGGTTTCAATTTCAAACGGTTTAAACAGTCCCGGAGCCAGCATCGTTGACGCCGTCACGGTAAAGGCCGAGACCATTTTGACGGAGGCAAAAATGGCATAGGGACCGTATACGCCGTTCGCCATCGCGCCCAGGCAAAACGCGTAAGAGGCTTTGTTGACCGGCCCGCCCAAATCAAATGAACACATAAAGCCGAGGATCGCCCCCAGGAGCAGCGCATTCGCACCGGACAGACCATTAAGCCAGACGGTGAGCGTGTTATTAAGCCAGGCCACCGGTTCGCCGATCACAAACAGCATCAGGCTACCCGCCCCCAGCACGCCAATGACCGGATAGAGATAAAAGGTTAAAAAGCCGTTATAGCGGCTACTCAGGCGGATGTGATTTTTCACCCAGCGCATCAGGTAACCCGCGATCAGGCCGCCCACGATAGCCCCCAGAAAACCGGAGCCGATCATATTGGCAGCAAGACCAGCAGCAAATCCCGGTGTCAGCGCGGGTTTATCCGCCAGCGAGTAAGCGGTATACGCGGCCAGAACGGGAACCATCAAAATTCCGAGCATGCCGCCGCCAAGCTTGCGGTACATCCACAGCCACGAGTTTTCCTGGTCGAACAAGTGCTGCAAGCCCATGATTTGCGCCAGCAGTACCGACACGGCCAGCACCGTACCGCCAGCGACGATCAGCGGCACCGCAAAGGAGATCCCGCTGAGGAGCGCCTGTTTGAGCTCACTTTTTACGCCCTTTTTCGTTTCGGTATCGACGTACTCATGACCCGCTTCGGATGAAGGCCGTAGCGCCAGCGCGCGCTCAATTAGCGCTTCAGCATGGCGCAGGGGCTCCGCAACGGGGACGGAAACCGCGGGGATCCCCTGAAAACGCTCACGCTCTTTGATCGCCACGTCTGCGGCAAAAATGCATGCTTTCGCCTCCTTCAACTGCTGCGCAGTGATGCGCCCCTCAATGCCGTTCGCCCCCTGCTTTTCGACCACCACGTTGACGCCCAGCCTGCGTCCCGCTTTTTCCAGGTATTCCGCAGCCATATAGGTATGCGCAATTCCAGCCGGACAGGCGCTAACGCAAACGATCGTCGGGGCATTCACCGCAACGGCGGCCTCTTGCGCTTCAGGGGTCGCTTCCAGTGCAGCAAGCACATCTTCCGCCGTGGTGGCTGCCATCACGCGCGCCCGGAGATCGTCATCCGCCAGGCGAGACGTCAGTTCCGTCAGTACCTGAATATGTGTCGACCCCGCTTCGGCAGGAGGAATGGCGAGAAGAAAAATCAGCTCAACCTCTTCCGGTCCGTCCACGCCTTCCCACTCTAGCGGTTCGCGCAGCGTTGCCACGGCGAAGGCCGCTTCTTTCACGACGGCTGATTTACCGTGTGGCACCGCCAGCCCTTCGCCCAGGGCGGTGGGGCCAAGCGATTCCCGATGGAAAACTTCTTTAATAAAAGCATCGGCATCAGCGATTTTGCCCAGCGCCACCAGACGTGTCGCAAGCTGACGGATTGCCTCATCCCGGCAGGAAAACCGCGCCTGAACGCAAACTGCACGCGGATCGGTCAGGGTCGTCAGGTTCATAGTGATCCTCACATTTAGATCGTTATTGTCTGGGATGGATTCTGGCAGACCTTATAATACATGTATGTGATCACTTTCACTAATAAGCTAATTTGTATTTTATTTGTATTATTTACAAATCATCAGTTGAATGCATAATTCCCTGAAAAGGTATTAAGCAGGCGCAATCAAATGGGTAATAAACCGATGTACCGGCAGATAGCCGATGCGTTTCGCGAGAAAATTAACGCCGGGGAGTTAAAACCCGGTGACGCGCTCCCGACGGAGTCCAGCCTTCAGGAGACGTTCAGCGTTAGCCGTGTCACCGTCCGGCAGGCCCTGAAACTGCTGGCTGATGAGCAGATTATCGAAAGCATTCAGGGCAGCGGCTCTTATGTAAAAGAGGAACGCGTAAATTACGATATCTACCAGCTCACCGGTTTTTACGAAAAGCTGGCGGACCGAAACGTCGATACGCACAGTGATGTTAAAATTTTTGAAGTGGTGAAAGCCGATGAGCGGCTTGCGGCAACGCTGGCCATCAATCCGGAGGATAAAGTCTGGCACGTGAAGCGCGTACGCTTCATCAAGCAGAAGCCGGTTAACCTGGAAGAGACATGGATGCCGCTGGCAATGTTCCCCGACCTCACCTGGGACGTGATGGAAAATTCGAAATACCACTACGTCGAGCAGATCAAAAAGATGGTTATCGATCGCAGCGAGCAGGAGCTGGTGCCTATCATGCCATCAGAGGAGGCGATCGCCGCGCTGGCGCTCGATCCGGCCAAACCGATCCTGGAAAAAGCCTCCCGCGGTTTCCTGAAGGACGGACGGGTATTTGAATACAGTCGCAACGTCTTCAATACCGACGATTACAAGTTCACGCTCGTTGCCAAACGCAGGCAATAAAAAAGGCCGCTTTTCAGCGGCCAACCATGTCGAAACGGACATTTTTTTACTTCAACGCTCCCCTGTCGGGGAGCAGAGAGGACTTACTTAATGATGGATTTCAGTGCTTCGCCGATATCCGCCAGGCTGCGAACGGTTTTCACGCCTGCGGCTTCGAGCGCTGCGAATTTCTCGTCAGCCGTACCTTTACCACCGGCGATGATCGCCCCTGCGTGACCCATACGCTTGCCTTTCGGCGCGGTCACACCCGCGATGTAACCGACAACTGGCTTGGTCACGTGTTCTTTGATGTAAGCAGCCGCTTCTTCTTCCGCGCTACCACCGATCTCACCAATCATCACGATCGCTTCGGTCTGTGGATCTTCCTGGAACAGTTTCAGGATGTCGATGAAGTTAGAGCCCGGGATCGGGTCACCGCCGATGCCCACACAGGTGGACTGGCCGAAGCCGTAATCGGTGGTCTGCTTAACGGCTTCATAGGTCAGGGTACCGGAACGGGACACGATGCCCACTTTGCCCGGCTTGTGGATGTGACCCGGCATGATGCCGATTTTGCATTCGCCTGGCGTGATAACACCCGGGCAGTTCGGGCCGATCATGCGCACGCCAGCTTCATCCAGCTTCACTTTCACGGTCAGCATATCCAGCGTCGGGATACCTTCAGTGATGGTGATGATCAGTTTGATGCCCGCGTCGATCGCTTCCAGAATGGAGTCTTTGCAGAACGGTGCCGGAACGTAGATAACGGTCGCGGTTGCGCCCGTCGCTTCTACGGCTTCACGCACGGTGTTGAACACCGGCAGGCCCAGGTGCGTGGTGCCACCTTTACCTGGCGTGACGCCGCCAACCATCTGCGTGCCGTAGGCAATCGCCTGTTCGGAGTGGAAAGTCCCCTGGCTACCGGTGAAGCCCTGGCAGATAACCTTGGTATCTTTATTAATTAAAACTGACATTATTTCCCCTCCACTGCGGCAACAACCTGCTGAGCTGCATCCGTCAGACTTTTCGCTGCAATAATATTCAGGCCGCTGTCAGCCAGTTTTTTCGCGCCGAGTTCAGCGTTGTTACCTTCCAGACGTACAACCACCGGAACGTTAACACCCACTTCTTCTACCGCACCAATGATACCGTCGGCGATCAGGTCGCAACGAACGATGCCGCCGAAGATGTTAACCAGAACCGCTTTAACATTGTCGTCAGAGAGGATGATTTTGAACGCTTCGGTCACGCGCTCTTTGGTTGCGCCACCGCCCACGTCGAGGAAGTTCGCTGGCTCACCACCGTGCAGCTTAACGATGTCCATGGTGCCCATTGCCAGGCCCGCACCGTTGACCATACAGCCGATGTTGCCGTCCAGCGCCACGTAGTTCAGCTCCCACTGTGCAGCCTGTGCTTCACGCGGGTCTTCCTGAGACTGGTCGCGCATTTCGCGCAGATCCGGCTGGCGGAACAGCGCGTTGCCGTCAGCGCCCAGTTTGCCGTCGAGGCAGATCAGATCGCCCTGGGTGGTGATCACCAGCGGGTTAATCTCGATCAGCGCCAGGTCGCGCTCCAGGAAGATAGTCGCCAGACCCATGAAGATCTTGGTGAACTGCTGAACCAGCTTGCCTTCCAGACCCAGTTTGAACGCCAGCTCGCGACCCTGGTAAGGCATTGGGCCTGCCAGCGGATCGATCGCCACTTTGTGGATCAGATGTGGGGTTTCTTCCGCCACTTTTTCGATTTCCACGCCGCCTTCGGTAGACGCCATGAACACCACGCGACGGGAGCTACGGTCAACAACCGCGCCCAGGTACAGCTCTTTAGCGATATCGGTCGCTGCTTCAACCAGGATCTGGTTAACCGGCTGGCCGTTCGCATCTGTCTGGTAGGTCACCAGACGTTTGCCGAGCCAATGTTCAGCAAACGCACGAATCTCTTCTTTGCTCTTAACAACCTTCACACCGCCCGCTTTACCACGGCCACCAGCGTGAACCTGACATTTAACTACCCACGGGCCGGAACCGATTTTAGATGCGGCTTCTTCTGCTTCACGCGGGGTAGTACAGGCATAACCCACCGGAGCCGGTAAGCCATACCGGGCAAACAGCTGTTTGGCCTGATATTCATGTAAGTTCATGTGTTCTATCCATCCTTCAGGTAATCGTTAGGTAGTGCTTTTAGTGGCCCGGCAGCCATACGCCGCCGGGCAAGACTGCAAAACTAGACGTCCAGCAGCAGACGCGTTGGATCTTCCAGCAGCTCTTTAATGGCAACCAGGAAGCCCACGGACTCGCGGCCGTCGATCAGGCGGTGATCGTAAGAGAGCGCCAGGTACATCATTGGCAGGATCTCAACTTTACCGTCTACCGCCATCGGACGATCTTTAATGGCATGCATACCCAGGATCGCGCTCTGCGGCGGGTTAATTATCGGGGTAGACATCAGCGAGCCGAATACGCCGCCGTTGGTAATGGTGAAGTTACCGCCGGTCAGGTCGTCTACGGTCAGCTTGCCGTCGCGGCCTTTAACAGCCAGCTCTTTGATATTTTTCTCGATGTCAGCCATACCTAGGGTATCCACATCACGCAGAACCGGGGTGACCAGACCACGTGGAGTAGAAACCGCCATGCTGACGTCGAAATAGTTGTGGTAAACCACGTCATCGCCATCGATGGACGCGTTCACTTCCGGGTAGCGTTTCAGCGCTTCAACGACAGCCTTCACGTAGAAGGACATAAAGCCCAGACGGATACCGTGACGTTTTTCAAACGCGTCACCGTACTGCTTACGCAGGTCCATGATTGGCTTCATGTTCACTTCGTTGAAAGTGGTCAGCATCGCGGTGGAGTTTTTCGCTTCCAGCAGACGCTCGGCCACGCGCTTACGCAGGCGCGTCATTGGGACGCGTTTTTCGCTGCGGGCACCCAGAGCAGGCTGAGCTGCTGCTGGCGCTGCCGCAGGGGCTTTCGCTTCTGCCTGAGCAGGTGCTTTCGCCAGGTGCTTGTCGATGTCTTCACGCGTCAGACGGCCACCCACACCGGTGCCTTTGATGGCAGCCGGGTCAAGGCTATGTTCAGCCAGCAGGCGACGGATCGCCGGGCTGAGGGCGTCGTTAGACTGTTCTTCCAGAGAAGCCTGCTGGCGCTGAGCCGGCGTAGAGGCTTTCTCTTCAGACTTGGCGCTGGACTCTTTACCCGCGCTGTTGCCTTCACGCAGGCGACCCAGGATCTGACGAGAGGTGACGGTCGTACCTTCATCTTCCAGCACCGCGTCCAGTACGCCATCCGCCGAAGCCGGTACTTCCAGTACCACTTTGTCAGTTTCGATTTCTACCAGCACTTCATCGCGCTTAACGGCATCGCCTGGTTTTTTGTGCCAGGTAGCGACGGTCGCATCTGCTACAGATTCAGGCAGGTCGGGAACAAGAATATCTACGCTACTCATTATGTATCCTTTAATTAATCGACGTTCAGCGCGTCATTGACCAGATCTTGTTGCTGCTTCTGGTGAACGGACATATACCCTACCGCCGGAGAGGCGGAGGCCGGGCGACCTGCGTAACGCAGAGCGGACCCAAATGGAATCACTTCACGGAAATGATGCTGGCTGCAGTACCATGCGCCCTGGTTAAGCGGCTCTTCCTGGCACCAGACAAAATCATGAACGTGAGCGTAAGGTTTCAGCACTTCCTGCATCGCCTGATGCGGGAACGGATAAAGCTGTTCGATACGCACGATGGCGACATCTTTCTGATCGTTCTTACGGCGCTGTTCCAGCAGGTCGTAATAAACCTTACCAGAACACATCACCACACGCTTCACGGCCTGCGGATCCAGCTCGTCAATCTCACCGATGGCTGGCAGGAAGGTGCCGTTTGCCAGCTCATCCAGGCTGGATACCGCCAGCGGATGGCGCAGCAGGGATTTCGGAGACATGACCACCAGCGGACGGCGCATACCGCGCAGTGCCTGACGACGCAGCATGTGGTAGACCTGAGCCGGAGTGGACGGCACGCAAACCTGCATGTTCTGCTCAGCGCAAAGTTGCAGATAGCGTTCCAGACGCGCGGAGGAGTGCTCCGGACCCTGGCCTTCATAACCGTGCGGCAGCAGCATGACCAGACCACACATGCGGCCCCACTTCTGCTCGCCGGAGGAGATGAACTGGTCGATAACGACCTGCGCACCGTTGGCGAAGTCACCAAACTGCGCTTCCCAGATGGTCAGGGTGCGTGGTTCAGCGGTGGCGTAGCCGTATTCGAAGGCCAGTACCGCTTCTTCAGACAGTACGGAGTCCCAGACTTTGAACTGACCCTGACCGTTGTGGACGTGCTGCAGTGGGGTATAGGTTGAACCGTTAGACTGATTGTGAACCACCGCGTGACGGTGGAAGAAGGTGCCACGGCCCGCATCTTCGCCGGACAGACGCACGGGAATGCCTTCGTCAACCAGCGTTGCATAAGCCAGCGTTTCCGCGCCACCCCAGTCAAACAGCTTCTCACCTGCAGCCATGGACTGACGGTCAGAATAGATTTTCGCCACGCGAGACTGCATCTCGATAGCGTCTGGTACGGTGCTGATGCGTTTAGCCAGCTCCTGCAGACGCTTCATCTCAACCTTGTTCGGGTAGCTCTCATCCCACTCGTGGTTGAGGTACGGCGACCAGGTAAAGGAGTGCATGTTCATCGGACGCAGCTCTTTCACTACGCATTCACCCGCATCCAGCGCATCGCGGTAGAGGTTGACCAGTTCGGTCGCATCTTCCAGCGTCGCCACTTTTTCGCTTTCCAGCTTGTCAGCATAGATTTTGCGTGGCGTCGGGTGTTTTTTGATTTTCTGATACATCAGCGGCTGGGTTGCACTTGGCTCATCCGCTTCGTTGTGGCCGTGACGGCGGTAGCAGAAGAGGTCAATGAACACATCGCGTTTGAAGGTATTACGGAAGTCCAGCGCCAGACGGGTAACGAAAGCGACAGCTTCCGGATCGTCCGCGTTCACGTGGAAGATCGGCGCCTGAACCATTTTACCGATGTCGGTGCAATATGGTGTAGAGCGGGCATCCAGCGGGTTAGAGGTGGTGAAGCCCACCTGGTTGTTGATCACGATGCGAACGGTACCGCCCACTTCATAACCACGCGCTTTCGACATGTTCAGGGTTTCCTGAACCACGCCCTGCCCGGTTACCGCCGCATCACCGTGAATGGTGATTGGCAGCACTTTGTTGCTGCTTGGCTCGTCCAGACGATCCAGACGCGCACGCACGGAACCGATAACCACCGGGCTGACGATCTCCAGGTGTGACGGGTTAAACGCCAGCGCCAGGTGAACCAGACCGCCTTCGGTTTCGATATCAGACGAGAAGCCCATGTGGTACTTCACGTCGCCGGTGCCGAGGTGCTCTTTATGTTTGCCCGCGAATTCGTCGAACAGGTCCTGCGGTTTTTTACCCAGCACGTTGACCAGGACGTTCAGACGACCACGGTGCGCCATGCCCAGTACCACTTCACGGGTACCGCTCTTGCCTGCATGACGAATCAGCTCTTTCAGCATCGGCACCAGCGCGTCGCCGCCTTCCAGCGAGAAGCGTTTTGCGCCCGGGAATTTCGCGCCCAGATAGCGCTCAAGGCCCTCTGCTGCAGTCAGTTCGCCAAGGAAACGTTTTTTCTCGTCTGCTGAGAAATTCGCATGGCCCGCTACGGATTCGATACGCTGCTGGATCCAGCGTTTCTCTTCGGTAGAGGTAATGTGCATGTATTCCGCGCCGATGGAGCCGCAGTAGGTTTGCTTGAGCGCATCAATGAGTTCGCCCAGCTTCATCGTGTCTTTGCCGATGGCAAAAGAACCTACGTTAAAGCTTTCCTGGAAATCGGCCTCGGTCAGATCGTGATACGCCGGATCGAGATCGGCCACACGTTCTTGCTGCCACAGTCCCAGCGGATCGAGATTCGCATGCTGGTGACCACGGAAGCGATAAGCGTTGATAAGCTGCAGGACTTTAACCTGCTTCGCATTGGTGTCAGGGTCGGAAATCGCAGAAGAGTAACGTGAGGCATCCTTCGCCAGACGACGGAAATAATCACGTGTTTTGGAATGGAATTGATCCGGTTTGACCCCTGTGCCAGGCAACTGCTGGAACATGGAACGCCAGTTTGCGTCCACTGAGTCAGGATCGGTTAAGAAGTCTTCATAGAGCTGTTCAATCCAGCTCTGGTTCGCACCAGAAAGGAAAGAAGAGTCCAGCCAGGCTTTCATTGCGCCGTTCTGCATCGTGATCCCTTAAGCATTTTTATGCTTACTTTCGCCGTAGAAACTACCACGCACACCACGTGTACGTGCCGGGGTTCACCTGCGAGCTCTTTTCATTTGGCCCGCGAAGGAACCTTTAGAAACTGTCTAAACTTCAGGGCAGTTTTTAAAGGTTTCTGCAATTTTCCCGGTGGCGCTACGCTTACCGGGCCTACTGTTACGTAGGCCGGATAAGCGCAGCGCCATCCGGCGTTTTTACTTACGCACTGCGCTGCAGCAGCATCGACTTAATATGGCCGATGGCGCGCGTCGGGTTCAGTCCCTTCGGACATACACTGACGCAGTTCATGATGCTATGGCAGCGGAATACGCTGAAAGCGTCACTCAGTCCTTCCAGACGACTCTCGGTTTCGGTGTCGCGGCTATCGATCAGGAAGCGATAGGCAGCCAGCAGACCGGCCGGGCCGATAAACTTGTCCGGGTTCCACCAGAACGACGGACAGGACGTTGAACAACATGCGCAGAGAATACACTCGTACAACCCATCGAGTTTTTCACGCTGCTCAGGAGACTGTAAGTGCTCGCGAGCGGGTGGATTTTGCCCATTATTCAATAAGTAAGGCTTAATCTTCTCATATTGTGCATAGAATTGCCCCATGTCTACCACCAAATCACGCACGACCGGCAGGCCTGGCAGAGGACGGATAACAATTTTCTGACCAGGACGCTGCAACGCGGAAATGGGCGTGATGCAGGCCAGGCCATTTTTGCCGTTCATGTTCACGCCATCAGAGCCGCAGACCCCTTCACGGCAGGAGCGACGGAACGACAGTGTCGGATCTTTTTCTTTCAGCTGGATTAACGCATCCAGCAGCATCATGTCGCGACCTTCTTCCGCTTCCAGGGTGTAGTCCTGCATACGCGGAGCATCATCAACATCCGGGTTATAACGATAAACTGAGAATTCGAGTTTCATTATCCTGTCTCCGCATTAGTAAGTACGAATCTTCGGCGGGAACGCCGGACGCAGTTTCGGTTCCATGTTGACGCTACGACGCGTCATGGATTCCGACTCTGGCAGATACAGGGAATGGCACAGCCAGTTTTCGTCATCACGATCCGGGAAGTCGAAGCGGCTATGCGCGCCACGGCTCTCGGTACGGAAGTTTGCCGACATCGCGGTCGCGAACGCAGTTTCCATCAGGTTATCCAGCTCCAGGCATTCAACGCGCTGGGTGTTGAACTCGCTGGAGGTGTCATCCAGACGGGCATTTTTCAGACGCTCGCGGATCGCTTTCAGCTGCTCAAGACCTTTGGCCATTGCGTCACCTTCGCGGAATACCGAGAAGTTATGCTGCATGCATTCCTGCAGTGCTTTACGGATTTCCACCGGATCTTCGCCGTTACGGTTGCCGTTCCAGCGGTTGAGGCGCTCAAGAGAGGCATCAATTTCGTCGTCGGTCGCGTCACGCAGCGCGCCCTGCTCGGCAATGGATTCCTGCAGATGCAGACCGACTGCACGGCCGAATACCACCAGGTCCAGCAGCGAGTTGCCGCCGAGACGGTTTGCGCCGTGAACGGATACGCAGGCAATTTCACCTACGGCGAACAGGCCAGGAATAACCACATCTTCGCCTTGCTCGTTCACGGTCAACGCCTGACCGGTCACTTTGGTCGGAATACCGCCCATCATGTAGTGGCAGGTTGGGATAACAGGAATTGGCTCTTTCACCGGGTCGACGTGTGCGAAGGTACGAGACAGCTCCAGAATGCCCGGCAGACGGGATTCCAGCACCTCTTTACCCAGATGGTCGAGTTTCAGCTTCGCGTGTGGACCCCATGGGCCATCACAGCCGCGGCCTTCACGGATTTCGATCATGATGGAACGCGCCACCACATCACGACCCGCCAGGTCTTTCGCATTCGGGGCATAACGCTCCATGAAGCGTTCGCCGTGTTTGTTCAGCAGGTAGCCGCCTTCACCACGGCAGCCTTCTGTTACCAGAACGCCGGCACCGGCGATACCGGTTGGGTGGAACTGCCACATTTCCATATCCTGAACCGGCACGCCTGCGCGGATTGCCATGCCGACACCGTCACCGGTGTTGATGTGGGCGTTGGTGGTGGACTGGTAAATACGGCCTGCACCGCCGGTGGCCAGCACGGTTGCGCGGGCTTTGAAGTAAACGACTTCACCGGTTTCGATACACAGCGCGGTACAACCGACCACTGCGCCATCGGCATTTTTCACCAGATCCAGCGCATACCACTCGGAGAAGATGGTGGTGTGGTTTTTCAGGTTCTGCTGATACAGGGTGTGCAGCAGTGCGTGGCCGGTACGGTCAGCCGCCGCTGCGGTACGTGCCGCCTGCTCGCCGCCGAAGTTTTTCGACTGGCCGCCAAACGGACGCTGATAGATGGTGCCGTTTTCCAGACGGGAGAACGGCAGCCCCATGTGGTCCAGCTCCAGAATCGCTTCCGGGCCGGTCTTACACATATATTCGATGGCATCCTGGTCGCCGATGTAGTCGGAACCTTTTACCGTGTCGTACATGTGCCATTCCCAGTTATCTTCATGGGAGTTACCCAGCGCAACGGTAATACCGCCCTGCGCGGATACTGTGTGGGAACGGGTCGGGAACACTTTAGAGAGCAGCGCACAGGTCTGGCCGCTCTGGGAAATTTGCAGTGCGGCACGCATACCTGCGCCACCGGCACCAATCACAACAGCATCAAATTCTCTGACTGGCAGTTTCATTACACACCCCACACCACAACGAATCCATAAATAACGTAAACCACCAGTGCAACGACAATGGCCAGCTGCAGAGGAAGGCGAATCGCCAGCGGTTTAACGTAATCGGTCAACACCTGCCACATACCAATCCACGCATGAATAAGGATGGAGAACAGCGCCAGCAGGGTGAACACTTTGGTGAAGGCGGATCCGAAGAACCCACTCCAGATTTCCCACGTCAGCGTACCGCTGGTCGCGAAGAAACCAATCATATAGATGATGTAAAGGGTGAGAACGATAGCGGTAGCACGGACAAGAATGAAGTCATGTACGCCGTTGCGTCCTAATGCGGAGGCGTTGCTTACCATACGAGAACTCCTGCGAGAAGTGAAAGCACGACAGTAATCACAAATGAAATGTTAGCGGAGCGTTTCCCGGCTTCGAACGTCTCTTCCAGGTAGCCAAAGTCCATCAGCATATGACGAACACCCACGACGACGTGGTACGCCAGCGCGGTCAGAATGCCCCACATGATGAATTTCACGAAGAAGCTGTTCATGATGGCAGAGGCCTGGAGGAATCCTTCAGGGGAGGAGAGGCTGGTACCCAGTAACCACAGCAGAATGCCGACCGCCACAAACGTAATTACACCTGAAACACGGTGCAGAATGGACGCTATTGCTGTTACGGGGAACCGGATCGTTTTCAGATCCAGATTGACAGGTCTTTGTTTTTTCACATTTCTTATCATGAATAACGCCCACATGCTGTTCTTATTGTTTCCTTCCTCCGGACTGCGATGCGGGTCAAGCAGCGTTCCTTTTCTATAACTGCGCGTCATGCAAAACAATGCTTCCAGATGCTTCAACGACACATTACAACGCTGGGTGGCTCGGGATTGCAGGGTGTTCCGGAGACCTGGCGGCAGTATAGGCCGTTCACAAAATCATTACAATTAACCTACATACAGTTTGTCGGGTTTTCTCTGGAACAGTGATCAGGGTCACGATAACAACATCTTTTTAATTTTTAATCATCTGATTTGACAAATGTTAAACAATATTGTTACAAACGTCATCAGAAAAGGCATATAATGCGCAAAAGTTATGAGGTCTCTCTTTCACCTGACAAATAGTTATGTAACAGTGTGATGGTATTGACCGAAGTTATCAGGACAGTTATTAGTGATATACAGGTTTGAATAATTCGGACTGCAAAAACGCTGATTTGCTGTTGTTTCACTGATATTTCATTCGTTTACCTGCAAGGCGCCATAGCTCTGTACCCTGGTTTGTCCTCGTGAGCTGAGCGGTAAGCCAAATAACAATCTGGTAACGGTGATTAACAGCTGAAAGCAAATCCGGTAAAGCGCAGTCTTAAGCATAAGGCGCTAAGGAGACCGTAAATGGCTGATACAAAGGCAAAACTCACCCTCAACGGTGGTGATGCTATTGAACTGGATGTGCTAAAAGGCACGCTCGGTCAGGATGTTATTGATATCCGTACGCTGGGTTCCAAAGGAGTATTTACCTTTGACCCTGGATTTACCTCTACCGCATCTTGCGAATCCAAAATCACCTACATTGACGGTGACGAAGGTATCCTGCTCCATCGCGGCTTCCCCATCGATCAGTTAGCCACCGAATCCAACTATCTGGAAGTGTGCTACATCCTGCTGAACGGCGAAAAGCCAACGCAGGCGCAGTACGATGAATTCAAAACCACCGTCACCCGTCACACCATGATCCATGAGCAGATTACCCGTCTGTTCCATGCGTTCCGTCGTGACTCTCACCCGATGGCGGTGATGTGCGGGATTACCGGTGCGCTGGCGGCGTTCTACCACGACTCCCTTGACGTGAATAACCCGCGTCACCGTGATATCGCGGCGTTCCGTCTGCTGTCCAAAATGCCTACCATGGCGGCGATGTGTTACAAATACTCCATCGGCCAGCCGTTTGTGTATCCACGTAACGACCTCTCCTACGCCGGTAACTTCCTGCGCATGATGTTCTCCACGCCGTGCGAAGAGTACGAAGTGAACCCGGTGCTGGAACGCGCAATGGACCGTATCCTGATCCTGCACGCTGACCACGAACAGAACGCTTCCACCTCTACCGTCCGTACCGCGGGCTCTTCAGGCGCGAACCCGTTCGCCTGTATCGCTGCGGGCATCGCCTCCCTGTGGGGACCGGCGCACGGCGGTGCGAACGAAGCGGCACTGAAGATGCTGGAAGAGATCAGCACCGTTGAGCACATTCCTGAATTCGTGCGTCGCGCGAAAGACAAGAATGACTCCTTCCGCCTGATGGGCTTCGGTCACCGTGTTTACAAAAACTATGACCCACGCGCCACCGTGATGCGTGAAACCTGCCACGAAGTGCTGAAAGAACTGGGTACCAAAGATGATCTGCTGGAAGTGGCGATGGAGCTGGAACACATCGCGCTGAACGACCCGTACTTCATCGAGAAGAAACTCTACCCGAACGTCGACTTCTACTCCGGTATCATTCTGAAAGCGATGGGTATTCCGTCTTCCATGTTCACCGTAATCTTCGCCATGGCCCGTACCGTAGGCTGGATTGCGCACTGGAACGAAATGCACAGCGAAGGCATGAAAATCGCCCGTCCTCGTCAGCTGTATACCGGCTACGAGCAGCGTGATTTTAAGTCTGATATTAAGCGCTAACAGACGTTGGGTGTGGCATGATGCCCTCACCCCAGCCCTCTCCCACAGGGAGAGGGTGAAAACCTTAAAAACGGTAACCCTTGGGTTACCGTTTTACTTTTATTTCTGGCAGTGCGGGCACCAGTAAAAAGGTCTCGAAGAGAGCATAATCCTGTCGATAATCCCGCCACATCGCTCGCACTTTTTCCCCGCCCGATGAAACACCTTAAACCGGAACAGCGCCCCGTGATGCCTGTTCTCATCTACCACGCCGCGCGTCGTGTAGGATAAACGCGGAATGTCCAGCAGCGCATGGGACAGCGCTTCCAGCTGTTCATCGCTGAGCTGCGAGGCTTTATGCTGCGGCGCCAGCCCGGCTTCCCAAAGGATTTCCACCCGCAGGTAGTTGCCGAGCCCGGCCAGAAAGGCCTGGTCGAGAAAAAGACCGGAAAACTGCCGATTGCGAAATTTGGGTGACAGCAAACGGGCTTTCACATCGCCCGCCGTCAGGCGCATATCCAGCACATCCGGCCCGACGCGCAGCAAGAACGGATGAACGAGCAACTGCTCAGGCGTTAACATTTCGATATCCGACGCGCTGTAAAGCAGGATGGCTTTATCCGCCGTTTGCAGCCTGACCCGCAGCACACGGGTGGTTTGCGGCTGTTCACCCGCGTTAACCACGCGCCAGACGCCGTAAAGCTGGTTATGGCTATATAACGTCAGGTTATGGGAAAAGTGCGTGAGTAAGGCTTTCCCGCGCGTTTCAATATGGGTCACCGTCTGCCCCAGCAGCTGTGATTCAAACGGTTTGAGTTGCGGAAAGGCAAACCAGACATCCGTCAGCGGTTTGCCCTTTATCGCCGCTTCCAGGCTATCCGCCGCGCGGCGGATCTCCGGACCTTCTGGCATGTTATTGTCCTTAAATGATTATTCTGCGCTGACAAGAATACCCTCATCAGAGAACGCTGCCCGCAGGCGTCGCGCAAACTGGAGCGCATGCTCGCCGTCGCCATGTAAGCATACCGTATCGGCCTGAACATTTGCCGATGTACCATCCACAGCGATGACACGCCCGGCGCACACCATCTCCAGCGTCTGCGCCAGCGCTTTACCTTCGTCGGTAATGAGCGCCCCGGCCTGCGTTCGCGGCACCAGGCTGCCATCAGGCTGATATCCCCGGTCGGCAAACACTTCCTGGCGGGTGGTTAACCCCAGGCGCTGCCCGGCGCGGATCAGCTCGCTGCCCGCCAGGCCCACCAGAATCAGCTGAGAGTCACAATCCCGCACCGCGCGGGCAATGGCGTCCGCCAGAGCAGGATCTTTCGCCGCCTGATTGTAAAGCATGCCGTGCGGCTTCACGTGGCGCAGTACGCCCTTCTCAGCGCGCACTATCGCCTCCAGCGCACCAATCTGGTAAAGCATCTGAGCGTAGACCGTCTCCGGCGGCAGGTCCATCGCCGTACGGCCAAAGTTCTCCCGGTCGGGAAAGCTCGGGTGAGCGCCTATCGCCACGCCGTTTTTAATGGCATTGCGCACGCTCTCCAGCATGGTTTGCGCATCACCCGCGTGAAAGCCGCAGGCGATGTTAACCGAAGAGACCAGCGTCATCAGCTCTGCGTCGGCGCGGCTCCCCTCCCCCAGATCGGCATTTAAATCAATCTTTACCATCAAGCCTCCACGCCAGCTGTTCGAGATAACGCTGCTGATCCTGTCGCGCTTTCAGCGCTTCCTCCAGCGAACATTGCACGAAATGGATCGGCTGACCGAGGGGAATTTGCGCCAGATGGTAGCGATCCGCGTCAATAATGCAGGCAATGCGCGGATAACCGCCCGTCGTCTGCGCATCGTTCATCAGCACAATGGGTTGACCATTGCCCGGAACCTGAATGACGCCAGGCAATAAGCCGTGGGAGAGCAACTCCCGGTCGGTTGTGCGGGTCAGCGGCTGCCCCTGCAGGCGGTAGCCCATGCGGTTACTCTGCGGGCTAATCTTCCACGGCGAACGCCAGAAAGACTCTTTAGAAGCGTCATCGAACTCCTGATATTCCGGCCCCGGTAAGGCGCGGATCACGTTCCCCCACAGCAACTGTTTTACGCCCTGCGTCGTCGAGAAATCGCGTGTTGACGGCTTAATCGCCAGACGATCGCCATCGCGCAGCGAACGTCCCTCATGCCCGCCTATGCCCGCTTTCTGATCGGTACTGGCTGACCCCAGCACCTCCGGCACGTCAATGCCCCCCGCTACCGCAAGGTAACTGCGCACGCCGTGCAGAGGCCGTTTCAGCATCAGACGTTGCCCGGCTTTCGCCCGCAACCGCCAGCCGGTCCACACCGCTTTGCCGTCTAGCGTGGCGTCACAACCTGCGCCGGTCAACGCAAACCAGGTTTCCTGACCGAACTCAATCACGCACTGACCCAGCGTAATTTCTAACGCCGCCGTGCTGCCTGCGTTACCCACCAGCAGGTTGGCAATCTCCAGCGAAGGACGATCAAGCGCACCGCAGTAGCTCACGCCAGACTGGCGCAGGCCAAAGCGGCCGGCATCCTGTACCGAGGTATAAAGCCCTGCGCGAAGTAACGTTAACATACCCCCTCCTTCTGCGGGATAAAGCGAAGGGTATCGCCAGGACGAAGGAGAATGGGTGCCTCCTGCCCCGGTTCAAATAATGGCATGGCGGTGTGCCCAATAAGCTGCCAGCCGCCCGGTGAGGTGAGCGGATAAATTCCGGTTTGTTCGCCGCCAATTGCCACCGTTCCCGCGGGAACGCTCAGGCGTGGCTCGGCCCGGCGCGGCGTATGCAGCTGGGGGGATAATCCGCCAAGATACGGAAAGCCGGGTTGAAACCCCAGAAACCAGACCACGTAATCCACCGAACTGTGCAGCTCAACTACCTGCTTCTCCGTTAATCCGCAGTGATCCGCCACCACGCCAAGATCCGGCCCACCCGTGCCGCCATAGACGACCGGGATTTCAATCATTCTCGATTCCGGCTCCAGCGCTTCGCTCTCTTCCCACCAGCGCTGAAGACGTTCAATAGCATCCAGCGCCTTTGTCTGCGGGTTGCGCAGCACGACGGTAATGTTATTCATGCCAGGAATGGTTTCTACCACTTCCGGGATGTCAACCAGACGCTGTGTCAGCCGCCAGATACGCTTTTGCGTGGCAAGCGTGACCGGCGGTTCAAGTTCCAGTACAACTGCGCTTTCACCCAGAAGATAACAACGCGCTCTCTGCACTCGGGCACCTCTCATCAGGCGGGATTAGGGATATCAATAAAGGTCACATCCAGATCGGTATTTTCCGTCAGCCATTCGCTGAGGGCGCGGATACCGCCACGCTCGGTAGCATGGTGGCCTGCCGCGTAAAAATGCAGCCCCTGTTCACGGGCTGAGTGAACCGTCTGCTCAGAGACTTCACCGGTAATAAACGCATCAACACCAAAACGCGCGGCGCTGTCGATAAAGCCCTGACCGCCGCCGGTACACCAGGCAACGCGCTTAACGGTATCCGGCCCCGTGTCGCCACACCACAGCGGACGACGCCCGAGACGTGCTTCGATCCACGAGGCCAGCTCCAGACCCGGAACCGGCATCGACAGCTCTCCCCACGGGACCAGTGGCTCGATTTCGCCCATCACAGTGATCCCCAACAGCTGCGCCAGCTGGACGTTATTCCCCAGTTCCGGGTGTGCATCCAGCGGCAGGTGGTAGCCGTACAGGTTGATGTCATTGGCCAACAACGTTTTCAGGCGGTTGCGCTTCATACCGCGAATAATCGGTGATTCGTTTTTCCAGAAATAACCGTGGTGAACAATGATCGCATCGGCCTCCTGACGCACCGCTTCATCCAGCAATGCCTGGCTTGCCGTCACACCGGTGATGATTTTTTGCACTGTCTCACGGCCTTCCACCTGCAGCCCATTCGGGCCGTAATCGCTGAAGGCGGCGGTATTGAGTTTTTCGTTAATCAGGCTTTCCAGTTCGCTGTTTTTCATCATCACTCTCTTAAGCTTTACGGGCGGCTTCATAGGCCGCCAGCGTGGCGACGCGCGCCTGTTTATGGTCAACAATCGGGCGGGGATAATCGAGCTTTACGCCCTGTTTATCCGCCCATGCCCACGGGTCGTGGATCGCTTTCGCAGGAACATGCCTGAGCGCAGGCAACCAGCGACGAATAAAGTCGCCGTTAGCATCAAATTTTTGTCCCTGAGTGGTCGGATTGAAAATCCGGAAATAGGGAGCCGCATCGGTACCGGTAGAGGCCGCCCACTGCCATCCACCATTATTCGCTGCCAGATCGCCATCGATCAGCTGAGAAATAAAATAACGCTCCCCGACACGCCAGTCGATAAGTAGATCTTTCACCAGGAAGCTGGCGGTAATCATTCGCAGACGGTTGTGCATCCACCCGGTTTCATTCAACTGGCGCATCGCGGCATCAACAATCGGATAGCCCGTCTCCCCCTTTTTCCAGGCCAGTAAACGCGCCTCGTCGTGCTGCCATTTTACGTTATCGGTCCAGGGAATGAACGGGCGATGCTTGCAGAGATCGGGATGATAAGTCATCAGATGGCGATAGAACTCACGCCAGATCAGTTCGTTCAGCCACACCGACCCCGTCCCGCCGTCCAGCGCCTGCGGCTGCTCGGCCAGGAGACGATGCAGACACTGGCGGGGAGAGAGCACGCCCAATGCCAGGCAGGCCGATAATCGGCTTGTCCCTTCAACCGCCGGGAAATCCCTGCGCGCGTCGTACTCTCCCGCGCCCTGCTTGCAAAACTGACGCAGCTTCGCAATCGCTGATTTCTCACTGGCAGGGAACAGAAGATCGTCGAACGTCTGTTGGGGATAGTTAAACGTTAATTCAGGCAGATCGGTTATGGCATCGCCCCGAACAGCGGGCGCGGCCACGCACTCAGGCAGCGCCTCTTTCAGGCGTTTAACAAACGCATTTTTAAACGGCGTAAACACTTTGTACATTTCGTGACTGCCGGTCATGACGCTGCCCGGCGCCAGCATGACGCTGTCATCAAATCCTTCACAAACTACCCCGTCCAGCATGTTTTCCAGCTGGCGATCCCGCCGCTGTTCGTTCAGCTCGTACTGATAGTTATAAAAAAGGTGTGTGACGCCGTTTTGCTGACAGATCGCCTGCAGCATCTGAAGCTGCGCGGCAAAATCACTGACCTCTTTGTAGATCAGCGGAATACCTTTTTCAGCAAGCGCGTGTTGCAGAACGTTCAGATGTGATTTGAGGTAAGCCGCCTGGCGCGGTGCCATATCATGCTGCTGCCACTGTTCGGGCGTGGCGATGAATAGTGCCAGCACGCTGGCATCCTCAGAACGACAGGCTGCCGCGAGAGCGATGTTGTCATGTACGCGCAGATCTGCGCGAAACCAAACCAGATGGGTGGGCATAAAACTCCAGGCAAATATCCATTATGTCCGTAAGGGCACGCCACCAAAGGAAAAAGTGGCGGGCTTTTACTGTACTTTGCCATGAAGTGTAGACGGGATGAAATAAAAAAGGCCGCCCGGGGCGGCCTTAACGCTACTTGTCCTGCACTATCGTGGTAAAAGCGACAAATTGGTTCGGTTCATCGCTCTTAACAACGAGTACGCTGGCGACAATGAACGCGATGCAAAAATAGCGTTTCATTATGCGGTCCCTGCAGCTAACCGCTCCACCGTTCACCACCGGTGATAAATCGGTGGACACAAGCCCGGGTAGGCGGGCTGCTTTACGGCTGTAAATACACCTTTCCCGGGACCGATGCCCATTTGCGAGATGGCGGAAAGGGACGCAGCATCATAATTAACATTCGCTGCTAAGGTAAGATACTCAAATAAAATTAGGAATTTATAAAGACTTAGAGGGATTGTCATCTGCTTACAGGAGGGTATGATGAAAATCCCGGGTAGGGGCTGCAAGACCATCCCAACGGACCGCGAATCCCGAGGGACAAAAAAAACCGCCACATTGCTGTAGGCGGTTTTTTTATTGCTATGTGTAGTCTTTCTTTTTTTAGTAGAAGTCGCAGGTCGCTTTCTCGGCCTGATCCATCCATACCGGCTTCTCGCTGGTTTTCGCCCAGACGCGGTGCAGATAGCTGTAAAAACGAGCGCGATCTTTCCAGAACAGCATCACCGGCAGGGCCAGCACGCCAGCCACTACGGCGAAAGTGCGACGCATGAACACAATATGAGCTGGATACGCTTTATACAGATCCATATTTTCTCCCCTATAGTTGGCCGGAAACGTCATCCGGAAAATTCAAAATCTGTGACCTGGATAAAATAATATCGCTTTGTGTGTAATTTTACTACTCATCCGACCACTTATTTTCATCCATTTAGTGAATATTTACACTCGCGCCGTAATTTAGTTACAAAAAAGTTAACAATTTACTTACCAATAGTTAAATTGTGGGCTTTGCCATTTTTATACTTTTTTTACACCCTCTCTCCTCATTTTTGCGAAATCTTTGCGCCATAAATCCTACCGTTAACCCAACAACAAAAGTCACCCGGAGGTGGATTGTGAGTGCAGGTCTTATTGCCGGCATCGTGCTGGTGTTCCTGTTATTGGGTTATCTGGTTTATGCCCTGATTAATGCGGAGGCATTCTGATGGCTGCTCAGGCGTTTTTGCTTATTGCCAGCTTCTTACTGGCGTTGTTCGTTCTGGCAAGGCCACTGGGAATGGGGCTGGCAAGGCTTATCAACAACGTCCCCCTGCCTGGTACGGGAAGCGTTGAAAAAGGGATCTGGCGTGTACTGGGAATAGACGATCGCGAGATGAGCTGGCGTGAATATCTGTTTGCCATTCTGCTGCTGAATATTGTTGGGCTGATTGCACTTTTTACCCTGCTGATGCTGCAGGGGAGTCTGCCGCTGAATCCGCAACAATTACCGGGTCTGTCCTGGCATCTTGCGCTGAATACGGCAGTCAGCTTTGTCACCAACACCAACTGGCAGTCCTATGCGGGTGAAACCACGCTCAGCTATTTCAGCCAGATGGTTGGGTTAACCGTTCAGAACTTCCTCTCAGCCGCCAGCGGTATCGCTGTGATCTTCGCGCTGACGCGCGCGTTTGCTCGTCAGAAAATAAGTACCCTGGGTAACGCGTGGGTGGATCTGACGCGCATCACGCTGTGGATATTGCTGCCAATTGCGCTGCTGATCGCGCTGTTCTTTATTCAGCAAGGTAGCCTGCAAAACCTGCTGCCATACACCCCTTATACCTCGCTGGAAGGGGCAAAACAGCTCCTGCCGATGGGGCCCGTGGCGTCGCAGGAAGCCATAAAGATGCTCGGCACCAACGGCGGCGGCTTCTTCAACGCCAACTCATCGCATCCGTTTGAAAACCCGACTGCCCTGACCAATTTTGTGCAGATGCTGGCGATTTTCCTGATCCCCACCGCACTCTGCTTTGCCTTTGGTGATGTCGTCAACGATCGCCGTCAGGGGCGCACCCTGCTCTGGACCATGTCGTTAATCTTCGTGGTCTGCGTTGCGCTGGTGATGTGGGCTGAATGGAACGGCAATAGCCATTTCATGCAGCTTGGGGCTAACAGCAATATCAATATGGAAGGTAAAGAGAGCCGCTTTGGCATTCTCGCCAGCAGCCTCTATGCGGTGGTCACCACGGCGGCCTCGTGCGGGGCGGTGAATGCCATGCATGACTCCTTCACCGCACTGGGCGGCATGATCCCAATGTGGCTGATGCAGATTGGCGAGGTGGTATTTGGCGGCGTGGGCTCAGGTCTTTACGGCATGCTGTTGTTCGTGATGCTGGCGGTGTTTATTGCCGGTCTGATGATTGGTCGTACCCCGGAATACCTCGGTAAAAAAATCGACGTCCGCGAGATGAAATTAACCGCGCTGGCGATTCTGGTAACCCCTGCCCTCGTACTGCTCGGCTCCGCACTGGCGCTGATGACCGAGGCCGGACGCAGCGGCATCTTTAACCCGGGTATTCACGGCTTTAGCGAAGTGCTGTATGCCGTCTCCTCTGCCGCCAACAACAACGGCAGTGCCTTTGCAGGCTTAAGTGCCAACTCACCGTTCTGGAACTGTCTGCTGGCGTTCTGCATGTTCGTGGGTCGTTTCGGGATCATTGTGCCGGTCATGGCGATTGCCGGATCGCTGGTGAATAAAAAAATTCAACCGACCACCACCGGAACATTACCAACCCACGGCGCGCTGTTTATCGGCCTGCTCACAGGCACCGTGTTACTGGTTGGTGCCCTGACCTTTATCCCCGCCCTCGCGTTAGGCCCGGTCGCGGAATACCTCTCTTTACGCTGATTTTGCGGAGAATTTGTCATGAGTCGTAAACAACTGGCCCTGTTCGAACCGTCATTAGTTCGTCAGGCGCTCATGGATGCGGTGAAAAAACTGAGCCCGCGCGTGCAGTGGCACAACCCGGTGATGTTTATTGTCTGGGCGGGAAGCGTCCTGACCACCGCACTGGCGATTGCCATGGGAACGGGCCACATGCCGGGAAATGCGATGTTTACCGGCGCCATTAGCCTGTGGCTGTGGTTTACCGTGCTGTTTGCCAACTTTGCGGAAGCGCTGGCGGAAGGCCGGAGTAAAGCCCAGGCCAACAGCCTGAAAGGGGTAAAAAAGACCGCCTTCGCACGCAAGTTACGTGAACCAAAATACGGTGCGCAGATGGACCACGTTCCGGCGGATGAACTGCGTAAAGGCGATGTGGTGCTGGTCGAAGCTGGCGATATTATCCCGTGCGACGGGGAAGTGATTGAAGGTGGCGCGTCGGTGGACGAAAGCGCCATCACCGGGGAATCCGCCCCGGTTATCCGTGAATCCGGCGGCGATTTCGCCTCCGTAACGGGGGGGACGCGCATACTCTCCGACTGGCTGGTGATCCAGTGTAGCGTTAACCCAGGTGAAACCTTCCTTGACCGGATGATCGCCATGGTGGAAGGCGCCCAGCGTCGTAAAACCCCCAACGAGATTGCCCTGACCATCCTGCTGGTCGCGTTGACCCTCGTCTTCCTGCTGGCAACCGCGACCCTGTGGCCGTTCTCCGCCTATGGCGGTACGGCGGTCACCATCACGGTGCTGGTGGCGCTGCTGGTCTGTCTGATCCCCACCACTATCGGCGGCCTGCTGTCGGCCATCGGCGTCGCCGGTATGAGCCGTATGCTCGGTGCCAACGTCATCGCCACCAGCGGACGTGCCGTTGAAGCGGCGGGCGATGTAGACGTTCTGCTGCTTGATAAAACCGGGACCATCACCCTCGGTAACCGTCAGGCATCAGACTTCTTACCCGCACCTGGCGTGGATGAAAAAACGCTGGCAGATGCCGCACAGCTCTCATCGCTTGCCGACGAAACTCCGGAAGGTCGCAGCATTGTGATTCTTGCCAAACAGCGCTTTAACCTGCGCCAGCGCGACGTTCAGAGCCTGCATGCCACTTTCGTGCCCTTCACGGCACAGACCCGGATGAGCGGCATTAATATTCAGGACCGGATGATCCGTAAAGGCTCGGTTGACGCCATCCGTCGCCACATTGAGGCTAATAACGGTCACTTCCCATCCGAAGTGGATAGCCTGGTGGAAAGCGTGGCCCGTCAGGGGGCAACGCCGCTGGTGGTGGCTGAAGGCGCAAATGTGCTGGGAGTGATTGCGCTGAAGGATATCGTCAAAGGCGGCATCAAAGAACGCTTTGCCCAGCTTCGTAAAATGGGGATCAAAACGGTGATGATCACCGGGGATAACCGTCTGACCGCCGCGGCGATTGCTGCCGAAGCGGGCGTGGATGATTTTCTTTCCGAAGCCACACCGGAAGCCAAACTGGCCTTGATTCGTCAGTATCAGGCGGAAGGGCGTCTGGTCGCGATGACCGGTGACGGGACCAACGATGCCCCTGCTCTGGCGCAGGCCGACGTGGCGGTGGCAATGAACTCCGGTACCCAGGCGGCAAAAGAGGCGGGCAACATGGTCGATCTCGACTCTAACCCGACCAAGCTGATTGAAGTCGTGCACATTGGTAAGCAGATGCTGATGACGCGCGGCTCGCTGACCACGTTCAGCATCGCTAACGATGTGGCGAAATATTTCGCCATCATTCCGGCCGCGTTTGCTGCGACCTATCCGCAATTAAACGCCCTGAACGTAATGCACCTGCACTCCCCGGCATCGGCCATTCTGAGCGCGGTAATCTTTAACGCCCTGATTATTGTCTTCCTGATCCCGCTGGCGCTGAAAGGTGTGAGCTACAAGCCGCTCACGGCGGCCGCCATGCTGCGCCGCAACCTGTGGATTTACGGCCTGGGTGGGCTGGTGGTGCCCTTCATCGGTATCAAGGCTATCGATCTGCTGTTGACCCTGTTCGGGCTGGTTTAAAAGGTGAATCAAATGACGATGTTACGCCCCGCTATACTTCTGTTTATTCTGCTGTCGCTGATTACCGGCGGCCTCTACCCGCTGGTCACCACCGCCCTGGGCCAGTGGTGGTTTAAGGATCAGGCTAACGGCTCGCTGATTATGCAAAACGGTGAAAACCGCGGTTCGCGCCTGATTGGCCAGAGCTTTACGGACGCTCGCTACTTCCAGGGACGCCCTTCCGCCACTGCCGAAAGCCCGTATAATCCGATGGCATCCGGCGGCAGTAACCTGGCGGGCAGCAACCCGGCGCTGGACAAAGCCGTCGCCGAGCGCGTGGCCGCCCTGCGCGCCGCCAATCCACAGGCCAGCCGCGAGGTTCCCGTGGAGCTGGTCACCGCCTCAGCCAGCGGGCTGGACTATAGCCTGACGCAGGCAGCGGTGGCGTGGCAGATCCCGCGCGTTGCCGCCGCCCGTCAATTGAGTGTTGAACAGGTGAGCAAGCTGGTGGCAGAACACACACAAAAGCCGCTGGTCAGCTATATCGGCATGCCGGTAGTGAATATTGTTGAGCTGAATCTGGCGCTGGACGCGCTAAGGAAAAACTAAATGACCGACGAGCCCATGCGCCCGGATCCGGACAGGCTGCTTGAACAGACGGCTGAAGCCCATCGCGGCAAACTGAAAATTTTCTTTGGCGCCTGCGCGGGTGTCGGGAAAACCTTCGCCATGCTGACGGAAGCCCAGCGGCTTCGGGCGCAGGGGCTCGATATACTGATCGGCGTGGTTGAAACCCACGGACGTAAAGAGACGGCATCGTTGCTGAAGGGGCTTGCCACCCAGCCGCCCCGCCGCATCAGCCATCGGGGTCGTTTAGTCACGGAGTTTGATATTGATGCCGCCCTCGCCCGCCGTCCGGCGCTTATCCTGATGGACGAACTGGCGCACAGCAATGCGCCAGGCTCGCGTCACCCCAAGCGCTGGCAGGATGTGGAAGAATTACTCGAAGCTGGCATTGATGTTTTCACGACGGTTAACGTTCAGCATCTGGAAAGCCTGAACGACGTGGTCAGCGGCGTGACCGGCATTCAGGTGCGCGAGACGGTGCCCGACCCTTTCTTCGATTCCGCTGACGAGGTGGTGCTAGTCGACCTGCCCCCCGATGATTTGCGCCAGCGCCTGCACGAAGGCAAAGTCTATATTGCCGGACAGGCCGAGCGCGCCATCGAACATTTCTTCCGCAAAGGCAACCTGATTGCCCTGCGCGAACTGGCTCTGCGCCGTACTGCCGATCGCGTTGACGATCAGATGCGTGCCTGGCGCGATTTGCAGGGCCAGGAACGCGTCTGGCATACGCGGGATGCCATCCTGCTGTGCGTGGGGCACGGCAGCGGTAACGAAAAACTTGTCCGCACCGCCGCGCGTCTGGCCGCCAAATTTGGCAGCGTCTGGCATGCGGTGTATGTCGAAACGCCGCAGCTTCATGCCCTGCCCGAAAACCAGCGCCGCGCGATTCTGAGTTCGCTGCGCCTGGCGCAGGAGCTGGGTGCCGAAACCGCCACCCTTTCCGATCCTCAGGAAGATAAAGCCATTCTGCGCTACGCCCGGGAGCATAACCTGGGGAAAATCGTCATTGGCCGTCGCCAGCATCGTCGCTGGTTTAGCCGTGAATCCTTTGCCGACAAACTGGCCCGCCGCGCGCCGGATCTGGACCTGGTGATCGTGGCGCTGGATGATAAACCCACGCCCCTTCCCAGCCGCGCCCCGGACAGCCGTACTTTCAGTGATAAATGGCGCATTCAGCTTCGCGGCTGCCTGGTGGCCGTCGTGCTCTGCGCCCTGATCACGATCATTGCCAGCAAATGGCTGATTGCCTTCGACGCGGCCAACCTGGTGATGATCTACCTCCTTGGCGTGGTGGTGGTGGCGCTCTTTTACGGACGCTGGCCGTCGGTGCTGGCAACGGTGATTAACGTCATCAGCTTTGATCTGTTCTTTATTGCCCCTCGCGGGACGCTCGCCGTGTCGGACGTACAGTACATCCTGACCTTTGCCGTGATGCTCACCGTCGGGCTGGTGATCGGCAATCTGACGGCGGGCGTGCGCTACCAGGCGCGCATCGCCCGCTACCGCGAACAGCGCACGCGGCATCTGTATGAAATGTCGAAATCGCTGGCGGTGGGACGCACGCCGCTGGATATCGTGCAGACCAGCGAGCAGTTTATTCGCTCGACGTTTCATGCCAGCAACCTGATTTTACTCCCGGACGAACACGGTAAGCTGCGCCCGCTAACCTCGGCCTCCGGCATGACGCCCTGGGACGAAGCCATCGCGCGCTGGAGCTTTGATAAAGGGTTACCTGCGGGCGCAGGTACCGACACCCTGCCCGGCGTGCCCTATCAAATTCTGCCGCTACGCAGCGCCGATAAAAATCAGGGGCTGGTGATTGTTGAGCCCTCAAACCTGCGTCAGCTGATGATCCCCGAGCAGCAGCGGCTGCTGGAGACTTTTACGCTGCTGGTTGCCAGCGCACTGGAACGGCTGGCGCTTACCGCCAGTGAAGAACAGGCCCGACTGGCCAGCGAGCGTGAAAGCATTCGTAACTCGCTGCTGGCGGCGCTGTCGCACGACCTGCGGACACCGCTGACCGTTCTGTTTGGTCAGTCAGAAATCCTGACGCTGGACCTGGCCGCGGAAGGGTCTAAACACGCCCTTCAGGCCAGCGAAATCCGCCAGCACGTGCTGAATACCACCCGTCTGGTGAATAACCTGCTCGATATGGCGCGCATTCAGTCGGGCGGGTTTAACCTCAAAAAAGAGTGGCTCACGCTGGAAGAAGTGGTAGGCAGCGCCCTGAAAATGCTGGAGCCCGGCCTCGGTGGGCGGCATATCGCGCTGAACATGCCTGAACCCCTGACCTTAATTCACGTCGATGGCCCCTTGTTTGAACGGGTGCTGATCAATCTGCTGGAAAATGCCGGTAAATATGCCGGCTCAAGTGCCAGGATTGGCGTGGATGCAATGGTAGAGGATGGCACGCTTCACCTTGACGTCTGGGATACCGGACCGGGCATTCCTGCCGGGCAGGAGCTGGCTATTTTCGAAAAATTCGCGCGCGGGAACAAGGAGTCGGCCATTCCGGGCGTTGGGCTCGGGCTGGCGATTTGTCAGGCGATCGTTGACGTCCATGGCGGAACCATTTCCGCAGAGAATCGTCCGGAAGGCGGCGCGCGTTTTTGTGTTACACTTCCTCTGGAAACCCCGCCAGAACTGAATGAATTACCCGAGGATTTGTGATTAACGTTCTGATTGTCGAAGATGAGATCGCCATTAGCCGTTTTCTGCGCGCTGCGCTGGAAGGAGACGGTCTGCGCGTTCACGATGCGGGTACGCTTCAACGGGGTTTAATTGAAGCCGCCACCCGCAAGCCGGACCTGGTGATCCTCGATCTTGGGCTGCCGGATGGCGACGGCATCGATTTTATTCGTGAGGTTCGTCAGTGGAGCCAGATGCCGATTCTCGTGCTCTCTGCCCGTACTGAAGAGACGGATAAAATCGCCGCGCTGGATGCCGGCGCCGATGACTATCTGATTAAACCCTTTGGCATTGGCGAATTGCAGGCTCGCCTGCGTGTGGCGCTGCGTCGTCATAGCGCCACCACGCCTGCCGACCCAACCTACACGTTTGGTGATATTCGGGTTGACCTCGCCGCACGGCGCATTGTGCGCGGTGAAGAGGAAATCCATCTTACCCCCATCGAATTCCGCCTGCTCGCCGTGCTGCTTAATAACCACGGCAAGGTTCTCACACAGCGCCAACTGTTGAGTCAGGTGTGGGGACCCAACGCGGTGGAACATAGTCACTATTTGCGCATATATATGGGTCACCTTCGTCAGAAACTGGAAGTCGACCCCGCTCGCCCTCGCCATTTATTAACTGAAACCGGTATCGGTTATCGGTTTATGCTTTGAATAACTATTCATATTATTTTCTAAATAATCAAAAACCCTCCCGATAAATATTAAAAAAATAATCAATACATTATTCCATGGATTATTTTTGCTCGTTTAAAACATTAACAAAACCAATCATTAACACTTCAACAACAAATCAGCATTTTGATCTGAGTTATTCATCAAAAACGACTAATTATTTCTGAAATGATCGGTTAAGGGTGATCTGATTCACAGTTAATCCCTTTTTCCTGGATAAAATGACCATGCTTTCAATTACTGAAAGGAAAATGAAACATGGAAAACAACAATCGCTTAATGCCCCATATAAGGCGGACAACACATATCATGATGTTTGCCCACCGAAACTGCTTTGACTTTCACCTCTTTAATGCCCGGTAGTCCTTCGACTTCTGGCGCACTCGCTTACAGGTTATCCTGAAACACTTTATTTTACAGGCCATTGCCTGTGAACTCGTGCGCTCATTCAATTTAATTCAGACTCATCTTCAACCGGGCGGACTGAATTTCAATCATCAAAAAGCAATTTACTGATTTTAATCAGCGGCCACACTTTGCTTTTTTTCCGGAAAATTATCGATTTCTTTCTGACAAGAAATCGAAGGACGCTTATTACCTAAAATAAAGAGAGAAAGATGAAAAGTTTAAAAATCGCGGCCAGCCGTGCATGTCCGGACTGCTTTACCACCCAGCGTGAGCTTGTGGATGTCCGCGCTTCTGATTATATCGACGTCGCGGCCATTGTTCTGGCCGTTAGCGATATTTCCAGCGGCATACTGGAAGAAATAGAAGCCACCGGATTTGGCATTCCCGTCTTTGTCGCAACGCATAAAGAAGAGATCATTCCGGCAGATTATTTATCGCGCATTCACGGCGTATTTGAGCATTCAGACACCAGCAACGATTTTTATGGCCGCCAGCTGGAAGCGGCGGCCCAGAAGTACGAAACCCAGCTGCGACCGCCGTTTTTCCGTGCCCTCGTAGACTACGTGAAACAGGGTAACAGCGCATTTGACTGCCCGGGGCATCAGGGGGGGCAATTCTTCCGCCGTCATCCTGCGGGCAATCAGTTTGTCGATTTCTTTGGTGAAACGCTTTTCCGTTCCGACCTGTGTAACGCCGATGTGGCGATGGGCGATCTGCTGATCCACGAAGGCGCCCCGTGCATTGCGCAGCAACATGCCGCAAAGGTCTTTAATGCCGATAAGACCTACTTTGTGCTGAATGGAACCTCCTCATCCAACAAAGTGGTGTTAAACGCTCTGCTCACCCCTGGCGACCTGGTGCTGTTTGACCGTAATAACCACAAATCGAATCATCACGGCGCCCTTCTTCAGGCTGGCGCGACACCGGTCTATCTGGAAACCGCGCGCAACCCGTACGGCTTTATTGGTGGTATTGACGCGCACTGCTTTGAGGAAAGCTACCTGCGCGAGTTGGTAGCCGAGGTGGCGCCAGGTCGTGCACGCGATGCACGCCCGTTCCGTCTGGCGGTGATCCAGTTGGGTACCTACGATGGCACCATCTATAACGCCCGTCAGGTGGTGGATAAGATTGGGCATCTGTGTGATTACATCCTGTTCGACTCGGCCTGGGTAGGTTACGAGCAGTTTATCCCGATGATGGCAGATTGCTCGCCGCTGCTGCTGGAGCTGAACGAAAACGCCCCGGGAATTCTGGTCACCCAGTCGGTACATAAACAGCAGGCAGGCTTCTCGCAGACCTCGCAGATCCACAAAAAGGACAGCCATATCAAAGGCCAGCAGCGCTATGTACCCCACAAGCGGCTGAATAATGCTTTTATGATGCACGCCTCAACCAGCCCGTTCTACCCTCTGTTTGCTGCGCTGGATATTAACGCCCGTATGCATGAAGGTCAGAGCGGTCGCAACATGTGGATGGACTGCGTGGTTAACGGTATTGAAGCGCGCAAACTGATCCTGGAGAACTGCCAGTACCTTCGTCCGTTTGTGCCGGAGACGGTGGATGGCCGTCCGTGGGAAAGCTTCGACACAGCGGAAATTGCCACCGATCTGCGCTTCTTCCACTTCGTACCGGGTGAAAACTGGCACGCTTTTGAGGGCTATGCCGAGCACCAGTACTTTATCGACCCGTGCAAGCTCCTGCTGACCACGCCAGGTATTAACGCCCGCACCGGCGAGTATGAGGATTTCGGCGTGCCCGCCACCATCCTCGCCAACTTCCTGCGTGAAAACGGCATCGTGCCGGAGAAATGCGATCTCAACTCGATCCTGTTCCTGCTCACCCCTGCGGAAGATATGGGCAAACTGCAGCAGCTGGTGGCGCAGCTGGTGCGCTTCGAAAAACTGCTCGAGAGCGATGTTCCGCTGAAAGAGGTCCTGCCTTCTCTCTACAAACAGCATCCGGAGCGTTACGCGGATTACACGCTGCGCCAGATTTGCCAGGAGATGCACGATCTCTATGCCCGCCATAACGTGAAGCAACTGCAAAAAGAGATGTTCCGCAAGTCTCACTTCCCGCGCGTGATGATGAACCCGCAGGAGGCGAACTATGCGTATCTGCGGGGTGAAGTCGAACTGGTCTCCCTGCGCGACGCGGAAGGCCGCATTGCCGCTGAAGGCGCCCTGCCTTATCCGCCTGGGGTGCTGTGCGTTGTCCCGGGCGAAGTCTGGGGCGGCTCCGTGCTGCGCTACTTTGCCGCGCTGGAAGACGGTATCAACCTGCTACCAGGCTTCGCGCCTGAGCTGCAGGGCGTATACGTTGAAGAGTGTGAGGGTCGCAAACAGGTTCGCTGTAACGTCATCAAACAACCCGCTGCTCAGCCCGCGCTGCTGAAAGGAGAGACATTATGAGTAAATCCAATAAGATGGGCGTGGTGCAGCTGACCATCCTCACCATGGTCAACATGATGGGGTCCGGGATCATCATGCTGCCCACCAAGCTTGCCGAAGTGGGCACCATTTCGATTATCTCCTGGCTGGTGACGGCGGTGGGGTCAATGGCGCTGGCGTGGGCATTCGCCAAATGCGGGATGTTCAGCCGCAAGTCCGGCGGGATGGGCGGCTATGCGGAATACGCTTTTGGCAAGTCCGGCAACTTTATGGCCAACTATACCTATGGTGTATCGCTGCTGATCGCCAACGTGGCGATTGCCATTTCCGCCGTGGGTTACGGGACGGAACTGTTTGGCGCCACGCTCACCCCAGTACAAATTGGGCTGGCGACCATCGGGGTGCTGTGGATCTGCACCGTGGCGAACTTCGGCGGCGCGCGTATCACCGGACAACTGAGCAGCATCACCGTCTGGGGCGTGATTATCCCGGTCGTCGGTTTATGCATCATCGGCTGGTTCTGGTTTAGTCCTACGCTCTACGCCAACTCCTGGAACCCGCATCATGTGCCGTTCTTTACCGCCGTGGGCTCTTCTATCGCCATGACGCTGTGGGCTTTCCTCGGACTGGAATCGGCCTGCGCGAACGCGGAAGTGGTTGAGAACCCGGAAAAGAACGTGCCGATTGCGGTACTTGGCGGAACGCTGGGGGCGGCGGTGATCTATATCGTCTCAACCAACGTGATTGCCGGGATTGTGCCGAATATGGATCTGGCTAACTCCACGGCACCGTTCGGGCTGGCTTTCGCCCAGATGTTCACCCCGGAAGTCGGGAAGGTGATTATGGGTCTGATGGTGATGTCCTGCTGCGGTTCGCTTCTCGGCTGGCAGTTCACCATCGCGCAGGTGTTTAAATCCTCGGCTGACGAAGGTTATTTCCCCAAAATCTTCTCCCGCGTCACCAAAGCGGACGCACCGGTGCAGGGCATGCTGGCCATCGTGATTTTCCAGAGTGGATTGTCGCTGATGACCATTAGCCCGTCGCTGAACAGCCAGTTCAACGTGCTGGTCAACCTGGCGGTGGTGACGAACATCATTCCGTACATTCTGTCGATGGCCGCGCTGGTGATTATTCAGAAGGTCGCGAAGGTGGATCCGCGTAAAGCACGAGCAGCGAATATCGTGGCGCTCATTGGGGCGATTTACAGCTTCTATGCGCTCTACTCTTCCGGTCAGGAAGCGATGCTCTATGGGGCAATGGTGACCTTTATGGGCTGGACGCTGTACGGTCTGGTGTCACCACGGTTTGAATTGAAGAATAAGCATAGTTAGGTAAAAACAAAACGGCAGCCCGAGGGTTGCCGTTTTTATTGTTTTCTCCCTCTCCCCGTGGGAGAGGGCCGGGGTGAGGGCATCAGCCCGCACCGATAACGCACTTACGCGTTCTTCAGCACTTCGCTGACAATCTCTACGGCTTCTTTCTCAATCTGCTGACGGTGCTCAGCGCCGAGGAAGCTTTCGCAATAGATTTTATACGCGTCTTCCGTACCGGATGGACGTGCAGCGAACCAGCCGTTGTCGGTCATTACTTTCAGCCCCCCGATAGACGCGCCGTTACCCGGTGCAGCCGTCAGACGCGCGGTGATCGGATCACCTGCCAGGGTGTTAGCACTGACCATCTCCGGAGAGAGTTTAGACAGCGCCGCTTTCTGGGCTGAGGTCGCGCTCGCCTGAATACGGTTGTAGCTTGGCGCACCAAAACGTGCCGCCAGGTCGTTGTAATGTTCCTGCGGGTTCTTACCGGTGACCGCGGTGATCTCCGCCGCCAGCAGGCACATGATGATACCGTCTTTATCGGTTGACCATGGCGTGCCGTCGAAACGCAGGAAGGATGCCCCGGCGCTCTCTTCACCACCGAAGCCGAAGCTACCGTCGTGCAGACCGTCAACAAACCATTTGAAGCCCACCGGCACTTCCACCAGCTTGCGGCCCAGCGCGTCGACCACGCGGTCGATCATCGCGGAAGAGACCAGCGTTTTACCAACAGCCACCTCTTTGCCCCACTGCGGACGATGCTGGAACAGGTAGTTGATCGCCACAGCCAGATAGTGGTTCGGGTTCATCAGCCCGGCAGGGGTGACGATACCGTGACGGTCATAATCCGGGTCGTTCGCAAATGCCAGATCGAATTTGTCGCGCAGCGCCAGCAGGCCCGCCATCGCACACTCGGAGGAGCAGTCCATACGGATCGCGCCGTCTTTATCCAGGTGCATAAAGCGGAAGGTCTGATCGACGTGATCGTTCACGATGGTCAGATCCAGCTTGTAATGCTCGGCAATGCGTTTCCAGTACTCGATACCGGAGCCGCCCAGCGGGTCCACGCCCAGCTTCAGGCCTGCTTTCTGAATCGCCGCCATATCGACGATATCCGCCAGCCCCTCCACGAACGGCTGAACCAGATCCTGCTCTTTTACGTGACCGGACGCCATTGCCGCATCCAGAGAGATGCGTTTCACGCCTTTCAGACCGTCAGCCAACAGCGCGTTTGCGCGGTCTTCTACCACTTTGGTGACGTTAGTATCTGCCGGGCCACCGTTAGGCGGGTTGTATTTAATGCCCCCGTCTTCCGGCGGGTTGTGGGATGGAGTGATAACAATCCCGTCAGCCAGCGCACCACCTTTTTTGTTGTGCACCAGGATAGCGTTAGACACCGCCGGCGTTGGCGTGAAGCCGTTATTCTCCTGCACAATCACGTCGACGCCGTTTGCCGCCAGCACTTCCAGCACAGAGATGAACGCCGGTTCAGACAGCGCATGGGTATCTTTCCCCACGTAGCACGGACCGGTAACGCCGTTTTTAGCGCGCTCTTCCGCAATGGCCTGAGCAATGGCCAGAATGTGCGGTTCGTTAAAGCTATGGCGTGCCGCGCTACCGCGGTGACCAGATGTACCAAACTTCACTGCGTGTTCTGCGTTGCCCACGACCGGTTTCAGCACGTAATACTGCGCGGTCAGCTGAGCGACGTTAATCAAATCGCTTTGTTGTGCAGGTTGGCCTGCACGGCTGTGATTTGCCATTACCGGGTCCTTCTGATGCAAGGGTTAAATTGTACCGCAAACCTTTTCAATCAATTCCGCCGGGAACTGCATGGACTGCATGATGTGTTCAATCATGCTGCACTTGCGGCCCGTATTGGTATTGGTGATCACCCAGTATGGGGTGCCAGGGACATGTTTAGGTTTGGTTTGGTTGCCATTTTGCAGCAGCGTTTGCTCGTCACCCGCGAAATAGACGCGAGTACGACCGTGCAGCGACTCGGTCGCTTCAGCAAACGCTTTGTTATCCAGGGAGTAAAGTGTAGACAGCACCAGCATAAAGCGGTTAACCGCCTTTTTCTGCTCCGCATACTCGTCGGACAGCAGCAGCTCGCGCATCGCGCGTACTTTATCTTTTACCGGCGTCACGGCAGGCTTTGCTTGTGCAACAACGCTCGGCTGAGACACGACATCTTTGGTGACTGGGGTAGCAGGCTGTGAAGCGGCGGAAATTTTAAGCATGCGCCGTAAAATGTCGGACGCGCTCTCCCCGATATGCCGCGTTTGGCTGGCAATATACTGATAGAGTTCGTCATCAACTTCGATTGTTTTCATCTTAATCCAGTGCGATATCTTATCTGAATACAAGTCATTGGGATTATAAGGTCAAATCCCAACAGCGGATAGCGTCAAACCAGGTTGGCGGCAAAAGTCAGATTAAACTGGAACCTTGCGGCCGGGCGGCAGAATGGTCAACATGATACCCTAACCTGACAAACGTAAAAAAAGAACTTTGCCATGAAATTGAATACCCGAGCGCAAACTGCACAATCGCCGAACAATAATTCTCCCATCGTACTGGTTCATGGACTTTTTGGCAGCCTGGATAACCTGGGCGTGCTGGCGCGCGATCTGGTTACCGATCACGATATTTTACAGGTCGATATGCGCAACCACGGACTTTCCGGGCGCGCAGACGAGATGACCTACGCGGCAATGGCGCAGGATCTCCTGGATACGCTCGACGCCCACAACCTGCAGAAAGTGACCCTCATCGGGCATTCGATGGGTGGTAAAGCGGTCATGGCGCTCACGGCACTGGCACCTGAGCGAATTTCCGGGCTGGTGGTGATTGATGTCGCCCCAGTGGATTACGACGTTCGCCGTCACGATGAGATCTTCGCGGCAATTAATGCGGTGACGGAGGCCGGCGTTTCCACCCGTCAGCAGGCAGCAGCCGTGATGCGTGAGCATCTTGATGAAGAAGGCGTGGTGCAATTCCTGCTGAAGTCGTTTGTTGAGGGGCAATGGCGTTTTAACGTCCCGGTGCTGTGGGACCAGTATAATAACATCGTTGGCTGGGAGGCCGTCCCCGCCTGGCCGCATCCTACCCTCTTCATTCGCGGCGGTAACTCGCCTTACGTTACTGATGCTTACCGCGACACGCTGCTGGCACAATTCCCGCAGGCGCGCGCCCATGTAATTGCCGGTGCCAGGCATTGGGTACATGCGGAAAAACCTGATGCAGTCCTGCGCGCCATTCGTCGCTATCTCACTGATACGGCAAATTGATTAAAAAGAGAGCGACTGGAAGACGACGGGCTTCCAGTCGTTGGCGTGCCGTTTTTGCTGATGTATGATGGCGCGCTTATCGCCCGGGCATTAGCAGGGCGGCGTGTTTCCCCCGAAGTCTCTGAATCATGGCCAAAGAACAAACGGACCGTACGACACTAGATCTGTTCGCGAATGAGCGTCGACCGGGACGACCGAAAACGAATCCGCTTTCGCGCGACGAACAGCTGCGTATTAATAAACGCAACCAGCTTAAACGCGATAAAAATCGTGGGCTTAAGCGTGTCGAATTGAAGCTCAACGCTGACGCTGTCGATGCGCTTAACGAGCTGGCGGAAGCGCGTAATATCAGCCGCAGCGAGCTCATTGAAGAGATGCTGATCGCCCAGCTTGAGACATTGCGCAGCCAGGCATAAGTCTGAAAAACCCCTTTTTTACCCTTTTCATGTAGCACAGAGTGCAGTCCTGCGCGATAGCGGTTTCCGCAGGGTTGCCTGTTCTGCTATTATTGCCCTTATCCGTGGCCGAATTGCGCCACCATACCATTAAGTTTCAAGAGGTTATTTTACTCATGGCAATCATCGGCATTTTCTTCGGCAGTGATACCGGCAATACCGAAAATATCGCAAAAAACATTCAGAAACAGCTCGGTAAAGACGTTGCTGATGTGCATGACATCGCCAAGAGCAGCAAAGAAGATCTCGAGGGCTACGACATTCTGCTGCTGGGTATTCCAACCTGGTACTACGGTGAAGCACAGTGCGACTGGGATGATTTCTTCCCAACGCTGGAAGAGGTGGACTTCAACGGCAAGCTGGTTGCCCTGTTTGGCTGTGGCGATCAGGAAGACTATGCCGAGTACTTCTGCGACGCGCTGGGCACCATCCGCGACATCATTGAGCCGAACGGCGCCGTTATTGTCGGTCACTGGCCCACTGCCGGTTACCACTTTGAAGCCTCCAAAGGTCTTGCCGATGACGATCACTTCGTGGGTCTGGCCATCGACGAAGACCGTCAGCCTGAGCTCACCGCTGAGCGCGTAGAGAAGTGGGTTAAGCAGATCCGTGAAGAACTGCACCTGGACGATATTCTCAACGCCTGATTTTCGCGGCGCAACGGCGGTTGCGCCCGTTTTCCAGGTAAAACCGATTAAATTAATTGCTACAAACTTTTAACTTTTTCGCTCAGACCTGTACAATGTTTCCCTGGTAAAATGTGGTTTTCATTTCACAAGTTTGTCGGTGATACCCCATTTTTATAAGCATACTTTGCCTGAGACTTGCAGTTTTCATTTAGCCGTGGCAGTTCTATAATGAGACGCAATATCCAAGGTGCATTTTCTGTCACTTCTTTCAGAAGTGAATCGTTTAGCAACAGGACAGATTCCGCATGACTGACAACAATACCGCATTAAAGAAGGCTGGCCTGAAAGTAACGCTTCCTCGGTTAAAAATCCTCGAAGTGCTTCAGGGTCCAGACAACCACCATGTCAGTGCGGAAGACCTCTATAAACGTCTTATCGACATGGGTGAAGAGATTGGTCTGGCCACCGTTTATCGCGTGCTGAACCAGTTTGATGACGCGGGCATTGTTACCCGTCATAATTTCGAAGGCGGTAAATCTGTATTCGAACTGACCCAGCAGCATCACCACGATCACCTGATCTGCCTCGATTGCGGCAAGGTCATTGAATTCAGCGATGATTCCATCGAATCGCGGCAGCGTGAAATCGCCGCTCGTCATGGCATCCGCCTGACCAACCACAGCCTGTACCTGTATGGTCACTGCGCTGAAGGTGATTGCCGCGAAAATGAACACGCGCACGACGCAAAATAAGTCACGTTCATACTCTGAGCCAGCCGTAAGGCTGGCTTTTTTTTGCCTTAAAAAGCCCGGTGGCGCTGCGCCTGGGCCTACGGACTATGACGCCTTTGTAGGCCCGGTAAGCGCAGCGCCACCGGGCGTAAAGCAACTTAATTATTGTTATTGCGTATCTCGTTCCAGATCTTATCGCAACGCTTCGCGACTTCCTGATCGTTACCCGTTTTACGCGCCTGGATACAGGCCTGATAATCCATCACACGAATATTCTCCTGCGTCGCGAATTGCTCATGCGCCTTCTCTTTCTTCAGCACATTCAGTACGCTCTGACAGGCTTCAATTTTCTCCGGCGAGCCTTGTGCGGTATTAATACAGGCGCTGTAAGCCTCCTTCAGCCTGGAATCTTCCTTCGGTGCCTGAGGCTGAGCGCAGGCCACCAGCCCCGATGCAAGCATCGCGACAATTACGATTTTTTTCATCATGTGCAGTCTCCGGTCCGGCGGGCCTTAACCCGCCGGATGATTCATCAGAAGATGGTGAATGGGGCAATAACCATGAATTTCACGTCACGTTCATCCTGGAAGATGTTGCCGTAACCGCCCGCATAGCTCGGGATATCGGAGTGGTTGTCATACTGAGTGAAGTGCAGTTTGAACATCGTGCCCTTCGCGCGCCCATCCTGCAGGGTATAGATAGCATCCAGGCTGTAGGAGGACTCTTTCAGGCGATAGTTTGGATCGTAGTACGCATCCGGCGTGGCCATGTCGCCAGGTTTTGCGTCCCAGGCGTAAGCGTAAGAAGCGCCCACTGCCCAACCCGGCAGGTTCCAGTTTTTCAGATCATACATTGCGCCGAAGAAGACCGCTTTTTCACCATCGGCGTTGAAGTCTGAGCGGTTATCCCACCAGATATCCAGACGACCGTTAGATGACGCGTAAGTTGGCGTCATACGTTGCAGGAAGTAGCCCTGCTGCCCTTCCGCCTTCACCCATGTCCCTTCCAGGCGTAAATCAACCTGGCCCACTTTATAGCCGAAAGTCAGCGCCTGCAGCCACGCGGTGCCGTCATAAATGTCGTTGACGCCGCCATCGCTGACCTTGTCACGCGTACCATAGAACTGGTAGCTGGTGCTCAGCGGACTTCCTGCGATATCAAATTTGTAGCTGGCTTTAGCAAAATACTGATCGATATAACCTTCCGCCTGACCAAATGCGGCTTCCAGTACCAGATCGTTTTTAAAGTCGTATTTCGCGCCCAGCGAGTGGAGATAATCGACTTTGGTTTTCTTATCGTTCTGGTAGAACTTGTCCATTTCAATGTGCCATGGAGCCTTATACTCGTTGGTCCACATATAGGAGAAGCTCAACGCACCCGCATCACCATAGTCAAAGTTCGCCCCGGCTTCTGCGCCCTGATAGGTACCTGGCATGAAGCTCCAGTGTGGTGCTAACAGCGTCTGGCCGGTTGGCTGAATATACCCTCCACGCGCCCAGACCGGGCCGTATTTAAATTTCGCTGCGGCCTTGTACAGGCTGATACCACTCTTATCACCGGACCAGTCTTCATCGTAAGCTTTGTTGCTGGAGGAGAAGGCAATTTCGTTAGGGTGGCCGCTGTCGCCGTTTTCCGCCATTTCGATCGCGGTGAATGCAGCGATATCCAGGCCGAACATATCTGCGGCATAGCCTGACTGGAAGTCCAGGTTGGCGTTCCAGGTGGAGTGAGAAAGGTTGGTTTTATATTTGTCTTCGGCGACGTCTTTACGGTCACGTTCACGCTGCCAGTAATAGATGCCGCCCGTGAGGGTAGAATCGTCGATGAAACCCGCAGCTTTCGCCTCAGGTGTAACAACCAGGCCAGACATTGCTGTCACACCGGCAATAGCCAGCGCCAGCGCACTACGTTTGCCACTGAACGTACGCATAGATTATTCCTCTTTGACGAATTAAAGCGCCTAAAACGGCGAAAATAAAAAAGACCAGGCGGTCAGGGGTAGTTATAAATACCCTCGAATTAACTACCGTCTTTAGGTTATTTTTCGCGACGCGAATTATCAATGCTTTTCATCAGGCAAAAGTCAGGATTATGACGAAGTGCACATAATTGGTAGTGCTTTGTAACATTTGGCCTGAAGCGTGATTTGGCGGGGGTATAGCAGCGTATTTCAGGGTATTAGAACATTAGAAATCGCGTATTTTGCGAAATTTGCCATTTTCAAAAACAGACAAACTTTTTTAAAAAAAATAAGTAGCACCACATTGACCAAAAATAACGGCGGACATTTTTACAACGCCACTTTAACGATATGATCATTAATAAAAAAAACGCCGCAATAAGCGGCGTTTGTTTCTCATTGACCAGAGCGGCGTTATTATTCGCCGATCTTGGTCCAGGTGTCACGCAGACCGACGGTACGGTTAAATACCGGTTTTTCCGCAGTGCTGTAACGGCTGTCCAGGCAGAAGTAACCTTCACGCTCGAACTGGAACGCTTTACCTGCTTCAGCTGTTTTCAGCGATGGCTCAGCATAACCCTGTTTGATCACCAGAGATTCCGGGTTGATCGTCGCCAGGAAGTCTTCCGCCGCACCCGGGTTAGGCACGCTGAAAAGACGATCGTACAGACGGATTTCTACCGGCAGCGCGTGAGAAGCGCTTACCCAGTGGATAACGCCTTTCACCTTGCGACCATCGGCAGGATCTTTGCTCAGCGTTTCGGCATCGTATGAACAGAAGATGGTGGTGATATTCCCTTCTGCATCTTTCTCTACGCGCTCGGCTTTGATCACGTAGGCGTTACGCAGACGGACTTCTTTACCCAGCACCAGACGCTTGTACTGCTTGTTGGCTTCTTCACGGAAGTCAGCGCGGTCGATCCAGATTTCACCGCTGAACGGTACGTCACGGCTTCCCATTTCCGGTTTGTTCGGATGGTTAGGCATGGCAACCAGTTCACTCGCACCCTGAGGATAGTTTTCGATAACCAGTTTTACCGGGTCGATAACTGCCATCGCGCGCGGGGCATTTTCGTTGAGGTCTTCACGAATGCAGGACTCCAGCGACGCCATTTCAATGGTGTTGTCCTGCTTGGTCACGCCGATGCGCTTGCAGAACTCACGAATAGAAGCAGCGGTGTAGCCACGACGACGCAGACCAGAAATGGTCGGCATACGCGGGTCGTCCCAGCCCTCAACGTGCTTGTCAGTCACCAGCAGGTTCAGCTTACGCTTGGACATCACGGTGTATTCCAGATTCAGACGAGAGAACTCGTACTGACGCGGATGCACAGGGATGGTGATGTTATCCAGCACCCAGTCGTACAGGCGACGGTTGTCCTGGAACTCAAGCGTACACAGCGAGTGGGTAATGCCTTCCAGCGCATCGCTGATGCAGTGGGTGAAGTCGTACATCGGGTAGATGCACCACTTGTTACCGGTCTGGTGGTGTTCAGCAAACTTAATGCGGTACAGTACCGGATCGCGCATCACGATGAACGGAGAAGCCATGTCGATTTTGGCACGCAGACAGGCTTTGCCTTCTTCAAAACCACCCGCACGCATTTTTTCAAACAGCGCCAGGTTCTCTTCCACGCTGCGATCGCGGAACGGACTGTTTTTGCCAGGTTGCGTCAGCGTACCGCGGTATTCACGGATTTCATCCGCGGACAGTTCATCGACGTACGCCAGACCTTTGTTGATCAGCTCAACCGCGTAAGCGTACAGCTGATCAAAATAGTCAGAGGAGTAGCAGATATCGCCAGACCAGTTGAAGCCCAGCCATTGCACGTCGTTCTTGATGGACTCAACGTATTCGATGTCTTCTTTTACTGGGTTGGTGTCATCGAAACGCAGGTTGCACTGCCCCTGATAGTCTTGCGCAATGCCAAAGTTCAGGCAGATGGATTTCGCATGACCAATATGCAGGTAGCCGTTCGGCTCCGGCGGGAAGCGGGTATGCACCGTGGTGTGCTTACCACTGGCCAGATCTTCATCGATGATCTGACGAATAAAGTTACTCGGGCGGGCTTCAGCCTCACTCATCGTGGATTCCTCAAAGCGTAAACAACGTATAACGGCATATGATCTTATAAGCCGGACGTAGTGACAACCCTTAGTTACGGAAAATACGTATCAGATGAAAATAATGGGGGCATTTGCTGCAAAAAAAAGCGGCGGAGGATATCCCCCGCCGCTTAAGGCATGACTCTACTCAGGAGCGATTACTTGCCTTTAATCTCATACAGCGGCGTTTGACCTGCAACCACCTGACCTTTTGCCTGAATAACCAGGCCACTGAAGTCGTCGATGTTGCTGCAAACAACCGGACTGATCATGGAGCGTGCATTGGCGTTCAGGAAGTCCAGATCCATCTCCAGAATCGGCTGCCCGGCCACCACTTCAGCGCCCTCTTCCACCAGACGAGTAAAGCCTTTACCTTCCAGCGCAACGGTATCGATGCCCATGTGGACAACAATCTCCGCGCCATTTTCGGTTTCGAGGCAGAACGCGTGGTTGGTGTTGAAAATCTTCACGATAGTACCCGCAGCAGGAGAGACGACGGTTTTGTCCGTTGGTTTCACCGCCACGCCGTCGCCTACCGCTTTACTGGCGAACGCTTCGTCAGGCACTTGTTCAAGGTCAACGACCTCACCCGTTACCGGAGAGACCAGAGCCGCCACCGTCACGGCGTTAGGCACGGCCTGTGGCTTCGCGGCCGGAGTCGCCGTTGCCGCAGTTGCGCTGTCAGCTGCTGCCGCTGCGACCGGGCCACGCGCAACCACTTTCTTCATTTCGTCACCGATGGATTCCGCTTTGGCGCCCACGATAACCTGGATAGTTTGTTTGTTTAGTTTAACGACGCCAGATGCGCCAAGGCGTTTACACATTGCATCGCTTACGCGAGCGGAGTCACCCACGGTCAGACGCAGACGGGTAATACAGGCATCAATGGCTTTCAGGTTGTCGGTACCGCCGACTGCGGCAATGTAGCTGGTTGCCAGCTGAGTTAAACCTTCTTCGGTATTGCTGTTGGCTTCACTGGTCACGACGTCATCAGTGGTATCTTCGCGGCCCGGCGTTTTGAGGTTAAACATACGAATAACCGCGCTGAACAGAACGAAGTAGATAACGAAGAAGGCCGCCCCCATCACCACCAGCATCCAGACGTTCTTGCTTGCCGCTGGCAGGTTGTACATCAGCACGTAGTCGATCGCGCCTGCAGAGAAGGAGAAGCCCGCATGGATGCCCAGCAGAGTCGCCACGAACAGGCTGATACCGGTTAACACCGCGTGCATCAGGTACAGCAGCGGAGCCAGGAACATGAACAGGAATTCCAGAGGCTCGGTCACACCGGTCAGGAATGCGGTAATGGCGACTGACAGCAGCATACCGCCGACCATTGGACGACGCGCTTTCGGCGCAGCCAGGTACATGGCCAGCGCAGCGCCCGGCAGACCAAACATCATGATTGGGAAGAAGCCGGACATAAACATGCCCGCGGTGCCATCACCCGCGTAGAAGCGGTTAATGTCGCCGTGGAAAACGGTACCCGCCGCATTGGTAAACTCACCAATCTGGAACCAGGCGATGGTGTTCAGAACCTGATGCAGACCGGTTGGGATCAACAGACGGTTAATGAAGCCGAAGATGCCCGCACCCATCGCACCCGCAGAGACGATCCACTCGCCGCCCGCATGGATAGCATGCTGCACTGGCGGCCAGACGTAGCCAAAGATCGCGGCGAGAACCAGACAGAAGAAGCCGGTCGCGATTGGCACGAAGCGTTTGCCACCAAAGAAGCTGAGGAAGTCTGGCAGCTTGATGTTTGCCCAGCGGTTATATACCGCACCGCCGACCAGACCGGTAATGATACCCGCCAGTACGCCCATGTTGATTTCCGGGTTAATCGTTACCATCGCTTTCGTCAGGATGAAGTAACCAACCGCCCCTGCCAGCGCTGCGGCCCCTGCACTGTCTTTAGACCAGCTGGAAGCAACGCCGATGGCGAAAATCAGCGCCAGGTTGTCAAAGATTGCGCCGCCAGCCTGGGCGATAAACGGCACGTTGAGAAGATCGGGTTGCCCGAATCGCAGCAGCAGCGCTGCAACCGGTAGCACGGCGATAGGGAGCTGCAAAGCCCTACCGAGGCGCTGGAAAAAACCTAAAATATTCATCCTATTCCCCCTACGAGACCCTTTCCAGGCTCGCGCATTAACTATGTTTTTATTGTGTTGCTAACGATAAGTACCGTCGATAATTCACTGGCAGTGTGAGTGTGTGAAAAATTAATTCGTATCGCAAATTAAACACCCATTTTTTGTGATTTTTGTCACCAAATATCGTATTAAGCCCTCCCTTTCACTGGCTAACAGCGAAAACTTATTTTATCATTCAAAAAATCAAGACGGATTGATCCAGCCTGAAAGGTTCCAGGTTACGCTTAAGTATCAGGTTCCGGTAGCCATCCGCCCACTCTTCTACTTTAACTCTTGAGGTGAACAATGAGACTGATTCCCCTGGCAACTGCTGAACAAGTCGGTAAATGGGCCGCTCGCCATATCGTTAACCGCATTAATGCCTTCAAGCCTACCGCCGATCGTCCTTTCGTTCTTGGCCTGCCAACCGGCGGTACTCCGCTGACGGCGTATAAAGCCCTGGTTGAAATGCACAAAGCGGGCCAGGTTAGCTTCAAACATGTTGTGACCTTCAATATGGATGAATATGTCGGCCTGCCAAAAGACCACCCGGAAAGCTACCATAGCTTTATGCACCGGAATTTCTTTGATCACGTTGATATCCCAGCGGAAAATATTAACCTGCTGAATGGAAATGCGCCTGATATTGACGCAGAATGCCGTCAGTACGAAGAAAAAATCCGTTCTTACGGTAAAATCCACCTGTTTATGGGCGGCGTGGGCAACGATGGTCATATCGCGTTTAACGAGCCGGCATCGTCCCTGGCTTCCCGCACGCGTATTAAAACGCTGACCCATGACACCCGCGTGGCAAACTCCCGCTTCTTTGACGGTGATGTGAACCAGGTTCCAAAATACGCCCTGACCGTTGGCGTAGGCACCCTGCTGGATGCCGAAGAAGTGATGATTCTGGTGCTGGGTGGCGTGAAAGCGCAGGCACTCCAGGCTGCCGTTGAAGGCAACGTTAACCACATGTGGACCATCAGCTGCCTGCAGCTGCATCCAAAATCAGTCATCGTCTGCGACGAACCGTCCACGATGGAGCTGAAAGTGAAAACGCTGAAATACTTCAACGAGTTAGAAGCCGAGAACATCAAAGGTCTGTAATTGATTAACCGCCTCTTCTCTAAGAGGCGGCCGCTTTTTTTAACCGGGGGTCGTTATGTACGCTTTAACCCACGGTCGGATTTATACCGGCCACGAAATTCTGGATGACCATGCGATTGTTATCGCCAATGGCCTGATTGAACGTGTTTGTCCGCTGGCAGAGCTGCCGCCAGGGATTGAACAGCGCTCACTCAATGGAGCAGTAATCTCCCCCGGTTTCATCGACGTACAGCTGAACGGCTGCGGCGGTGTGCAATTCAATGACACTGCCGAGGCGGTGACGGTTGAAACGCTGGAAATCATGCAGAAAGCCAACGAGAAATCGGGCTGCACCAGCTATCTGCCAACGCTCATCACCAGCAGTGATGACCTGATGAAACAGGGTATCCGCGTGATGCGCGAATACCTCGCCAAACATCCTAATCAGGCGCTCGGTCTGCACCTGGAAGGGCCATGGCTGAATATCGTGAAAAAAGGCACCCATAACCCGGATTACGTGCGCAAGCCTGACGCTGAACTGGTCGACTACATGTGTGCGAACGCCGATGTGATCGCAAAAGTGACGCTGGCACCAGAGATGACCGGCACTGACGTGATCAGCAAACTGGCTGCCGCCGGGATTGTGGTTTCAGCAGGACACTCAAACGCCACGCTGAAAGAAGCCAAAGCGGGCTTCCGCGCGGGCATTACCTTCGCCACGCACCTTTACAACGCCATGCCTTATATCACCGGTCGCGAACCGGGTCTGGTCGGGGCGATTTTGGACGAGCCAGACGTCTACTGCGGCATTATTGCTGATGGTATGCACGTGGATTATACCAACATTCGTAATGCCAAGCGCCTGAAAGGTGACAAGCTTTGCCTGGTTACCGATGCCACTGCACCAGCAGGTGCAAATATTGAGCAGTTCATTTTTGCCGGTAAAACAATATACTACCGCAATGGACTGTGTGTGGATGAAAACGGTACGCTGAGCGGTTCCTCTTTAACCATGATTGAAGGGGTGCGTAACCTGGTTGAGCACTGTGGGATTGCGCTTGATGAAGTCCTGCGTATGGCTACCCTTTATCCGGCTCGCGCAATCGGCGTGGATAAACAGCTTGGCGGAATTGCACCGGGTATGGTTGCAAACCTGACGGCATTCACACACGATTATAAAATTATTAAGACCATCGTTAATGGTAACGAGGTCGTCACTGAGTAAGTAAAAGTATGACACCAGGCGGACAAGCTCAAATCGGTAATGTCGATCTCGTTAAACAACTTAACAGTGCGGCGGTATATCGCCTGATTGACCAACACGGGCCAATCTCTCGAATTCAGATAGCCGAACAAAGCCAGCTTGCTCCCGCCAGCGTGACAAAAATTACCCGCCAGCTTATTGAGCGCGGTTTGATCAAAGAAGTCGATCAGCAGGCCTCTACCGGGGGCCGCCGCGCTATCTCCATTATTACCGAAACCCGCAATTTTCAGGCGATTGGCGTTCGGCTCGGCCGTCATGACACCACGCTCACGCTCTACGATCTGAGCAGCAAAGCAATTGCGGAAGAGCACTATCCCCTTCCCGAGCGCACCCAGGAGACGCTGGAGCACGCGCTGCTGAATACCATCGCGCACTTTATTGAGAGCTGTCAGCGTAAGATCCGCGAGCTCATTGCAATTTCAGTGATTTTACCCGGACTGGTCGACCCGGAAAGCGGCGTGATTCGCTACATGCCGCACATTCAGGTGGAAAACTGGGCGCTGGTCGATGCGCTGGAAAAACGCTTTAAAGTGACCTGTTTTGTCGGCCACGATATTCGTTCTCTGGCACTGGCAGAGCACTACTTTGGTGCGAGTCAGGACTGCGAAGACTCTATTCTGGTGCGTGTCCACCGCGGGACAGGCGCAGGTATTATTTCTAACGGTCGGATTTTTATTGGTCGCAACGGTAACGTCGGCGAGATCGGCCACATTCAGGTCGAGCCGCTGGGCGAACGCTGCCACTGCGGTAACTTCGGCTGCCTTGAAACCATTGCCGCCAACACGGCCATTGAGCAGCGCGTTCGCCATCTGCTTGAACAAGGTTACCAGAGTCGCGTCACGCTGGCTGATTGCAAGATAGGCACCATCTGCAAAGCCGCCAATAAAGGCGACGCGCTGGCCTGTGAGGTGATCGAGCAGGTTGGGCGCCATCTGGGGAAAACTATCGCCATCGCCATTAACCTGTTTAACCCACAGAAAGTGGTGATAGCCGGAGAAATTGTTGAAGCGGAAAAGGTGCTGCTCCCCGCGATTGAAGGCTGTATTAACACCCAGGCGCTGAAAGCATTCCGCCAGAATCTCCCTGTGGTTCGTTCAAAACTTGACCATCGCTCGGCAATTGGCGCTTTTGCGCTGGTGAAACGCGCCATGCTCAACGGTATTCTGCTGCAGCATTTGCTGGAAAGTTGATCGGACCTTATAGTAACGCCTTCTTTTTTTGATGTCGGAACGTCCATGACCATTAAGAATGTAATTTGTGATATCGACGGCGTGCTGATGCACGACAACGTTGCCGTACCAGGTGCTGCGGAGTTTCTTCACCGCATCATCGACAAAGGAATGCCTCTGGTTCTTCTCACGAACTACCCTTCTCAGACCGGTCAGGATCTGGCAAACCGCTTTGCGACGGCGGGCGTCGACGTCCCGGACAGTGTGTTTTACACCTCGGCGATGGCAACGGCGGATTTTCTGAAACGTCAGGAAGGCAAAAAAGCGTACGTGGTCGGCGAAGGCGCGCTGATCCACGAGCTGTATAAAGCGGGCTTTACGATTACCGATGTCAATCCGGACTTCGTGATTGTGGGTGAAACGCGCTCCTATAACTGGGAGATGATGCATAAAGCCTCGTTCTTCGTTGCCAACGGCGCGCGCTTCATTGCCACCAACCCGGATACCCACGGTCGAGGTTTTTATCCGGCCTGTGGCGCGCTGTGTGCCGGTATTGAAAAAATCTCCGGGCGCAAGCCATTCTATGTCGGCAAACCAAGCCCGTGGATCATCCGCGCCGCGCTCAATAAAATGCAGGCCCACTCGGAAGAAACGGTTATTGTCGGCGATAACCTGCGTACGGATATTCTGGCCGGCTTCCAGGCGGGTCTGGAAACCATTCTGGTGCTGTCCGGCGTCTCGCAGCTTGATGACATTGATTCGATGCCGTTCCGACCAAGCTGGATTTACCCCTCCGTCGATGAAATTGACATTATCTGATACCAAACCACGCTCAGGGCGTGGTTTTTCATTTTTAGCCCTTACAAATAAAACCATATCTAACAAAAAGTGCACTTTATTGCATAATCATCAATAAAAGCGTCCGTGACGTACTCTTTTTTCACTATTCCGCAATCACCATTGCACTATTTCCGTTTTCGCCCGTAAATCTCTTGCGCCCCTTCTCCCTTTGCGGCATTTTCATAAGCAAGCAACATTACAAAGCAACAGGGTTAACGGAGAAGGTTATGTGTTCAATTTTTGGCGTACTGGATATTAAAACTGACGCGGGCGAACTGCGTAAAAAAGCACTCGAACTGTCCCGCCTGATGCGCCATCGCGGCCCGGACTGGTCAGGCGTTTACGCCAGTGATAAAGCGATTCTGGCTCACGAACGTCTGTCTATCGTAGACGTCAACGCCGGTGCACAGCCGCTGTATAACGAGAAAAAAACGCACGCGCTGGCTGTTAACGGTGAAATCTATAACCATCAGGCACTGCGCGCCGAGTACGGCGACCGCTACGCCTTCCAGACCGGGTCTGACTGTGAAGTGATTCTGGCGCTCTATCAGGAGAAAGGTCCGGAATTCCTGGACGACCTGCAGGGTATGTTTGCCTTCGCCCTGTACGATAGCGAAAAAGACGCGTATCTGATTGGCCGCGACCATATCGGCATTATCCCGCTGTACATGGGCCACGATGAACACGGCAACTTCTATGTTGCCTCTGAAATGAAAGCTCTGGTACCGGTCTGCCGCACCATTAAAGAGTTCCCGGCAGGCAGCTATCTGTGGAGTAAAGACGGTGTGATCCGTCCGTACTACCAGCGCGACTGGTTCGATTATGACGCGGTTAAAGACAACGTGACGGATAAAGCCGAGCTGCGTCAGGCGCTGGAAGATTCCGTGAAAAGCCACCTGATGTCAGACGTACCTTATGGCGTGCTGCTCTCCGGCGGTCTGGACTCCTCCGTGATCTCCGCGATCACCAAGAAATTCGCCGCTCGCCGCGTGGAAGATCAGGAGCGCTCCGAAGCCTGGTGGCCGCAGCTGCACTCCTTTGCCGTGGGTCTTGAAGGGGCACCTGACCTGAAAGCTGCGCAGGAAGTGGCAAACCATCTGGGCACCGTGCACCATGAAATTCACTTCACCGTGCAGGAAGGCCTGGATGCAATCCGCGATGTGATCTATCACATTGAAACTTATGATGTTACTACCATTCGTGCCTCCACGCCGATGTACCTGATGTCGCGTAAGATTAAAGCGATGGGCATCAAGATGGTGCTGTCCGGTGAAGGTTCTGACGAAGTGTTTGGCGGCTACCTGTACTTCCATAAAGCGCCAAACGCCAAAGAACTGCATGAAGAGACCGTGCGTAAATTGCAGGCACTGCATATGTTTGACTGTGCACGTGCCAACAAAGCAATGTCGGCATGGGGAGTAGAAGCGCGTGTCCCGTTCCTGGATAAGAAATTCCTCGACGTGGCGATGCGTATCAACCCGCAGGACAAAATGTGCGGCAACGGTAAAATGGAAAAACATATCCTGCGCGAATGTTTTGAATCATACCTGCCCGCGAGCGTGGCGTGGCGTCAGAAAGAGCAGTTCTCTGATGGTGTAGGTTACAGCTGGATCGACACCCTGAAAGAGGTGGCAGCAAAACAGATTTCCGACCAGCAACTGGAAACGGCAAGCTTCCGCTTCCCGTACAACACGCCGGGCTCTAAAGAAGCGTATCTGTACCGTGAAATCTTTGAAGAGCTGTTCCCGGTGCCGAGTGCGGCAGAGTGTGTTCCGGGTGGCCCATCCGTCGCCTGCTCGTCTGCTAAAGCGATTGAATGGGATGAATCTTTCAAAGCGATGAACGATCCATCAGGCCGCGCGGTAGGCGTTCACCAGTCTGCCTACAAATAATCGCGACGATTCTAATCAGGCCCCTCTGGGGCCTTTTTTTTGCCTTGCATTTCACTCTCGAAAAACGATTAATAACCAATAATTGCCGAATATTCGGTCACGCTGTTCGCAACCTAACCAAACAGTCACATTCCGGCTATTTTCGTTGAAAAAGGTGTTGACGCTGCAAGGGTCTATACGCATAATGCGCCCCGCAACGCCGATAAGGTAACGCGAAAAAAGATGGCTACGTAGCTCAGTTGGTTAGAGCACATCACTCATAATGATGGGGTCACAGGTTCGAATCCCGTCGTAGCCACCATCTTTTTTGCGGGAGTGGCGAAATTGGTAGACGCACCAGATTTAGGTTCTGGCGCCGCAAGGTGTGCGAGTTCAAGTCTCGCCTCCCGCACCATTCCCAGGTAAGCGTTGCACGGATGGGGTATCGCCAAGCGGTAAGGCACCGGTTTTTGATACCGGCATTCCCTGGTTCGAATCCAGGTACCCCAGCCATATTTCTTCGATTTTGCGGTTCTCCGCGGTATTGGGGTATCGCCAAGCGGTAAGGCACCGGTTTTTGATACCGGCATTCCCTGGTTCGAATCCAGGTACCCCAGCCATCGAAGATTGCAGTACTGGCTACGTAGCTCAGTTGGTTAGAGCACATCACTCATAATGATGGGGTCACAGGTTCGAATCCCGTCGTAGCCACCAAATTAAGATTGTCGATTTTTCGGTAATCAAGACAAATTGTTGGGGTATCGCCAAGCGGTAAGGCACCGGATTCTGATTCCGGCATTCCGAGGTTCGAATCCTCGTACCCCAGCCAATTTAAAAAGTCGTTAAGCAGTTTGTTTAACGCAATTGGGGTGTCGCCAAGCGGTAAGGCTCTGGTTTCTGATACCAGCATTCCGGGGTTCGAATCCCTGCACCCCAGCCACTTAAAAACAAATAAGCCCGCTCTGCGGGCTTTTTTGTTTTTGTTGTTTGTGCGGCCTGATGCCCCCTCACCCTACCCCTCTCCCCAAAGGGGCGAGGGAATAGTCGAAGCAGCGATTAAAGTCCGAGAGCGTATTTCAGGGCCTGACGTTTCAACCCACCGGCACGTTCCGCCGCCATGAGGCCAATGTTACGCAGAATACGTACTGGCGCTAAGTCATTGCTGAACCCGGCATAGAACAGATCCATTCCCGACTGCATAATAAAATTATCCGCCATACGTCGCGTCTGGTAACGCTTCAGTACCTGATGGCTGGACCACGCTTCCGCATGCCCGCGCGCATGACTTAAAACGTCCAGTAACGCGTCAACGTCACGATACCCAAGATTTACCCCCTGCCCGGCCAGCGGGTGTATGGTGTGTGCCGCATCCCCCACCAGCGCCAGCCCGTCACGGGCATACTGCAAAGCGTGACGTCGCGTGAGCGGGAATGCGCCAGCGGCGACTGGCGTGATATGCCCCAGACGGCTCGGGAAGTGCAGCAGGATCTCGCGCTGCAGTTGTTCCATTGAAAGCCCTTGTAGCTGGCGAATGCGCGCCGGTTTGTCGTACCACACCAGTGACGCCCAATGATCAAATAGCGGTAAAAAGGCATGCGGGCCATTCGGCGTAAAGTGCTGCCAGGTGCTCTCACCCGGCGAATTCTCACACTGGACGGTAATCAGCATACAAGACTGCTCATACTGCCAGGCATGTACCCCAATACCTGCCATCTGTCTGACCTGAGAATTGGCACCATCCGCCCCGACGACCAGCTTCACAGCCAGCTCATCACCGCTGTCGAGCGTCAGCAAATAGCCGCTTTCGTGAGTATGAAGTGCCTTAAGTGACGCAGGAACACGCAGCGTCACCTTCGGGTGCGCCTCCAGGGCCTGCCAGAGCGCCAGCTGGAGCACATTGTTTTCCACCATGTAGCCCAGGCGCGGCAGCTTCAGCTCCGCAGCATCAAACGCAACGTGGGCATTTTCCCACTCCCAGGTTTCAAGACGGCTGTAGGGATGCGCACGCATCGCCTGCACCGTTTCCCAGACGCCCAGACCGCGCAGCAGATCGACCGACGCCGCGCTGATAGCAGAAATGCGCACATCCGGCTTGCTGGCGGGATCGAATGCCGGCGGTGCAGCCTGTTCAATTACCGTTACCTCAAATCCCTGCTGCGCCAGCCCCAGCGCCAGTGCGCCGCCGACCATACCGCCGCCGACAACGGCAACTTCGGTGTGTTGGAGTGTCATGGTCATTTTTCCTTATTGGAGAATCCCTTAAGTTTACCGGATTTTTGCAGTCCTGAGACACATAACCTTCATACTGGTCACAACCCCACCAAAGCATTACAATACGCGGCTTGCAATCCTGAGCTGAGCAAGTCGATGACTAAAAAACTCCATATAAAAACCTGGGGCTGTCAGATGAACGAATACGATTCATCCAAGATGGCCGATCTGCTGGACACCACCCACGGATACCAGCTGACTGAAAATCCGAAAGAAGCCGACGTGTTGCTGCTGAACACCTGTTCAATTCGTGAAAAAGCGCAGGAAAAAGTCTTCCACGTGTTAGGCCGCTGGAAACTTCTCAAACGAAAAAATCCGGACCTGATCATCGGCGTGGGCGGTTGCGTCGCATCACAGGAAGGTAAGCTGATCCGCCAGAGAGCCCCCTATGTGGATATCGTCTTTGGCCCGCAGACCCTGCACCGCCTGCCGGAGATGATCAACCAGGTTCGCGGTAATCGTAGCCCGGTCGTTGACGTCAGCTTCCCGGAGATCGAGAAATTTGACCGTCTGCCAGAACCGCGCGCAGATGGCCCGACCGCTTTCGTTTCCATCATGGAAGGCTGCAACAAATACTGCACTTACTGTGTGGTGCCTTACACCCGTGGTGAAGAAGTCAGCCGCCCGGCAGACGATATTCTGTTTGAAATCGCGCAGCTTGCCGCGCAGGGCGTTCGCGAAGTGAACCTGCTGGGCCAGAACGTTAACGCCTGGCGTGGGGAAAACTACGACGGCACCACCGGCACCTTTGCTGAACTGCTGCGCCTGGTGGCCGCGATTGACGGTATCGACCGTATTCGCTTTACCACCAGCCATCCGATGGAATTCACCGATGACATCATTGATGTCTATCGCGATACGCCAGAGCTGGTGAGCTTCCTGCATCTGCCGATTCAGTGCGGCTCTGACCGCGTTCTGAACCTGATGGGCCGTCCGCATACGGTTCTGGAGTACAAATCCACCATCCGTAAGCTGCGTGAAGCGCGTCCGGATATCCAGATAAGCTCCGACTTTATTGTCGGCTTCCCTGGTGAAACCGCGGATGACTTCGAGCGCACCATGAAGCTCATTGGTGAAGTGAATTTTGACGTCAGCTACAGCTTCATCTTCTCCGCGCGTCCTGGAACCCCTGCGGCCGATATGGTTGACGATGTGCCGGAAGAAGAGAAAAAGCAGCGTCTGTATATTCTGCAGGAGCGCATCAACCAGCAGGCCAACGCCTGGAGCCGCCGTATGCTCGGCACCGTCCAGCGCATACTGGTAGAAGGCACCTCGCGCAAGAGCATTATGGAACTCTCCGGTCGTACAGAAAACAACCGCGTGGTGAACTTTGAAGGCACCCCGGATATGATCGGTAAATTTGTGGACGTTGAGATTGTCGAAGTGCTCACCAACTCACTGCGTGCGAAAGTGGTCCGCACTGAAGACGAAATGGGCCTGCGTATTGCCGAGTCACCGGAATCCGTCATTTCGCGTACCCGCAAAGAAAACGATTCTGGCGTGGGGATTTACCAGCCTTAATCCTTCGGGCCTGCCGCTTCGGCAGGCCTTGTATTTCCTCTCATCGTCCCCAATATCATCTGCAATGCTTGCGCCTTTATTCTATGGCGTGAATAATTTCGGTAATGACCGTTTTATTACGCCGGGTGGCAGCGGGTCAGCTAACCAATCAAAGAGGAACAGTTTGAACATAGATACGCGTGAAATCAGCCTAACGCCCGCAGACAACGCTCGCCTGCTGAGCCTGTGCGGACCGTTTGATGACAACATCAAACAACTGGAGCGACGTCTGGGTATCGAAATCAATCGTCGCGATAATCACTTCAAACTTACCGGACGCCCTATCTGCGTCAATGCGGCTGCAGATATCCTGCGCAGCCTGTATGTCGATACCGCCCCGATGCGCGGCGAAATTCAGGATATCGAACCGGAACAAATTCACCTCGCCATTAAAGAGGCGCGCGTGCTTGAGCAGAGCGCGGAAAGTGTGCCGGACTACGGTAAGGCCATCAACATCAAGACCAAGCGTGGCGTCATTAAGCCGCGTACGCCAAACCAGGCGCAGTACATCGCCAATATTCTCGACCACGACATCACCTTCGGCGTGGGGCCGGCGGGTACGGGTAAAACCTATCTGGCCGTTGCCGCGGCGGTGGATGCGCTTGAACGTCAGGAAATCCGCCGTATCCTGCTGACCCGTCCGGCGGTGGAAGCGGGTGAAAAACTGGGCTTCCTGCCGGGCGACCTGAGTCAGAAGGTCGACCCGTATCTGCGTCCTTTATACGATGCGCTGTTCGAGATGCTCGGCTTTGAGAAGGTCGAAAAGCTGATTGAGCGTAACGTGATTGAAGTGGCCCCACTCGCCTACATGCGTGGTCGCACGTTAAACGACGCGTTCATCATTCTTGATGAAAGCCAGAACACCACCATCGAACAGATGAAGATGTTCCTGACGCGTATTGGCTTTAACTCGAAAGCGGTCATCACCGGTGACGTTACCCAGATCGACCTGCCGCGCAGCACCAAATCGGGCCTGCGCCACGCCATTGAAGTGCTGGCCGAAGTCGATGAAATCAGCTTTAACTTCTTCCACAGTGAAGACGTGGTACGCCATCCGGTGGTTGCGCGCATCGTTAACGCCTATGAAGCCTGGGAAGAGGCGGATCAAAAACGCAGGGCCGAACTGGCCGCAGAACGTAAGCGCGACGCGCAGGAGCAAGAACAGAAATGAGTCAGGTGATCCTCGATTTACAGCTGGCCTGTGAAGACAATTCCGGTATGCCAGATGAGGCACAGTTTCAGAAATGGCTGGATGCCGTTATCCCCCAGTTTCAGGAAGAATCAGAAGTGACGATTCGCCTGGTGGATGAGGCAGAAAGCCATGAGCTTAACCTGACTTACCGTGGGAAAGATAAGCCAACCAACGTGCTCTCTTTCCCGTTCGAAGCCCCGCCGGGTATCGAGATGCCGCTGCTGGGGGATCTGATCATCTGCCGTCAGGTGGTTGAACAGGAAGCCAAAGAGCAGCAAAAGCCGCTGGAAGCCCACTGGGCGCATATGGTGGTGCATGGCAGCCTGCATCTGCTTGGCTACGATCATATTGAAGATGACGAAGCGGAAGAGATGGAGTCCCTCGAGACAGAGATAATGCTTGCTCTGGGCTATGAGGATCCGTACATTGCCGAGAAAGAATAGTCAGTTAACTTACTGACGACTATGCCGCCGCGCAGGGAATTCGCGTGGCGGTAAATGTTGAACTAACAAGAGAACCCTTAACAAACGCCATGAGCGACGACAATTCACACAGTAGCGACACGACAAACACTAAAAAGGGATTTTTCTCCCTCATTCTGAACCAGCTTTTCCACGGCGAACCCAAGAACCGTGATGAACTGCTGGAGCTGATTCGTGATTCCGGGCAAAACGACCTTATCGACGAAGATACGCGCGAAATGCTCGAAGGGGTGATGGACATTGCTGACCAGCGTGTTCGCGATATCATGATCCCCCGCTCGCAGATGATCACCCTGAAACGTAACCAGACCCTGGACGAGTGCCTCGATGTGATCATCGAATCCGCCCACTCGCGTTTCCCGGTCATCAGCGAAGATAAAGATCACATCGAAGGGATTTTGATGGCGAAAGATCTGCTGCCGTTTATGCGCAGTGATGCCGAAGCCTTCAGCATGGAAAAAGTGTTACGCCAGGCCGTGGTTGTGCCGGAAAGTAAACGTGTGGACCGGATGCTGAAAGAGTTTCGCTCTCAGCGTTACCACATGGCGATTGTTATTGATGAATTTGGCGGCGTTTCCGGACTGGTCACGATCGAGGATATTCTTGAGCTGATCGTGGGTGAAATCGAAGATGAGTATGACGAAGAGGAAGATATCGACTTCCGTCAGCTCAGCCGCCACACCTGGACCGTGCGCGCGCTGGCCTCGATCGAGGACTTCAACGACGCTTTCGGCACTCACTTCAGTGATGAAGAGGTCGATACCATTGGCGGGCTGGTGATGCAGGCCTTTGGCCACCTTCCGGCGCGCGGTGAAACCGTTGACATCGACGGTTACCAGTTCAAAGTGGCAATGGCCGACAGCCGCCGTATTATACAGGTTCATGTCAGAACGCCGGACGACTCACCGGTGCCAAAACTGGAAGATTAATGTAAATGGCATTTGCCCCATTACTTGAACGCCAGCGCGTCCGTTTGCTGCTGGCGCTGTTACTCGGAGCCAGCGGTACGCTGGCTTTTTCTCCTTACGATATCTGGCCTGCGGCTATTCTCTCCCTGATGGGGCTTCAGGGTCTGACCCTGAACCGGCGTCCGGTACAGGCTGCCGCCATCGGTTACTTCTGGGGACTGGGGCTCTTTGGCTCCGGCATTAACTGGGTCTACGTCAGCATCGCCCAGTTTGGCGGTATGCCGGGCCCGGTTAACGTCTTCCTGGTCGTCCTGCTCGCGGCATATCTCTCACTGTATACTGGTCTGTTCGCAGGGATCCTTTCCCGCCTGTGGCCTAAAACCACCTGGCTGCGCGTCGCCATTGCCGCGCCGGTGGTCTGGCAGATCACCGAATTCCTGCGCGGTTGGGTGCTGACCGGCTTCCCGTGGCTGCAGTTCGGCTACAGCCAGATTGATGGCCCGCTGAAAGGCCTGGCCCCGGTCATGGGCGTTGAGACAATCAACTTCCTGCTGATGGTGGTGAGCGGCCTGCTGATCCTGGCGCTGGTCACGCGTTGCTGGAAACCGCTGGCCGTGGCGCTGGTGCTGTTTGCCCTGCCCTTCCCGCTGCGGTATATCCAGTGGTTCACGCCTGAGCCTGAGCGCACCATGCAGGTTTCTATGGTACAGGGAAATATCCCGCAATCTATGAAGTGGGATGAAAAAGAGCTGCTGAACACGCTGAAGATCTACGCCAACGCCACCGAAGAGGTGATGGGTAAATCGCAGCTGATCATCTGGCCGGAATCCGCCATTCCCGATCTGGAGATCAATCAGCAGCCGTTCCTGAACATGATGAACGACTTGCTGCTGGCTCGCGGCAGCACGCTGATTACCGGGATTGTCGATGCGCGTCTGAATCAGCAGAACCGTTATGACACCTACAACACCATCATTACGCTCGGCAAAGACAGCGAATACAGCTACAACTCCACGGATCGGTACAACAAGAACCACCTGGTGCCGTTTGGTGAATTTGTTCCGCTGGAGTCGATTCTGCGCCCGCTGGCGCCGTTCTTTGATCTGCCGATGTCCTCCTTCAGCCGTGGCCCGTACGTACAGCCCCAGCTGCATGCGCACGGCCTTGCCCTGACGGCGGCCATCTGCTACGAAATCATTCTCGGCGAGCAGGTTCGCGATAACTTCCGCCCGGATACCGACTACCTGCTGACCATCTCCAACGATGCGTGGTTCGGTAAATCTATCGGCCCGTGGCAGCATTTCCAGATGGCGCGTATGCGTTCTCTGGAGCTGGCGCGCCCATTGCTGCGCAGCACCAACAACGGCATCACCGCCGTGATTGGTCCACAGGGTGAAATCCAGGCCATGATCCCGCAGTTCACCCGTGAGGTGTTGACCACAAAAGTCACACCAACCACCGGCCTGACGCCGTATGCACGCACCGGTAACTGGCCGCTGTGGATCCTGACCGCGCTGTTCGGTTTCGGTGCCGTGCTGATGAGCCTGCGTCAGCGTCGTCGCTAATCTTACCTTCTGTTGCCGGGTGGCGCTAACGCTTACCCGGCCTACATTTTGACTCCTGTAGGTCGCGTAAGGCGTAGCCGCCACCCGACAAATTCCTTCCAGTGCCAAATCTGGCACGCCAGTTGCTTTGTATATTCACGCAAACGCAGTTTGGCTTAACGTGCAACCTTGTCGCACCAGCGTAGATCATCGGTAGCACCGAAACGGTGCAATGGGAGATATTTGCCTCTGAATGGTGCGGCGCGCTTCGCAAAAATAAACAATAACGCAGCAAAATCTTTACATTAAGCCAGACTAAATGTTAACAAGCTTGCATAACACTGCACTCGCATCGCGCGAGATATAACAACATCACAATGGGTATCAATGCGTCACTGGCGCTGATAAGAAAGGAGTTGGGTATGCAATTACGTAAACTGGCCACAGCAATGCTGGTTATGGGAATGTCTGCCGGCGTGGTTCACGCTGAAGATGCTCCAGCAGCAGGCAGTACTCTCGACAAGATTGCCAAAAACGGCGTCATCGTGGTCGGCCACCGTGAATCTTCCGTCCCGTTCTCTTACTACGACAACACGCAAAAAGTCGTGGGCTATTCACAGGATTACTCCAACGCCATCGTTGAAGCTGTGAAGAAAAAGCTGAACAAACCTGACCTGCAGGTGAAGCTGATCCCAATAACTTCACAGAACCGTATTCCACTGCTGCAAAACGGCACCTTTGATTTTGAGTGTGGCTCGACCACCAACAACCTCGAGCGCCAGAAACAGGCCGCTTTCTCTGACACCATCTTCGTCGTGGGCACCCGTCTGCTGACGAAGAAAGGCGGTGATATCAAAGATTTTGCTGACCTGAAAGGCAAAGCGGTCGTCGTAACGTCCGGTACCACCTCAGAAGTGCTGCTGCACAAGCTGAACGACGAGAAGAAAATGGATATGCGCATCATCAGCGCGAAAGACCATGGCGACTCCTTCCGCACCCTGGAAAGTGGCCGTGCCGTCGCGTTTATGATGGATGATGCCCTGCTGGCGGGTGAGCGTGCGAAAGCGAAAAAACCAGACAACTGGGATATCGTCGGCACCGCGCAGTCAAAAGAAGCTTACGGCTGCATGCTGCGTAAAGACGATCCGCAGTTCAAGAAGCTGATCGATGACACTATCGCCCAGGTACAGACTTCCGGCGAAGCGGAAAAATGGTTCGACAAATGGTTCAAGAACCCGATTCCACCAAAAAATCTCAACATGAACTTTGAACTGTCTGATGACATGAAAGCGCTGTTCAAATCTCCAAATGACAAGGCTCTTAACTAATTAGAACAACAGGGGCGGGATCTCCTGCCCTCTCGATTGTCGGGAAGCATGGACAGACTATACGTTGAGTGGTCGTTCCCCACTCAGCGCGAAAAATGAGCTTCTCACCAATCTTCGAGGGTAGCGCTGCTACCCTTTTTTTTCTGGAGTTTATTATGTCAATAGACTGGAACTGGGGCATATTCCTGCAACAAGCCCCGTTCGGCAACACCACCTATCTTGGCTGGCTGTGGAGCGGCTTCCAGGTCACCGTGGCACTATCGATAACAGCGTGGATTATCGCGTTTCTTGTCGGTTCGCTGTTCGGTATTCTGCGCACCGTCCCTAACCGTTTTCTTTCAACACTGGGCACGCTCTATGTGGAACTGTTCCGTAACGTTCCGCTCATCGTGCAATTCTTTACCTGGTATCTGGTTATCCCGGAACTGCTGCCGGAAAATATTGGCATGTGGTTCAAGTCGGAGCTGGATCCAAATGTGCAGTTCTTTGTCTCCTCCATGATGTGTCTGGGGCTGTTTACCGCTGCGCGCGTTTGTGAGCAGGTGCGTGCCGCCATTCAGTCATTACCCCGCGGACAAAAAAATGCGGGTCTGGCGATGGGTCTGACCCTGCCGCAAACCTACCGCTACGTGCTGCTGCCTAATGCCTACCGCGTTATCGTGCCACCGATGACCTCGGAGATGATGAACCTGGTGAAAAACTCGGCCATCGCCTCCACTATCGGCCTGGTCGATATGGCGGCCCAGGCGGGCAAGCTGCTGGATTACTCCGCTCACGCGTGGGAATCCTTCACCGCGATCACGCTCGCGTATGTTCTGATTAACGCTTTCATCATGCTGGTGATGAACCTGGTTGAACGCAAAGTACGCCTGCCGGGCAATCTGGGGGGCAAATAATGTACGAATTTGACTGGAGTTCTATCGTTCCTTCCATGCCTTACCTGCTGGATGGCCTGGTGATTACCTTAAAAATCACCGTTATTGCCATCATCATTGGTATCGTCTGGGGCACCCTGCTGGCGGTGATGCGCCTGTCGAGCTTTAAGCCGCTCGCCTGGTTTGCGACCGCCTACGTTAACGTTTTCCGCTCCATCCCGCTGGTGATGGTGCTGCTGTGGTTTTACCTGATTGTTCCCGGCTTTCTGCAAAACGTCCTGGGGCTGTCACCAAAAACCGATATCCGCCTGATCTCGGCGATGGTGGCGTTCTCGATGTTTGAGGCCGCTTACTACTCAGAGATTATCCGCGCGGGCATTCAGAGCATCTCCCGCGGGCAATCCAGCGCCGCGCTGGCGCTGGGGATGACGCACTGGCAGTCCATGCAGCTGATTATTCTGCCGCAGGCGTTTCGCGCCATGGTTCCGCTCCTGCTGACCCAGGGCATTGTGCTGTTCCAGGATACCTCGCTGGTGTATGTCCTGAGTCTGGCAGACTTCTTCCGTACCGCGTCAACCATCGGTGAACGTGATGGTACGCAGGTCGAGATGGTGCTCTTCGCGGGCGCGGTCTATTTTGTGATTAGTTTAAGCGCGTCGCTGTTGGTCAGCTGGCTGAAGAAAAGGACGGTATAATGATTTCCCTGAAAAATGTTTCTAAATGGTATGGGCACTTTCAGGTGCTGACCGACTGCTCCACGGAAGTGAAAAAAGGCGACGTGGTGGTGGTGTGCGGCCCGTCCGGTTCCGGTAAGTCCACGCTGATCAAAACCGTTAATGGTCTGGAACCTGTGCAGCAGGGCGAAATTGTTGTTAACGGCACCAAAGTAAACGACAAAAAAACCAACCTTGCCCAGCTTCGCTCTCACGTTGGTATGGTGTTCCAGCACTTTGAGCTGTTCCCTCACCTCTCCATCATCGAGAACCTGACGCTAGCGCAGGTGAAAGTGCTTAAGCGCGATAAAAAAGCATCGCGTGAGAAAGGCCTTAAGCTTCTGGAGCGCGTTGGGCTTTCTGCACATGCCGATAAGTTCCCGGCGCAGCTTTCGGGTGGTCAGCAGCAGCGTGTCGCGATCGCCCGCGCGCTGTGTATGGATCCGGTGGCAATGCTGTTTGATGAGCCAACATCGGCACTCGATCCAGAGATGATCAACGAAGTGCTCGACGTTATGGTCGAGCTGGCGCACGAAGGGATGACCATGATGGTGGTGACGCACGAAATGGGCTTCGCCCGTAAAGTGGCCAACCGCGTCATCTTTATGGACGAAGGGAAGATCGTGGAAGACTCGCCGAAAGAAGAGTTCTTCGCGAACCCGAAATCCGAACGTGCAAAAGATTTCCTCGCCAAAATCCTGCATTAATCTTCTCAGTGCGCAATCTGCGGATTGCGCACTGCCTCACGCTTTCGCGCTCTTGTTCTCGTCGGCGTCACATTGCAGCGTTAACCTTGTCACAAAATAACGCTACGTATGGAGAACGCTATGGCACAGCCTATTATTCTCGATTGCGATCCGGGTCATGATGACGCCATTGCTCTCGTCCTCGCTCTTGCCTCCCCTGAACTGGACGTAAAAGCGGTTACCTCATCCGCAGGAAATCAGACGCCGGATAAAACCTTGCGCAACGTGCTGCGCATGCTGACCCTGCTCAAACGCACCGATATTCCTGTCGCTGGCGGGGCCGTGAAACCGCTGATGCGCGAGCTGATCATTGCAGATAACGTTCATGGCGAAAGTGGACTGGACGGCCCTGAACTGCCGGAACCGGGCTTCGCGCCACAAGGCTGCACCGCCGTTGAGTTGATGGCGAAGGTGCTGCGCGAAAGTGCAGAGCCCGTGACGCTGGTGGCTACAGGTCCGCAGACGAACGTGGCCTTGCTGCTTAACAGCCATCCCGAACTGCACGGTAAAATCGCCCGGATCGTCATCATGGGCGGCGCAATGGGGCTCGGAAACTGGACGCCAGCCGCGGAGTTCAATATCTATGTTGACCCTGAAGCCGCAGAGATCGTTTTCCAGTCCGGTCTGCCGATTGTGATGGCGGGGCTGGATGTGACGCATCGGGCCCAAATTATGGCAGACGATATTGAACGCTTCCGCTCTGTGGGTAATCCGGTGGCAACGACTGTGGCAGAACTGCTCGACTTCTTTATGGAGTACCACAAAGCCGAGAAATGGGGCTTCCATGGCGCACCGCTGCATGACCCGTGCACGATTGCCTGGCTGTTGAAACCTGAGATGTTTACCACGGTTGACCGCTGGGTTGGTGTGGAAACGCAGGGGAAATATACCCAGGGAATGACGGTGGTGGATTACTACTCGCTGACGGGGAACGAGCCGAATACTGCGGTGATGGTGGATATCGACCGGGAAGCGTTTGTAGATTTGCTGGCGGAGAGACTGGCTTACTATAGTGCGGCCTGATGCCCTCACCCCAACCCTCTCCCACGGGGAGAGGGAGCAAACACTAAAAACGGCAACAGAGTTGCCGTTTTGCTTTTACCTAGGGCTCAAACGGCCGGCGCTGGAACTGGTCGTGACCGCATTTCGGGCACAAGGGCAGCACCTCCGGCGTATACACCGCGATGTGGTGATGACATTTCTCACACACCAGATTTCCCAACCCTACCACTTCGCCGCTGTGGTACACACCGTGATGGTTCAAATCCTGAAACACCTCGCGCCACTCAAGCTGCGTTTTATCGGTGATATCCGCCAGCTCCTGCCACAGGCTCTCTTTGATCACCCGCATAAACACGCTGTCCGAGACCTCTTCCTGGCTCTCCTGATAGCTGCGCGCAAACTCTTCCAGGTCACGACGTACCGCACGCGTCACCTCTTCCACTTCGGTTCGCGTTAACTCACCCGTTTGCGTCACGCGGGCACGCGCCTGTTCGACCAGCGCATCAATATCACGCTCGCCGTTACGCAGCCGCTCCGTCAGTGTCGCCACCAGCTCGCGGTAAAATTGAGCAACCTTGTTCATCATTTTGCCTCCCGGGTAAGTAACTAACTCTAATAATAGACCTTATTTCACCGCCGCTTTGTCAGGTGAAGCACAGACCCGGTAAATTCCTGCAAAGTGCTTTTGTGCGAAAGGCTGTTTTGACGCGGACGTTTGGGCTATGCTATGCGGATCTGAATTACCACATCCATTGGCTACATTTGTAGCTGTATTAAAAACAGGACCACTGGCTGCCATGCAAGAGCAATACCGCCCGGAAGAGATAGAATCAAAAGTCCAGCAACACTGGGACGAGAAGCGCACCTTTGAAGTAACCGAAGACGAGAGCAAAGAGAAGTATTACTGCCTGTCGATGCTTCCCTATCCTTCTGGTCGACTACACATGGGCCACGTGCGTAACTACACCATTGGTGATGTGATCGCCCGTTACCAGCGTATGCTGGGCAAAAACGTGCTGCAGCCTATCGGCTGGGATGCGTTCGGCCTGCCGGCAGAAGGCGCAGCAGTAAAAAACAATACGGCACCGGCACCATGGACGTACGACAACATCGCGTACATGAAAAACCAGCTCAAAATGCTGGGCTTCGGCTATGACTGGAGCCGCGAGCTGGCGACCTGCACCCCGGAATATTACCGCTGGGAGCAGAAATTCTTCACTGAGCTGTACAAAAAAGGCCTGGTGTACAAGAAGACGTCTGCAGTTAACTGGTGCCCAAATGACCAGACCGTTCTGGCGAACGAGCAGGTTATCGACGGCTGCTGCTGGCGCTGTGACACCAAGGTTGAGCGTAAAGAGATCCCGCAGTGGTTTATCAAAATCACCGCTTACGCTGACGAACTGCTGAACGATCTGGATAAACTGGATCACTGGCCTGACACCGTTAAGACCATGCAGCGCAACTGGATCGGCCGTTCTGAAGGTGTGGAAATTACCTTCAACGTTGAGAACTACGACCAAACGCTGACCGTCTACACCACCCGTCCGGACACCTTTATGGGGGCGACCTATCTGGCCGTGGCCGCAGGTCACCCGCTGGCGCAGAAAGCGGCAGAGAACAATCCGGAACTGGCAACTTTCATCGACGAATGCCGCAACACCAAAGTGGCTGAAGCCGACATGGCGACGATGGAGAAAAAAGGCGTTGATACCGGCTTTAAAGCGATTCACCCGCTGACGGGTGAAGCTATTCCTGTCTGGGCGGCGAACTTTGTACTGATGGAATACGGCACCGGTGCGGTGATGGCCGTTCCGGGACACGATCAGCGCGACTATGAGTTTGCCACCAAATATGGCCTGACCATTAAGCCGGTTATCCTGGCCGCAGACGGTTCTGAACCCGACCTGTCTGAGCAGGCATTGACCGAAAAAGGCACCCTGTTCAACTCCGGCGAATTTAGCGGACTGAGCTTCGAAGAGGGCTTCAATGCCATCGCTGACAAGCTGGCCTCGCTGGGCGTAGGTGAGCGTAAAGTCAACTTCCGTCTGCGCGACTGGGGCGTTTCCCGTCAGCGTTACTGGGGCGCGCCAATTCCAATGGTGACCCTTGAAAACGGCACCGTGATGCCGACGCCAGAAGATCAACTGCCGGTGATCCTGCCGGAAGATGTGGTCATGGACGGCATCACCAGCCCGATCAAAGCCGATCCTGAGTGGGCGAAAACCACCGTTAACGGCCAGCCTGCGCTGCGTGAAACCGACACCTTTGACACCTTTATGGAGTCTTCCTGGTATTACGCACGCTACACCTGTCCTCAGTATCAGGAAGGCATGCTGGATTCTGACGCGGCCAACTACTGGCTGCCGGTAGACATCTACATCGGTGGCATCGAACACGCCATCATGCACCTGCTCTACTTCCGCTTCTTCCATAAGCTGATGCGCGATGCTGGCATGGTGAATTCTGACGAACCAGCCAAACAGCTGCTGTGTCAGGGCATGGTGCTGGCTGATGCCTTCTACTACGTTGGCGCGAACGGCGAGCGTAACTGGGTGTCTCCGGTGGACGCGATCGTAGAGCGCGACGAGAAAGGCCGTATCGTGAAGGCGACAGACGCTGAAGGTCATGAGCTGGTTTATACCGGCATGAGCAAGATGTCCAAGTCGAAAAACAACGGTATCGACCCGCAGGTGATGGTTGAGCGTTACGGTGCAGATACCGTGCGTCTGTTCATGATGTTTGCCTCTCCGGCTGACATGACGCTGGAGTGGCAGGAATCCGGTGTTGAAGGCGCGAACCGCTTCCTGAAACGCGTCTGGAAACTGGTTTACGAACATACCGCACAGGGTGATGCTCCGGCGCTGAACGCTGCTGCCCTGACGGAAGATCAGCAGGCGCTGCGTCGTGATGTTCATAAAACAATTGCAAAAGTCACCGATGATATTGGTCGTCGTCAGACCTTCAATACCGCAATTGCGGCTATTATGGAACTGATGAACAAGCTGGCGAAAGCCCCGCAGGATGGCGAGCAGGATCGTGCCTTAATGCGTGAAGCGCTGCTGGCCGTCGTTCGCATGCTGAACCCGTTCACGCCACACGTCAGCTTTACTCTGTGGCAGGAACTGAAAGGCGAAGGCGATATCGACAACGCGCCGTGGCCGGTTGCGGACGAAGCAGCAATGGTGGAAAACACCACGCTGGTGGTAGTCCAGGTCAACGGCAAAGTGCGCGGTAAAATTACCGTGGCGGTCGACGCAACCGAAGAACAGGTTCGCGAGCGTGCAGGCCAGGAACCTCTGGTCGCGAAATATCTTGAGGGCGTTACCGTACGTAAAGTGATCTACGTACCCGGTAAACTGCTCAATCTGGTCGTTGGCTAAGCGCGGGAGGAAACGTGCGACAACTGGCAACAATACTCTTATCACTGGCGGTGCTTGTCACCGCTGGCTGTGGCTGGCACCTGCGCAATACCACGGCAGTGCCTGCTGAGATGAAAACGATGATTTTCGACTCATCAGATCCGAATGGCCCATTCAGCCGGGCAGTTCGTAACCAACTGCGCCTGAACGGTGTTGAACTCATTGAGAAAGACACACTGCGCCAGGATGTACCGTCTCTCCGCGTTCTGGGGACGACCCTGAGCAAAGATACAGCGTCTATCTTCCAGGATGGCCGTACCGCAGAGTATCAGATGGTAATGACTGTTAACGCAGCCGTGCTGATCCCGGGTAAAGACATCTATCCGATCAGCACAAAAGTGTACCGTTCGTTCTTTGATAACCCGCAAACGGCGCTGGCGAAAGATGCCGAACAGCAGATTATCATCAACGAAATGTACGATAAGGCAGCGGAACAGCTGATCCGTAAACTGCCAGGTATTGCCGCGTCGACAAAAGAAGGCTCTGACATTATTGAAAAACCGGATGCCAGTACGCCCCCGGTTTCTACCTCTATGGGTAACTGATGATCAGGCTGTATCCTGAACAACTCCGCGCGCAGCTCAATGAAGGGCTGCGCGCGGCGTATCTGCTGCTTGGAAACGATCCCTTACTGCTGCAGGAAAGCCTGGATGCCGTGCGACATACTGCAGGTGCTCAGGGCTTTGATGAACACCATACCGTCCAGGTGGATAACAATACCGACTGGGACGCCCTCTTCTCACTCTGTCAGGCGATGAGCCTTTTCGCGTCGCGTCAGACAATTCAGATCCTGCTGCCGGAAAACGGCCCTAACGCGGCCATCAATGAGCAGCTTGCCACTCTGGTGAGCCTGCTACACAGCGATCTGCTGTTAATTGTCCGCGGCAATAAGCTCACCAAAGCGCAGGAAAATGCCGCGTGGTTCACTCAACTGGCGACCCACGCGGTGCTGGTTACCTGTCAGACACCTGAGCAGGCGCATCTGCCAAAATGGGTGGCCGCAAGAGCAAAGCAGAACAACCTTCAGCTGGATGATGCGGCAAATCAACTGCTCTGCTACTGCTATGAGGGTAACCTCCTGGCGCTGGCACAGGCGCTGGACAGACTCTCCCTGCTCTGGCCGGATGGCAAACTGACACTCCCCCGCGTCGAGCAGGCCGTTAATGACGCCGCGCACTTCACGCCGTTCCACTGGGTGGATGCATTGCTGGCCGCGAAAAGTAAACGCGCCCTGCATATCCTTCAGCAGCTGCGCCTGGAAGGCAGCGAGCCCGTTATTCTGCTGCGTACGCTGCAGCGTGAACTGTTGCTGCTGATTACGCTCAAGCGACAGTCTGCCCATACGCCGCTGCGCGCGCTGTTTGATAAACACCGGGTATGGCAAAATCGCCGCGCAATGACCACCGAGGCCGTCAACCGCCTGAGCCATGAACAGCTTCGTCAGGCTGTCCAGCTTCTGATGCGCGCTGAGCTCACCTTAAAACAAGATTACGGCCAGTCGGTCTGGGCGGAGCTGGAAAGCCTTTCCCTGCTGCTCTGCCACAAGGCGCTGGCTGACGTATTTATTGATGGATAGTATGCACTCTTTACAGGCCCTGTATGGCGGCACCTTTGACCCGGTACACTACGGGCATCTTAAGCCGGTGGAAATTCTGGCGAATTTGATCGGCCTGCAGCGCGTCACCATTATGCCCAATAACGTTCCGCCGCACCGCCCTCAGCCTGAGGCAACCAGCAAGCAGCGAAAAGAGATGCTAACGCTTGCCATTGCGGATAAACCGCTTTTCAGGCTTGATGAACGGGAATTGCGTCGCGACACCCCCTCGTGGACGTCGCAAACGCTGCAGGAGTGGCGAGCCGAGCAAGGGCCTGACCAGCCGCTGGCGTTTATCATTGGTCAGGATTCTCTGCTCAACTTTCCTGGGTGGCACAAGTATGAAACCATTCTGGAGAACAGCCACCTGCTCGTTTGCCGCCGCCCAGGCTATCCGCTGACCATGCGTGAAGAGCAGTATCAGCAATGGCTTGAAGACCATCTTACCGATAACGTAGAGGATCTTCACAACCAGCCCGCCGGGAAGATTTATCTGGCGGAAACCCCGTGGTTCGATATCTCCGCCACCCTTATTCGTGAGCGTTTACAACACGGTTTAACGTGTGACGATCTGCTGCCTGCCCCGGTGCTGGCGTATATTCATACGCACGGGTTGTATCAGAAAAGCGCAGATGTTTAGTCAGGCGTCATAAAAAGCGGCTTATTGATTCTCCTGCCTTGACAGGTTAAGCCATACTGTTATCCTCCGCTGCCAGACTTTCCCGCCAGTCATTGCTTTACAGAAATTGTTTTACAAAAATGGCGATGCAATCTCTGGCGGAGGGTGGGATGATACCCGCCTTCAAAATCCCGGCCGGTGACATTTGTCCCGACAAGGGCGCCAGTTCAGGTATACTGTCTGGCTACAAATTCATAGTTGCACCATCTTATTCACCCAGGGGGAAAACTTGCAGGGTAAAGCACTCCAGGATTTTGTTATCGACAAAATTGATGACCTGAAAGGTCAGGACATCATCGCTATCGACGTTAAGGGTAAATCCAGTATCACCGACTGCATGATTATCTGCACCGGGACGTCTACGCGTCATGTTGTTTCGATTGCCGACCATGTGGTTCAGGAATCGCGTGCAGCAGGACTGTTACCGCTTGGCGTTGAAGGTGAAGCGACCGCTGACTGGGTGGTGGTTGACCTCGGCGATGTGATTGTCCATGTCATGCAGGAAGAGAGCCGTCGCCTGTATGAGCTGGAAAAACTCTGGGGTTAATGCGTGAAGTTGCAGCTGGTCGCTGTCGGCACCAAAATGCCGGACTGGGTACAAACCGGTTTTACTGAATATCTGCGTCGTTTTCCAAAAGACATGCCGTTCGAACTGGTGGAGATCCCTGCCGGGAAGCGCGGTAAGAACGCGGATATCAAACGTATTCTCGATAAAGAGGGCGAACTGATGCTGGCTGCCGCTGGCAAGAACCGCATCGTCACCCTCGATATTCCGGGTAAACCCTGGGATACGCCGCAGCTGGCGCACGAACTGGAGCGCTGGAAGCAGGATGGCCGTGACGTTAGTCTGCTGATTGGCGGACCTGAAGGGTTGTCCCCTGCCTGCAAAGCGGCAGCAGAACAAAGTTGGTCTCTCTCCGCGCTGACGCTGCCCCACCCGCTCGTTCGGGTCCTGGTGGCAGAAAGTCTGTATCGCGCGTGGAGCATTACTACCAACCACCCCTATCACCGCGAGTAATGACTGACCAGGGTAGATTAAGCAGCGGATGAAACTACAGAATTCTTTTCGCGACTATACGGCTGAGTCCGCGCTGTTTGTGCGCAGGGCACTGGTCGCCTTTACGGGGATTTTGCTGCTTACCGGCGTGCTGATCGCCAACCTTTATAATCTGCAAATCGTCCGCTTTACCGATTACCAGACGCGTTCAAACGAAAACCGCATTAAGCTGGTGCCTATCGCGCCCAGCCGCGGCATTATCTACGACCGTAACGGCACCCCTCTGGCGCTAAACCGCACCATCTATCAAATCGAGATGATGCCGGAAAAGGTCGATAATGTTCAGGACACGCTGGAGGCGCTAAGAAGCGTTGTCGATCTCAACGATGACGATATCGCAGCCTTCAAAAAAGAGCGCGCCCGTTCCCACCGCTTTACCTCCATTCCGGTGAAAACCAATCTGACGGAAGTTCAGGTGGCCCGTTTTGCGGTGAACCAGTACCGCTTCCCCGGCGTGGAAGTGAAGGGTTACAAACGTCGCTACTATCCTTACGGCTCCGCGCTGACGCACGTCATTGGCTACGTTTCCAAGATTAACGACAAAGACGTTGACCGCCTTGATAAAGACGGCAAGCTGGCGAACTATGCCGCGACGCACGATATCGGCAAGCTCGGGATCGAACGCTACTACGAAGATGTCCTGCATGGACAGACCGGCTATGAAGAGGTTGAGGTTAACAACCGTGGCCGCGTCATTCGACAGCTGAAAGAAGTTCCGCCTCAGGCGGGGCATGACGTCTATCTGACGCTCGACCTCAAACTGCAGCAGTATATTGAAACCCTGCTGGCGGGCAGTCGCGCCGCCGTCGTGGTCACCGATCCGCGTACCGGGGGAATTCTGGCTATGGTGTCCATGCCTAGCTATGACCCGAACCTTTTTGTTGACGGCATCTCCAGTAAAGACTATTCCGGCCTGCTGAATGATCCCAATACGCCGCTGGTAAACCGCGCCACGCAAGGCGTTTACCCGCCGGCATCTACGGTGAAACCGTATGTGGCGGTCTCGGCGCTGAGTGCGGGTGTCATCAACCGTAATACCAGCCTGTTTGACCCGGGCTGGTGGCAGCTACCCGGGTCTGAAAAACGCTATCGCGACTGGAAAAAATGGGGCCACGGCCATCTGAACGTGACCAAATCTCTGGAAGAGTCAGCGGATACCTTCTTCTATCAGGTCGCCTATGACATGGGGATTGACCGCCTGTCAGAGTGGATGAGCAAGTTCGGCTACGGGCACTACACCGGCGTCGACCTTTCAGAGGAGCGATCCGGCAACATGCCGACGCGCGAGTGGAAGCTGAAGCGCTTTAAGAAGCCGTGGTATCAGGGTGATACCATTCCGGTGGGTATCGGCCAGGGCTACTGGACCGCAACGCCGATTCAGATGAACAAAGCGATGATGATCCTCATTAACGATGGCGTGGTCAAAGTCCCGCATCTGCTGCAAAGCACCGTTGAAGACGGCAAAAAGGTGCCGTGGGTACAGCCCCATGAAGCGCCCGTGGGTGACATTCATTCCGGCTTCTGGGAAATCGCGAAAGACGGTATGTACGGCGTAGCAAACCGTCCGAACGGTACCGCGCACAAATATTTCGCCGGAACACCGTATAAAGTGGCTGCAAAATCCGGTACGGCGCAGGTCTTTGGCCTGAAAGCCAACGAAACCTATAACGCACACCGCATTGCTGAACGTCTGCGTGACCATAAGCTCATGACGGCATTTGCCCCTTACGATAACCCGCAGGTGGCGGTGGCGATGATTCTGGAAAACGGCGGCGCTGGCCCGGCGGTAGGGACCATCATGCGCCAAATCCTCGACCACATTATGCTGGGTGATAACAACACCGAACTGCCGGCTGAAAACCCGGCCGCCGCTGCGGCGGAGGACCAATAATCATGACGGATAATCCAAACAAAAAATCGTTGTGGGATAAAATCCACATCGACCCAGCCATGCTGCTGATCCTGCTGGCTCTGCTGGTTTACAGCGCCCTGGTTATCTGGAGCGCCAGTGGTCAGGACATCGGTATGATGGAACGCAAAATCGGCCAGATCGCGATGGGTCTGGTTATCATGGTGGTGATGGCGCAGATCCCCCCGCGCGTCTACGAAGGCTGGGCGCCCTATCTCTATATCTTCTGTATTATTTTGCTGGTGGCAGTAGACGCGTTCGGCGCCATCTCAAAAGGGGCGCAGCGCTGGCTGGATCTGGGCGTTGTTCGTTTCCAGCCCTCGGAGATTGCCAAAATTGCCGTCCCCCTGATGGTGGCGCGCTTTATCAACCGTGATGTCTGTCCGCCGTCGCTGAAAAACACCGCGATCGCGCTGGTGCTGATCTTCCTGCCGACGCTGCTGGTTGCTGCGCAGCCTGACCTCGGCACCTCGATCCTTATCGCGCTCTCCGGTCTGTTTGTCCTTTTCCTGTCGGGCCTAAGCTGGCGTCTGATTGGTATCGCTGTGGTGCTGATTGCGGCGTTTATCCCTATCCTCTGGTTCTTCCTGATGCATGATTACCAGCGCCAGCGCGTTATGATGCTTCTCGACCCGGAAACTGACCCGCTCGGTGCGGGCTATCATATTATTCAGTCCAAGATTGCGATTGGCTCCGGCGGCCTGCGCGGTAAAGGCTGGCTGCACGGTACCCAGTCGCAGCTGGAATTTTTACCGGAACGTCACACCGACTTTATCTTTGCGGTACTGGCTGAAGAGCTGGGGCTGGTTGGTATCCTGATTTTGCTCGCGCTCTACGTGCTGCTGATCATGCGAGGATTGTGGATTGCCGCCCGGGCGCAAACCACCTTCGGCCGCGTCATGGCAGGCGGATTGATGCTGATTTTATTCGTTTATGTCTTCGTAAATATTGGTATGGTGAGTGGTATTCTGCCGGTAGTAGGCGTACCGCTGCCGCTGGTCAGTTACGGAGGCTCGGCACTGATCGTGTTGATGGCCGGGTTTGGGATCGTGATGTCGATCCATACCCACAGAAAAATGTTGTCAAAAAGCGTTTAAAAATAAGGGGATCGGAATGCGTAAGCAGTGGCTGGGGATCTGCATCGCGGCAAGTTTACTTGCGGCTTGCACAAGTGATGATGGTCAGCAACAGGCAACCGTCGCGCCGCCGCAGCCTGCGGTGTGTAATGGTCCGATCGTTGAAATCAGTGGGGCCGATCCCGTTTATGAACCGCTGAATGCCAGCGCGAATCAGGATTACGAGCGCGACGGCAAAAGCTACAAAATCGTGCAGGACCCTTCCCGCTTCAGCCAGGCGGGCTTTGCTGCCATTTATGATGCAGAACCGGGCAGTAACCTCACGGCATCCGGTGAAACATTTGACCCCATGCAGCTCACTGCCGCGCACCCAACGCTGCCGATTCCAAGCTACGCGCGTATCACTAACCTGGCTAATGGTCGCATGATCGTCGTGCGTATTAATGACCGTGGTCCGTATGGTAATGACCGGGTGATTTCTCTGTCCCGCGCGTCTGCCGATCGCCTGAACACGTCGAACAACACCAAAGTTCGCATTGACCCGATTATCGTGGCGCAGGATGGCTCGATGTCCGGGCCGGGTACCGCCTGTACGACGGTGGCGAAGCAGACCTATGCCCTGCCAGACCGCCCAAATCTTGACGGCGGAATGGGTAGCGTCTCTTCTCCGGCTGAGCCTTCTCAGCCGGCGGGAGAAATACGTCCAATCAGCAATGATACGCTGCAAAGCGATGATTCCACTGGCGCACCGGTAAAAAGTAGCGGCTTTTTAGGCGCACCGACGACCTTAGCGACGGGCGTGCTGGAAGGCAGTGAGCCGACGCCAGCCCCGGTTGCGGCTCCGGTGACGCAGCCAGCGCCGGTAACAGCGCCAGCGACCACGCAAAGCGCGGCAGCCGCTGCGCCAGCAGCCAGCGGCGGCTTTGTCGTTCAGGTGGGGGCAGTGAGCGATCAGGCCCGAGCCCAGCAGTATCAACAGCGTCTAAGCCAGCAGTTTGGCGTACCTGGACGCGTTGAGCAGAACGGCGCGGTCTGGCGTATTCAGATGGGGCCTTTTGCCAGTAAATCGCAGGCAGCGTCTCTGCAACAGCGTTTGCAGAGCGAAGCACAACTGCAGTCCTTCGTCACTGTTGCAAAATAATTAATCGGCGGTATCCGAAATGTCAGTTTGTGTAAAACGCATTCACAAACTCATGCTTAAAGTCGGATGCCTGCCTGAATAGCATTTGCTATAGTAAGGCACTTTTTTTAATTCCATCACGGATGTCGTAGTTCTGACCATGAAGACCACTTTTTCTGCTCGTTTTGTGCAGCGCATGGCGCTGACCACGGCCCTTTGCGCAGCAGCACTCTCTGCTGCTCATGCCGATGACCTGAATATCAAGACCATGATCCCTGGCGTTCCGCAAATCGACGCGGAATCCTACATCCTGATCGATTACAACTCTGGCAAAGTTCTGGCAGAACAGAACGCCGATGCCCGCCGTGACCCGGCCAGCCTGACCAAAATGATGACCAGCTATGTTATCGGCCAGGCCATGAAAGCCGGTAAATTCAAAGAAACGGATCTGGTCACCATTGGTAACGATGCGTGGGCAACCGGGAACCCTGTGTTCAAAGGTTCTTCTCTGATGTTCCTGAAGCCCGGTATGCAGGTTCCGGTTTCCCAGTTAATCCGGGGTATTAACCTGCAGTCAGGTAACGATGCCTGCGTAGCAATGGCTGATTTCGCCGCCGGTAGCCAGGATGCCTTCGTCGGTCTGATGAACAGCTACGTCACCGCGCTGGGTCTGAAAAACAGCCATTTCCAGACCGTACACGGCCTGGATGCAGACGGTCAGTACAGCTCCGCACGTGATATGGCACTGATTGGTCAAGCCCTGATCCGCGACGTACCGAACGAATACTCCATCTATAAAGAGAAAGAGTTTACCTTCAACGGTATTCGTCAGACCAACCGTAACGGCCTGCTGTGGGATAACAGCCTGAACGTTGACGGTATCAAAACAGGTCATACCGATAAAGCCGGTTACAACCTGGTGGCCTCTGCCACTGAAGGTCAGATGCGTCTGATCTCTGCCGTGATGGGCGGTCGTACCTTTAAAGGTCGTGAAACCGAAAGCAAGAAACTGCTGACCTGGGGCTTCCGTTTCTTCGAAACCGTGAATCCGCTGAAAGCAGGCAAAGAGTTTGCGTCTGAGCCAGTGTGGTTCGGCGACAACGACCGTGCTTCCCTCGGCGTGGATAAAGATCTGTACCTGACCATTCCTCGCGGTCGTATGAAGGATCTGAAGGCCAGCTACGTCCTGAACAGCACCGAACTGCATGCCCCGCTGCAGAAAAATCAGGTCGTGGGTACCATCAACTTCCAGCTGGATGGCAAGACTATCGATCAGCGTCCGCTGGTTGTTCTGCAGGAAATTCCTGAAGGCAATTTCTTCGGCAAAATCATTGATTACATTAAATTGATGTTCCATCACTGGTTTGGCTAAAAATCGAACACTTGAAAGTGTGATTTTGATCCCCATATACTAAGTATCCTGATAACTCCCACCTGACGTGGGAGTTATTCTTTTTGACGTTACGCCGGAGCTGACATGAAAACCAAACTTAACGAACTGCTTGAATTCCCTACCCCATTTACCTACAAAGTAATGGGTCTGGCGAAACCTGAGCTGGTTGATCAGGTGGTTGAAGTGGTACAGCGCCATGCGCCCGGTGATTACTCTCCGTCAGTAAAACCAAGCAGCAAGGGCAACTACCACTCGGTTTCTATTACTATCACCGCGACCCATATCGAACAGGTTGAGACGCTCTACGAAGAACTCGGCAATATCGAAATTGTGCGTATGGTGCTGTAGTCCCTTTGCGGTTACCCGGCTTACCGGGTAACCCCTCTCCCCCGCTGTGATATACTCCCCCTCATCATTGGTTCCTCGTCTTCGGAGACGCTGTTTTGTATCAGGATAAAATTCTGGTCCGTCATCTCGGGCTGCAACCTTATGAGCCTGTCTCCCAGGCTATGCATGACTTCACCGATTCACGCGATGACACGACCCCTGATGAAATTTGGCTGGTTGAACACCTGCCGGTATTTACCCAGGGTCAGGCCGGTAAAGCGGAACATTTATTAATGACGGGCGATATCCCGGTGATCCAGAGCGATCGGGGTGGACAAGTGACTTATCACGGCCCGGGCCAGCAGGTGATGTACGTCCTGCTTAATCTGAAGCGCAGAAAGCTTGGCGTGCGTGAGCTGGTGACGTTGCTGGAACAAACCGTCGTCAACACGCTGGCGGAATATGGTATTGACGCGCATCCGCGGGCTGATGCACCAGGCGTCTATGTTGGCGAAATGAAGATCTGCTCGCTGGGGCTACGTATTCGAAAAGGCTGTTCCTTCCATGGTCTGGCGTTGAATATTAATATGGATCTGACGCCTTTCCAGCGCATAAATCCCTGCGGCTACGCCGGTATGGAAATGACGCAGATGCGCCAGTGGGTAGATACCGCCACGCCAGATAATATACGCCCTGTTCTTCTGAAGAATGTGTTAGCGCTACTTAACAATCCACCGCATGAATATATCCCTGCTTAATATATCATACAGGGGAGCCCGTTAATTTGACGGGCAACTATTTATTTACCGCTTTTACGCTTTACAATAATCCGCAGATTCTATATTTTCGAAGCGCCCGAATATTGCCGTTACATATTATTTAGCCTCCGGACAGCACGGCATACACAGGCTAAGTAACGTGAGTGATAATCACACAACTGTTTGTTTTTGATAAACAAGTGAAACAAAACCAACACTTTACGAATCTCTACAAGCATAATAAATAAATTCAACTATCATTCATGTTGTGAATGTATACGGAGTGAAAGCGTGGAGTCTACTAATTTACCAGCCAAACGACTGAATGAACCCGGTGGCGAAGACAAGCCACAAATTTTTCGGACTTTACGTAATATTGATCTCAATTTACTGACTATTTTTGAGGCAGTATATGTCCATAAGGGTATCGTTAACGCTGCGAAAATTCTTAATCTCACGCCATCGGCAATAAGTCAGTCGATTCAAAAGCTACGCGCTATATTTCCTGACCCGTTATTTATCCGTAAAGGCCAGGGCGTCACGCCGACGGCCTATGCGACCCACCTCCACGAATACATCAGCCAGGGGCTGGAGTCGATTCTGGGTGCGCTGGATTTAACCGGGAGCTATGACAAACAAAGAACGATCACCATCGGCTGCTCTCCTTCAGTGGGCGTGCTGGTCATGCCCGCCATCTACCAGGCCGTGAAAGAGCATGCTCCCCAGCTTCTGCTGCGCAATGTGCCACTCAACGAACCTGACGTTCAGCTTGCCCAGTTCCAGACGGATCTGGTTATTGAGAGCGGCAGCTTCAGCGCCAGAGCGCTGGGGCAAAACGTGCTTTATGCCGATAATCTGGTTTTGGTTTGCCGCCAGCAGCATCCCGCGCTCAGCGAGCCGTTAACCATTGAGAACCTGCGCAATTACGACCACTCGTCTTTCATGACCGAAGGGCAGTCCAACCATGGTCTGCGCCAGCGCATTGATGAAATTTTCCCGGAACGTCAGATCAGTTTCAGCAGTTACAATATGTTTACCACCGCCTCCCTGATTGGCAGCAGCGATATGCTGTGCATCATGCCTTCACGCCTGTATCACCTGCTGCGGAAATGCTGGTCGCTGGAGAGTATTCCGCTCAGCCAGCTCAATGCGGAATCTATCGAGATTTCACTGCATTACAACAAACTCAGTTTGCGCGATCCGGTACTGGAAAACGTCATCCGCATTATACGTCAGGCCTTCTGACAGCGAGTGTCAGCACAAGCCCCTGCCACAAGCAGGGCGAAAGGCACAAAACAACAACTATTTTACAAATTGGCGACGTGGCAGGCTGCTTTCATGGCCGTTTCAATGATATACTGCCTGTCGTTCGTTCAAAAATAGTTGATAAATACAACATTCCCTTGAATTGAAACGCTTTCCTTCGATATTCGCAACTGGAACACGCACGCTATGAGTAAACCCATTGTGATGGAACGCGGTGTTAAATACCGCGATGCCGATAAAATGGCCCTTATCCCGGTTAAAAACGTGGCTACCGAGCGCGAGGCGCTGTTAAGAAAACCGGAATGGATGAAAATCAAACTTCCGGCTGACTCTTCGCGTATCCAGGGGATCAAAGCGGCGATGCGCAAGAATGGCCTTCACTCCGTCTGTGAAGAAGCGTCTTGCCCTAACCTTGCTGAATGTTTCAATCACGGCACCGCGACGTTTATGATTCTGGGTGCCATCTGTACCCGCCGCTGCCCATTCTGTGACGTTGCTCATGGCCGCCCGGTCGCGCCCGATGCTAACGAGCCGCAAAAACTGGCGCAAACCATCGCTGACATGGCGCTGCGTTATGTGGTCATCACATCCGTTGACCGTGACGATCTGCGCGATGGTGGAGCTCAGCACTTCGCTGACTGCATTACTGCTATTCGCGAGAAAAGCCCGAACATTAAAATCGAGACGCTGGTTCCTGACTTCCGCGGCCGTATGGACCGTGCGCTGGACATCCTGACCGCGACGCCGCCAGATGTGTTTAACCACAACCTGGAGAACGTGCCGCGTCTTTATCGTCAGGTACGACCGGGGGCGGATTACAACTGGTCTCTGAAGCTGCTGGAGCGCTTTAAAGAAGCCCATCCGCATATCCCTACCAAGTCAGGTCTGATGGTCGGTCTGGGTGAAACTAATGACGAAATCATCGAAGTGATGCGCGATCTGCGCCGCCACGGTGTGACCATGCTGACGCTGGGCCAGTATCTGCAGCCAAGCCGTCACCATCTGCCGGTACAGCGCTACGTCAGCCCGGATGAGTTTGATGAGATGAAAGCCGAAGCGCTGGCGATGGGCTTTACCCACGCAGCATGCGGTCCGTTTGTTCGCTCTTCTTACCATGCTGACATGCAGGCAAAAGGCGAAGAAGTCAAATAGTGCTGTAATATCCATTTACAGTAATGCAAAAAAACCGGCCTGATGAGCCGGTTTTTTTTCGCAAGCCCTCAGGCATTGCTATTACTCTTTGTGAGAAAGCTTCTCTGCCGGGATGTCCTCAGCGCTTTTCTTCGCGGCTGCATCATCATCGTTCATCGCTTTCTTAAAGCCTTTGATGGCAGCCCCCAGGTCACCACCCAGCGTGCGTAACTTCTTGGTACCAAACAGCAGGACGACCAGTGCGGCAACCACCAGCAGTTTGGTAATACTAATCTCACCCATAGATACCTTCTTTACATAAAACAGGCTGCATTCAGCGCCAAAACCTGACTGTATTAACGGTCATTTGGCGCGTGCACACAATAGCAATCTGTAACAAGGTGAATCAAGCATTGTTGAAAAAAACATCACATTAATTGCGGTGGCGCAAAGCGTCGGTTACGAAGAACAGGTAATTGCTGACGCGCAAGCGCAATTCTTTCTAAAAATATCTCCGTCATCAGCAGCACCGGCGCTTCCGCTGCTGCGGCAACCGTGACTCCCAGTGGATCAACTACCCTGCTCTGCCCGATATTTTTATTGCCACACTCCCCGGAAGCAACGACATAGCAGGTCGTGTCCAGCGCGCGCGCCGCAAGCAGCGTTGCCCAATGCTGCTCTTTCAGCGGTCCCTTAACCCATGCAGCAGGCAATACCAGCACGTCTGCCCCTTGCAGGGCCAGATGCAATGCCAGCTCAGGAAAACGCAGGTCGTAGCAGGTCATTAACCCAACCTTAAACCCGTCCATATCAATTAACGGCGCAACGCGGTCTCCAGGGTCAACACGCCGTGACTCCTGAATGCTGAACGCATCATAAAGATGAAGCTTGGCATAGCGCGCGATAATCACGCCATCACGGATAGCCACCAGCGTATTTACGGCGCGCCCCGGCGCTGAAGGAACGTGCACTGTTAAGATGGTCGTCATCGCGTTACCCACGCTCTCGGTGAGCAACGGCTGTAAAAAGTCGCCATCAAGCGGCTGCGCGGACTTCACGGACAGATCCGGGTCATTATCATCCCTTGCCAGCAGCGCTTCCGGGAGAACCAACAGCGACGCGCCCTTCTGCCGGGCCTGTGTCATCAGGTTCACGCATTGTAGTGCATTAACCTGCCAGTCAGGCGTGACTGCAAACTGCCCTACCGCCACATACATATTTGTCCCCTCATCATAAACAGCGTTAAACTCGCTACTCTTACACATCAAATAGCAGGTATTTAGCGTGTTACAACTCCTTTTGGCTGTTTTTATTGGTGGAGGCACAGGGAGCGTTGCGAGATGGTTCCTGAGTATGCGGTTTAACCCCCTGCACCAGGCGATTCCCATGGGGACACTGGCTGCCAACCTGATTGGTGCTTTTATCATTGGTATGGGGCTGGCCTGGTTTAACCGGATGACGCACATCGATCCCATGTGGAAGGTCCTGATTACCACAGGGTTCTGTGGCGGTTTAACGACTTTCTCAACCTTTTCTGCGGAAACGGTTTTTCTCTTTCAGGAAGGCCGTATCGGCTGGGCGCTGGTGAATATCGCGATCAACATGCTTGGATCCTTCGCGATGACGGGGATCGCATTTTGGCTATTTTCCTCAGTAAGCACGCATTAACCGTCGGGGCGTTAATGTTGGCTTAATTTTTCTCTGTCACTCTGGAGGCCATACTGAACGAGGGTGACAGAATGAAACAGAATCTGATGAGCGCAGGAATGGTGTTGTTGAGCGTACTGATCGTTGCCAGCTTCCTGAAAATGTACCTGCTTGGCTGATTCATAACGAAAAAAACCCGCTCAATGAGCGGGTTTTGAAATTCTTGCTGACGCGTCTGAATTACAGAGCGATTACGTTAGCAGCAGAAGGGCCTTTGGCACCGTTAGTGATTTCGAACTCTACGCGCTGACCTTCAGCCAGAGTTTTGAAACCATTAGACTGGATTGCAGAGAAGTGTACGAACACATCTTTGCTGCCATCTTCAGGAGTAATGAAACCGAATCCTTTGGACTCATTAAACCACTTAACGTTACCTTTAATCTTAGACATCAAAATTACCTTTACATTAAAAAACGACACAAATGCTGTGTCGGTTACCAGTACAACAATTGTGGGACCTTTTGTCCAGCGGATCTTTGACAAAAAGTGACTAAAGTCGCGTTAATTTTCACTGGCAGATTTTTATCGCCTAGGAATCAATGCCTGCGCGTTTTTTCACCAGCTGGTAACCTTTTTTCAGTCAAAACTGAAAACGCATCCAGGCGAAGTAAACGTTACCGTTGTTGTACGTCCCGGGGATGTAGGTCATCTGGAACGTTGCCGGGCCATAGCCAATCGAGGCCAAAGGCAGCAGCACGGGGATCGGAATGTAGTTCCAGTTATCACGCGCCGTCACTCCTGCGGTATAGCCTAACCCGACGTGGAAATTCTCGTCCGCCAGCGGGCGCCACGTTTTCTCCCAGCCGTAACCCCCAATCGGTTCCCATTTATTAAACGAGTCTTTAAAGGCCATCAGATAGATGCCGTGCCAGTTTCCTTTCTCATCCCAGCGTGACTGACCAAAACCAGCCCCCCACGGGCGCTCGTTGTATTTATCTGTTTTCTCTTTGTCATAAGCAAAGCGCGCATGCCACGTTATTGCCGGTACATAGAGATCATAATGTTCAGGTGCTGACCAGGTCTGCGAAACATTATCCGTAAAAGTAGAGAACCAGCCTTTATTCGTCGCGTTGTCTTCTGCCTGTGCAACAGATGAAAACGTTAACTGACCAAAAATAAACAATAAAAGAGAGAAAAAAGTATTACGTAAGCTCACAATGCAATTACCATTCTTAATATTCGAAGCAAAGTTTACCACACAATAGTTGAACCATGTCTTAACGGCATCAGCACTACTCCTAAATATCAGGCCTCTTTTCGGGAATATTCTTAAGGCAGCGTTCAGGCTGGCCCAAATAAACCTACAATATGTATGACTATAACATTTTCATCCATCCCGATTAACAGGCCGAAAAACACATAATTTTAACATTTTGTTATCATTAAAGAGACATGCTACGCTGTTTCTGGCGGTCAACTTCCTGATGACATAAATGCCTGGGCCATGGCAAAAACGCTGTGATACTGTTCTTTAGTCGTCTGTTTATTGATTTTAATCAGCAAGGGCAGGCCATTAATTCGGCACATTTTCATCCTTCTTATTTTATTAATTTTTTTCTACCTCAGGGCACAGGATACAGGGGAAACCATGCTTACGTTTATCGAACTCCTTATTGGGGTCGTCGTCATTGTCGGTGTAGCCCGCTACATCATTAAAGGGTACTCAGCCACGGGCGTTTTATTTGTTGGCGGCTTAACTCTCCTGATTGTCAGCGCATTAATGGGGCATCAGGTATTACCTGCCAGCGCAGCCAGCACGGGTTATACTGCCACGGATATTGTTGAATATATTAAAATACTGCTCATGAGCCGTGGCGGCGATCTCGGTATGATGATCATGATGCTGTGCGGTTTTGCCGCCTACATGACCCATATCGGCGCTAATGACATGGTGGTTAAGCTTGCCTCGAAACCCCTGCAGTATATTAACTCCCCGTATCTGTTAATGGTTGCCGCCTATTTCCTCGCTTGTCTGATGTCGCTGGCCGTTTCATCGGCCACCGGTCTTGGCGTACTGTTAATGGCCACGCTGTTCCCGGTGATGGTGAACGTGGGCATCAGCCGCGGTGCAGCGGCAGCCATTTGCGCATCACCGGCCGCCATTATTCTTTCCCCAACCTCTGGCGACGTTGTGCTGGCCGCCAAAGCAGCCGAGATGTCGCTGATCGACTTCGCCTTTAAGACCACGCTGCCGATCTCGATTGTCGCCATTGTGGGAATGGGGGTCGCGCATTTCTTCTGGCAGCGCTATCTCGATAAAAAAGAGAACATCAGCCATGAGATGATGGATGTAAGCGAAATCACCACCACCGCTCCAGCGTTCTACGCCATTTTGCCGTTCACACCGATTATCGGCGTGCTGATTTTTGACGGCAAATGGGGTCCACAGCTGCACATTATTACTATTCTGGTCATCTGTATGCTGCTGGCTGCCGTGCTGGAATTCGTGCGCGGTTTCAACACGCAAAAAGTCTTCTCCGGCCTGGAAGTAGCGTATCGTGGAATGGCGGATGCCTTCGCGGGCGTGGTGATGCTGTTGGTTGCGGCAGGCGTGTTTGCCCAGGGTCTGAGCACTATTGGCTTTATCCAGAGCCTGATCTCCATCGCCACGTCGTTTGGCTCAGCCAGTATTATCCTGATGCTGGTGCTGGTCGTTCTGACCATGCTGGCGGCGATGACCACCGGTTCTGGTAACGCGCCGTTTTACGCTTTCGTTGAGATGATCCCTAAGCTGGCTCACTCCTCTGGCATCAACCCGGCTTACCTGTCTATTCCGATGCTTCAGGCCTCAAACCTGGGTCGCACCATCTCTCCTGTTTCAGGCGTGGTCGTTGCGGTTGCCGGTATGGCAAAAATCTCTCCGTTTGAGGTCGTCAAACGCACGTCAGTCCCGGTGCTGGTTGGCCTGATCATCGTCATTATTGCTACCGAAGTGCTGGTTCCCGGCGCTGCCTAAGTAAAATTCCTGATTTCCAAAAAGCGCCTGCTGGCGCTTTTTGTGCTTTAATAACTCCCAAAAATTAATCGAGCACAACCAATCAGGAAATCACATGTTCAGGAAGGATATCGTTATCTCGTCTGGCGCAGTTGCGCTTGCACTCAGTGTCTTCTCCGCACAGGCAGAACCGCTCAACGCTACGCAATATGGCGATTTCGATCGCTATGTACTGGCGCTGTCCTGGCAAACCGGGTTTTGTCAAAGCATGGTTGAGCGTAACCGCAATGAACCGGATGAATGTCGTCTGCAAAAAGAGAGCGAAAATAAAGCCGATTTTCTGACCGTCCACGGGTTATGGCCTGGTCTGCCGAAATCGATAGCGGCACGAGGCGTGGATGAACGTCGATGGATGCGATTTGGTTGTGCAACGCGTCCCATCCCGAATATGCCGGAAGCAAAGGCCAGCCGCAAATGTGCTGCTGCCGAAACCGGGCTGTCGCTTTCCGGTGCGGCAAAACTTAACGAGGTGATGCCGGGCGCGGGCGGAAACTCCTGCCTGGAACGGTACGAATACGCCAAGCATGGCGTCTGTTTTGGTTTTGATCCAGATGCCTATTTCGGCACCATGGTGAGAATGAATCAGGAAATGAAAAACAGTGCCGTCGGTCAATTCCTCGCGGCTAACTACGGTAAAGCCGTCAGTCGTCGTGATTTTGACAACGCCATTGCCAAAAGCTGGGGCAAAGAGAACATCAAAGCCTTTAAGCTGACCTGTAATGGCAACCCGGCCTATCTCACCGAGATGCAGATTTCGCTGAAAGCAGACACCATTAACCAACCGCTTTCCGCAACGTCCTTTGCCCCGCAGCCACATCCCGGTAACTGCGGAAAACAATTTGTCATTGATAAAGCCGGTTACTAACCCACCACCGGGCGCACCATATCGAACCGGTGTTCATCACTGATCCCATAGTACGCCGTCGGCCCACCCGCTCGCAGGATGGGCTGCGCTTTCGCCGTCTGGTATATCCCCTCTTCCAGTAGCGTTTCCGCTATATGGATCCCCACCACTTCACCCAGCACCAGCCAGGTATCAACCGGGGTGCCATCGGCTCCGGTAAGCTGAATGCACTGAGAAAGGCGGCACTCAAAATTGACCGGGCTTTCCGCCACACGAGGAGCACTCACCAGTTGGCTTGCGGCGGGGGTTAATCCTGCAAAGGTAAATTCATCCCGATCGTGAGGAAGCGTAGCCGAGGTTTGATTCATGGCATGTGCGAGATCGCGCGTCGCCAGATTCCAGACAAACTCCTTTGTCTCGTGAATATTACGCACGCTGTCTTTCCAGCCGTTGCTGGAAAAGCCGATGATCGGCGGGCGATAGTTAAAACAGTTAAAGAAGCTATACGGCGCGAGATTCAACTGACCGGCCCGATCGCAAGAGGAGATCCAGCCAATCGGACGGGGACCAATAATGGCGTTCAGCGGGTCATGCGGCAGGCCGTGCCCCTGAGACGGTTGATAGAAGTACATAGTGCTCTCTCGTTGATGGGGCAGACACGAATAATGCTTCGCGCAACACCCGGGTTCAGGATACTCAGCGTAACGCAATCCGCCTGGAATTAAGACTGGAAAAATTTCAGCGAAAATTCATATGGGACATCAATGTGACCTTCATCACTTCAAACTTGAGCGTTCAGCCAGTATCATCGGGTAAGTTAAACCCTCGCTGCCAGACGGCGAGGGTTTTCTTTTGGATTGGTTTCTGCGTTAGACGCAGCATTAACGACATGGAGTAAAAAATGTCCAGACCCACCATTATCATCAATGAACTCGACGCAGAACGTATCGACCGATTGCTGGAAAAAGCCGAATTCGCCTCACTTCCGGTGGCCGATGCCCTGAATGAGGAACTCGACCGCGCGCAGATGTGCACACCTGAGTCAATGCCGCATGACGTGGTCACCATGAACAGCCGGGTAAAATTCCGCAACCTGACCACCGGTGAAGAGCTGACCCGTACGCTGGTTTATCCGGCTCAGATGACTGACAGCAGCGCGCAGCTTTCGGTTCTTGCCCCTGTCGGCGCCGCACTGCTGGGACTGCGCACAGGAGATACCATCCACTGGGATTTACCGGGCGGGGCCTCCACTCATCTGGAAGTGCTGGAGCTGCTCTACCAGCCAGAAGCTGCGGGCGATTACCTGCGTTAATCCCTTCTGAACAAGCGCCCACTCGCTTTGCACAGAGGATGCACCCGCATCCTCTTTCCGCAAATTCACCTGATTTTCCTATATCACCCTTATTCCCCTTAATACACGCTTAATCTGTTTTGGTGCCGTGGGGACGGTCATGGGTGAGATAGTGGTTATCACATTCATTTTTTTACTTTTTGTGGCCATCATCGTCTCGGCTGTGCTTTACCTTGAACGCCACTGGTGAACGCTCACGTCACCGCTCTGCCCCGCACTCTGCGCAATGATTTTTTTCGCGGCATCACGATCGTCATCAAAATTGACGGAGTGATTACAGAATCCATAACTATTTTGTGGTTGAATGATTTCAGCGTTTATAAACAAGGAGAAACGGGTATGTATCAGAGAATCATTATGCCGGTTGATGTTTTTGAAATGGAACTGAGTGACAAAGCAGTGCGTCACGCGGAATTTCTCGCACAGCAGGACGGAATCATTCACCTTTTACATGTCTTGCCAGGCTCTGCCAGCCTGAGTCTGCACCGCTTTGCCGCCGATGTGCGTCGCTTCGAAGAGCACTTACAGCACGAAGCCGAGACGCGCCTGCAAACCATGGTCGGGCATTTCAGCATCGACCCGTCGCGCATCAAAACCCACGTCCGGTTCGGTAGCGTACGCGATGCCGTCAATGAACTGGCCGCGGAGCTGAATGCAGACGTGGTGGTGATCGGTTCACGCAATCCTTCCATCACCACTCACCTGCTGGGGTCAAACGCCTCCAGCGTGATCCGCCATACCCACATTCCGGTGATGGTGGTCCGTTAACTGCCCATAAAAAACCCCGCTTGCGCGGGGTTTTGTTTATCAGTACAGATGACCAATATTGACGATGGTACTGACGGTATCACCGAAGAAGGTCAGGCGGCTGAGCACCACGCCCACCAGCAGGATAACAAATACGGCTTTCTGCATCGGATGGCGCCTTAGCGACAACGTGAACCCCACGACGCAGCACAGCAGGCTGCCCAGATAGAGCGGCGAGCTTAACCAGGCGTGAGCGGTCATTTTCATGATGATGCCGCCGCTGAGCCAGAGTACCGGAGCGGCAATCAGCAGCGCCATCAGGGCGATAATGCCCTGACGCAGTGCGACAGCTGACGCTTTCATCCCGAGCAGCGGCGTGGCTGCACAGCCCAGCACCCAGACGGTGGCAAAAAACAGCATCATGGTGATGCCGTTGGCAATGGCCTGCATCGCCGGCGCGGCGTAGGTCATCCCCTGCACCACCACCAGCAGTATCCCGAACAGGGACGCCAGCAGCGCTGCGCCTTTGTTGCCTTTCGTAAGGAAAGCCAGGCCAATTGTGCCGCCATACAGCGTCGCGCCGAGAATCTCACGACTCAGCCAGGCATGTTTCAGGTTGATTAACGCATTATAAGCGTGTTCCGGGTGCGCCAGATGCAATACCGCGGCGATGGAGGCAACCCCCAGGATCAGCCCCGTGATCAGCCAGTGAAGACGGTTGCCCTGCACTTCGCCACGCAGCGTGCGCCAGCTCAACAGGAGCGTCATCCCAACGGACATCTGGCTCAGCACGGTAAAAATCACTAACGGCAGTTCGTACTTTTCCATTATTTATCCCCCGGCTGTTTCGGCTGACGGGCCAGAATGAAGCGCGTACCCGGATTAAGCTGCGGCATTTTTGGGAAGCCCGGCGGATACTGCACGGCATTATTTGGCAGCGGATCGGCATCCAGATCGATCAGGGTCAGCGCCCCAACCGGACAGGCGTTAACGCAGGCAGGATTCAAGCCGATATCCAGGCGTTCGTAGCACATGCTGCACTTCTCGGCCTTCTGCGTTTCCTCATTGAAGCGCGGAGCGCCATACGGACAATTGCGGATACAGTTTTTACAGCCGATGCAGCGCTCAGGGTTATGCACCACCACGCCATCATCACGTTTGGTGTAGGCTTCCACCGGGCACGCCGCCAGACAAGCGGGGTTTTCACAGTGGTTACAGGCCAGCGAAAAGAACGCACGCTCCTCATGCGGGTAAATTTCTTTATCCAGCGGGTAGACATAGCGCCAGAAACGTTCGGGTTCGAGCTGGTTGAAGCTCTTACAGGCCATGGCGCATCCGCGGCAGCCAATACATTTATCACTGTTCACTAAAAATGCGCGTCTCATGCGTCCGCTCCTTCATTGGCAATGAGGACAATATCGACAAACTGATCGTGAATAGCCGCGCCCGGTGCACCGGTGGCCATTTTACCCATATCGGCCGGGGTATCTTTCACCACGTTCTGCACGTTATAGCTGAGCTTGTTGAACCAGGATTCGTACATGACCAGGAAATCTTCCGGTACATTGGTGGTGACTTTGGCACGCAGTTGAACCTCGCCGATCTCGTTGAATACCCGCACTGTCGCCAGGTCTCGGATCCCCTTTTTCTTCGCAGCAACCGGGTGGATATAGACAAAGGGCTCCGGCCAGAAGACCTGCATCCAGTCAAGGTTAACGAACTGCGAATGCAGGCCGTACTGCAGGTGCGGCGTAAAGAGCTGGAACGGCAGTTTACCTTCTGCGGCTGGCAGATATTCCGGCAGTGCTTTATGGCCGTTCTCTTCGCAGCGCGCGGATAAAAACTCATACTTGCCTGACGGCGTTTTGAACTTCCGATCGTGCCAGGCTGCGCTGCTCGGCATTTTGGCCTTCACCGGCCCCTTCAGCAGATCGTCCCAGGAGCTGATGCCAAACTGCTTCGCCAGCCCGTCGTTGAATTCCAGATCCAGCCATTTTTTCTGGTCAACATCCTGTGGGAAGGTGCAAGAGCCCGGTTCCATTTTGTTGATGGTACGGGAGAGCAACACGGCAATATCCAGGTCGCTCTTGCATTCGTACATCGGCTTGATGGCAGGTTCGTTTACCGTCAGCCAGTAGTGCCAGTAAGACGAAGAGGCGCTCCAGTGCTCGAAGGTGGTGGTGACAGGCAGAACGATATCCGCGTGCTGAACCGTCTCGTTAAAGAACTGATCCACGCACACCACCATTTCCAGCTTGTCGAACGCTTTTTTCATCTTGTTGCGGTCGAAGTCCTGGGCAAACGGGTTCTTACAGGCCACCCACAGCATGCGGATAGGGGGATCGTTGGCGTCCAGAATGCTTTGCGCAGTCTGGTTCAGGTTGAGCGCGCGGTCAGAGTACTTGCGCTTTTCGCCGCTATCGCTGACAAACTCGCCCACCGGGCCTGATGCCCCTTCCATCCCTACAGAACCCACCGGGGGTGTCTGCGTCATTGCATGGTAGTTATAGCCCCAGGTCTGCAGATGGCCGTAGCGAGCGCCACCGCCTTCTACGCCGATATTGCCGGTCATGGCGACAAAGGCATCAATCGCACGCACGTTCGCGCCGCCGTTCACGTGGCGCTGCATACCGTAACCAATCCAGACGGTGGAAGGCTTAACCGCCGTGAACTCCTCGGCAAGCTGGCGAATCACATCCGGCGCCAGACCACAAATTTCCGATGCCCACTCTACCGTGATGTTGTTGAGCAAGTACTGCTCAAACTCCGGATACCCGTGCGCGAAATGATTGACGAACTCCTGGTCCACGCGGCCGGTGTCCACCAGATGGCGCGCCATACCCAGCGCCAGCGCACCGTCTGAACCTGAACGCACGCGCAGATAGAGGTCGGCTTTCGCGGCAGTTTGCGAGAACAGCGGATCGATAACCACCACTTTCGCCCCTTTCTCGCGGGCCTGATAGATGTACTTCATGGTGTGCATGGAGCACCAGGCCGGGTTCGCCCCCCAGAGGATAATGTATTTGGCTTTAACCAGATCTTCCGGGTCGTTACACCACATGTCGCCCATGTCGTAGTGCTGTGCGTCAATGCCCGCAGGCCAGCACGGCGTACCGGCAAAACGCGTGGTGTAGCCGAGCGAGGACATCATCCCCTCCACGGCATAGCTCATCACCCCCAGGTTGCCGGAATATTTGGTCAGCGCCAGGCCAAGCAGGGAGCCATCTTTCTTTTTGATCTCCAGCATCTTGCTGGCGATCCGCTGCATGGCCTCATCCCAGGAGATGCGTCGCCATTTGCCGCTGCCGCGTCCGTCCTGAATCATCGGGTATTTTATACGGTCCGGCGAGTAGACCCGGCGTGGGTAGGTCAGCCCTTTCACGCACGGCGCACCGTGGGTAAAGGTGGATTCGCTTGCCCCCTCGACGAAGGTAATCACGTCATCTTTCACCCACGTTTTTAAGCTGCAGGTGTCATAGCAGTTACGCGGACAGGCGTTACGGAAGATTTTGTAGGTTTTCGGGTTAAACGGAATGGGCGGTTGTGCCATGGCACATCGGGAGGATAATAATCCGCCGGGTAATGCGGCGACGGTACCTAGCGCAATCAGTCCTTTTAAAAAGGAGCGCCGGTTAAGCTGCCCATTATCAATAGTCATAATATTACTCTCATTTTTAATTCATCAAACCAATTAGTCAGTAGCACGGCGAGGCATTTAATTACGGCTGTTTTCGCACAATCCTTTATTTTTGCGATAAATGCCGGGAGCCATAATTCGAGATGCGCGCGGACAAAACGGGTAAGTGCTTCATGATATTGCGGTGAATGTCTGGCATGCACTAATAGCATCACGGCCAGTTCAATTTCATAGCTGATATGGTCGTCGGGGACGCTATTTTCCGCGGTGACGGACAGCCCAATGCTCTGCAGGAATTCGCGCACGCTCAGCGTCGTCGCCCCCATCAGCAGAGGCTCGTCGTCCAGATAAACCGAGGCATAAGGTGGCGCCAGCAGCGTCGCCGGGCCGACAAACAGCGCATTAAAGTCATACTCGACGTTTAACGCCTCATCCTGCGGCCAGGACTCACTCTCAGGGAAAAAATAGCGTAACGAGGCGCATCGCGAGGTCATATCCGCCGCGTTGAAGAAATCACGAAACATCAACCCCTTTATTTCAAAGGGTGTTAACGCCTCATATATTGAAGGTGTGAATATATCTTTATCATTCATGTTAAATATAAATATTTATCAACAGAAAACGACGAGATATTATCAGCAGGCTTATTAATTTCTTTGATCGAAGCAGGTAGTTAACGCATGAAGCGTTCAATCACGACAATAATTGAGAATAAAAAAAACCAATAAAAAAGCCACCCCATGATGAGGTGGCTACTGCAGGTATCGTCTTACTTTTTTTTATGCGGTTTTGGTGCGAATCAGATAGTCAAACGAACTCAGGGACGCTTTCGCACCTTCGCCCGTGGCAATGATGATCTGTTTGTACGGCACGGTCGTACAGTCACCTGCGGCGAAGACGCCTTTTACGCTGGTTTCACATTTCGCATCAATGATGATCTCGCCCATACGGTTGCGCTCAATCGCGCCTTCCAGCCAGGTGGTGTTTGGCAGCAGACCAATCTGCACGAAAATCCCCGAAAGCTGAACGCTGTGCACGTCGCCGCTGATGCGGTCACGGTATTCCAGGCCGGTCACTTTGCTGCCGTCGCCCTTCACTTCCGTGGTCTGCGCGTTCAGGATGATGTCGACGTTTTTCAGGCTGCGAACTTTATCCTGCAGAACCTGGTCGGCCTTCATCTCTGGCGCGAACTCCAGCAGGGTCACATGTTCCACAATCCCCGCCAGGTCGATAGCCGCTTCCACGCCGGAGTTACCGCCGCCGATCACCGCTACGCGTTTACCTTTAAACAGCGGACCGTCACAGTGCGGGCAGTAGGTCACACCTTTGGTGCGGTACTGATCTTCACCCGGAACGTTCATGTTGCGCCATTTCGCGCCGGTGGCAATGATAATGCTACGCGCTTTCAGCACCGCGCCGGATGCCGTTTCAATCTGGTGTAAACCGCCTTCGACCGCAGCAGGAACCAGCTTGCTGGCGCTCTGGCTGTCGATGACATCCACGTCATAGTCGCTGACGTGCGCTTTAAGTGCGCCAGCCAGTTTCTGGCCTTCGGTTTTCGGCACGGAAATGTAGTTTTCGATGTCCACGGTATCCAGTACCTGGCCGCCAAAGCGTTCACCCATCAGACCGGTACGGATCCCTTTACGCGCGGAGTAAACCGCCGCTGCCGCGCCCGCCGGGCCGGAACCGACGATCAGCACATCGTAGGCATCACGTTTGTTCAGCGCTTCTGCTGCGCGTTTTTCTGCGCCGGTATCCACTTTGGCAACAATTTCCGTCAGCGTCATGCGGCCCTGACCAAACTCCTGACCATTCAGATAGACCGCCGGCACGCCCATTACGTTACGCTCGGTGATCTCATTCTGGAACGTACCGCCGTCAATCGCCGTGTGTTTAATGCGCGGGTTCAGCACCGACATCAGGTTCAGCGCCTGCACCACGTCCGGGCAGTTGTGACAGGAGAGTGAGTAATAGGTTTCAAACTGGAAATCACCGTCGATGTCGCGGATCTGCTCCAGCAGAGCCTGCGCTTCTTTAGACGGATGCCCACCGGTCCACAGCAGCGCCAGCACCAGTGAGGTAAATTCATGCCCCAGCGGAGAGCCGGCAAAGCGCGGCCCCTGATCAGAACCCGGGTTGGCGATCAGGAAAGAAGGCTTACGGACAGCAAGCGTATTGTCTTCTTTGAAGGTCACTTTCGGTGACAGTTCAGCGATCTCTGCCAGCAGTTCCTTGATCTCTGCCGATTTCGCGCTGTCATCCAGCGTGGCAATCAGCTCAACAGGTTTGGTCAGTTTCTCAAGGTAGGCCTTGAGCTGGGTTTTCATATTCGCGTCGAGCATTGTTCTTCCCTCTCTTAAGACGTCATCATGCAAGCTGCCTTATAGGGGCGGCCTGAATGCAACTTGCATCATGGTGCTAATGAAATGGGCGCGGGCGCGCCCATGGATTGCCGGGTGGCACTTCGTTTACCCGGCCTACGATACTGTAGGCCTGTGCAAACGCGGCGCCGCCAGGCTTTGCAGACTTAGATCTTGCCGACCAGGTCTAAAGATGGAGCCAGCGTCGCTTCGCCTTCTTTCCATTTCGCCGGGCACACTTCGCCTGGGTGGGAAGCCACGTACTGAGCGGCTTTCACTTTACGCAGCAGGTCAGACGCATCACGGCCGATACCTTCAGCGGTAACTTCGATAGCCTGGATAATGCCCTGCGGGTCAACAACGAAGGTCGCGCGGTCGGCCAGACCTTCATCTTCACGCATATTGTCGAAGTTACGGGTCAGGGCGCCAGTCGGGTCGCCGATCATCGCGTATTTAATTTTCGCGATGGTTTCAGAGCTGCTGTGCCACGCTTTGTGGGTGAAGTGGGTATCGGTAGAGACAGAGTAAACGTCTACGCCCAGCTTCTGCAGTTCTTCATAGTGGTCAGCCACGTCACCCAGTTCGGTCGGGCAAACGAAGGTAAAGTCAGCCGGATAGAAGAAGAACACGCTCCAGCGACCTTCAGTATCTTTCTCAGTGACTTCAATGAACTCACCGTTTTTGAACGCCTGGTTTTTGAAAGGTTTAATTTTGGTATTAATCAAAGACATCTGTACTTCCTCCGTGTTTTCGTTGAGATGTAAGGTAACTAACTTTGCTCATCGGGGCTAATGCGTTTGCTTTATCAAATCAATCAGCCATACCTAACAACATCAACAAGACAGTAAGGTGAACCTTTTAAAGGAAACGCCAAAAGTAAAAAGGCCGCCTCTACGGGCGGCCCTTTTACCTGAATTCCCCGCAGGTACATTCAGTGCCAGCTTAAGCTGGCGTTGCGTTGCGCTCTACGCCCTTAACATCAAGGTGGTAACAGCCGTTTAATTACACCATCCGTGCCAGGCTTGAGCAATCCACGGGAGAGGCATTCCTGCCTATGGCTGTGATAGGCAGTTTCGAACATAATGACGGGGCGTTATAAATTAATTTTTATTATAAAAATAACTCAATATATAAATGACAATTGTCAATTAAAGTGCCTCTTAGTGAGATAAAATTATCTTAATCATCTTTGAAGTACTATTTTAATAATCTGACGTCGTGATATATTAAGGCGCGTTTAATTTAAAATTAAGAGAGTTAACCGAAAGGATTGTAAATGGTTAACTTCAAACTATAGTTATCAGTGATATGATAACCCATGCAAACACGGCATCCTCAGGACGACACATGGCAAATCTCTACGATCTTAAAAAATTTGATCTCAACCTGCTAGTCATTTTTGAATGTATCTATCAACATTTGAGTATCAGTAAAGCGGCTGAGACGCTCTATATTACCCCCTCAGCAGTGAGTCAGTCACTGCAACGTCTGCGCGGACAACTCAACGATCCCTTGTTTATCCGTTCAGGTAAGGGCATCACCCCCACTACGGTTGGCGTCAACCTTCATCATCATCTTGAACAAAACCTCAATCAGCTTGAGCAAACCATCAATATGATGCACAGCAACGGGTTGAAGAAGAGCTTTGTCATTTACGGTCCGCAGTTTATGACGCCTAAAATCATGCTGGATCCGATGAAAATCCTGATCGAGAAATATAACTATCAGGTTGAGCTGCATGATGTCTTCCTTGCCCCGGACTCAGCAGAAGACCTGCTGGCATACCGAAAAGCGGACCTTGTCTTCTCTTTCGCCCCGCTGAATAGCCGTTCAACGGCCTGCTGCTTGTTCCAGCAGATGTCTTTTACGCTGGTTTGCCGTCAGGATCACCCCCGCCTGGGTTTACAGGCGACGCGTGACGAAATTCTTCAGGAAAAATTTACGGCCTACCTGAGTGATGAGTTGAGCGTAAAGAATTTTCAGGAGCATACTGAGCAACTGCTTCCCGAACGAAATATCCTGTTCCGCAGCGACTCGTTTATCTCACTGCTGTCGATGATAGGCAATTCCGATCTGATTGGATTAGCCCCTACGCCAGCCTATGAGCAGTATGGTCCGGCATTAAATCTCCGTAAGATTGAGACTGACATTACCTTCCCGACAGTCCCGGTTTATATGATGTACAATCGCTCAGCACTGAATAATGCTTCCTTCTCCAATTTTATTGATGACTTAAACTTACCCCAATAATTATAACTGACTGTTTTCAGCAGTCAGTCCTTTTTATATATTCACAAGGGAAATGTATTTAGCGTAATTATATGATTAATTTTTACCTATAATTATCTTCTTTCTAAGAGTATCATCCCCATTATTCATGCGCCATCTGATCAGTATCACTCAGTAATGGATTGATATGTCACTTTACAAATTTCCATTGAATCAAAACGTAGTCGATGCCACGCAAGAGCGAATAAAATGGACCCTGGAGAATTTATCCAGGGTGTGCGTCTCTTTTTCAGGGGGAAAAGATTCCACCGTCATGTTACATCTGACGGCATTATGCGCTCGTAAAATGAAACGCAAAATAGACGTTCTCTTTATAGACTGGGAAGCGCAATTTACTTACACCATTAATCATGTCGAACATATGCGCGCCTTATACAGCGATGTCATCGATCGTTTCTGGTGGGTCGCGCTTCCCCTCACCACGCAAAATTCCCTGTCGCAATTCCAGCCAGAGTGGCAATGCTGGGAACCCAATACCGAGTGGGTACGGCAACCGCCTGACGATGCCATAACAGATCCCGCCTTTTTCCCCTTTTACCAGGGGGGAATGTCTTTTGAGACCTTTGTGCGCAGTTTCTCGGACTGGTTCTCTCTCAACCGACCGGCCGCCGTCATGGTCGGGATACGCGCCGATGAGTCATACAACCGTTTTCTGGCTATCGCATCAGCGCGTAAACAACGCTTTGCCGATGATAAACCCTGGACGACCGTCGCCCCGGGTGGGCATGCCTGGTATATCTATCCTCTCTACGACTGGAAAACCGCGGATATCTGGACCTGGTTTGCAAAAACCGGCAATAGCTATAACACACTTTATGACCTTATGTATCAGGCCGGCGTACCACCGCGCTATATGCGCATCTGCGAACCTTTTGGCCCGGAACAGCGTCAGGGCTTATGGCTCTATCATGTTGTAGAGCCCGAACGCTGGGCGACCATGTGCGCACGCGTCAGCGGCGCGCGCAGCGGCGGAATTTACGCCGGGCACGACAACCATTTTTACGGCCACCGCAAAATACTCAAGCCGGACCATCTTTGCTGGCGGGAATATGCCCTGCTGCTTCTCGACAGCATGCCGCAGAATACGGCCGAGCATTACCGCAATAAAATCGCCATATATCTGCACTGGTACCAGAAGAGGGGCATGGAGGATATTCCCGATACCCAGGAGGGCGATATCGGTGCCAAAGACATCCCTTCATGGCGCCGCGTTTGTAAGGTTTTACTTAATAACGACTACTGGTGCAGAGCGCTGTCTTTCAGCCCAAACAAACCCAAACATTATCAGCGCTACAGCGACAGAGTGAAGGCAAAACGCAAGGAGTGGGGCATTTTATGCGACAAAGAATAATCAACGAAATCGAAACGTACCTTCAGTCACTTCCTGAAGAGGACCAAATTAACGCCATTAATGCCTTTCGCCAGGCACTGCATAAATATAGCCCGTTTAACGATCAACCCATCGACTGCGTATTGTGGATCAAACAGGACGCTATCACGGCTAACGATTACAACCCCAATAATGTGGCCCCACCGGAAAAACGGTTGCTCATTAAGTCGCTGGAACTTGATGGATTCACCCAGCCTATTGTTGTAACAGAAAACGAACCACAACATTATGAAATTGTGGATGGTTTTCATCGTCATGAGATTGGCAAAAGTCGGGCTGCGTTAAAGCGCAAGCTGAAGGGTTACCTGCCTGTCACGTGCCTGCGTCAGGAACGACTCGGTAAATATGACCGCATGGCCTCGACCATCCGACACAACCGCGCACGCGGGCGGCATCAAATTAACGCGATGTCTGAAATCGTTCGAGAACTTGCGCAGCTTGGCTGGAGCAATGAAAGAATTAGCGAAGAGCTCGGTATGGATGGTGACGAGGTGCTGCGTCTCAAACAAATCAACGGCCTGCTGGAACTGTTTGCAGACCGTCGTTACTCAGAAGCCTGGACGGTGAAATAATCAGAGCGTGTTCAAACGCTCTGCCGCGGCCAGTAGCGTCGATTCCTGCTTCGCAAAGCAGAGACGAATCAGTTTATGCGGAAAAGGATCGGCGCAGAACACCGACAATGGAATAGCGGCCACGCCGACTTCTTTTGTCAGCCACTGGCAGAAACTGACATCATACAGATCGGAAATGGCGCTGTAGTCAGCCAGCAGGAAGTACGTCCCTTCGGAAGGCAAAATTTCCAGGCGGCTTTGAGCCAGTGCGGTCACAAACAGATCCCGGCGTGCACGGTAAAAATCCGGCAGGTCGCGATAATGCTGTGGTTCATCGCGTAGCATGTCCGCCAGCGCCAGCTGAGCCGGGGTATTCACCGCAAACGTCAGGTACTGGTGTACCTTACGTAACTCAGCGCTGATGGCGGCAGGTGCCACGCAATACCCCACCTTCCAGCCGGTCATATGGTACGTTTTGCCAAATGACGACACGGCCACGGCACGTTCACGAAGCTGCGGATGGGCCAGCACGCTGGCGTGCCCTTCTTTAGTAAAACAGATGTGCTCATACACCTCGTCGCTCAGGACATAAATTTCACGCTCGGCAATGGCCTGCCACAGCGCGGCAAAATCGTCTTTCTGCCACACGCTCGCAGACGGGTTATGGGGCGTATTCAGGATCACCAGCCGCGTTTTATCGCTCAGCAGCGCAGCGAACGCCCGCCAGTCCGGGCGGAAATGCGGCGGCTGCAGCGCCACGCGTTTCACCACGCCGCCAGAGAGTTCAACCGTAGGCGCGTAGCTGTCGTAACTGGGGTCAAAACAGATGACCTCATCGCCCGCGCGCACCAGCGCGGTGATGGCCGCATACAGCGCTTCGGTCGCCCCTGCCGTCACCGTAATGTCGCTATTCGCATCCGGTTTATGGCCATACAATTCCGCCGTTTTATCCGCAATGGCTTCCCGCAGCGCCTGCACGCCCGTCATCGGCGCATACTGATTTGCTCCCTGCGCAACGTGGTACGCCAGTCGTTCCTGCAACCAGGCCGGTCCGTCAAAATCCGGGAATCCCTGAGAGAGATTAATGGCGTTGTGCTGCTGCGCCAGTGCGCTCATCTGCGTAAAGATGGTGGTGCCGAGATTAGGAAGTTTACTCTGAGGAATCAATGCGTTATTACTCATTATGCGGTGCCTGCATGTAATACTTATGTTGCTGCCACTATAACACGATGTTACCATTTGGCAATCAAGACGCTTAGACGTCTATACCATATCAATATTCCTGGTCGAGAGGTAAAAGGCAATGGCAGACAACCTGCAACTCACACAACTTGTCGACGCCTGCCGCTGGATTGGCGCCAAAGGCTGGGCACCCGCCACCGGTGGCAACATGTCTGTGCGACAGGATGAACACCTCTGCTGGTTGAGCGAATCCGGTAAAGACAAAGGCAGCCTGACCACGGCGGATTTTCTGCAGGTCGAGATCGCCACAAACCGTGCGCCATCAGGCCGCAAGCCGTCGGCAGAGACCGGGCTACACACCCTCATTTATCGCCTGTTCCCCGAGGCCAACGCTGTCCTGCACGTTCACACCGTCAACGCGACGGTGCTGTCACGTCTGGTCAGGGAAACCGAGCTGAACATCAGCGGCTTTGAGATGCAAAAATCGCTTACCGGACAGGCCACCCATCTGGATACCGTCTCCATCCCGGTGTTTGATAATGACCAGGATATCGACGCCCTCGCCTCGCGAATCGCCCATTACGCGCAGGAACGCCCGCTTAATTATGGTTTTCTTCTGCGCGGTCATGGCTTAACCTGCTGGGGACGCGATGTGGCCGAGGCCCGCCGCCATCTGGAAGGACTTGAATTTCTTTTTGAATGCGAAATGCGTTTACGACAACTGGAGAGAGTATGATTCGCGCAATTGTGACGGATATTGAAGGGACCACCAGCGATATCCGTTTTGTCCACGATGTTTTGTTCCCCTACGCGCGTGAGCGGCTGGCGGCGTTCGTCACCGCGCAGCAGTACGCCGAGCCGGTCAAATCCATTCTGGACAATCTGCGCGATGAAATCGGTAACCCGCACGCCAGCGTCAGCGAGCTTATTGACGCCCTCTTTGCCTTTATGGATGAAGACCGTAAATCCACGGCGCTCAAAGCGCTTCAGGGGATCATCTGGCACGATGGCTACGTGAATGGCGACTTTACCGGCCACCTCTACCCGGACGTCCTGCCTGCGCTGGAAAAATGGAAAGCGCAAGGGATTGATCTCTATGTTTATTCCTCGGGATCGGTCGCCGCACAGAAACTGTTATTTGGCTACAGCGACGAAGGTGATATTACTCATCTGTTCAGCGGCTATTTTGATACCCACATCGGCGCCAAGCGCGAGGTGGCGTCTTACCAGAACATTGCGGCCCAAACGGGCATCGCGCCGTCGCAGATCCTGTTCCTGTCAGATATTCATCAGGAGCTGGACGCGGCTGAACAGGCAGGCTTTCGTACCCTGCAGCTGATTCGCGGCGATGATGACGGGGCAAGCCATCACCATCAGGTTCACCAGTTTGACGAGATAAACCCGGAGCAGATCCCTTCATGAGCGCATTAACTGTCTATTCTGATAAAGACGCCAGTCAACCAAAGTGGCACAGCACCGACGCCGCCGAGATCGCCCGGCAGCTCAACGCCAAAGGCGTACGTTTTGAACGCTGGGACGCGGACCGCGATTTAGGTCAGGATCCCGCCCCGGAGGCGGTGATCGAGGCTTACCAGCATGCGATCGACAAACTGGTGGCAGAGAAAGGTTATCAGAGCTGGGACGTCATCAGCCTGCGGGCCGATAACCCACAAAAAGACGCGCTGCGCGCAAAGTTCCTGAGCGAACATACTCACGGCGAAGACGAAGTGCGCTTCTTCGTGGAAGGCGCGGGATTGTTCTGCCTGCACATTGGCGATGAGGTCTATCAGGTTTTGTGCGAGAAAAACGATTTGATCTCCGTACCCGCCGGCACGCCGCACTGGTTTGATATGGGCTCAGAGCCGAACTTTACCGCGATCCGTATTTTCGATAACCCGGAAGGCTGGGTTGCGCAGTTTACCGGTGATGCGATCGCGGATGCGTATCCACATCTGGCATAATCTTTTCTCCCTCTCCCTGTGGGAGAGGGTTGGGGTGAGGGCTTAACGCGCACTACGCGTTAAGCCCTTTCACATACCCCACCAGCTGATCCAGCACAATCCCCCACCCTTCGTGGAAGCCCATCTGTTCATGCTGCTCACGAATTTCCTTCGTCGGGTGGCGCGCAATTGCCGTATAGCGGGTTTTGCCCTCGCCCACCTCCTCCAGCAGCAAAATCGCCGTCATAAACGGCTTCTCGGCCGGTTTCCAGCCTTCCGTATAACCGTCGGTAAAGACCAGTTTTTTTCCCGGGTCGATTTCAAGAAACACACCCCGGTTATCCATCCGCTGTCCGTCCACCTCAAATACGGTATTGAACCGACCGCCCACGCGCAGGTCGAGGTCGCATTCGGTCACTTTATGGGGAGCAGGAATGAAGAAGTTTTTGATGTGCTCGGGCGTGGTCCAGCAGAGCCACAGCAGGTCGCGCGGTGCATCCACCACGCGCTCCAGTTTTAAGTCAGTATCAGGATCAAGCGTCACGATATCGTCCTCTAAAGGGAACCCCTTAAAGGATAGCCGGACTCAGGCGAATTTCCCGTTTGCCACCTCTTCCGGCGTCACTACGCCCGTATCCAGCACCCAGCCGCTAATCAACGAGGCTGGCGTAACGTCAAACGCTGGGTTATAGACCAGGGCGTTTTCCGGCGCCCACTGCACCGCCCCAAAACTTCCCGCAACGCCCGTCACCTCACTGGCGGCGCGCTGCTCAATCGGGATCGCGTCCCCGTTCGGGCAGTCCGGATCGAGGGTCGTTTGCGGCGCGGCCACGTAGAACGGAATGCCGTGGAATTTCGCCAGCACCGCCAGGGAATAGGTGCCGATCTTGTTCGCCACGTCGCCGTTAGCGGCAATGCGATCGGCCCCTACCCACACGGCGTCGACCTGTCCTTTGGCCATCAGGCTTGCCGCCATGGAGTCGGTAATCAGCCGATACGGCACGCCCAGCTCGCCCAGCTCCCACGCGGTCAACCTGCCCCCCTGCAGCAGCGGACGGGTCTCATCCACCCAGACGTTGCTGACATTTCCTTCCTGATAGGCGCGGGCAATCACGCCCAGCGCCGTGCCCACGCCCGCCGTTGCCAGCCCGCCGGTGTTGCAGTGGGTCAGCAGGCGGCTACCGGGCGTCACCAGCGCGCTGCCCGCGCGGGCGATAGCGTCGCACAACTGCCTGTCTTCAGAAATCAGGCGCAGCGCTTCAGACACCAGCGCCGAAACGAAATCTTCCTGCCAGAGCGCCAGCTTCATACGGTCAAGGTTGTTCATCAGGTTCACCGCCGTCGGGCGGGACGCGCGCAGGGTTTCCAGCGCCACGGCGAGTTCATCACGGCTTTTGCCGCTTTCCGCCAGCAATGCCAGCAGCAGGCTTGCAGAGAGACCAATCAGCGGCGCACCGCGCACGCGCAGAGCATGGATATGCCCGACCAGCGTCTCTACCGTGGAGGCCTCAAGCCAGCGTTTCTCCTGCGGAAGCGCCTGCTGGTCGAGAATAAAGAGCTGATTATCCGCCACCCGCAGGCTGGTCGTCTGTAATGTCTGCATGTCGTTAATTCCCTGTTGCGTTGTTGTAGCACATTGTGTCAGGATGAAATCCAGATGTATAGACGTCTACATGTCTTTATTAGCAAACTCGTGAGGAGCAGGCCATGTCGCAATACCGTACCTTTACCGCTCAGGACGCCGTGGAGTATGCCAGGCAGTTTGGTGGACTCGACGATCCTTCCTCGCTGGTGGAGGCGCAGGAAGTGGGCGACGGCAACCTCAATCTGGTTTTCAAAATTTTCGATGCCCAGGGCACAAGCCGCGTCATCGTCAAACAGGCGCTGCCCTACGTGCGCTGTGTCGGCGAGTCCTGGCCGCTGACGCTGGACCGCGCCCGTCTGGAGGCGCAAACCCTGGTCGAGCATTACCAGCACAGCCCGCAGCACACCGTGAAAATCCACCACTTTGACCCGGAACTGGCGGTGATGGTGATGGAGGATCTCTCCAGCCATCGCATCTGGCGCGGCGAGCTGATTAAAAACAATCACTATCCTCAGGCCGCGCGTCAGCTGGGTGAATACCTCGCATACACGCTGTTCCACACCAGCGATTTCTACCTGCATCCGCACGCGAAAAAAGCGCAGGTAGCGAAATTCATTAATCCGGAGATGTGTGAGATCACCGAAGATCTGTTCTTCAACGATCCGTACCAGATCCACGAACGCAACAACTACCCGGTCGAGCTGGAAAATGACGTCGCCGCCCTGCGCGACGATGCCCAGTTGAAAATTGCCGTGGCCTCCCTGAAGCATCGCTTTTTCTCACACGCTGAAGCGCTGCTGCACGGGGATATTCACAGCGGCTCCATTTTTGTGGCGGACGGCAGCCTGAAGGCCATTGACGCCGAGTTCGGCTACGTTGGCCCGATTGGCTTTGACGTCGGCACGGCCATTGGCAACCTGCTGCTCAACTTCTGCGGCCTGCCGGGGCATCTGGGTATTCGCGATGCCGCCGCCGCCCGCGAGCAGCGCCTGATCGACATTCAGGCGCTGTGGAACACCTTCGCGGAGCGCTTCCAGGCATTAGCAAACGAAAAAACACGAGACGCCGCGCTCAGCGCGCCGGGCTATGCTTCCGCGTTTCTGAAAAAGGTCTGGCATGACGCCATTGGTTTCTGCGGCACCGAACTGATTCGCCGCAGCGTCGGGCTTTCCCACGTCGCGGATATCGACACCATTCAGGATGACGCCATGCGCCACGAATGCCTGCGCCATGCGATTACCCTCGGCAAGGCGTTGATTGTCATTGCCGAGCGCATCGACAGCGCGGAAGAGCTGGTGGCACGCGTGCGGCAGTACAGCTGAGTGCTTCTGGTTTTCTCCCTCTCCCTGTGGGAGAGGGCGGGGTGAGGGCACCAATCCGCACTCACCCCAAATACTCAATCACCGACAACCCACCGTTATAATCCGTGCTGTAGATAATCCCCTGAGCATCCACAAACACGTCGCAGGACTGGATCACCTGCGGGCGATTCGGCCGCGTATCCATCATTCTTTCCGGCGCAGCTGGCACCAGCGCACCGGTCTCCACCGGGCGATACGGGTTGGAAATGTCATACGCGCGTACGCCCGCGTTCTGGTAAGTGGCAAAAATCAGCGTCGAGCTGACAAAACTCCCCGGCCGGTTCTCGTGCAGGTTGTGCGGCCCAAAGTGCGCCCCTTTCGCCACGTAGTCGGTTTCATCCGGCTGCGGGAAAGTCGAGATACTCACCGGGTTCGACGGCTCGCGGATATCAAACAGCCAGATCAGCTTCTCCCCATCCTCCTGGTTATCCAGCACCGCTTCGTCGAGCACCACCAGCAGGGAACGGTCCGGCAGCGGCAGCGCGGTATGCGTCCCGCCACCAAACGGCGGGCTCCAGTTGCGATGGCTAATCAGCTTTGGTTGAGTGCGGTCTTTCACGTCCAGCAGCGTCAGGCCACCGTCGCGCCAGCTCCCATAGGCGGTATCGCCGGCGATAATCGCGTGGTGCAGCGCGTAGCGCTTCCCTTCCGGCCAGCTGGGCTGTTCGCCTTCGGCCTGGTTCATCCCGGGCAGCCACCAGCGCCCCGCCACTTCAGGCTTGCACGGGTCGTCCAGGTCGATGGTCAGAAAGATATAATCGGTAAAGCCGTCAATCAGCGCCGACACGTACGCCCAGCGCCCGCCGACGTACCAGATGCGGTGGATCCCGATGCCGTTCAGCGAAAGAAAGCCGATTTCACGCGGCTTGTCCGGGGTAGAGATATCAAACACCCGCAGCCCGGCGCTCCAGCCTTTGTCCTGCACGTCGCTGACGGTCTCCCCCACCTGACGGGTGTAGTAAACCTTCTCATCGGCAAAGCGGGCATCGGCAAACAGATCCCGGGCGTTGATCACCAGCAACAGATCGTCATGCGCCTGCAAATGCACGTTCCAGGTGCCGGGCGGCGCGGGAACATAACCTGCCGCTTTCGGGTTTTTCGGGTCGCGCACATCGACGATGGAAAAACCCTGCGACACCATATGACCGATATACGCGAAACCGTGATGCACCATCAGCTGCACGCCGTCCGGGCGACCGCCCTGGTCGCTATGGCCAATCAGCCGCATATTGCGGCTGTATTCGGGTTGAGGTAATGCAGACATCGTTGCGTCCTTTCGCCGGATGGCGGCTTCGCCTTATCCGGCCTACAAAACCGTAGGCCCGGTAAGCGAAGCGCCACCGGGCATTATTTTGATCGGGCTTCCAGCGTCGCAAACCACGGCGCGATAAAATCGTCCGTCTGGCCCCAGCCCGGAATGATTTTCCCAAGCGACGCCACGTTCACCCCACCCGGCTGGGCGGTCAGCAGCCCCTGCGGAATGGCAGCGGCTTTAAAGTCATAGGTTGCCGGGGTCGCTTCTCCGGCAATCTTATTGGCGATCAAACGCACGTTGGTTGCGCCAATCAGCTTCGGATCCACCGCCACGCTTACCTTCCACGGGCTACCCGGCTCGCGCATCAGCTGCAGATCCTGGTTAGATATATCGATGCTGTAGAGTTTGATCTCGGTGCGTCCGTTCTCTTTCAGCGCCTTATACGCGCCCTGGCTGAAGGCATCCCAGGTGCCCCAGATAGCGTCGATTTTTCCTTTCGGGTATTTCGCCAGGATAGCGCCCACCTTGTTGGCGGTATCCCCCTGCACGTCAGAGGAGACCGCGCCAATGGATTCCAGCTCTTTGATCTCCGGATACTGTTTTTGCAGTTCCTTGTACGCCGCCTGACGACGCTCCATCGGCGGGAAGCCCGCCACCCACAGCTTGACGATATTGGCCTTGCCGTTGAAATCTTTCGCCAACTGGCCGAAGGAGAGGTTCGTCAGCGAAGCATCATCCTGCTGAGTAACGGTCACGCCCGGGATCTCGCCGTTCACCGCCGTATCAAACACGGCGACTTTAATCCCGGCATCCACCGCCTTCTTCACCAGCGCGGTGGAGTACGGATCGCGCCCCTGAGACAGGATAATCCCGTCGTACTTCTGGCTGATTGCCTGGTTCACGAAGTCCTGGAATTTGGCATCGTCCCCGTTGCTTAAAAAAGTGCTGACCTTAAAGCCGAGTTTCTTCCCTTCCTGAATCGCCCCCGCCACAAACTGCGTGGTGTTGTCGTCGGAGCCGAGGTTGCGGATCACCGCGATGCGGATCGGACCCTCGTGGTTCGCAATGGCAGCCGGCACCGGTGCGGGCGTGGCCGCGAAGCCTGGCAGCGCAGTCAGTAATCCAAGTGCTACCAATGAGCGTGCAATTTTTTTCATTTTTTATCCTGTTGTGTTATCAGCGTTTTTGTATGTAGGTCATCGCCAGCGCCACCGCGAGCACCAGCCCTTTTATAATGTCCATGGCGTAATACGGCACGGAGAGCATCACCAGCCCGTTCGACAGCACGCCGAGAATAACTGCCCCAACCAGCGTCCCCAGCGCGTTCGGCTTGCCGGAACCCGCCAGCGAGAAGCCGATCCACGCCGCGGCCACCGCATCCATCAGATAACCGCCCCCGGCATTCACCTGCGACGAGCCAATGCGCGAGGCCAGCAAAATCCCGCCCAGCCCCGCCAGCAGCGAGGCGATCACGTAAGCTGCCACCTTGTAGCGCGTGGTGCGAATACCGGAGAGGCGCGCGGCTTCCGGGTTGCCGCCGATGGCGTACATGCGTCGGCCATGCGTGGTGAGGGACAATCCCAGCTGCGCGAGAACCGTCACCACCAGCATGATGATGACGATCGTCGGCACCTGCCCCAGCAGGCTGAACGCCGCCGGAATGGTCCCTTCCGCCATATCACCGCTCGGCAGCACCATGTTTTCGGTAATCGACCCGCCATAGCTGTAAGTCATCGCCACGCCCTGGATCACAAACAGGCTGGCGAGGGTCGCGAGCATGTCCGGAATACGCAGGATGACGATCAGAAACGCGTTGAACAGCCCCACCAGCGTGCAGAGCGCAAGGGTAATCAGAATCGACTCGGTAGTGCCGAAGCCGTGCCAGACGAAAAGCGATATCACCAGCGCGTTTGCCAGCGACGCGGTGGATCCCACGGAGAGATCGAACCCGCCGACGGTCAGCGAAATCGATACGCCAATGGCAATCACCGTCACGATGGCGATCGCGCGCAATATGTTGATGATATTGTTCGGATCGAGGAAGTTGTCCGAGGCCAGGCCAAACACCGCCACCAGCGCGACGACGGTCAGCAACATCCCCCACTTGTAGAGAAAATCGAAAATATGCTGACGGCCTGACGCCGCCGCAGTCACTGAAAGGGCCTTACTCACGACGCCGATCCTCCGGTTGAATAATAAAGTAGTGTCTCTTCACGGGCCTCGGCCCCGGCGATTTCCGCCACGATACGTCCGTCCCACAGCACGCAGATGCGGTCGCACAGCCCGACCAGCTCGGCAAATTCACCCGAGGCATAAATCACCCCTTTGCCCTCGCGCGCCAGGCCGTCAATCAGCTGGAACAGATCGGTTTTGGCTTTCACGTCCACGCCCTTCGTCGGCTCATCGAAAATCAGCACGCTGGCATCATTACGCAGCCATTTACCGATGGCGACCTTCTGCTGGTTGCCGCCGGACAAACGGCGCAGCACCTGCCCCGGCCCCCGCGCACGCACGCCGACGCGGGCAATCACCTCTTCTGCCCAGCGCCACGCCTGACGATGACCAAACAGGCTCCAGCGCGAGAAGCTGTTATCGGCGCACACGGCAAGGTTCATGCTCACAGGCTCGTCGATAAAAATGCCCTCCTTGCGCCGCTCCTCCGGCACCAGCGCCAGCCCGCGCAGCACCGAGTCGGCCGGGTCGCGCGGTTTCCAGGACTGATGATTCAACTCGCCTTGTGTCACCCGGCTTTTCATGGCGCCAAACAGCGCCTTGCAAAGTTCGGTTTTGCCCGCGCCCGCCAGACCGGCAATGCCCAGAATTTCGCCTTTGCGCAGGTGAAGGGAGATATCTTTCAGCAGCGCGTCATCGTGCAGGCCCTCTACGCGCAGCAACGTTTCGTCGCTGTGCGGGGGGCGAGCAGGCGGGTAAATATCGCTCAGCACGTGGCCAAGCATCTTCTCAACGATCGCTTCGCCGCTGAGATCGGCCATCGGGCCGGACTCAATCAGCTTGCCGTCACGCAGCACCGTCAGGGTGTCGCAGATGGCTTTCAGCTCGTGAATACGGTGCGAGATAAACACTACGCCGATGCCCTGCTGCTGCAGGCGTCTCACCACCGCAAACAGGCGCTCGCTTTCGTGTGCATCCAGCGGTGCGGTGGGTTCATCCAGAATTAAAAAACGGCAATGATGGGACAGCGCCCGCGCCAGCAAAATCTGCTGTTTTTCAGCAAGCGTGCAGCTGTCGACCGATCGCCGAACATCCATGGACACGTCCAGTTGCGCCAGCGCCTGTCTCGCCTGGTGACGAACCGCACGCCAGCTGAAGCGGTGCCCGGGCTGCGCAAGCTGGTCGAGCATGATGTTCTCGGCAATGCTCAGCCCCGGGATCAGCGCCACGTCCACTTCCTGCTGCACAAGGTGAATGCCCAGCCGCTTGGCGTCCAGCGGCTCGCGGATCGTCACCGACTGGTTGTTAATGCAAATCTCGCCTTCATAGCGATCGTGCGTTCCGCACAGCACCGCCATCAGCGTCGATTTCCCCGCGCCGTTGGCGCCGGTCAGCGCATGCACCGACCCGCCGCTCAGGGTAAAGTCCACCCGTGACAGCGCCTGAAAGCCGGAAAAGGCCAGGCTGATACCACGCATCTCAAGGCGACTGGAAACCATCCGCGTAAATCCTTCATTACTCTTCTGATTTATCGAATTTTTCACAGCGCCGGTTGACTGACAACGACGGAAAAGGCATAAGATAAAGCGAAATATTATTAGCCATCCGGATGTCCAGACATAACATCGGGTTAGCGCGTGCTAAAAAAGGACAACACCATGAGCAATACCGATATCCGCGTCGTGCCCGGCCCGGCGAACTACTTCTCCCACCCAGGCAGCCTTGCGCATCTCAATGATTTCTTCACGCCGGAGCAGCTTTCCCGCGCGGTGTGGATTTACGGCGAGCGCGCCATCGAAGCCGCGCGCCCTTTCCTGCCAGCGAGCTTTGACGCGCCGGGGGCAAAACACCTGCTGTTTAAGGGCCACTGCAGCGAGCGCGACGTCAGCCACCTGGTGAATGAAGCCGGCAGCGACGTCAGCGTGGTGATAGGCATCGGCGGCGGCGCGGTGATGGATACCGTCAAAGCCGTGGCGCGCCGTTCAGGTGTACCGTTCGTGGGCATCCCCACCATCGCCGCGACCTGCGCGGCGTGGACCCCGCTCTCCGTCTGGTACAACGATGAAGGCCAGGCGCTGCAGTTTGAGATTTTCGACGACGCGAACTTCCTGGTGCTGGTGGAGCCGCAGATCGTTCTCAATGCCCCGGCGGAATACCTGCTGGCGGGCATCGGCGACACGCTGGCGAAGTGGTACGAAGCGGTTGTGTTGGCACCTGAGCCGGAAAACCTGCCCCTGACCGTGCGGCTGGGCATCAACAGCGCGCTGGCGATCCGCGACGTGCTGCTGGAACGCAGCGAGGAAGCGCTGGCAGACCAACAGCGTGGCGAGTTATCGCAGGCGTTCCGGGACGTAGTGGATGCGATCGTTGCCGGCGGTGGAATGGTCGGCGGTCTGGGCGAGCGCTACACCCGCGTGGCGGCGGCGCATGCCGTACATAACGGGTTAACCGTGCTGCCGCAGACGGAAAAATACCTGCACGGCACCAAGGTGGCCTACGGCATTCTGGTGCAAAGCGCCCTGCTCGGCCAGGACGACGTGCTGGCGCAGCTGGTGGCGGCCTATCAACGCTTTAACCTGCCGACCCGGCTACGCGAACTGGACGTTGATATTAATAACCGCGACGCGCTGGATAAGGTTATTACCCACACCCTGCGTCCGGTGGAGTCGATTCATTATCTGCCCGTTGAGTTAACCCCTGACGTTCTGCGCGCCGCGTTTGAGAAGGTGGAAACATTCCCCCGTTAAATGCGCCGACCGTCTATACCTAATGATGATTCTCACCACTCTCTCGCAACGAGGTCATCATGCAGATCGATTTAACAGGTAAGAAAGCGCTGGTTACCGGCGCCAGCCGTGGGTTGGGCCGTGCGATAGCCCTGTCGCTGGCCCGCGCCGGTGCCGATGTGGTTATAACGTATGAAAAATCAGCCGATAAAGCCCAGGCGGTCGCCGATGAGATAAAAGCGCTTGGCCGATACGGTGAAGCCGTACAGGCTGACAGCGCCAGCGCGCAGGCGATTCAGGATGCCGTCACCCATGCGGCGCGCGCGCTCGGCGGGCTGGACATTCTGGTCAACAACGCCGGGATCGCGCGCGGTGGCCCGCTGGAGTCCATGACGCTGGCTGACATTGACGCCCTGATCAACGTCAACATCCGCGGCGTGGTGATCGCCATTCAGGAAGCGCTGGTGCACATGTCTGACGGCGGGCGCATCATTAACATCGGCAGCTGCCTGGCAAACCGCGTGGCCATGCCCGGTATTGCCGTTTACTCCATGACCAAGTCGGCCCTCAACTCTCTTACCCGCGGCCTGGCGCGCGATCTCGGCCCGCGCGGCATCACCGTCAACCTGGTGCATCCCGGTCCGACCAACAGCGATATGAACCCGGAGGACGGGGAACAGGCGGAAGCCCAGCGCCAGATGATTGCGGTCGGCCATTACGGTCAGCCGGAAGACATCGCGGCGGCAGTCACTTTCCTTGCCAGCCCAGCCGCCGGGCAGATCTCCGGTACCGGTCTGGACGTGGACGGCGGTTTGAACGCCTGATCGCATATTTCTGCAAGCCTCTGTCACCCGGCAGAGGCGCTTCCGGGCCGCCTCGACGGTTTGCGTTTTGCCGCTTTCTCGCGGTTTTTCGCCGCTCTACAGTACCCCATTAGAAATTCGGATTTTATCTAATAGTCTTATTATTTCCTTATATTTTGTGTGGGCGTACAGTGGAGGTACGGATGAAGATTGTCTGGTCAAAGAATGCAAAGAAAGAGTTTTCCAAAATCGATGGCCGATATCAGCGAAGAATCAAAGTTAAACTTTCTGAGCTAGACGATCGCTCAGCTCCCCGGCCCGATATCAAAAAAATATCGGCGACAGAAAATCATTTCCGGCTACGCGTTGGCGATTACCGCATTCTGATTACACTTCGGGACGATCCCGATAAACATTGTTATGTTTTGGCCGTCAAGCGCAGAACATCAACGACCTACCTTCACGAGGAGAAAGCCCCCTATGGCTGTTCAGCTAATTAAGGACGATGACGGAAAAACGCAGTACGTGGTTATTCCCTATGATGAATACTTTCGTATGTGCTTACAGATGGCAGAAATCGACGACGAAACCGACGATGATCTGGAGGATATTGAAGTCGAACACGATTGTTATGATGACGTAGGTTTACCGGGGGAAGTGTGCGACATCATGCATAACGAGAACGTCAGCCTGCAGGCCGCGTGGCGCATCCATTGCGGGTTATCCCAGCAGGAGGTGGCGCAGAAACTCGGCATCACCCAGTCCGCCGTCTCACAGCTGGAAGCGCTGGACTCCCGCCCGCAAAAACGTACCCGCGAAAAGCTGGCGGCAATTTACGGCTGCAAGCAGGAGCAGATCAGCCTCTATTTACCAAAAGAGGGTTAACAGCACTTCGCCCCGCCCTTGCCGCCGTAGCGGGCGTCCTGGCGGTCGCGGAAAAAGGCTTCGTAGGTCATGGGCGTCTGGTCCGGGTGGTTGACGCGCATATGTTCAACGTAGTTGTCGTAGTCCGGCACACCAATCATCATTTTGGCGGCCTGGCCCAGGTACTTACCTGCTTTGGAGAGGGTGTCGAACATCGTTCTGGTCTCACAGAAAATGTAGGCCGGGTAAGCGCTAGCGCCACCCGGCACACTGGTTAATGCGCCCCTTTCGCCTGGGTGACAATCTCTTCCAGGTTTTCAGGCATTGGCTCATACGGTGTCTCTTTCGCCGTTGGCTTATCCACTTTCAATGCTGCCAGCGCGGTTTTAAGAGAATACAACGCCAGCACCACGACCACCACCATAAAGAAGATGGTCAGCCCGGCATCCAGACGGTTATTAAACACCAGCTGCGACAGCTGAGACTCGGTGTACTGCGCCGGGATCTTGCCGCTGTCGATCATCGCCTGGAACTTATTGGCAATCGCCAGGAAGCCCACTTTGTTATCCGGGCTGAAGGCTTTCTGCCAGCCTGCCGTCAGGGTACAGATCAGCAACCACGCGGTCGGCACCAGCGCCACCCACGCATAGCGCTGGCGCTTCATTTTGAACAGCACCACCGCGCAGAGCATCAGCGCCATGCCTGCCAGCATCTGGTTGGCGATACCGAACAGCGGCCAGAGCGTGTTAATGCCGCCGAGCGGATCCACCACGCCCTGATGCAGGAAGTAGCCCCATGCCAGCACGCACAGTGCCGTCGCCAGCAGGTTAGCCGGGAGCGAATCGGTACGCTTCAGGTTCGGGGAGATCACCCCCAGCAGATCCTGCAGCATAAAGCGCGCCGCACGCGTACCGGCATCCACCGCCGTCAGGATAAACAGCGCCTCGAACAGAATGGCGAAGTGATACCAGAACGACACGTCCATCAGCCCACCCAGCGCACCGTGGAGAATGTAGGCCATACCCACCGCCAGCGTTGGCGCACCACCCGCACGGGAGATAATTGACTGCTCGCCCACCTCATTAGCGATATGTGTCAACGTTTCAGGGGTAATCGCAAAGCCCCAGCCGCTGACCACCTGCGCAGCAGACGCCACGACGTCAACGGTCCCGGCCGGGGCCAGTACCGCCATCGGGCTGTTCATCGCGAAGTAGACGCCCGGGTCGATAATACAGGCGGAAACCAGCGCCATAATGGCGACGAAGGATTCCATCAGCATGCCGCCGTAGCCAATCAGGCAGGCCTGATTTTCATTCGCCAGCATCTTCGGCGTGGTCCCGGAGGCAATCAGCGCGTGGAAACCAGACACCGCACCGCAGGCGATGGTGATAAACAGGAACGGGAACAGGTTGCCCGTCCAGACCGGGCCGGTACCGTCGATGAACTTAGTCAGCGCAGGCATGGTCAGGGTCGGACGCATAATCAGAATGCCGATCGCCAGCCCGACGATGGTACCGATTTTCAGGAACGTAGAGAGGTAGTCACGCGGGGCCAGCAGCAGCCACACCGGCAGTACCGCTGCCACAAAGCCATACCCCACCAGCATCCAGGTCAGCTGTATACCGGTAAAGTCGAAGAACGGTGCCCAGGTCGGGCTTTCCGCCACCCAGCCGCCGGAAATAATGGCGAAGACCAGGAACACCAGGCCAATCACCGACACTTCACCAATGCGGCCCGGGCGCAGGTAGCGAATGTAGATCCCCATAAACAGCGCCAGCGGTATGGTGAACGCGACGGTGTACGTCCCCCACGGACTGTGGGTCAGCGCTTTCACCACAATCATCGCCAGCACCGCGAGAATGATCACCATGATCATAAAGGTCGCCACCAGGGCAATCACCCCGGCGGTTGCGCCCATCTCCTCTTTCACCAGCTCACCCAGTGAACGGCCGTCGCGGCGAGTGGAAACGAACAGCACCATGAAGTCCTGCACCGCGCCCGCCAGCACCACGCCCGCGAGGATCCAGATCATCCCGGGCAGGTAGCCCATCTGCGCCGCCAGCACCGGCCCCACCAGTGGACCCGCCCCGGCAATCGCCGCAAAATGGTGACCGAACAGCACTTTTTTGTCGGTCGGGACGTAGTCCAGACCGTCATTATGACGTACGGCAGGCGTCATACGCGTCGCATCAACGCCCAGGACGGTTTTCGCGATATAGCGGCCATAAAAACGATACGCGATCAGATAAATGCAGACGGAGGCGACAACGATCCAGAGCGCATTGATCTGTTCCCCCCGGTTGAGGGCGATATAGCCCAGGGCAAAAGCTCCCACAACGGAGAGCCCTGCCCATGTAAGGTATTTCCCTGAGTTGTTCATTGTGGTTATCCGTTGTTGTGAAACAGTGAGATGTTACATTTTGTTTCTAGAACAACGGCAAATATTTAACAACTTTGAAACGCAATAATGTGTGGTCAAACCAGAGATTTACACCACAGTGTTAAGCCGATCACTTTCAGCTAAATGACTTATCCCAACACCATCGTACTCAACCTGCAGGTACAGCATCGTCGTCCCTGCTCGTCGAAAACCACAATTTCCCAGCTCTGGTTTGTTCTCCCCAGATGCAGCGGCTGGCACACCCCACGCACCTTTCCCTGCGCCACGGCACGGTGGTGGGTGGCGTTCAGTTCGGTGCCCACGACGCTTTGCCCGTCACGGGTCATCAGAAATCCGGCCATCGACCCCAGCGTTTCCGCCAGCGCGGCAGAGGCGCCGCCGTGCAGCAGGCCAAACGGCTGATGGGTACGCGCATCCACCGGCATCTCGGCCTCGAGCGTGTCGTCGCCGAGGCGGGTATAGACGATGCCCAAATGCGCCACCAGGGTGTTCATGCTGGTCGCGTTCAGCTCGTCGAGGGATAAATGACGTTTCCAGATCATTTACGCCCCCAGCGTGGAGCCGCCGTCCACCACGATATCCTGCAGAGTGATATGGCTGGCGGCATCGGAGGCAAGGAACAGCACGGTACTGGCAATCTCCTGCGGACGGGCGATTTTGCCAAGCGGAATACCAAGCTTGAACTGCTCACCAAAACCGCGAATGCGCTGCTGCTGTGCATCGTCGTTTGTCCACAGGGTCCGCTGCATATCGGTGTCCGTTGACCCCGGCGACACCAGGTTACAGCGTACGCCGCTGCCCGCCAGCTCCAGGCCGACGGTCAGGGCGAGGCTTTTCAGTGCCGCTTTCGAGGCGCCGTAGGCGCTCATCCCGATACGCGGCGTATGTGCCGCGTCAGAGGCGACGGTGACGATCGCCCCGCCCTGCTGACGGCGAAACTGGCCCATCGTCTGCTGGAACAGGTTGAACGCGCCGCCAACGTTAACCGCGAAGGTCTGCTGCCAGTCCTCCTGCGAGAGCTGGTCCGTCGCCCCCATACGCAGAATACCCGCCGCGTTGACCAGCACGTCCAGGCGTTCAAGCGAAGCCAGCACGCGGCCACACACGTCACTCACCTGCGCGGCATTTGCTACGTCCAGCGTTTCAGTCGCGAAGGGGTAGTCGTCCTGCGGGAAGGCCAGATCGAACCCGGTCACCTGTGCGCCCGCGTCAACAAACGCCAGCGCGGTTGCGTAGCCTATCCCCTTCCCCGCGCCCGTCACCCAGACGGTTTTGCCGCTGAAATAGAATCCCGACATCACTTCACCTCGCGGGAGAGCAGCGCCCACCAGGCGTCGAGGGTAGGATTTTTGGCCAGCATCACGAAGTCGATATCGCCATGCACTTTGCGCCAGCGGGCGGCGAGCGCCATCATGCGCACCGAATCCAGACCGTAGTCGATCAGGTTTTCATCATCCATCGGCTCGTCGGACTCGTCGAGCAAAGGCAGAATCAGCGCGCGCAGCGCCGTTTTCGTTGCCGGAATGGACGGCAGCAGCTCGTCGGTCATCACCACGCGGCCTGAACGCCCGGCAACGTAGTTGAGGGACATCAGGTGCTCGTCGCGGGTGAAATCCGCCAGCGCGTCGGCGATAAAGAACGGCTTGATGTCGCGCATAAAGGCATCGGTCGCAGTGGTCATACAGCCGATGTGGGCGTACACGCCGGTAATCAGCAGCTGGTTGCGGCCGGTCTCTTTCAGCATCTGCTCCAGCGGCGAACGATGGAACGCGCTATAGCGCCACTTCACCAGCACGGTGTCCGCTTCGTCCGGCGTCAGTTCGGCCACAATACGCTGCTGGTCCGGCGAGCGGGTCAGGCCCGGCCCCCACATGTCGTTCAGCAGGGCGCGGTCCTCATCGCTCTGCTCTTTTGGCTGCGCGGTGTAGTACACCGGAATATTGTGCGCTTTGCAGTACGCGCGAAGTCTGGCGATATTCGCGACCACCTGTTGCATCATGGCGCTGTTTTCGCCCCAGAAATTCAGGAAATACTCCTGCATGTCGTGGATCAGCAGCGCGGCACGTTCTGGCTCGAACGCCCAGTTCACTTTATTGGCTGGCAGTTCTGCAGCGGTCGGCAGCGCGTAAGCGGTTAATTTTGGAATGGCCATACTCTGTTCCTCAGCCCTGTGCCCGTTCAGCCAGCCACAGGCGCAACTGTTTCTTATCGACTTTGCCGACCGGCGTCAGCGGGAGCGCATCCACGCTCTCCACGCGGTCCGGCAGTTTAAACTCGGCAACGCCCTCCTCGCGAAGGAAGCGGCGCACCTCGACCGCGCGCAGGGGCTTTTTCACCACCAGATACGCGCAGCTCTTTTCGCCCAGCAGGCTGTCCTCCATGCTCACCAGCGCTGCGTGGATCACCGACCCATGGCGCAGCAGCAGGTTTTCGATCTCTTCCGCGGCGATCTTCTCTCCGCCGCGGTTGATCTGATCTTTCTCGCGCCCCTGCACGGTGATGTAACCCTGCTCGTCGATGGCGATCAGATCGCCGGAGCAGTAAAAACCCTCAGCGTCGAAAGCGCTGGCGTTGTGTTCCGGGCTGTTAAAATAGCCGCGGAAGGTGTACGGCCCGCGCGTCATCAGACGCCCGACTTCCCCGCGCGGCAGCGGATTGCCGTGTTCATCTGCCACCCACACTTCGTCGTCCGGACACATCGGGCGGCCCTGGGTATTGATGATGCGTTCCGGCGCGTCGTCGAGCGCGGTGTAGTTCACCAGCCCTTCCGCCATGCCAAACACCTGCTGAAGCTGACAGCCGATTTCCGCCGGAATGCGCGCGGCAAGCGTGGCGGAAAGGCGCGCACCGCCCACCTGCAGGAGCTTGAGAGATTTAAGCTGTGCGTTCCCCGCGCCGTCGGCAATCGCCTGCAGCCACAGGCTGACCGCCGGTGGCACCAGCGAGGTGACGTTGATCTGATGTTGCTCAATTAACGGGAAGCAGAGCGTGGCGCTCGGGTCGCTCGCTAACACCACACAGCCACCCGCCGTGAAAACGCCTAACGATCCCGGCGAACTCATGGCGTAGTTATGTGCTGCGGGTAGCGCGTTCAGATAACGGGTCTTCGCGGTAATGCCGCAAATCTCGTTGCTGCGGCGGATGCTGTAGTCGTAATCGTTGTGCGTGCGCGGGATCAGCTTCGGCGTGCCGGTGCTCCCCCCGGAAAGCTGAAAGAAGGCCACTTCATCGGCGGGCGTCGGGTTCGGGATGACGTTGTCCGCCGGGCGGGCAATCGCCGCGTCCAGGGCGTGTTCGCCCTTATCGCCGCGCAGGAGCACGACGCGTACCGACCGATGCGTATCCACGAAGGTGTTGAGGAAATCATCGTCCGCAAACAGCGCGTGATCGCGATCGGCAATCAGCACGGCGGGTTTGATCTGCATAGCGTAGGCGTTCAGTTCGCTGCGCTGATGGCTAAAGAGCGCGTTGACCGGCGCGACGCCGATTTGCAGCAGCGCAAAGAAGGTCATGTAGAACTCGGCCACGTTGCCGAGCTGTACCAGTGCGGTCTCGCCACGGTGCAGCCCCTGCGCCTGAAGTGCGGACGCGAGGTTGTTCACCGCCTGATTAAAGTTACGATAGGTGATACGCCGATCGCCGTCGATAATCGCCGCGGCATCGCTGTCCGCATGGTCCGTCAGGATGTGGGTCAGCGGCAGATCCTGCCAGTAGCCTTTTTCTCGGTAGCGACGGGCAAAATCCTCCGGCCAGCGGGTAAAGGGAATGGTCATCAGTCTTCCTTAGTGCAAACCAAACACGTTGAGCATGGTGGAAAGCTTCACACCGGTTTCACGCCATTCGCCCACCGGAGAGGAGGCAGGCACAATGCCCGCGCCGGCAAACAGGCGAACGGTATTGTTATGCAGCCGCGCGCAGCGGATGGTCACCACCCACTCGCCGTTCCCTTCGCTGTCGCACCAGCCGACGATGCCGCCGAACAGCTCGCGATCAAACGGTTCCAGCTCGGCAATCAGCGCTTTCGCCGCCTGATGCGGGAAGCCGCTCAGGGCAGGCGTCGGGTGCAGCAGGCAGGCCAGCGTCAGGGCGTTCTCGTTTTCACGCGCCTCGCCCTCCACCGGCGTTGCCAGGTGCCACAGCGTTGGCGTGGTAATGAGCTGCGGAGAAGACGGCATGCTCAGGTGATGGCTGCGCGGTTCCAGAATCGCTTTCATCGCCTGGGTGACCAGGTCGTGCTCGTGGCGATCTTTTTCGGACGCCAGCAGCTTATTACCCGCCTCGCGATCCAATACGTCGTCCGGCTGACGACGCGCGGAGCCTGCCAGCGGCAGCGAGCTAAAGTGCGCGCCCTCTTTACGCAGCAGCAGTTCCGGGCTGGCGCCGAGCAGCACGCCCCCGTCCTCCAGCGGTACGTGGAAGTTAAAACTGGCCGGATTCTGGGCGATAAGGCGCTCTATCAGGGCGCCGCTGTCCAGCTTTTTGTCAGCCGCGATATCAATCAGGCGCGACAACACCACCTTGTTCACCTGCGGGGTGGCGGTGAGCGACGCTGCACGCGCGACCATCTCTTCAAACACGGACTGCGCAGGGATCTCGGTGCGTTGTTGCACCTTCAGCGCCTGTGAACCGGAGAAATAACGTGCGGATTGCTGACGCGCAGGACGGGAAAAGGTCTGCCAGCGTTGCGGAATAAACAGCGACGACGGCTTGCGGGTATCAAAGGGAATGGCACCCACCATCACCGGATGGGCAATGCCGCTGGCTTTCGCATTCCGGAAAGCCTGGGCTAATTTTTGCTGGAAGTGACCTGCCGGATCGTCGCCGCCGACGGCGGGTTCACTGAAGCGGGCAAAACAGCCGGAGGTGGTAAAACTGCGGTAAGGCGACATAAAGAAAAAGCTGTCTGATAGCAGCGTGGTCGCGGTGTGCTGAACTTCCTCAGCCAGGGACGTGTCCATATCATCCTCCACAAACGATAAAAGAAGCAATAATGATTATCATTTATATTTTCGTCGGCTAACCTAATCCCACAGCGCCCCGCTGTCAACCGTCGGACAAATAACTTATGCGACAAACGCTTGCATCCCTTCCCGGCAACCATGAAAATGAGAAGCATTATCTTCAACAAAAACAGGATGCCGAGCTGTGAATCTTCCCGCCCTTTTCCGTAATGCCCTTTTTTTAACAGGCGTATTTGTTTTAGGCGTTACCTCATCGATTGCCGCCGACTGGCCGCGTCAGGTCACCGACAGCCGTGGCGTTCATACCCTTGAGCACAAACCGACGCGCATTGTCTCCACCAGCGTGACCCTGACCGGCTCCCTGCTGGCAATTGATGCGCCGGTTATCGCCAGCGGTGCGACCACGCCGAATAACCGCGTCGCGGATGCGCAGGGTTTCCTGCGCCAGTGGGGAGACATTGCGAAACAGCGTAAGGTTGCGCGGCTGTATATTGGTGAACCCAGCGCAGAGGCGGTGGCCGCCCAAATGCCGGATCTGATTTTGATCAGCGCCACCGGCGGGGATTCGGCGCTGGCGCTGTACGATCAGCTCTCGGCCATCGCACCCACGCTTATCATCAACTACGACGACAAAAGCTGGCAGGAACTGCTGACGCAGCTGGGCACGATGACCGGACACGAAAAGCAGGCCGCCGAGCGCATTGCCGCATTTGATGAACAGCTCGCCCAGGTGAAGCAGCAGATGACGCTGCCGCCGCAGCCAGTGAACGCCATCGTCTATACCGCTGCCGCACACACGGCGAACCTGTGGACCACGGAATCGGCCCAGGGCAAGCTTCTGCACCAGCTGGGCTTTACGCTGGCGGACCTGCCTGCCGGGTTGCATACCTCGAAAAGCCAGGGGAAACGCCACGACATTATTCAGTTGGGCGGGGAAAACCTGGGGACGGGGCTAAACGGCGAAGGGCTGTTTGTCTTTGCCGGCGACCAGAAAGACGTGGATGCGATCTACGCCAACCCGCTGCTGGCGCATCTGCCAGCTGTGCAGAACAAGCGCGTCTGGGCGCTGGGAACGGAGACGTTCCGCCTGGATTATTACAGCGCGATGTTGGTGTTACAGCGTTTAGAGGCAATTTTCAGGTAATAACTGCGCCCGGTGGCGCTTCGCTTACCGGGCCTACGGGTGCAAAATGTAGGCCGGGTAAGGCGCAGCCGCCACCCGGCAAATCACACCGGAGCACTCTCCTGCCTGAACCGACGCAACTCCACCAAAACCGCCAATAAAATCACGCCAACAACGGCTAACACTAACCCGCTGCTGCTCGCCGAGGCCACCGGGCTCATGACGGCTCCCAGTCCGCCAAGGATCGCCGCACCGATCGCATCCCCCGTCACGTTCTGCGCGGTCCACAAACCGTTAATGCGCCCGAGCATCCCCTCCGGCGTCTGGGTCTGGATCAGGGTGTACTGTAAAAGCGAGCTGATGGCGCTCAGCCAGCCAAAAATCGTCAGACACATCACCCCGAGCGCCCACACCGGCATCAGGCTGAAGAAGCCAATGGCAACAAACGAGGCCAGCGTGGCAAGCAGCATAATCAGCCCCGGACGCGCGCTCTGCGCCAGATGACCGCTGGTCAACGCGCCGCACGCCGCGCCGAGCGGAATGGCCGCGTAGAGAATACCGATTTCCGAGGCGCTCATCTGCCACTCGCCCGCCAGCGCCGGGTACAACACGCGCACCGCGCTTGCCATGGTCAGCAGGCCACCGAGCAGCGCAATGCCGCCAATCAGCGGGTTGCTGAACAGAAAACGAATGGCCGCCATCAGGGACTTCAGCGGATGCTCACGCGGCTGCGGCGGAGGTGGCAGCAACGGCAGGCGCAGCAGCGTCAACGTGGTAATGAAGGTTCCCGCCGCTGCCAGCCCGTAGTTCCACGCCACGTTGCCGGTGGCCAGTAGCAGGCCACCCACCATCGGCGAAATCACCGAGCCGAGGCGCACGGTGAGCATGGTGATCGCCCCCGCCTGCATCAGATTCTCACGCCCCACCAGCGCAGGCGTCGCCGCCAGCAGCGCCGTCACGCCTAGCGAGGCAAAAAAACCGTCCCACAGCCCCAGGGCGTAAATTGCCATCAGCGACGGCTCCGGCAGCAAAGCGTTAATACACAGCCCGATAAAGCCCACGCCACAGGTGCCGCGCGCCAGCAGGATCAGTTTTTTACGCTCGTAGCGGTCCGCCAGCACGCCGCCGACCATCAGGCCGATAAACATTGCGCTGCCGGTTAACGTAACCGATAACCCCACCAGCCAGCTGGAGTGCGTCATGGCCTGGATCTGGACCGGCACCGCCACGCCGAGCAGCCCGAGGGACAAAATGGAGATAAAGCGCGCAATAAAAACGGCGCGATACGCCGGGTGCGTTTTGAGCAGGCTGAGGTTGAGCAGCCAGGATTTTTGATTCATGACAAAGCCTTGAGTCTATTTCTACCCATTCCATGGGCGCACATGCTAACATAGCCAAATAAGATAGATAACGATAATCACTATCATTATCAAATCATGGATGTTGCTATGTCGTTTTCCTCTTCTGCGGTGCGCGCCATTGCCGTGCCCGTATTATTGCTGCTGTTGATCCTTGCGATTGCACTCAGTCTGCTGGTCGGCGCGAAGTCCCTGCCCGCATCCGTTATTGTCGATGCGTTCTCCGGAAGCTGCCAGAGCGCCGACTGCGTTATCGTGCTAGACGCTCGTCTGCCCCGAACTCTCGCCGGACTGCTGGCCGGTGGTGCCCTCGGTCTTGCCGGGGCCCTGATGCAAACCCTCACCCGTAACCCGCTGGCGGACCCCGGCATTCTCGGCGTGAACTCTGGCGCCAGCTTTGCCATCGTGCTCGGCGCGGCGCTGTTCGGATTGACGTCACCTTCTGAGCAACTGGTGATGGCCTTTTGCGGCGCGCTGGCCGCCTCGCTGGTGGTCGCGTTTACCGGCAGTCAGGGCGGCGGACAGCTAAGCCCGGTACGCCTGACGCTGGCTGGCGTAGCGCTCGCAGCGGTGCTGGAAGGCGTATCCAACGGCATAGCCCTGCTCAACCCGGACGTCTACGACCAGTTGCGCTTCTGGCAGGCCGGCTCGCTGGATATCCGTACTCTCGACACGCTGAAAGTGGTGGCGCTCCCGGTCATTATCGCCGCCGCCGTGGCGCTGTTGTTAAGCCGGGCGCTCAACAGCCTCAGTCTTGGCAGCGACACCGCGACCGCACTCGGCAACCGCGTGGCGCGCACGCAGCTGGTTGGCCTGCTCGCCATCACCGTCCTGTGCGGCTGCGCGACCGCCGTGGTCGGCCCGATTGCCTTTATCGGCCTGATGATGCCGCACATGGCGCGCTGGCTGGTGGGGGCCGATCACCGCTGGTCATTGCCGGTCACCTTGCTTGCCACCCCGGCCCTGCTATTGTTTGCCGATGTGCTCGGCCGTCTACTGGTGCCAGGCGAACTGCGCGTTTCGGTGGTCAGCGCCTTTATCGGCGCGCCGGTGCTGATCGTCCTGGTCCGACGCAGACGCGGAGGTGGCGCATGAGGGTTCTGACCCGTCGTTTAATAACCAGCGTATCTCTGCTGGTTATCGCCACGGTTATGCTGGCGGTCTGGAGCCTGCAAAGCGGTGCGGTCACGCTCGATTTCGTGCAGGTCTTCCACGCCCTCACGGGCAGCGCCCCGCGCAATATCACCCTGGTGGTCACCGAATGGCGACTGCCGCGGGTGGCGATGGCGATTCTGGTGGGCGCAGCGCTCGGGGTCAGCGGCGCGATTTTCCAGTCGCTGATGCGCAACCCGCTCGGCAGCCCGGACGTAATGGGCCTGAATACCGGAGCCTGGAGTGGCGTACTGGTGGCGATGGTGCTGTTCGGCCAGCACCTGACAGCCATCACCTTTACGGCGATGGCGGGCGGTATTCTGACGTCGCTGGTTATCTGGCTCCTTGCCTGGCGCAACGGCATCGATACCTTCCGCCTGATCATCATCGGTATTGGCGTGCGCGCTATGTTGATGGCCTTTAACACCTGGCTGTTACTGCAGGCCTCGCTGGACACCGCGATCTCCGCCGGGCTGTGGTATGCCGGTTCACTCAACGGCCTGACGTGGGGCAAAACCTGGCCCGCCGCACCGTTGATTTTGCTGATGTTTATCGGCGCGCTGCTGCTGGTGCGCCGCATGCGGCTGCTGGAGATGGGCGACGACAGCGCCTGCGCGCTGGGCGTGAGCGTTGAGCGCTCGCGCCTGATGCTGATGCTGGTGGCCGTATTACTGACCGCCGCCTCCACCGCCATCGCCGGGCCGATATCCTTTATTGCGCTTGTCGCCTCGCACATCGCCCGGCGTCTTAGCGGCACCGCGCGCTGGGGATTAACCCAGGCGGCGCTGTGCGGATCGCTGTTACTGCTGGCCGCCGATCTCTGCGCCCAGCGGCTGTTTATGCCCTATCAACTGCCGGTGGGCGTGATAACCGTCAGCCTCGGCGGGATTTACCTCATCGTCTTGCTCGTTCAGGAGTCACGCAAGAAATGACAGACACAACAACCCGCTTGCGCGGCGAAAACCTTACCCTTGGCTACGGCAAAAAAATCATTGCCCGTGATTTAACCGTCGCTATTCCGGACGGCCACTTCACGGCGATTATCGGCCCGAACGGCTGCGGCAAATCAACCTTGCTGCGCACGCTGAGCCGCCTGATGACCCCGGTTGAGGGCAGCGTGTTTCTGGACGGAGAGCAGATCCAGCGCTTCGCCAGCAAAGAGGTGGCCAGGCGCATCGGGCTGCTGGCGCAAAACGCCACCACGCCGGGGGACATCACGGTGCAGGAACTGGTCTCGCGCGGGCGCTATCCGCACCAGCCGCTGTTTACCCGCTGGCGTAAAGAGGACGATGAAGCGGTAAACCGCGCGATGCAGGCGACGGGGATTACCGCTCTCGCCCAACAAAGCGTCGACACCCTTTCCGGGGGCCAGCGCCAGCGCGCCTGGATTGCGATGGTGTTAGCGCAGGAAACCTCCATCATGCTGCTGGACGAGCCAACAACGTGGCTGGATATCAGCCATCAAATTGACCTGCTGGAGCTGCTGAGCGAGCTGAACCGCACCCAAGGATATACGCTGGCGGCGGTGCTCCATGATTTGAACCAGGCGTGCCGCTACGCGACGCATCTGATTGCCTTGCGCGACGGTGAAATTGTGGCGCAGGGCGCGCCGAAGGAGATTGTGACGCCGGATCTGATCGCGCAGATCTACGGTATGCGCTGCATGATTATTGACGATCCGGTGGCGGGGACGCCGCTGGTGGTGCCGCTTGGAAAACGTGCGGTTTGATGCCCTCACCCCAACCCTCTCCCACAGGGAGAGGGAGCAAACCCAACAAACATCAACCACGGATCCGTAGGCCGGGTAAGGCGTAGCCGCCACCCGGCGCTTTTGACGTTACCCCAATATCCCTTTCAATACCGGCCCAATCTTCTCAAACGCCTGCGGCGAAATGATATCCACGTGGGCGCAATCCTGGCTATGTACCTCAAGCTCCGCAACCCACGGTGCCCAGGCGATCTGCGGATCCATCGTGCGCGTGCGCTCGGCGACAAACAGCGTCGCTTTGCCGTCAAACCGCGCGCTGTGCGCCGTGGTGAGCAGGCGCACCGCATCGGCGTAGTTGCCCTCGATGGCGCCAAACAGCTCGCTGCTGCCCTGCCCCTGCTGCGCGGCGATAAACGCCTGCCGCTCGCGCTCAATTTCCGCCAGCACTGCCGGGTCGAGGCCGTTGGCCTCTTTCTCCGCCCAGTTCTGGGTTTCCGGTGGCCAGGTATCCAGCAGGCCAAGGAACGCCACCTCTTCACCCTGCGCGCGCAAACGAGCGGCAATAGCCTGCGCCAGCGTGCCGCCGAGGGAATAGCCGAACAAATAATACGGCCCCTGCGGCTGCTGCTTACGGAGCGTATTCAGGTGATGATCAATCACCCCATCCAGATCCGCACACTGCTGCATCGGCCCTTCCGGTCGGGGAGACTGAATGCCGGTGATAGACCAGTGCGGGCTGAGGTGGCGCGCCAGCACGCTGAACTGCCAGGCAAAACCGGACGCCGGATGGAAGCAGAACAGCGTCGGGCCATGGCTTTCACGCAGCGGCAGAACGGCTTCATACCCCAGACGCTGCACCTGCTCGTCGTTCATTTTTAAGTCCAGCAGCGCACTGAGCTTGCTCACCGTCGAGGCGACCATAATCTGCCCCGGCGTGACCTTGCGGGCGAACGTGCGGCTGAGCTGCGCCGCCAGCCGCATCGCCAGCAGCGAGTGGCCACCGAGGGCAAAGAAATCGGCTTCGATATCGTTCACCTCGCAACCCAGCAGCGCGGCAAACGCCTGCGCCACGGCGATTTCGGTGTCCGTTTTCGGCGCGCGTCCGGTGGTTTTGCTGGTCAACTCCGGCAGCGGCAGCGCCTTGCGGTCGAGTTTGCCGTTCGCGCTGAGCGGCAGCGCGCTGAGTTGCAGCAGCACCACCGGCACCATATGCGGCGGAAGCTGCGCCTTCAGCGATTCCAGCAGCGCATCACGATCCAGCGGTAAACCGGATTCGGAGACAACGTATCCCACCAGCTGGCGGGCATCGCCCCCCGTTGCCGCCGCCTGGTTGAACACGCAGGCATGCGCCACGGCCTGCGCCACGTCCGGCAGCGACAGCATCGCCCGGTCGATTTCGCCCAACTCAATACGCTGGCCGCGAATTTTTAGCTGATCATCGCTGCGGCCCAGATATTCTACCGCCCCGTTATCCAGCCAGCGGGCGACGTCACCGGTGCGATACATCCGCTCGCCCGGCGCGAACGGGTCGGCGATAAAGCGGCTGGCGGTGAGATCCGGACGCCCCAGATATCCCTGCGCCAGCTGAATGCCGGTGAGATACAGATCCCCCGCCACGCCGAACGGCACCGGGCGCATCATTGCATCCAGAATGCGCAGCCCCGTGTTCCACACCGGGAAACCAATCGGCACGCTATTGCCTTCAACGGCCGCCAGCTCAGGGCCAAACGCCGGATACCAGCTCACGTCCACCGCCGCTTCGGTCGGGCCGTAGAGGTTGTGCAGCGGCGCACGGGTGAGCTGTTGCCACTCGCGGCACAGCCCGGTCGGCAGCGCTTCGCCGCTGCAGAACACCTGCTTAAGCGTCCTGCAGCAGTAGACGTTTTCCGGCGTCAGCGAGGCGACAAACGCCGCCAGCATCGACGGCACAAAGTGGGTCGTCGTGACGCCATACCGGGCGAAGAAGCTCTGCATCGCCTGCGGGTCCCGGTGCGCGTCCGGCTCGGCCATCACCAGCTTCGCCCCGGCGATAAACGGCCACCAGAACTCCCAGACCGAGACGTCAAAACTGCACGGCGTTTTCTGCGCCACCACGTCATTCGCTGTCAGCGGGTAGTGGTTCTGCATCCACTTCAGGCGGTTAACGATGGCGGTATGCCCAACCATCACCCCTTTCGGACGCCCGGTTGAACCCGAGGTAAAAATGATGTACGCCGTCTGCTCCGGTTTCGCCACGCGCAGAGGCTCAGTACCCGCAGCAGGCAAAAGCATGTTGTAACTAAACGAAGCTATGGGCAGTTCGCTAAAGCGCGGAAGCTGCTCATCGGTGGTAATCAGCAGGGACGGCTTTGCGTCCTCCAGCATCATCCGCAGGCGGTCGTCCGGGTAACCGGTGTCCAGCGGTAACCACGCGGCGCCGGCTTCCACAATGCCGTGCAGGGCCAGCGTCAGGAATACCGAACGCGGGAGGGCCACCGCCACGCTGTCGCCCGGCTTCACGCCGCGCGCACGCAGCAGGTTTGCCAGCGCGACCACCTGCACGCGCATCTGGCGGTAGTTCAGCTCGATGTGCGCATCCGCCAGCGCGGGGGCGTCCGGCGTCCTGCTCGCCTGTTCCGCCACCAGCTCCGCGAGCGTGGTGGAGGGTAGCGCCAGCCCGGTGTCATTGATGCGCGCAAGCTGCGCGTACTCTTGCTCTGACACGGTTTCCACTTCCCCACATCGCAGGTCCGGGTTAGCGGCAAACTGCACCAGCATCGCGTTCAGGCGCGCGACGTGACCCTTCAGCGTTGTTTCATCGTAACGCTGTTTGCTGGCGAGAATTTCAATGCTTAATCCGCCCTGCTCGTCCGGGAACAAGGCCAGCTCGAGATCGTTCACCGGTCCGGTCGCCAGCGTGTGGGTGATGGCCTCTACGCCGTCGAGTTCCAGTTGATAATCGAACACCTTAACGTTCAGCACCGGGCCAAACAGGGCTTCATCACCCGCCGCCTTACCGCTGTCGCGGAGAATTTGCTCCGCGTCGTAGCGCTGATGGCGGCGCATTTTTTTCAGCTGGCTCGCCAGACGCAGCGCCAGCCCAGGCAGGCTCTCCTGCGGATCGATATTCACCGCCAGCGGCAGAACGTTGAGCACCGGTCCGGTTGCGGTCAGCGCGACGGAGCCCATGCGGCGCATAAAGATAAACCCGGCGGCGTAGTCCAGACGCCCGGTCAGGCGGCCCAGCCACAGCGCGACCAGCGCAAGCGCCAGATCGGTACGCTGAACCTGCCCTGCAGCCTGCGCAAGCTGGCTAAACGCGCTGCTTTCGGCGACGATTTTCAGGCGCAGGATGTCAGTTGTCGTGGCGCGCCCCGGCAGCGGCGCGGAAGAAAGAGAGACCGGAGGAGGAAGCTGTCTGCGCTGCGCTGCCCAGAAGTCACCGTCGCGTGCATACGCCTCGCTTTCACGATAGCGCTGATACTCTTCCACCACTTCGGCGAAGGGTGAAAAAGGAGATGGCGGCGTGGGGTCGCCCTTTTTCCATGCGGCATAAATGGCGGCAATCTGGCGGGTAATCGCCGGGAAACTGAAGCCATCCACCACTAAGTGATGATAACGCTGATACCAGTACCAGCGTTCTTCCCCCACCTGAATCAGCAGATGAAACGCCAGCGGTTGACCGCTGTCGACGCGCAGGTTCTGGTTGAGATCGGCTTCCATCAGCGCCACGGCGGCATCATGAGAGTCCACGCGAACGATGGACGGTTCCGGCAGCATGACGGTTTCATCCACCCACTGCCACACCTCACCGTTATCTTCGGCAAAACGCATCCGCAGGGTATCGGCCTGCATCATGCCTTCAGCAATGGCTTTTGCCAGCAACGGCGCGTCGATATCGCCCTTTAGCTCAGTGTAGTGCGCCACGCTCCAGGCATTTGGCAGCGCGGACAACTGCTCCGCCATCCAGATACCCGGCTGAGCGGCGACAAGCGGAAGACGGCTCATGTGTTTTCCCCCGCAAAATACGACGGCTCAAGCGTCTGCCAGTGTTCCGCCAGCCACTGCTGGCACACGTCCTGAGACTGCGCTTCGCATACCACGCGCCAGCCCGCGGGCAATTCGCACTGCTGCGGCCACAGGCTGTACTGCCCCTGGTCGTTTTGCAAAATGACAAACTGTCCCTGCGGATTATCGAAAGGATTGCTGAATTCCATACAGACTCCGTTATTGAATAAGTGGCTGCCAGAGGGTCATCAGCCCCTGCGTCAGCCCACCGCGCCAGCAAAGCGCGTCGTGTCCGCCGTCAACCTGACGCCAGTAAACCTGCTGCGCGTGCAATTCGGCGTAAATCGCCTGATTCACGCGGAAGATAAGCGGTTCGTTGCGCCCGGCCTCAAGGACGATGCGCAGTCCGCGTGCGGTTTTTTCACCCGCTTTAAGCTGCCCGATGAGTAGCCCCTCCTGCTGTGCGCCGCGGTGCGGCCACCAGTAGGAACCGGACTGACTGAGCACGCAGCCAAAGCGCTGCGGCCAGTTGAGGCCTGCATAAAGGGAGGAAAGGCCGCCGAAGCTCTGACCCGCCGCCACGGTACGGTCGGCGCGGTCGCTGAAGGGGGCAATGCATTGTATGTGTGGGAGGAGTTCTTCCTGCACCGCCAGCCAGAAATCGGGGTTGCAGGGCAGCTCGCGGCTGCGGTGTGCGGTATCAATCACATCAATTAAGACATAGACCGCCGGGGGCAGTTTGCCTTCACGGGTAAGCGCGGCCAGCGCGGGCCAGACGGGTATGCTTTCGGCCCAGAACTGGCCATCAAGCAGCACCGCCAGCGGGCGCTCGGGGTTTTCCTCCCCGGTGGTAAAAATCCAGACTCGGCGGCGGTTTTTCAGGCGTGCGCTTTCCCAATCAATGCAGACCGGCGCGTGGTGGGGCGTATCAGGACGATCCCAGCCTGGCTGAACGGGTGCGCCCGGCATTTCCAGCGCCGAAACGGCATGACCGCGGCCACCGCGCCAGCTCTGCGGGTTAAGCGGGTCGGAAACCGCGTGCGGCAGCAATTTACCCCAGCCTTCGCGCAGCGCCATACGGTCCGGACTCTCGCCTTCAAACACCGCGTCGGCAAAATCGTTTTCATTCACGGAAGGGATAAAACAGTAGCTCCCCCGCCACGCGGGGCTGAACTCTCCCTCCCACTGCCAGACGTCGGTATCCGGGATGCGTTTGAGGGACTGCGGACGGGCATTTTGATGGTGATCTGTCACGCCGGTGATATTGAGCCAGACGTGTTTAATCGGTGACGACGTCTGCGTTCCGTTCGGATCGCGCCACCAGAACGTGACGCGAAATTTACCGTTTTCAGGTTTCAAGTCAGGCCCACTTTTCGACTGCCACCACGCTTCACTGCCCGTTGTTAACGCCGTCACCCTTATAACCTCATGTTTAACAGTCTTTTTTGTTTCAGGACAAATTTTATTGATAATATTATTGATAACTATTTGCATTTGCAATAGCGTAATGCCCGCGCTGTGGGAAGCGCGTTCATGAATAACCATAAAAGCGGGACGTACAATGAATAAGAAGATTCACTCTCTGGCCTTGCTGGTCAATTTAGGGATTTATGGCGTCGCGCTGCCCGCCATGGCAGACGACAACGCCGCCTCCGCGCAGCACGAAGACACGATGGTGATCACCGCCGCCGAGCAAAATTTGCAGGCGCCGGGCGTATCGACCATCACCGCCGATGAGATCCGTAAAAACCCGCCCGCGCGCGACGTGTCGGAAATCATCCGCACCATGCCGGGCGTGAACCTCACCGGTAACTCCACCAGCGGCCAGCGCGGGAATAACCGTCAGATTGATATCCGCGGCATGGGCCCGGAAAACACCCTGATCCTGATCGACGGTAAACCGGTTACCAGCCGTAACTCCATCCGTCTGGGCTGGCGCGGCGAGCGTGATACGCGGGGCGATACCGGCTGGGTACCGCCGGAGATGATCGAGCGCATCGAAGTGATCCGTGGTCCGGCGGCCGCCCGCTACGGCAACGGCGCGGCAGGTGGCGTGGTCAACATCATCACCAAAAAATTCGACGACCAGTGGCACGGCTCCTGGAATACCTACCTGAATGCGCCGGAACATAAAGACGAAGGTTCCACTAAGCGCACCAACTTCAGCCTGAGCGGCCCGCTGGGCGGCGATTTCAGCTTCCGCATGTTCGGTAACCTGGACAAAACCCAGGCCGACGCGTGGGACATCAACCAGGGCCATCAGTCTGACCGTACCGGCGCCTACGCCAACACCCTGCCCGCAGGTCGTGAAGGTGTAGAGAACAAAGACATCAACGGCGTCGTGCGCTGGGACTTCGCCCCCATGCAGTCCCTGGAGTTTGAAGCAGGCTATAGCCGCCAGAACAACCTTTATGCGGGCGACACGCAGAACACCAATAACGACAACGCGCTGGTGAAGAAAAACTACGGCAAAGAGACCAACCGTATTTATCGCCAGAACTTCGCGGTGACCTGGAACGGTGGCTGGGATAACGGCATTACCACCAGCAACTGGGCGCAGTACGAACACACCCGCAACTCCCGTCTGGGCGAAGGGCTGGCTGGCGGGACGGAAGGTCTGTTTAATAGCGATAAATTCAGCGACACCGATCTGGCCGACGTGATGCTGCACAGCGAAATCAATCTGCCGATTGATTTCCTCGTTAACCAGAATCTGACCCTGGGCACCGAGTGGAACCAGCAGCGCATGAAGGATTCGACCTCCTTCACGCAAACCCAGCAGGGCGGCACCATTCCGGGCATGAGCAACGACCGTAGTCCGTACACCTCGGCGGAGATTTTCTCCCTGTTTGCGGAGAACAACATGGAGCTGACCGACAGCACCATGCTGACCCCTGCCCTGCGCTTCGATCACCACACCATCGTCGGCAATAACTGGAGCCCGTCGCTTAACCTGTCGCAAGGTCTGGGGGATGACTTCACGCTGAAGATGGGTATCGCGCGGGCTTACAAAGCGCCAAGCCTGTATCAGACCAACCCGAACTATCTGCTCTACAGTAAAGGCCAGGGTTGCTACGCAAGCGGCGACGGCGTCGGCTGCTACATGATGGGCAACGACGATCTGAAAGCCGAAACCAGTATCAACAAAGAGATCGGTCTGGAGTGGAAACGCGACGGCTGGCTGGCGGGCGTGACCTGGTTCCGCAACGACTACCGCGACAAGATTGAAGCGGGCTATGCGCCAATTGGCCACACCTCTTCCGGTAAGGTGCAGACGGATATTTACCAGTGGGAAAACGTCCCGAAAGCGGTGGTTGAAGGGCTGGAAGGCTCCCTGAACGTGCCGGTCAGCGACACGATCAACTGGACCAATAACATCACTTACATGCTGCAGAGTAAGAACAAGGAGACCGGCGACCGTCTGTCGATCATTCCGGAGTACACGCTAAACTCGACCCTGAGCTGGCAGGTGCATCAGGATGTGTCGCTGCAGTCGACCTTCACCTGGTACGGCAAGCAGCAGCCGAAGAAGTACAACTACAAGGGTGAACCGGTGAGCGGGTCTGAGAAAGACGAAGTTAGCCCGTACAGCATCGTTGGCCTGAGCGCGACCTGGGACGTGACCAAAAACGTCAGCCTGACCGGCGGCGTGGATAACGTCTTCGACAAGCGCCAGTGGCGTGCGGGTAATGCCCAAACCACGGGGAATGCCACCACCGGCGCGTATATGTACGGTGCGGGAGCGTATACGTATAATGAGCCGGGTCGCACGTGGTATATGAGTGTGAATACGCATTTTTAAGGCACTGAAGTAAACCTTCCCTCTCCCCTCCGGGGAGAGGGTCAGGGTGAGGGGAAACCATGCACGCAACCCACAGCACGTTCATTCTCGCCGACCGCACCGTTCACCGGGTCACCTTCGACCCCACCACTTTTACCGACGCCGATCTCCTCTGGCTTCCCCATCACGCAGAGCTTTCAAACGCCGGACGCAAACGCAAAGCCGAGCATCTTGCCGGGCGCATCGCCGCCGCGCACGCCTTACCGGGAAACACCGTACCCGGCATCGGCCCCAGCGGGGAACCGCGCTGGCCACAGGGTGTTTCCGGCAGCATCACCCACAGCGGCACGCAGGCGATGGCTGTCGTTACGCACGACCACCCTGCGCTTATCGGCATTGATTGCGAAACGATCCTCCCCGAAAACGAAGCACGGGAAATCAAAGACGGCATTATTGATGCGCAGGAAGAGAGCGTCCTTTCCCGCTCGGGTTACCCGTTCGCCCTCGCCCTGACGCTGGTGTTTAGCGCCAAAGAGAGCCTGTTCAAAGCCCTCTTTCCGCAGGTGCAGGCCTGGATGGGTTTTGACAGCGCCCGCGTCACGCAGCTCGTCGATAAGACGCTTACGCTGGCATTGACCTGCCAGCGCGCGGGCTATCCCGAAGGCACCGCCTTTACCGTTCACTGGCAACAGCACGGCGAACAGGCGATCACCCTGCTGTCACACTCTCCTGTCGACGGGCCTTCACGCTGGTGACCACAAACGTCACGATAAACACGACCGCGAACAGCACGACGATGGTCGGGGCAGGCGCGCTGTCGAGATAAAATGACGCATAGACGCCGCTTACGGACACGAGCGCGGAAACGGCTACCGCCACCAGCAGCGCCATGTGGAAGCGCCGGGTGATCAGCACCGCCACCGCGCCGGGCGCAATAAGCAACGAAATCGACAGAATAATCCCCACCGCTTTCAGCGTCGCCACGATGGTCAGCGAAACCATGCACAGTAATCCATAGTGCAGCCAGCGAGTGCGCAACCCGCTCGCCTGCGCCTGCTGATAATCAAAGCAGAACAGCAAAAAGTCCCGCCACTTCAGGCCAATCACCAGCGCAATCAGTCCCGCCACAATCCCGCTTTGCAGAATGTCCATCCCGTTAATACCCAGCATATCGCCGAACAGAATATGGTCGAGATGCACCTCGGGTTTGACGGCGATGTAGAGGATCAACCCGGCACCGAACATGCCGGAAAAGACGATCCCCATAACCGTATCCTGCTTGATGCGGCTATTGTCTTTCAGGTATCCGGTGGCGACCGCGCAGAACAGACCGGCAATGAATGCGCCCAGCGCCAGCGGCAGCCCCATCATCCAGGCCAGCACGACGCCGGGAAACACCGCATGGCTCATGGCGTCGCCCATCAGCGCCCAGCCCTTGAGCACCAGAAAAACCGACAGCAGCGCGCAGGGCACGGCGACCAGCAGTGAAATCAGCAGCGCGTTGTTCATAAACGCAAACTGGAAGGGTTCAAGGAGCAGCGCGATCATGGGTGGACCTCCTGCGCCTGACGCGCCTGGCGGCGGCTGGCGAGCAGCCCGTGCTTCGGCGCAAAGACGAACGCCAGCAGGAACAGCAGCGTCTGGGCGACCACGATAATGCCGCCGGTCGCGCCGTCGAGATAATAGCTCGCCCACGCGCCGAGGAAGCTGGTAATGCTACCCATGGCAACGGCAATCATCAGCAGTCGCGGGAAGCGATCGGTCAGCAGCCACGCGGTCGCGCCGGGCGTGACCACCAGACAGATCACCAGAAATGCGCCGACGGTTTGCAGCGCAGCCACGGTGGAAACCGCCAGCAGGGTAAAGAAAAGGATCTTCAGACGTTCAGGACGCAGACCGATGGCGCGGGCGTGGTTCTCATCAAAAAAGGTCACCATCAAATCTTTCCATTTGAACAGCAGAACAAGCATCGACACCACGCCGATAATCGCCAGCTGGACGATGTCTTCCGGGGCAATGGCGAGGATATTCCCGAGGACGATAGTCTGAATATTCACCGAGGTCGGGTTGAGTGAGACCATAAACAGTCCGAGGCCGAAAAAGGAGGAGAAGATCAGCCCGATGATGGCGTCCTCTTTCAGGCGGCTGCGCTGGTTGAGAAACAGCATGCTGCCCGCCGCCAGCCCGCCCGACAGGAACGCCCCCAGCGAAAACGGCAGCCCGAGCATGTAGGCTCCCGCCACGCCCGGTACGATGGAGTGCGAGAGCGCATCGCCAATCAGCGACCAGCCTTTTAGCATCAGATAGCACGAGAGAAACGCGCACAGCCCGCCCACCATCGCCGAAACCCACATCGCGTTCAGCATGTACTCGTAGCCGAAGGGTTCCAGAAGTACGCTCATTTTACCTCCTGACGGTGCGTCACGAAGGGGCGTTCATCGTCGGTAATAATGCGATCTTCAGAGCCGCTGAGCACCACGTGGCGCAGCACGCCGCTGAAGGCGCGCTCCAGATTTTCGGCGGTAAAGGTAGTTTCCGTCGGGCCGCTTGCCAGCACGGTACCTTTGACCATGACCGTGTAATCGCAAAACCCGGAGACGGAGCCTAAATTGTGGGTCGATACCAGCATGGTTTTGCCCTCATCGCGCAGTTCCCGCAGCAGGGTGATAATTCTGGCTTCAGTTTTAACGTCCACGCCGGTAAACGGCTCGTCGAGCAGGATCACCTCGCCCTGCTGGGCAATCGCCCGCGCCAGAAACACGCGTTTCTTTTGCCCGCCGGAGAGCTCGCCAATCTGCCGATGGCGCAGCTCAAGCATATCCACCCGTTTCAGAGCGTCGGTGACGATCTGCCGATCCAGCGCTTTTGGCCGACGCAAAAAACCCATATGTCCGTAGCGGCCCATCATCACCACGTCTTCCACCAGCACCGGGAACGACCAGTCAACCTCTTCCGACTGCGGCACGTAGGCGACCAGGTTCTGACGGAGCGCCCGGTGAGGCGGTAATCCCAGAATAGTGATCGTGCCGCTTGCCGCCCGTACAAAGCCCATCACCGCCTTAAACAGCGTAGATTTGCCGGAACCGTTCACGCCGACCAGTGCGGCAATCGAACCGCCCGGCACGCTGAACGAGGCATCACGCAATGCGGTATGACCGTTACGGTAGGTCACGGTCAAATCGGTTACGACAATCCCCTTCTGCATGGTTACTCCTTCATGCCGTCACGGATGCCCTGCACCAGCGTGCGGGTCGTGACGTTCAACAGATCGATATAGGTCGGCACCGGGCCGTTTTCTGCGCTCAGGGAGTCAACGTACAGCACGCCACCGTAATGGGTATCGGTTTCCCGTGCCACCTGGCGCGCGGGTTTATCGGAGACCGTACTTTCGCTGAACACCGCCGGGATGCGATGTTTTTTCACCAGATCGATAACCTTGCGCACCTGCTGAGGCGTGCCCTGCTGATCGGCGTTGATCGGCCACAGATAAAGCTCTTTCAGGCCCAGATCCCGCGCCAGATAGGAGAACGCCCCTTCACTGGTGACCATCCAGCGTTTATCTTCCGGGATCTCCGCAACCTGCTTACGCAGCGGTTCGAGGGTGGCGGTGATCTTCTGCTTATAGGCTTCAGCGTTGCGCTGATAGGTCTGCGCATTCGCCGGGTCGTACTTTACCAGCGCGTCACGAATGTTATCGACGTAAATCAGGGCGTTATCCGGAGACATCCACGCGTGCGGGTTGGGTTTGCCGTTATACGGCCCTTCCCCGATCCCCATCGGCGTAATGCCTTTGGTGACAATCACTTCCGGCACGCCGTTCAGATGCTGATAAAACCGCTGGAACCACAGCTCAAGGTTCATGCCGTTGGCCAGAATCAGCTGCGCCTTCTGGGCGCGCTTGATGTCGCCGGGCGTCGGCTGGTACTCATGGATTTCAGCACCCGGTTTGGTGATGGAAGTGACTTCTGCGGCGTCCCCCGCCACGTTTTTCGCCATATCAGCGATAACGGTAAAGGTCGTGATGACCTGGAATTTTTCAGCCGCCTGCGCGCCCGCGGTGGCCGCGGTCAGTAGCAGCGAGCTGAACAACAGACGCTTCAATCCTTGCAGTAGGTGCATCGCAGAATTCTCCTGAAGTGGTTAAAAACATACCGAAATTAGCCTTAGCTATATTGTATAGCACAGGCTATAATCAAATGAAAATAGTTATCATTATTGATTTTGGCGCGACGGGTGACGCTGCGCGAAACTGGTGCCGCCGCCCCGCCCTTTACGATGACAAAACCTTTTGTCTTCACCTTAAAAAGCATTCGTTTCGATGAGACTATAACCCCTTCAAAAAACGCGTATTACCACCAACTTTGCGAATTTAGCGCGCGGAGAAAGCCGTCAGCAAAACCTGCGTTAGGCGCTGAATACCAGCAGGACGCGCCAGCACTTCGCCCCCCCCTTTATTGAACACCTGAACGGCGTGGATTTTGAGAAGCGCGAAGTGGTGAAAATCCGCAATCGCTATGACGCGAGCGTGCCGGCGGTGGTAGGTGCGCTATCGCGCCTGAAGCCGGTCTTCGTTGAAGATGCGAAAGGCTGGCCTGGGAGTTTGCCCGCATCCTTAACCAGGAGGCGAAAGAGCTTGAGGCGGCGGGCGTGGACATTATCCAGTTCGACGAACCGCGTTTAACGTCTTCTTTGACGAGGTGAGAGACTGGAACGCGCGGCAAGCTGGCCACGCTGAGCGCGGGGGGAGAAATTGTGCGCAGGGAGCTGCCGGGGAAATAAGCACAACGTTCAGACAGGGGTAAAGGGGGCCAGATGGCCCCCTTTCGCTTATCGCCGCGAATAATGTGCTAGCGGTAGGTCAGGGTGAAGGACGCCGTGGCGCTCACCGAGCCTGACCGCGCATTCGCTGAAGTCATGTAATACGCGGCCTTGAAGGGAATATTCACCACCTCCCCCGGCGAGGTGGTCGTGCCGTATTTAATTAACTTGCCGAACTGTACCGGCGCATCATTATATTTCAACTGAATGCCCAGGCCTTTTGCCGTCGAGCTACTGTTTAACCCCAGGACGCCGTTGGCAGCATCGGCAAGCGGGCTGACGTTATCCAGCGTTACATTCACCGCGGTCTGTTCACCACAAATAAGCGGGATGGAAAACGTTACCGGATTCTGGGTGCTGCCCACGCCGTTAAACTTCGGCAACAGCGCAATCCCCATATTGATATTCAAATTTTTATCCTGAATCTGACAGGATGCAGTGCTGATGTTCATCGGCGAAAAGATATATTTATAAAGCGGCAGGCGTTTAATATTATTACTGACCGGCGTGCTGTATTCCATATTTAGCGTCAGCGCCGGTATTGAGCCCGTCGCGGGGGTAGTGCTGGTTTTAATCAGCTCGAAGGTATCCGTGAACGTTGATACGCCATTCTGGAGGATCCCTCGCCTCCAGCTCGCATTATTGAGATTCATCCGGGTGACAAACTCGCTGCTTTGCGTGGTGCTGGAAAAGTTCTTCCAGCGGATGCCGATGCCCGGAACCTCCGTCGCCCGCACGTTGGCCAGCGGCGAGGCGCCATAATCCGCATTCGTCCCCGAGAGCTGAATAAACCACGAGCCATCATATCCAATTTGCTGGCCCTCAGGATCGCACGTCATGGGGTTAACGGTGGTTATCGTCGCTAAAACCGTTCCAACGGGCGCATCCCGCTGAACGACAATATTCCGATCTACGTTCACCGCGACGTCGTTTGCAGAACACAGCGCAAAAGCATTCAGAGATATAGCGCTTCCCACTGCAGCCGTCGCGATTTTCATTACGGTAGACATCATATGTTCCTTCATTTAGGTGAGGCTTAGGCCTTCTCTCGCCAAAGTCATCATGCGCATCGAGGCCATGAGAAATTTAACGGCATGCCGCGGTGGTACGCTGAATTTTCCCCGGTAAGGCGTTCAAGGTTATTTTGGCGCGGCAGGTTTTCGCCCCCCACCTTACAGTGATAGTGTCCCCATCATTCAGGCCGCTCATATAAACCTCGCCATCGCTTCCCACAATGCTCATCGTGTCGCTTTCGTTAAGCTTTACCATTGCGCCAAAGGGCACCGGTGAGTTTTGATACAGGAGCGTTATCAAGGCCCTGTACCCCGTTCGCGCGTTGAATGTGGCGCGCACCACGGCACCGCGCGTCGGCACAACGTTGACCACGGATTCGGCCACATCCACGTCCGGTCCCAGCGAGCCGGTGTCTATCGCAATCCGGTTTTCCTGGTAGGCGCTGGCATAGGGCACCACCGCGTAGCCGCGCCAGTCCGTTCTAACGCCGGGGTTGTTGCGTACCCTTACGCCGGGCGCGCCCTGCGCCTCCAGCAGCACAACGGTATCTCCCAGCGGCTGCGAGAAGGTCACGCCGTGTTCATGACCCACGATCCCCCCCTGCAGGCCGAAATTCAGCTGGCTATTCTGTCGGCTATGGTTGTAACCCGCGCTCACGGTGCCGTAGCCGCCCTTATAGGTTCCACTCACGGCGCTTCTCGACTCCCCGCCCGACGAGGTATAGCCCTGCTGGACCAGATAGCTCAGGTTGTTATCGGCAAGCGCGGTGCCGCTCAGCCCCACCTGATGCGTTTCAGGACCGTTCTTTTGCATATTCACGCTGTAGCTGGCCCAGCTTTGCGGTAGCCATTTGCTCAGCGGCACCTGCAGGCTAAAGGCCAGAATCTGGTCCTTACGGTTTTTGCCCGGCGTTTCACTGTAGGTGTAGCCGAGCGAGTAGTTGATGTCGCAGATACTGGTGTTAAAGCCGGTGCTGACGTTGCGCTCATAGCCTCGCTTGCTCCAGTAGTCCTGCTGATAGGCCGAAATATAAAAGTTTCCCCAGCTCTGCAGCGACTGGCTGAGGTTGAGCTGCAGTCGGCTTCGCTTGTTGTAGCGCTGGCTGCTAAATTCATTCACTTCCTGGAAGGTATAAAACCCTTCCGTAGAGTAGCGATAGCTGGCGAGCGTCACGGTGGTAGCAGTCGTGGCCACCGTTTTCGAATACTGCACGCGATAGGACTGCCCGCGGCTGCGGCGTTTTTTCTCATCATCAAGCTGGCTGTCGGCAACAGTAACGTCAGCCGACAGCGAGCCAATGTCGCCAAAGCTGAGACCCGTACCGAGCACGCCAGACGCATAGTTGCTCGCCCCCAAAACGCCACCGTACAGCGTGAGATGATTGGAGAGGCCATAGGCCAGCGTGCCCAGCCCAAATGAGGGGGTTTCCGCGCCATGCTTCGTTGTTCGATACTCCCCTGCGCTCAGCGCATACTTCACGCGGCCTTCCCGCAGCATGACGGGAACCGCAGAGAATGGCTGCACGAAATGCTGGACGCTGCCGTCGGCTTCGGTGACGACAATGTCCAGATCGCCGCTCGCCGAGGTAGGATAGAGATCGCGAATTTCAAAGCTGCCGGGCGCCACGTAGGTTTGATAAACCGTGTAGCCGTTTTGCTTCACGGTGACCGTGGCGTTGGTGCGGGCGATCCCTCGAATGACAGGAGCGAAGCCGCGCATGCTCTCCGGCAGCATGGTGTCATCAGAAAAAATCTGCGCACCGCGAAACATCACGCTGTCAAACACGTCGCCCGGGGTACTGGTTTCCCCCACCTGGAACTGCCCCCTCAAAAACTGGACGTCGCGGCTCAGGGTCGTATTCAGCGACGAAAACGACTGTTTCCCGTTGTTCTTGGTCACGGTGCTGTAGTTGCGCAGGCGCCACGGCCCCGCGTTAATACCGCTTTGCAGGTTGGTATAAAGCTGATCCTGCGTCTCACCGTCCCGGCTCCAGCTGCGCGACCCGTTGATGCTGTAATTGACCAGCAGCGCAGAAATGCCCTGGTTCCAGAGCGACGGATCAACGGTGCCGCGCGCGCGCGCGTTGAGCGCCGATTGCGGGATAGAGATGTCCAGCCTCTGCCTGTCAAAATCCAGCCGGGCGCTAGCGTCCGGTATGAATGCGCCGGGGTCGGTAATAATCGTCTCGACCGGCAGCATGGCTAATTCAGGAAATGCTTTAACCCTGACGCCGAGCGACTCAAGCTCTCTGCGGTTAAGTTCCGGCGCCAGCCCGATGCCGTTTACAGGAACAAAAGAGATATTTTCCGTTCGGATATAATTTTCATTAAGCCAAATTTCTACCCTGTAGGTGCCGGGTAACTGCCCTCCGCGCTCGAAGCGGCCCAGATCGATGCCCTGGGAAGTCGAGTGTATTTTTTCAAGCGCATCAGCCATAAAATAGAGTTCGCCCGCGCCCGCGGGAAAAACGCCCGAAATAAAAAGCGCTATCGTCGAGAGTCGACTTACGCGGTGAGGCCACGAGCCAGAGAAAAAACCATATCGGGAATAAGAAACAATATTCACTTTGCTTACCTGCGCGAGTGACATAGCGTGTTGTTAATATTTTTTATTTCAGCATCTGGCGCTTTTCTGTCGTTACGCCACCAAAATCATTTATGGCTTTCCACGCCACCTGCTTTCCACTGCCGGCGACCGTTACGGAACTCAAGGGGGAAATCATTGGCGGCGGCGCGATCGTTTTATTGCCAACCGTTAATGAATAAAGAGAAACGTAGAACGGCGTCGGATTATTAATCACCAGGCGTTCGCCGCGCGGTTCAAACGTCAATCGCGTCCATGCCTCACCCGCATTTTCCGACGCCAGAGCCGCAGGCCGGTAGAAAAGCTTCATGCGCGTCTTAACGGCAATAAGCAGCCTGTTCTCATCTGACCGGGTCATTGAGGGAATTGATTTTACGTTAAGCCAAAATACAGACTCTCGGTTTTCAGGCAGCGACGTCTCGCCGGTATAAATGACCCGCAGCGTATTTTCATGACCACCGTCGAGGCGGAACAGCGGTGGCGTGACGATAAAAGGAACCTGCTCCTTCGAGTTTTCGCTTAATTCAATCCATGACTGAATTAAATAGGGGACAGCATCCTTACTGTTACTCACAGGGAGTGAGGCTTCGTTTTCAGCTCCATTATAAATTAAGCGCGTTCCGCCAACGGTTATGCTGGCCTGGCCCGGCAGGGAGAGTAGGCAAGTGCCTAATAATACAATCGTTCGAATAAGTTGACTCATCATACTTCCCCGATATTCCAGCAGGAAAAAATGGGGCGTACCCTGGGTACGCCCGGCTTATTACTGATAGGTAATGGTAAAATCTGACGTTGCGTTTGCCGTACCCGCAACCACGGCAGCCTGCGTTGCCTTATATTTCGCCACGAAGGTCATTTTGTTGCTGTTAGCAGGATCTTCGCCTGTGCTGGTGTCAAGCGTGATGCTCTTAGACTGGGTCGCCAGCGGGATTGCGGTGATGCCATCTTCTTCATAGAACGCCACACCGACGCCTTTAGCCGTTTGACCGCTGTTCAGCGCAAGAATATTGGTGTCGCTGCTGTCCGCCGTGCCGTCAAACTTAACGGAGGCAGAGGTGACGGCCGCAGGGCAGTTATTCAACACAATGCTAAAGCGGGTTGCGGCAGCAACGGCCCCGGCCGCGTTGAACGAGCTCTTTGGAATTTTACCAAGGTTAACGGTCTGGTTCGCCGTATTGGTATCAATCGTACAGGCAGAATCCAGAATGGTGCCTGTAAAGTTGATCTGTCCATCGGCTGCACTGGCGGCAAAGGTTATTCCAGAAACGGATGCTGCCATAACCATATTTCGAATGACACTGTTTAACTTCATTTGCATAGCTATATATCCTTAGGATTGAAGGTATCTGCGCAACGTTCACTGTTGCGCAGGAAGAGCGGAACTGGACCGCTAAATTTATGTTCGTTTAAGCCAATAAATAGACGTTATATCGTTATGAGCATCTCAGGCTTTGCGATGATAAAAGTAAAATAAGTTGTTTCATCTCCAGACCATTGCCTAACGCCAGTCGACTTCTAACATAGTAATTTTTGTTAATTTCGTATTTATTTTTAATTCGGCACTGGCTCGTCGATTTATCATAAATTTTCAGGAGAAAGTTCAAATGGTCGTCCGACAGTCGCGTCGACAGCCTCTGATACAGCACGTCTTTTAATACGCAGGGGTTTTCATTCGCCCGATGTTTAGAGGCGCGCTCGCACAGCTGCTTGAGATCCTTAAGCGTAGTAACAAGGCGGAAGAATTTTAAAAAGCCGTTCTCCGCATTGTTCTCTGGCGCAATAAAATAGGTAAGGCGCATTAATCCCCTCGCCGCAAGGCGATAATAGAGCCATCGGATATTCTCGCTACTTTCTCCTATTGTATCGATGAGAATGTAAGATTTATCCAGAATGGTCGCGCTTACTAAGAACTCCAGCCGATTGTCAAAATAAAATATTTCTCTATTGGCTGAGTTCAATGTTTTAATTGCCTGCCTCATGGCAAAGTTTCTTGAAAAAACTAATAGCACCGTCAAAACTCATTCCTTATGAAATTTATCATCGTCAATGTGAAGGAGGTTTTACAACATATATCCGTTCTAACGAACCGCAGTCTATTTTGTACGCTTTCCCATAGATTCTGGTAAAAGGATATCGTTCAAAGCCCACGGTATTAAATGCGTTCTGGATTTTCTTCATCATGGACAACAAATAGGATTTCGAGCACCGTAGTCCATAATCATCAAACACGTGTATGATGATGTCATTATCGTAGACAATTTCGTTATCCATCCCCGCCAGGAGATACTCGAACAGTCTTGCTTTCGTCATGCCGAATCTTTTAATACGTCCATTCTTGATATTGATAAGCGTTCTGGTTGAAAGCCGGTACTCAAGATGATGAAAAATCGTGTATCCATACAGAAGCTCGTCAGAGACAAAAGGCACAAAGACTCCTTAGAAGTTTATCATTCTCATTTCCATGTCGGCGTCTTCTCCATTCGAAAGGGTTTCGGTGTTCATCTGATGCACTGAAATGTTATTAAAATGAAGAAAATGTGACAATGAGACTAATTTATCAAAGCAAAACACTGTAAAAAATATTAAATGCGATATAAAAAACCACTTAATTTGATTTTTTAAGTTTAAAAACACAAATGTTTCATTTATGTTTTTCATTGCCGCACACAGAAACAAAAATTTCACATCAATATATTTATCTAAAATTAACGAACAATTAGCAATAAAACCCACAAAAAATAAACATTTATTTATAATCAATAAGTTACAAGGATATCCCACCCCTGTTAAACCTAGTCTTAATAGGGTTAAATTAGGATTTTTCGTGACATCTTTTGCGATTTTCCCAAGTGAAAGCTGACAAATACTGAACATTCTTTACATTCAAAACAGTCCAGGCAATTCCAAAAATCACATTTAAATAAATAAAATCAAAAGCTTGAGTTATTAACCGTTCCCAGATCAATTTTCTCGTCGCAAATTAACAATAATGGTCACGGCTTCATGCAGGCAAAAAAAAGGGCAAGGTTTGCTAACAACCTTGCCCGTAGATCATCGGAAGACGTTTGAAGGAATCAGGTATCCGGGAACATCACGCTATTCCCCGGCGCTTCCCTGTGCAGATGGATAAAGTTCAGGTGGCGCTCGTACTGGTCCAGAATGTCCGTAATCACCTGCTCCTTGCTGTAGTCCATCAGGTCGTTCCCCTGGCTACCTTCCAGCAGGAAAGTTTCCAGCCGATAGTAGGTCGATTTCCCGCTGCGCGCCCGGTAGGTAAACCCGGGCACGGAATACTGCTGCGGCCAGATCTGGTAGACGAAGTTTTGCTCGTCGCCCATGTGCACCAGCAGATCCAGGTGCCCCAGGTTTTCGCCTTCATCCGGCGGCAGATTTTTCAGCTCCACGTAGGCACCCCGCAGGCGCAACTCCTGTGCGACTTCCTCCATCGCCGGGAAGCAGACCGTCTCCATCATCTGTTTGGTGTAGCGCGTGCCCGGGTAGTTCATCAGGCGCGACAGACGTTTCTTCCAGCTCAGCCTGTCCTGCGCGCCCATCGGACGCGGCGCGGTATCACGGCTGGCGCTGACGCGGCGATAGTCTTCCACTTTGAGCGATTTATACAGCCCGGCCATCACGAAGAAGATGACGAAGCTAAACGGCAGGCCCATGATCACCGTCGTGTTCTGCAGCGCCGAAATACCGTTGGTCATCAGCATGCCGAGCGTCAGAAGACCGATGGCGACCGACCAGAAGATGCGCAGCCAGTTCGGCGCGTCGCTGTTGATGTCCTTCAGCTTCGAGGTGAAGTTCCCCAGCACCAGCGCGCCGGAGTCCGCTGAGGTGACGTAGAACAGCAGCCCGGTGATGGTCGCCACGGAGGCGCTAAAGGTGAACGCCGGGTACTGCGCCAGCAGGCTGTAGAAGCCGCGCTCCGGGTGCGCCATCGCTTCCTGAGCAAAACCCGCATTGCCGTGGATGATCTCGTGCAGCGCGCTGTTGCCGAAAATCGACAGCCACAGCAGGGTAAAGGTGAACGGGATAATCAGCGTGCCCATCACAAACTGGCGGATGGTGCGCCCGCGCGAAATTCGCGCCAGGAACAGGCCGACAAACGGCGACCACGCAACCCACCACGCCCAGAAGAACAGCGTCCAGTTATTCATCCACTCCACCGGACGGTCGAAGGCGAAACTGTTCAGCGTCATCCCCATAAAGCGGTTCACGTAGTCGCCCACGTTGAGCACCAGCGCGTTGAGCAGGAACGAGGTGTCGCCCATAAACAGCACGAACAGGATCAGGCCCAGCGCCAGCGCGACGTTCAGCTCGGAGAGCACGCGGATGCCCTTGTCCACGCCGGAGGTCACCGAGATGGTGGCGATAATCACGGAGAGCGCAATCAGCGCCGCTTTCGCCGCCATTGAATCCGGAATATCAAACAGCACGCTTAGCCCGTAGTTGAGCTGCACCACGCCGGTACCGAGCGTGGTCGCGATGCCGAAGATGGTGCCAATCACTGCTGCGATATCAACGGTGTGACCAATCGGCCCGTTAATTTTTTTGCCAAAAATCGGGTACAGCGCAGAGCGGATAGTGAGGGGCAAATTATAACGGTAGCTAAAGTATCCGAGCGCCATCCCCATCAGGGCGTACATCGACCAGCCCGTCAGGCCGTAGTGGAACAGCGTCCAGACCATCGCCTGGCGCGCGGCCTCCATCGTCTGCCCTGCCCCTTCCGGCGGCTGCATATACTGCGTGACCGGTTCAGCCACGGAGAAGAACATCAGGTCGATGCCGATACCCGCAGCAAACAGCATTGCGGCCCAGCTCAGCAGGCTGAACTCGGGCTTGGACTGCTCTGGCCCAAGCTTCACCGAACCGAAGCGCGAGCAGGCGATGCAAACCACGAAGACAATATAGAGCGTCGCCGCCAGAAGATAGTACCAGCCAAAGGTCTTCGACACCCAGTTCAGCGTGTGCCCAATCCACTCGGCGGAAAAATCACGAAAGAAGATCGTCGTCAGGGAAAACAACAAAATCAGCCCGGCGGAAGTATAAAAAACGACCGGGTTGATTTTGTCTTTTTCTCTGTCTTGTGAAAGGTCTGTCATCCAGTATCCCCACTGTTTTTGTAACTATTAAAATCCAAATCCGCAACAATTAAGACACATTTTATATTGAACGTCCAATCAAAAACCGCTTTAATGTATTACCAACGCTGATGAATGGAGTGGCAACAATGCCCAAAGTGGGGATGCAGCCGATCCGGCGCAGGCAGCTTATTAACGCCACGCTGGAAGCAATAAATGAAGTGGGAATGCACGACGCAACCATCGCACAGATCGCCCGTCGGGCGGGCGTTTCCACGGGGATCATCAGTCACTATTTCAAAGACAAAAACGGTCTGCTGGAAGCGACCATGCGCGACATCACCGGGCAGTTGCGCGATGCGGTATTAAGCCGCTTGCACGCCCTGCCGGACGGCAGCGCGGAGCAGCGATTACAGGCGATTGTCGGCGGCAATTTTGATGAAACCCAGATCAGCAGCGCGGCAATGAAAGCCTGGCTGGCCTTCTGGGCGAGCAGCATGCACCAGCCGATGCTCTACCGTCTGCAGCAGGTCAGCAGCCGCCGCCTGCTGTCGAACCTGGTGTACGAGTTCCGCCGCGAACTGCCGCGCGAGCAGGCGCAGGAAGCGGGCTACGGGCTGGCGGCACTGATCGACGGGCTTTGGCTGCGTGCCGCACTGAGCGGCAAACCGCTGGATAAAACGCTGGCCCAGTCGCTCACCAGCCACTTTATCAGCCAGCATTTACCGACCGAATAACCGAGGAGAAAGTATGTCCCGAATGGCAGAACAGCAGCTTTATATCAATGGTGGTTATACACCCGCCACCAGCGGTCGCACCTTCGAGACCATCAACCCGGCCAACGGTGAAGTCCTGGCGAGCGTTCAGGCCGCCGGGCGTGAAGACGTCGACCGCGCCGTGGAAAGCGCAACACGCGGGCAAAAAATTTGGGCGGCAATGACCGCCATGGAGCGCTCACGCATCCTGCGTCGCGCCGTGGATATCCTGCGCGAGCGTAACGACGCGCTGGCGAAGCTGGAAACCCTCGATACCGGTAAAGCGTATTCCGAAACCTCGACCGTGGACATCGTCACCGGCGCGGACGTACTGGAGTATTACGCAGGGCTGATCCCGGCGCTGGAAGGCAGCCAGATCCCGCTGCGCGACACCTCATTCGTCTACACCCGCCGCGAGCCACTGGGCGTGGTGGCGGGCATCGGCGCGTGGAACTACCCGATCCAGATCGCCCTGTGGAAATCGGCCCCGGCGCTGGCGGCGGGCAACGCGATGATCTTCAAGCCGAGCGAAGTGACGCCGCTCACCGCCCTCAAGCTTGCCGAAATCTATACCGAAGCGGGTCTGCCGGACGGCGTGTTTAACGTCCTGCCAGGCGTAGGCGCGGAGACCGGCCAGTACCTGACCGAGCATCCGGGCATCGCGAAGGTCTCCTTTACCGGCGGCGTTGCCAGCGGCAAAAAGGTGATGGCCAACTCGGCGGCCTCGTCACTGAAAGAGGTGACGATGGAGCTGGGCGGCAAATCGCCGCTGATTGTTTTCGACGATGCGGATCTGGATCTGGCGGCAGACATCGCCATGATGGCCAACTTCTTCAGCTCCGGTCAGGTCTGCACCAACGGCACCCGCGTGTTCGTGCCCGCGAAATTTAAGGCCGCGTTTGAGCAGAAAATCGTTGAGCGCGTGGGCCGCATCCGCGCGGGGGATCTGTTCGATGTGAAAACCAACTTTGGCCCGATGGTCAGCTTCCCGCACCGCGACAGCGTGCTGCGCTACATCGCCAAAGGTAAAGAAGAAGGCGCGCGCGTGCTGTGCGGCGGCGACGTGCTGAAGGGCGAAGGGTTTGATAACGGCGCGTGGGTGGCCCCGACCGTGTTCACCGACTGCACCGACGAGATGACCATCGTGCGCGAAGAGATCTTCGGCCCGGTGATGTCCATCCTCACCTATGAAACCGATGAAGAAGCGATTCGCCGCGCCAACGATACCGACTACGGACTGGCGGCGGGTATCGTCACTGCCGATCTGAACCGCGCCCACGGCGCGATTCATCAGCTCGAAGCGGGCATCTGCTGGATCAACACCTGGGGTGAATCCGCCGCAGAGATGCCGGTGGGCGGTTACAAACACTCCGGCATTGGCCGCGAGAACGGCGTTATGACGCTGCAGAGCTACACCCAGGTGAAGTCCATCCAGGTTGAGATGGGTAAATTCCAGTCCATATTTTAACCGGGAGGTTTTTTTGCAATTTGACTACATCATTATCGGCGCCGGCTCTGCCGGCAACGTACTGGCAACACGACTGACTGAAGATCCGAATACCACCGTGCTGCTGCTTGAGGCGGGCGGACCGGATTACCGCTTTGACTTCCGCACCCAGATGCCTGCCGCGCTGGCGTTCCCGCTGCAGGGCAAGCGCTACAACTGGGCGTATGAAACCGAGCCAGAGCCGTTTATGAACAACCGCCGCATGGAGTGCGGGCGCGGTAAAGGGCTGGGCGGTTCGTCGCTGATCAACGGCATGTGCTACATCCGCGGTAACGCGATGGATCTCGACCACTGGGCGAAAGAGCCGGGTCTGGAGCACTGGAGCTATCTCAACTGCCTGCCGTACTACCGCAAGGCAGAGACGCGCGACGTGGGCCCGAACGACTACCACGGCGGCGACGGTCCGGTGAGCGTTACCACCTCCAAACCGGGCGTGAACCCACTGTTTGAGGCGATGGTGGAAGCGGGCGTGCAGGCGGGCTACCCGCGCACGGACGATCTCAACGGCTATCAGCAGGAAGGCTTCGGCCCGATGGACCGCACGGTCACGCCGAAGGGCCGACGCGCCAGCACCGCGCGCGGCTATCTGGACCAGGCAAAGCAACGCCCGAACCTGACCATCCGTACCCACGCCATGACCGACCGCATCCTCTTTGAAGGCAAGCGCGCGGTGGGCGTCGAGTGGCTGGAAGGCGAAAGCACGATTCCGTCGAAAGCGACGGCGAACAAAGAGGTGCTGCTGAGCGCAGGCGCCATTGCCTCCCCGCAGATCCTCCAGCGTTCCGGCGTGGGCAGCGCGGAGCTGCTGAAGCAGTTCGATATCCCGCTGGTGCACGACCTGCCCGGCGTGGGCGAAAACCTGCAGGATCACCTGGAGATGTACCTCCAGTACGAATGCAAAGAGCCGGTCTCCCTCTACCCTGCCCTGCAGTGGTGGAACCAGCCGAAGATTGGCGCTGAATGGCTGTTTGGCGGCACCGGCGTGGGGGCGAGCAACCACTTCGAAGCGGGCGGGTTTATCCGCAGCCGCCAGGAGTTCTCGTGGCCGAACATTCAGTACCACTTCCTGCCGGTGGCGATTAACTACAACGGTTCGAATGCGGTAAAAGAGCACGGCTTCCAGTGCCACGTCGGCTCCATGCGCTCGCCGAGCCGCGGCCACGTGCGCATCAAGTCGCGCGATCCGCATCAGCATCCGGCGATCCTGTTCAACTATATGTCCCACGAGCAGGACTGGCAGGAGTTCCGCGACGCGATCCGTATAACCCGTGAGATCATGCACCAGCCTGCGCTGGACAAGTACCGCGGTCGCGAGATCAGCCCGGGCGTCGAGTGCCAGACCGACGAACAGCTGGACGAGTTCGTGCGCAACCACGCCGAAACCGCCTTCCACCCGTGCGGTACCTGTAAGATGGGCTATGACGAAATGGCGGTTGTCGACGGCGAAGGCCGCGTTCACGGGCTGGAAGGGCTGCGCGTGGTGGATGCGTCGATCATGCCGCAGATCATCACCGGTAACCTGAACGCCACCACCATCATGATTGGCGAGAAGATTGCAGACGCCATTCGCGGGCGCGAACCGCTGGCGAAGAGCACGGCCGCGTATTATGTCGCGAACGGGGCGCCGGTTCGCCGCTGAGGGTGCCCCCTCCCCCTTACCCTCTCCCCACAGGGGAGAGGGAATAAACGTCTCCTAAATTTATTTTCATTTCCCTGCATCCAGTTTCCACCCTGCCTTCGTATATGGGTATGTGAGCAACCCCTTTGCTCCCCAATCCGAGGAATGATGATGAAAAAGCTAACCCGTGTTGCATTCGTAACCAGCGCTTTACTCTTCTGTGCAGGCGCATCAGCAGCCATGACGTCTGACACCGTGATGGTGGGCGGAGCGGCAATGTTCCCGAGCAAAAATATTGTTGAAAACGCCGTGAACTCGAAAGATCACACGACTCTGGTGGCCGCTGTCAAAGCTGCCGGACTGGTGGATACGCTGCAGAGCAAAGGACCGTTCACCGTGTTTGCGCCGACCAATGCGGCGTTTGCAAAATTGCCCGCTGGCACGGTCGATAACCTGGTCAAACCCGAAAACAAAGCCCTGCTAACCAGCATCCTGACCTACCACGTGGTTGCCGGTAATTACGATATGAAAGCGCTGGAGCAGAAAATTAAACAGGGTGGCGGTCGCGCGGAGCTGAAGACCGTTAACGGTCAGCCGCTGTGGATCATGAGCAACGGCCTGCACAATATTCAGCTTAAGGATGGTCAGGGCAATGTAGCAAACATCAGCACCTACGACGTTCATCAAAAAAATGGCGTGATCGATGTCATTGATACCGTTCTGATGCCTAAGTAGTTGTCTATACTTCGGAAGTGTGCCGTTGCCTTTCGGGGAAAACATGGATAACGCGCTGGCTGAACAGCAGCAGAAATTAATGCAGGCGATCGCGAAGGGCGATCGCCGTGCATTTGAACAACTCTACCGACTCACCTCGCCGCATCTGTTTGCCGTCGCGCTGCGCATGTTGCGTGACCGAGCATGGGCAGAAGAGATCCTTCACGACTGTTTTCTCACGGTCTGGAGTAAAGCCGAAACCTATAACGCCGCCCTCAGTTCCCCGATGACCTGGCTTACGCACATTGTTCGCAACCGCTGTATAGACTGGCTGCGCAGCGGGCAAACCCGGGCCGCCGACCGCGAGACGGCGTATAACGAAGCGCTTCTCCCGGGCGAGAACGATGAGCAGAACAGCTGGCACGACGATGCACAGGCAGAACGGCTCAGGCACTGTCTCGAACATTTGAGCAGCGAGCAGCGCCAGAGCATTACGCTCGCCTACTATCAGGGGATGTCTCACAGCGATATTGCCGACTGGCTCCAGCAGCCCGTAGGCTCAGTGAAAAGCTGGATACGTCGCGCAATGGATCATCTTCGGGAGTGTGTGGGGCTATGAATGACGCAGAAAAACGCGACGACATGCTGGCAGCAGAATATGCCCTCGGCACCCTGCGGGGAGGCGCGCGGCTTCAGTTCCAGAAAAGGCTTGCCGCGGAACCAGCGCTGGCTGCGCGCGTAGCGTACTGGCAGGAGATGTTCAGCACGCTCGATAGCCACCTCGTCCCCATCACGCCTCCTGAGTCGGTGTGGAAAAAAATTGCCCTCGAACTGCCGCCCAACCGGCCGGTGCGCAACTGGCGACCTTACCTCGGCTGGATGGTGGCCGCCGGCCTTGCCGCCTTTAGCGTCGTGACGTGGTACTCCACCCGCACGCCAGCGCTCGCACCGCTGATTGTGCTCAACGATGCCCAACAGCGCGGGCAGTGGGTAGTGAGTGCGGACAGCCGCCGTCAGCAGCTGAGTATTGCACCTCTCGGCCCCGCCGCCGTCCCGGCGCAGCACAGCCTGCAGCTTTGGCTGATCCCGACCGGACAGGCCCCTGTCTCGCTGGGGCTGCTGCATAACGATATCCCAACGAAGGTGACCCTCAGGAACACAACGCTTCCTCCTGGCGCCACGATAGCGATAAGCCTTGAACCAGAGGGCGGATCACCCACTGGCTTGCCAACAGGCCCGGTGCTTTATAGTGGCAAAATCTAATCCTTAGGCCTTGTTCGCAGGGCCTCCAGCGTCACCCCATTTCTTTTTATACTATTCTCGCTTACATATAAGAAATAAACGTTAGGCATGTAATCCGTTTAAATATTAAAAATATGATATTGACAGACTCTTCCACACTCCATTAAGTTTTAAACAGCCATCATTTTATTTCCGATACACAATATATCAAAAATCCGCGTTAATGAATTTGTCATTATTCATTAACACCTCCCTGCCTTTTATTTTTTGCATTACTCAACAGCGAGATAAGATCATGAATAACAGTGCAAACAACGTTGTCGTTATCACCGGCGCCAGCAGCGGCATCGGTCAGGCCATTGCCCTGTATTTAGCGAACAAGGCCTTTTCGCTGGTGCTGGTGGCGCGCCGCCTCGACAGGATTAATGCCCTGGTGGATCAGATTATTCAGCAGGGCGGCAAGGCCATTGCCGTGAAGGCCGATGTCACCCGTCAGGAAGAGGTTCAGGCCGCCATCGATGCCGCTGTGACGGCCTACCAGCGCGTGGACGTACTGATCAATAACGCTGGTTACATGGCGATAGCCCCCATCAGCGAGCGCAAAACCGACGAGTGGGACAAGATGATTGATACTAACCTGAAGGGCGTGCTGTACGGCATTGCCGCGGCGTTACCGGTGTTCCAGCGTCAGGGTAGCGGACACTTTATTAACGTGGCTTCCGTTGCGGGTATCAAAGTGCTTGCCCCCGGCGGCGTCGTTTACAGCGCCACTAAATTTGCCGTTCGCGCCCTGAGCGAAGGGTTACGTCAGGAGGCGGGGAAAACCATCCGCACGACGCTTATTTCCCCCGGCGCCGTCGAAAGCGAACTGCAGTTCGGCAGTTCTGATAAAGACAGCCTGGCGTTTTTGCACGAATTCTATAAGCAGGCTATTCCGGCTGACGCCATTGCCCGAGCCGTTTTATTTGCCATTGAACAGCCTGGCGACGTTGATATTAATGAAATTGTGGTTCGTCCGACGCAGGAAGAATTTTAGCATGCCTTAAATAACGCTAAATGAGGAGTCATCATGATTAAATCATTAACGTCTATATCAGATTGAAATATGCGGACGGGTGCCGATATTTTCCTTGAACTTCTGGAAAGAGAAGACGTAGAAAATATATTTGGCACTCCAGAAGAGCAGCGTGGTTGCCATTGCCGACGGCTATGCCAAAGCCTCGGCAAAACGGGCTTTATCAATTTGCATACCGCCAGCGGTCCAGGCCACGCCAAGGGTGTCCAGTCCGGAGAAACCAACCTGATTGAAATTGCCATTTCCTCAGAGTAATTATCCGTTCCAGCTGTACCCTACATACAAAACTTATAACCGAAATGCCTCAAGCCGCTTGATCTGCCGCCCTTCTGCGTCAAAATTCTCCGAAGCCAGCCAGGCGCACAGCTCCGCGTTTCTTTGCGGCCATTCGCCATCAATAATGGAGAGCATATCGCTGTCGCGGTTACGCCCTTTGCGCACAAGTTTCTGACGCAGGCGACCTTCCCAGACAAAACCCAGCCGCTCCGCCGCATTGCGCGAGGCAATGTTCATTGAATCGCATTTCCATTCCAGTCGACGGTACTTATGCTCAAAGGCATTTTTCAGCAGCAGCCACACCGCCTCGGTACCCAAACGCGTGCCCTTCATTTTGCGCGACCAGGTGACATGCCCGATTTCCACCGAGCCGAGAAACCGCTCAATCGCCATGTAACTCACCAGCCCTACCGCCTGTTCAGTGCGTAAATCGATTACGGCAAAGGGCACCAGATCGTCATCCATCACCTTTCCCAGCACCCAGTGCGCAGTGGCCTCAACGCTTTCCGGCTGAGTGCTGGCAAGCCACGTCCAGTCACTGTCATCACCCAGCGCGTAGGCTTCGTATAAATCAGCCGAATGGCGATCGGTATCCAGCGGCTCCAGTCGGCAATACTGACCGGTAAGTGGGGTGCGGGTTAAGATCCGGGCGCATTTCCAGTCTGGAACAATATCGTTAACGGTTTGACCATGTTGATTGATTTCGGGCACGGCGGTGACTCCCTGAAAGGTAAGGAGTTTGTTATAGCAGGTTAAAAAGCGGACGAAAAGCAGCGCATTCTAATAGCCTTAGCGTATGCGTTATTCCCGGAAGGCATAAGCAAAGCTGAATTTCGACTTTGCGGAATGTCTTAGTCGACCTAACGTAGCGGAGCATAAAACAATCACAATAGAGTTATTTCAGGGATCGCTATGACAAAAAAACTGTTGCCGTTACTGGTGCTGGCCGCGCTCTCAAACGCAGTCCACGCCGCTACTCCGCCGAATACGCTAGTGGTTGCCCAGGGGCTTGATGACATCGTAAGCCTCGACCCGGCCGAAGCCAACGAGCTCTCCAGCATCCAGACCGTACCGAGCCTGTATCAGCGTCTGGTGCAACCGGACCGCGATAACCCGGAAAAAATCACGCCGATTCTGGCGGAAAGCTGGGAAGCCGACGCGGCAGCAAAAACCCTGACCATCAAACTTAAGCCCGATGCGAAATTCGCTTCCGGAAACCCGCTGCGCCCGGAAGACGTGATCTTCTCGTATACCCGCGCCGTGACGCTGAACAAATCCCCGGCGTTTATCCTCAACGTGCTGGGCTGGGACGCGAGCAACATCGCCAGCCAGCTGAAAAAAGTGGATGACCATACCCTCCAGCTTCACTGGACGGCGGACGTTAGCCCGTCGGTGGCGCTGAATATTCTCTCCACGCCGATTGCCTCCATCGTCGATGAAAAGCAGGTGGTGGCGAACGTGAAGGACAACGACTTCGGCAACGCCTGGCTGAAAATGCACTCGGCAGGCAGCGGCGCGTTCAAAATGCGCGTTTATCAGCCGCATCAGGCTATCGTGCTGGAAGCCAACGAATCGGCTCCCGGCGGCGCGCCGAAGCTTAAAAACATCATCATTAAAAACGTTCCCGATCCGGCTTCCCGCCGCCTGCTGATCCAGCAGGGTGATGCCGACGTGGCGCGCGATCTGGGGGCAGACCAGATTAGCGCCCTGGAGGGCAAGCCGGGCGTGAAGGTGCTGAGCATTCCGTCCGCCGAGCAAAATTATCTGGTGTTTAACACCGGCAACAGCGCTAACCCGCTGCTCAACAACCCGGCGTTCTGGGAAGCTTCACGCTGGCTGGTTGATTATGAAGGCATTACCAAAAACCTGCTGAAAGGCCAGTATTTTGTGCATCAGAGCTTCCTGCCGGTCGGTCTGCCGGGCGCGCTGGAAGCGAATCCATTCACGTTTGACCCGGCTAAGGCGAAAGAAATTCTCGCCAAAGCGGGCATTAAAGACGCGCACTTCACGCTGGACGTGGAGAACAAGCCGCCGTTTATCACCATCGCCCAGTCCATGCAGGCGAGCTTTGCTCAGGGGGGCGTGAAGGTCGATCTGCTGCCCGCTGCCGGGAGCCAGGTCTATGCCCGCGTGCGCGCAAAGCAGCATCAGGCGGCGATTCGTCTGTGGATCCCGGACTACTTTGATGCACACTCTAACGCCAGCGCCTTTGCGTGGAACGATGGCAAATCCAGTACCGTAGCCGGTCTGAACAGCTGGAAAATTCCCGAGCTTAACAAAGCCACGCTGGCGGCGGTTGCCGAGCCGGATCCGGCGAAACGTCTGGATCTGTACAAGAAAATGCAGGAACAGCTGCAACATAGCTCGCCGTATGTGTTCGTCGATCAGGGCAAAACCCAGATCGTGGTGCGCGATAACGTGAAGGGATATCAGCAGGGCTTGAACGCGGACATGGTCTGGTACGATCGCGTCACGAAGTAGCCTTTGTTGCCGGGTGGCGCTGCGCTTACCCGGCCTGTGTTCTCGGTTTTGTAGGCCGGGTAAGGCGAAGCCGCCACCCGGCATGAAGAGATTTCCCATGCCACATCTTTCCACCCGCGTGCTTCAGGCTCTGCTGACTCTGCTGCTCACGCTTTTCGGGCTGCTGCTCGTCACGTTTGCGCTCTCGGCATTTTCACCGGTCGATCGCGTGCTGCAGATCGTCGGCGATCACGCCAGCCAGTCCACCTACGATCAGGTTCGCCACCAGCTCGGGTTAGATCGCCCCCTGCCCGTGCAGTTCTGGTACTACCTGCAAGACCTTGCCCACGGTGATCTGGGCACTGCCAGCGCCACCGGCCAGCCGGTGTTGCAGGACTTGCTGCACGCTTTTCCCGCCACGCTCGAACTGGCTACGCTGGCCTTAATCATCGGCGCCGTGCTCGGCGTGATTGCCGGGGTGCTGTGCGCCCGCTATGCCGGTTCGCCGCTTGATTTAACGCTCAGAACGCTCACCCTGCTCGGCAACTCGGTGCCGATTTTCTGGCTTGGCCTGCTGATGCTGGCCCTGTTCTACGCGAAGCTGCAGTGGAGCGCGGGTCCCGGCAGGCTGGATGACATCTGGCAGTTCACCGTCGAACCACGCACCGGCTTTGCGCTGGTGGATACCTGGCTTTCTGGCGATCGCGAGGCGTTTCGCAACGCCCTCAGCCACCTTGTGCTGCCGGTGCTGCTGCTGGCCTATTACTCGCTCGCAAGCATTACCCGCCTGACGCGCTCCGCCTGTCTGAGCGAAATGAACAAAGAGTACATCCTGCTCGCTCGCGCCAAGGGGGCCGGGGAGATGACTATTCTGCTGCGCCACGTGCTGCCGAACATTCGCAGCACCCTGCTGACGGTGATTGCGCTGGCCTACACCAGCATGCTGGAAGGTGCGGTATTAACGGAAACCGTCTTCTCCTGGCCAGGCATCGGACGCTACCTCACCACCGCCCTGTTCGCCGGAGACACTACCGCCGTCATGGGCGGCACGCTGCTGATTGGCATCTGTTTTGTGCTGATCAATAACCTTACCGACCTGCTTGTGCAGGCAACCGATCCCAGGGTGCGCTGATGCCGTTTTATCTCTTTATACGTCGCCTGCGCCGTTCTCCTGCCGCCTTTTGCGGGTTGATTGCCATCGTGCTGCTGATGGTGATCGCCCTGTTCGCCTCCTGGCTTGCACCGGTTGACCCGAACTGGCAGGACGCCGCCTCGCGCCTGCAGGCACCGAATAGCCAGCACTGGCTCGGCACCGACAGCTACGGGCGCGACCTGCTCTCGCGCCTGATTTACGGCACCCGTCCGGCGCTCGGGCTGGTGGCCTTAGTGACGGTCATTACCCTGCCCACCGGGCTGCTGGTGGGGATCCTGTCCGGCTACTACGGCGGCTGGATGGAGCGCCTCCTGATGCGCTTTACCGACGTGGTGATGTCGATGCCGCGCCTCATCCTTGCATTCGCGTTTGTGGCGATGCTGGGTCCGGGGCTGGTCAACGGCGCGCTGGCGCTGGCCTTAACCACCTGGCCTGCTTATGCACGTCAGGCGCGAAGTGAAATTCAGCGTCTGCGCCACAGTGATTATCTGGCCGCTGCCGGGATGATGGGAATTCGCGGCCCGCGCCTGCTGGTCGGCCATATTCTGCCGCTGTGTCTGCCGTCTGCGATTGTGCGGCTGGCGCTGGATCTGGCCGGCATTATTCTGGCCGCAGCCGGGCTCGGTTTCCTCGGCCTTGGCGCCCGTCCGCCAATGGCTGAATGGGGGGCAATGATTGCTGACGGCATGCAGGTGATTTTCGACCAGTGGTGGATCGCCGCCATTCCCGGCGGAGCCATTCTGTTTGCCAGCCTGGCCTTTAACCTGCTAGGCGATGGCCTGCGTGACGTACTGGAGCCGCAACATGACTGAACACCGCGTTATCGTCGATGCGCTGAATATCGACTACCCCGCCGCACGCGTGGTCAACAACCTGAGCTTTACGCTTGGCAACGAGCGTCTGGCGCTGGTGGGTGAATCCGGCTCGGGTAAATCGATGTCTGCCCGCGCCCTGATGGGGCTGGTACGTAAGCCCGGCATGGTGAGCGCCCGGCAACTTAACGTGCTGGGCAACGATCTGCTGACCCTGAACGCCCGCCGCTGGCAAGCGCTGCGCGGCAACGGGATTGCGATGGTTTTGCAGGACCCGCGCTACGCGCTCAATCCGGTGAAAAGCGTTGCCGCCCAGCTTGACGAGGCGCTCACGCTGCATCAGCGCCTGCCCCGTTCAGAACGCGTGGCGCGCATTCACGACATCATTCGCGCTGTCGGACTGAGCGAACATGTGCTTCAGCGTTATCCCGGCGAACTTTCCGGCGGCATGGGCCAGCGGGTGATGATTGCGATTGCGCTCATTAACAACCCGCAGGTGCTGATTGCCGACGAACCGACCTCAGCGCTGGACGCTCGCCTGCGCAACCAGATCCTCGAACTGCTGGTGCAGCAGTGTGAAGCGCGCCAGATGGCGATGCTGTTAATCAGCCATGACCTGCCGCTGGTGGCGGAACACTGCGACCGCGTGCTGGTGATGTATCAGGGCGAAAAGGTAGATGAGATGGCGGCAAGCCAACTCCCTCAGGCAATGCATCCGTATACGCGCACCCTGTGGACCTGCAGGCCAAATGCCAATACCTTTGGGCAGATGCTGCCGACGCTCGACCGTTCGCAGCCGTGGAAGGAGGCGAACGATGGCGCTCGTTGGGGTTAACCAGGTTCAGGTCACCTTCGGGGAAAAGACGGCGGTCTCTGCCGCCAGCTTTACCATCGCGAAAGGCGAAACCTTCAGCCTGATCGGGGAATCCGGCTGCGGGAAATCGACCCTTCTGCGCGTGCTGGCGGGGCTGCAGCGCGAGTGGCGCGGGAACATTACGCTACTGGGAGAGACGTTAACGCCCGGGCGACGTTTTCAAGGCACGCTGCGTCGCAACGTGCAGATGGTGTTTCAGGATCCGTGGGCGTCTTTGCACCCGAACCACACCATTGCACGCACGCTGTCGGAGCCGTTGAACATCCATGGCGAAACGCAGATTGCGGAAAAGGTGGCGGATGCGCTTAAACAGGTGGGCCTGTCTGCCGATGCGGGGAAACGTTATCCGCACCAGCTTTCCGGCGGCCAGCGTCAGCGCGTGGCGATTGCCCGTGCGCTGCTGTTGCGCCCGCAGCTTCTGCTGCTGGATGAACCGACCTCGGCACTGGATATGTCCGTGCAGGCGGAAATTCTGAACCTGCTCAACCGCCTGAAAGCCGCCCACGACATGACCTATCTTCTTGTGAGCCACGATGCGGACGTGATTGCCCATATGTCCGACCGGGCGGCATTTATGGCACACGGGGAGATCCAGAAGGTGTTTGATCGGGAGGCGATGTTACGGGGCGAGCACAGGATGGGGTAAACGGGTGCGGCTGTGCCCGGTGGCGCGATGCTTACCGGGCCTACGTTTCGTGCCGCGTTGAGGGTTTTTCGTAGGCCGGGTAAGGCATCGCCGCCACCCGGCAACAAATCACTTCAGCAGCTTGACCGTAGCGTCAATGTCAATTTCATCTTCGGTAAAGATCAGCGTCGTGTTCTGGAAGGTCGTGATCGCCAGCTTCTTCACGGTGCGCATTTCACCCGATTTTACCTCGGATTTCGGTTTAATGCTGTTCATCAGCAGACCCACCGACAGCACCGCGTTTTCTTTGTCGATTTTGGTTTCAACCGGCTCTTCTTCGCTGAACACCACGAAGGATTTGATCGAGGTGAGCTTCACGCGCTCGCCCGCAATATAGAGGTGTTTACTCTCGGGGATCACCTTCACCGCATAGGCGGAAAGGCCTTTATTATTCGTCGTCGGTTCGAACGTCACCGCCGCATCTTTCTTAATCAGATCAGGGTTGGCGACCTTAATCACATGAAAATAGCGGTTATCGCCGTTTTCATCTTTGATAAATCCAAAGCCTTTATCTTTAAACCACGTTGTGATTGTTCCGTTCATCGCTGTTACCGCCTGTCAGATCGTAATGACTAAAGTTTTGCAGCGCGCAGTGTAATGCACAATGGCTAAGGAGACAAAAAAAAGCCCCTGCACGGGGGCAGGGGAAAACTCATGTCAGAGCTTATTAGTATTTAGTTGAACACCATCCCACCATCAATCAATAAGGATTGCCCGGTCATGTAATCAGAATCCGGCCCGGCGAGGTATGAAACGCAGGCGGCGACATCTTCCGGCTCGGACAAACGACCCAGCGTGATGCGTTTGGCAAAAGTTTCCGTCCCGTAGCCAAGCGGTTTGCCCGCCGCCTCGGAGACCTGACGGTCGATTTCTGCCCACATCGGCGTTTTGACAATGCCCGGGCAATAGGCGTTAACGGTGATGCCCAGCGGAGCAAGGTCTCGCGCTGCGGTCTGGGTTAAACCGCGAACCGCGAACTTGCTGGAGCTGTACACGGCCAGTTCCGGGTTGCCGGTGTGGCCTGCCTGGGAGCAGGCGTTGATAATCTTCCCGCCGTGCCCCTCTTTGCGGAACGCGTCGATGGCAGCCTGAATACCCCAGATCACCCCTTTCACGTTGATGTTGTAGACCTTGTCGACAATCTCTGGCGTGATGGATTCGATAGGCGTGGACGGCGCAATCCCGGCGTTATTAACGATGACGTTAAATCCGCCCAGCGCGGTGCGCGCTTTTTCCACCGCCGCAAACACCTGCTCGCGGTCAGAGACATCCACCTTCACGGCGACAGCCTTGCCGCCGTTGCGGATGATTTCATCGGCGACGGCTCTTGCCGTCTCATCGTTATAGTCGGCAATGGCAACGGCAAAGCCATCCTTCACCAGGCGCAGCGCAATCGCTTTACCAATCCCCTGGCCTGAGCCGGTTACGAGAGCAACTTTTTGCATTTCTCTGTCCTTATATTGAGTCACAAAATCTGGCTGAGATGGAGCTGGCCCATCAGCAGCGGGTTATCGCTGTAGTCGACGGGAATGGCCACCACGGCCGGGCCATCGACATCCATCGCCGCGCGCAGCGTCGGTTCGAGCGCTTCAGCACTCTCCACGGCAAAGCCTTTCGCGCCGAAGGCATCGGCATAGACTTTGAAATCGACCGGGCCGAACTCGACGCCGGAAAGGCGCTGGTATTTTTTCTCTTCCTGGATCGCCACCATGTTGTAGGCGTTATCTACCCAGATGATGTGCAGCACGTTGGCGTTCAGGCGCACCGCGGTTTCCAGCTCCATGCTCGACTGCAGGAAACCGCCGTCACCGGAGACCGATACCACCTTGCGGCCCGGGTTCACCAGCCAGGCACCAATCGCCCACGGCAGGGCAACGCCCATGGTTTGCTGGCCGTTGGAGATCATCACCTGACGCGCGCGGAAGCTGTAGAGGTAGCGGGCGATCCAGATGTGGAAGCTGCCCATATCCACGGTCAGGGTCACGTCGTTATTGACGATGTCCTGCATGGCGCGCACGATGCGCAGCGGGTGCAGGGCAAACTGGTTGAGCGAGGCGCCGCGACGATCGAGCAGATCCCGCTGATGCTGACGATCGACCAGGATTTCAGAGGCGCGCTGGCTCAGCTCCAGCTTATGCTCGATCCGGCTGGCAAGCAGGTTCAGCGTTCCGGCGATATCCCCCACCAGCTCAAGATCCGGCACGTAGTTACGCTCTTCATAGGCAGGCAGCACGTCAATGTGCACCAGCGTGGCGTCGCCGCTGTTCCACATAGACGGCTCGTACTCCACCGGGCTGTAGCCGATGCAGATAATCAGATCCGCCAGATGCAGTAGTCGGTCGCCCGCCTGGTTATTGAACAGGCCGACGCGTCCGGCAAAGCGGGTAAAGTTCTCCTGGTTCACCGCCCCGGCGGCCTGATAGGTGCTGGTGACAGGGATACGGCTTTTCTCCAGCAGCTTACGCAGGGCATCGCTGTTCGCGGGCTGGCTGGCCATCAGGCCAAGTAAAATGACCGGGTTTTTAGCGTTTTCGATAAGCTTCGCCACGTCGTTAATCGCAGACTCCGGTGCCGGACCCATCAGCGCCGCACCACTGGCGGGTAAAATCGCCCCCGTCGCAGGCTGGTCGACGATATCCTGCGGCAGGCTGACGAACGCGCCCCCCGGCCTGCCGTGCTCGGCAGCGCGAAACGCGTTCGATACCACCTCGGCAATCGCGTCCGGCGAGCTGACTTCAACGGCATATTTGGTCACCGGGCTGAACATGGCGACGGTGTCCATGCTCTGGTGCACCAGCTTCGCTTTATCCGCGCGTTTGACCGCCCCGCCCAGGGCGACCACCGGGTCGCCCTCGCTGTTGGCGGTGGCAATGCCGGTGATCAGATTGGAACAGCCGGGACCGGAGGTCACCAGCGCCACCCCGGCTTTACCGGTCAACCGCCCTACCGCTGCCGCCATAAACGCCGCATTCGCTTCGTGACGCACGGGAATGATCTCGATGGAGGAGTCCAGCAGGGAGTCAAACACTTTGTCGATTTTCGCCCCCGGGATCCCGAACACCTGCTTCACGCCCTGCGCTTCCAGCTGGCCGACAACCATATCGGCGCCATGCGCCCACTGACGTGACTGTTTCTCACTGTTCACGGTAGTTCTCCTGTTAGTTTTCGACGGAACGGATCGCTGCATCCAGATTGCTGGGGTGAAGGTTGGCCTGTAAAAATGCGCTGTCGGCGGGCAGGTCAATCATGAGCTTGTGAATTTCGCCGAAGGTGAGCACACCGCTCTCAAGCTGATAGTCGAGCAGGTGTCCCCCTCCCTGACGGTCGTCAGTAATAAAATGCTCGTGATAACCGGCCACGTTAATGCCCTGCATATGCTGCGGGGTGCGGAACCCGACCAGCACGCCCTCGCGCTGGTTGAAGCGGAACACCGGCTGGTCATCCAGCACGTCGGTCATCGCCCGGTACGGCGGCGTCTGGCGCGGTACGGTGCGGGTGTGGGCGTGGCGGAAATTACCGTCGATACGCAACGCACAGAACAGGTTATCGGACGGGATTTGCTGGTCGATCACATCGTGGATCTGCTGACGGCTGACCGGCGTATCAAAGGTTTTACGGTACTGCGGCTGAAACCAGGTCATCACCGCGAACGGCGTTTTCTGCTCCGGCTTCGCGGCCCGGGCGCTGCCGTCGGCACGCAGCTGGTATACCTGGCTGCTGAAGGCAATCATTTCGCCATCCAGTTCGTTGAACGTACCCAGGCCAAAATCACCGTGTGCCAGCAGATCGGCGATGGTGGTCTCACCTTCGTATACGCCACTTAGCAGAGCGCTCATTAGCGATGTTTGATAGATCACGCTGTCAGGATGCTGGGCGGAGAACCCACGCAGGGTCTCGCACAAGCTGGCCTCACAGTCGCAGGCAGATGAATGCATCATCATGCTCGTCCTCTTCAACTTTATTTAGAAAGGTTAAATAAATGTTGACCCGATTCAGCAGAGAGTTCCAATATAGAAACCATGCTGGTTTGAGACGTTTTAGATATGGAACTTCGTTATCTGCGGTATTTTGTCGCGGTTGCACGCGAGCGACACTTCACCAAAGCAGCCAAAGCGCTGGGCATTTCACAGCCACCTCTGAGTCAGCAGATCAAACGGCTCGAAGAGGAAGTGGGCACCCCGCTGTTCAGGCGTCTGACGCGAGGCGTAGAGCTGACCGAGGCGGGAGAAGCCTTCTATGAGGACGCCTGTAAGATCCTGGCGCTGAGCGACGCCGCGCTGGAGAAAGCGCGCGGCATCGCGCGCGGGCTGAACGGCAGCCTGTCGATAGGCATCACCAGCTCCGACGCTTTTCATCCTCAGATTTTCGCGCTAATCCGTCAGTTTCAGGTGCAGAACATGGCGGTGCAGGTTCATCAGGTAGAAGCCAATATGTCGTCGCTGACGACGATGCTGGCGGACGGTGAACTGGATATCGCCTTCGTGCGCCTGCCGTGCGAAAGCAGCAAGATGTTTGAAATCAAAATTCTCGACCGCGAGCCGATGGTGGTGGCGCTGCACCGCGACCATCCGCTGGCGGAGAGCGATTCGCTGGCCTTAGAGCAGCTGCGGGATACACCGGTGGTGCTGTTCCCGCAGGAGGTCGCGCCGGGATTGTATGACCGGGTTTACAGCTACTGCGAGCGGGCCGGCATTAACGTGCAGCATGCGCTGCAGGCGTCACAGCTTTCGTCATCGCTGAGCATGGTTTCCGCGGGCGGCGGATTCGCGCTGGTGCCGAAATCGATGGCGGCCATTTCTCCGCCGAATGTCACCTATCATGCGTTGAACTCACCGGAACTTTATACCGATATCGCGCTCTGCTGGCGTCGGTTTGAGCGTTCGCGGACGGTGAAGCGGTTTTTAACGATGATGAGTGAGGGGTAGCGGCTGTATAGGTTTTTGTAGGCCGGGTAAGGCGTAGCCGCCACCCGGCAATGCCCTTCTGGAAGCCGCCTCGCAAACCTGCAAGCAACCTTATGTAATTCAGGGGCATCGCTTTTCATCCATTCTTCACGGTCGTAAAGTGCCTGCGTTGCGGCACATCCGTAACCGGGCGTAGGAACCCGCATACATGACACGGCAATTATTTTTGTCGCGACAGTGCTCATCCCGTTAAAATATGGTCGCGCTGGCGGAGCAACCGAAAGGTTGGCCGCTTTGTCATGTGCGGTATTCCTACCTCCGTCAGCGCTACCACCCATGAGCGTAGGAACTTATGTGGTGGTCTGGAGTATGTTTAAAAAGGAAAATCACATGACAACTATCCCTTCCCTGTCTTACGCGCTTACTGAAGAAAGCGCTGTTTATCATCTTCTCCACCTGCAACTTCCCGTTTCTGCGGATCTCTTCGAACTGGCTGATGCCTGCACTGCGTATGTCAGCGTGCTGGTGGAAACTGACGACACAGTGACGTTTACCACGCTATGCGAGCGACTGCTGGCTGCGCTGAAACGGCTGCGCGAGTGCTGTGACTCGGAGCTTCCGTCGTATCTGGTTGAGCAATTGATTGTAGGTGAAAAGATTACCTCCTGCGTGCCGGACTGCTGGCAGGAAACGACGCTGCAAGTGGACTATGCCGTGGCGTTAACGCTGGCGGTGATGGGCGGGACACTGCCTGCGAGCGTGGCGAAAGAACTCGTCGGGCTACTGCATGATATGGTCTGGCTACTGGCGGAGTTTGTGAAGGAGCCGTATATAACGGCGCACTGAGGGAGGTGATGGGGCCGGGGTTCTGCTGGATAAGATGCAGGATTTCGGCCTTATGCAAAATACAACGGTGTATGTTGAATGTCTGTTAAGAGCGAGAAGCAGACATAAATCAGGCTAAAGATTTATGCATTATGGATGATTTATTCTTTGCATTAGAGCCTGTAAAGCGTACTAGCATCTTTGGTCGTTAAATCAGCCATCTCTGAATATGCTCGCTGAAATCGTCACATTACCTGTAATAATCCGACAGTCATCTTTATTTTTTAACTAACCCAGTTAAAAATCTCGACCTGAACCAGGGCCAGCCGCTAACGATACTTATGCCACTCAGAATTAGCATCGATCCTGAAATAAACCCTGGCTGCAGCTGTTCTCTCAAAATAAATACTGCTGTAATGACCCCAAATAAAGGCGTCATGAATGAGAGAACACCGAGCTGAGATGCCATGTATTTCCGCATTAAACTGTACCAGGCTAAATAACTCAGAAAGCCAACTATTACGCTTTGAAAGATTAAACTAATAATCCCGAAGGTGCCGGGTACAAAGTGATTTTGGCCGGAGAAGTATGAGTAGGATGATAAAACTAAAACACCCCCTGCGAGCTGGAAAAAAAGCGTATGAGAAGCCGGCGACTCACTAAGAGATGAGCATTGGACGAGTACGGTAGTGGCTCCCCATGACAGGCCAGCAAATAAACCCATTATATCTCCTGCCAGTGTCTGGCTGGAACTATCCCCTGAAACATTACCTGTCAGAAACGCAACGCAAATCCCTGCAAATGTAATTGCTATCCCTATCCATTGCGGTGCACTTAGTCGTTCATCGCGCCTAAAAAACTGTAGCCCCAGAGCAGCAAAAATTGGTGCGGTGTATAGGAATACTGACATGTGCGATGCCGACGTATATCGCAGGCCTTCAGCAACAAACAGGAATTGCAAACCAAAAAGTACGCCCACAGCTCCCCCGGGAACTAAGCAATTAGCAAAATTTCTGAGTGGCGTTTTTTTAAGAATCATCATAAAACATATAAGGCCCGCAGCAGCTCCACTTCTGATTGCTACTTGCAGAACCGGGGAAATTTCATCAGCTACGCCTTTAATTGCGACCTGCTGAATTCCCCAGACTATACACAGCGAGGTCATGACCAGTGTGGCATATGTGTCAACCGGTTTTCGTTGTACCGTCACTTAATTCTCCATCAAATCGATTTTTTAAGGTCCCCTGGCCATTGTGTAACCCGCTCGCAGCGGGCCTCATAGTTTATGCTTTGAGCATATAGATACATGATTGCACTGTCTCACCGGTAGATGTGGTTACCTCTACCGGAACACGTTCATACTCTGCCCCTTCGAATTCATCGAGAGTGTGCCAGTGATTATGCAAATCCTCTGAAGTGAAAAGAAAACCCTGTACACGATTACCTGAGTCATCCAGTACAATTCCAGGATAACCCATCTCTGCCCCCCAGCCTTTCTCTAATAAAGAGCCGCCAACGTGGCCTTCCTGCCATGTTCCTCCGATATTTTCAAGAATATGAGCATTAGGTCGGCCAGGACCGAGTGTCCCATAAACAAACAAACTTTCCATTGTTCCTCCGGTATCGCTATGAAAATAGTAATCTTCTTTATGTTAATTTTGATTTTCCGACTCTGACCTGACAAATCATTTGTTTTCACAACATGCGTGAATTATTATCACGCGTATGATGTTCGATCACCTCCCCCCATTGCAGACTCTGCGCGCTTTTGAAGCAACTGCCCGCCTCTCAAGCATGACGCTGGCGGCAGCGGAGTTGCACGTTACGCATGGCGCGATAAGCCGGCAAATCCGGAAGCTCGAAGAGCATCTTGGGTTTAAGCTATTTTTCAGGCTGACACGGCAGATAATTCTGACTGAGCAAGGGGCTGAATTTCACCATGTGGTTACCCGTCTTTTGAGTGATTTAATGAGGGAAGCTGAGCGCCTGCGTGGAAGAAACCAGATGAAGATTTTGCGTATAAGTACAACGGTTTCATTTGCCAGCAAGTGGTTAGCACCGCGTCTCAGCCGTTTTAGGCAGAGATATCCTGAATTTGATATTGAACTGGATGTAACTGACATCAATGTGGATCTTAATGATGGTCAGGTAGATGCTGCCATTCGATACGGCCTTGGCAATTATCGAGATGTTTCGTCTGAACGTATGTTCGATGAAACAGTTACCCCTGTCTGTAGCCCAGATTTTCTTAAGAAACATAATGGACTGACAGAGATTAAGGGACTTTTAAACTGCGTTCTTCTTCATGAGTACAGAATGCTGGCTAACTGGAAGGCATGGTTTGAGATGGCCGGAGAAAAAAATTATAGCTGCCAGCAGGGGCCCTTATGGACTCTTGGCAGCATGGCGACTGAGGCTGCTATACGTGGCGAAGGTGTTGCTCTGGGACGCAGTGTTCTGATTGCGGACGATGTAGCTGCTGGAAGGCTTGTTGTTCCCTTTCCCCAGTACAAACTTAAGGCGGAGCGGGGATACGATTTAGTCTACCGTTCAGATGATCAAGATTCATTTAAAATATGCATTCTAAAACAGTGGATCTCTGAAGAATTGAGCTCTCTGAAAGATTGAATGCTGTCTAAAAAAGTCCGCTATTGGCACAAAGCGGACGTATCTTACACAATCACCCCATACAATGTTCGCACTCATTTAATGAGCGCCGTTATCACGAGCATATGAAAACTGCAGTTCATGACCATTTCCACGTTCTCAACCCGCCAACCACCGCCTATAGTGGTTCCAATCTGGAAACATGGGGCAAGGATGCTCGCAGTCTCAAGAGCGCCTTCGACACGGCCACCAGGCAATTTCCTAATCAAGCACTCGCTTTGGACGATCTTTACCGAATACAAAAAAAGAGCACTACCCGTCACCAGACGACATGCGAAAGCTCTTACCTAGCCTGGCTGGATGAAATTTCAGTAAAAATGGTGGTCATTGATGTGGCTGGGGTACATTTTAGAGTATTGTTTTTTGCTGATTTTGAGCGGGGATAGATCTTCATCAAACACATCAGCACACAAGCAGAGTATGACAAGCTCACGGATCTCTACCGGAGAACGAAAGAATGAATTATGCAGCAGCCATCAAAGCGGCAAATGATCTGACAAACGAGCTCCCTTTTTTGGGATCAAGCCCGTCGCGACAAGATTACGAGGATGCTCTGGGGTTGGTTGAGTATCTGATTGAGCATGACCCCGATAGCCCGCTGGTAGAATTGCTCACCGTCAAAATCGATAAATACGAAAACGAGTCTGCGGAGTTTGCAGAATTTAACGCGCGCTTTGCCAGCATTTCATCTGGAGTTGCACTGCTGAGAACGCTGATGGATCAGTACCAACTCACTCAGAGCGACTTTGAGAATGAGATTGGCAAGAAGTCTCTGGTGAGTCAGATCCTCAACGGACAGCGCACGTTAAAGCTGGATCATATGCGCGCGCTGGCGAAGCGTTTTGGATTGCCAGTGAGTGCGTTTGTGGGGAATTGAGCGAAAGCAGGTTAAGGTGACAGGGAATTAATGATGACATCGTAACGCTTTCCCACTCCCTTTTCCTGGTAATTGTCTGCGGCACATCATCTGTTACTCTGGCTGAACTCAAGGAGAGACAAGGATAAGAGATGCTGAACCCAGGATTAGTTACCCGCAAAGCGCTTGCTAACTGGCAGGATGTTCCCGCTTTTCTCCCCCAGTTCCAGTTTCATGAAAAACACCAAACGGTCATCCACACTTCCCACCCTGAAAATATTCTGCCGTTGATTGCAAACTTTGACATTCGTCAGGATGCCGTGATTCGGCGGTTAATGTCTTTGCGGCAAATACCGAAAAAATTATTACGGAATAAACAGGCCGGGTCGATGAGTAACTTTGGGTCGCACAGTTTTACCCTTTTGACCCAATCAGCGTCAGAGATCTGTTACGGGTTAAGAGGACAATTCTGGCGTACAGATTTCAATCTTGAAAACGTGCCGGATGCCAGTGCTTTTCAGACGCCAGTCGCTGCGGGTAAAGCAAAGCTGCTGCTGCGCTATCAGGTAACGGAACGCGCACCAGGCCAACATGAGCTCTCCACGGAAACCTTTGTTTATTGTCCGGACAGAAGCACTCAGCTAAAAATGACAGCTTACTGGCTGGTCATTCGGGCAGGCAGCGGCTGGATCCGTAAAAGAACGCTGAAGGCAGTTAAGTCGAATATTGAAGGGCTGGAGTGAGATGCTAACGAAAACGTTACAGCGTTTATCAGCAACGCTAATGCCATTTGGACTCAAACCGCCAGCTGATTGTAAATAACCTTCTTATACGTTGAGATCATCACAGATGGCATGTATCGTTTGCGCCTTAAGCCAATTGTGTACAATACGTTATGGAAGATACTGATAATGGATTTTAGATTTAGATTAATTACAGCAGAAGATCGCCCTTTTATGGTGCAGATGCTTTATGAGGCAACGATAGCCTCTGAACAAACATTTGACATAGATAACATTGAAAATTCTCCCCATTCATATGCATATATAGAAAATTTCCCTGAGGCGGGCGAGGTGGGTATTATTGCGGAATCCACAGATGGAACTCCAGCAGGGGCTGCCTGGCTCAGGAATTTCCCCGAAGGGGACAAACCTGGGATTTCGGGTCCTGAGTTAACGATTGCTATTGCTCCGTCATATCGCCGACAACACCTGGCTAAACGTATAATGGCGCAACTTTATCAGGCAGCCAATGCGTTAAATATTAAAACGCTGAAGCTGGGTGTTTATCAAAAAAACGTGCCTGCCCTGGCGTTTTATAAAAACGATGACTGGGAGCCAGATGTTATCTTTGGCGATTACGTGATGATGAAGCGCGCTATTTAATCGGCGCTTCTTAAAAAGAATTCCGTCGAGGTAATTCCCACTGACGAGCACGACCCCGACATTAACGCTGGAGCATATGCGCGCGCTGGCGAAGCGTTTTGGCGTGCCGGTAGGGACATTTGTGGGGAATTGATTAGGATGGAATTCAACCAGGTGTTAAGAAAAAAAGTGACGCAGCTATTCTTTTCGCCGTTGAAGTTGGCTCAACAATTGTGCCATCTGCACGAAACGGCTCTGCATAACCATAAATAATATTAGGTTATGTATCAGTTCTTTGAGGCAAAGCTGTTATCGGATATGAAAATTTAATAGTTACCATACCCTATTAATAAACCCGGCATAAGCCGGGTTATAAATCTAGAAAATCTAAAATTAATGACTGAACTTAAATATTTAAGCCAGACTCTGACTTTGAGTTTCCAAAAAGAAAACCTCACCACCGATAATTTTAGAAACAGCCTCTTTACTTTCATGCAAATAATTATTCTAAAAATTCCGAGAACGAATCAGCGACCAACTCAACCTCTTTATCATCCATCAGAAAAATAAACACTTTCCCTAATGAATCATCAGATTTGAGAGATAATAGAAAAGTGTTCCCCCCGTCATCATAAGCAAAAGGAACCATATTCCTTAACTCGCCAAATGACTCGATAAGGTCATGATAGAGTTGCTCAATTGGCAGGTCACCATATTTTATAGGGTTAAAACCGCCAAGTATAAAAGGATTACCCTCTTCATTATTGTGAGGATGTCCACCATTATTTTTAAGATAAAAATCAAGAAATGATGAAGGAAGATGATAATCAAAGTACGCATTGAACGCGTTTATTTCGTCTACAGTCAGTTTCTTTTCTGAATCAGTAAGGTACATTAGCATTTTCCTCCAACTGATCTGCGGGCACGGTTTCTGGCTGGATGGATATAGGCATTTCCAGTGGCAGCTTTGTACTGACTTACGCCACCAGTATGCGAAATTACCTGATGAGCACTTTGTTTAACCAATTGCATAGTCCCTTTGTTAGTTTCAGGATTATAATCATCAAGATGATGCCAAACATAAACACTTGGCGTAGTTTTTTGATTCAATCCAGCCTCTGTATTTGCAGCATGGAAATCTTGCAAATAATCTCCGGTATATTCAATATAAACAACAGGATTAATGCCAGCTTTATTATACAAGTCATTACTTCCCGAATAATCCAGCCCACCTGTAGGGGTTTGATCAACAGTACTGTATCCACGCTCACTAAGCTTAGCGATTGGATCGATGGCAAGACCCAGCAGCTCAATCCATCCCCAAGGATTAGCTGCATAATGATAAAGGTTTCATCCACCATTCAACCAAAACTGATCCTGTACAATAAACCGACCGCCCTGTAGGTCATAGCAGCGAAACAGGTTATAGTACGGTCCAGATTCACCGTCAGCTTATAGCCCGGCATAGCGAAACGGCTGATGTGTTTCACAATCCGTGAGAATCCTTCGCTCTGATGATGTACCTCGCAGCATTCGTCAGTTATCACGAAATCGATTTGGCCTCTTAGGGAAGTAAGAGGTTGAAAAGAGTTGTAGTTAAAGCGTGATTCTAAGATGAATATTGATTTTATCTGGAATCGGTCTTTTCACCCTTTAGTAATGCGTTTATTCACTATGTCATTCACATAATGTTCAATCGAAATATTGTGCTCCCGATTAATCTGAGAAATGAATGCGCTAAGATGCTCTTGCGATGCATGAAGGGTAGTGGCAATAAGGTTATCAAAATCGTTCTGAGTAAATCGTTTGTGTCCCTTCAACGTCGAGTGCTGAAGCAGAGTGTGTGCGGTCACTTCCATGACGGCCCGCCGGTAATGATCGGACAGCAGGACGTCAAGATCGGTCTGACGAATATCAAACTTAAAATAAAAGCTGACAAATCCCGATTCAACAGGTAATGAATAAATCAGTTTGTCGCCTAATTGCTCAACGTAAGGTTCATATCCTTCTCCCATTACTCGCGTAGTCTGCATAGAATCCCTCTCCTTTCATTCATCATAATTAATTCAATTAAATAAATACACAGCATAACCATTTTAAAATCTTGCATAAAATATCTGTAAGAATCACAGAGAGCACCCCTTTGCAAAAAAAAATAACATTATCGCTAACTCTCTTTTGAACGAAAAGAATTTACCCATAAAAATAATTATAAAACGCATTAAAACTTTCATTACCGATGAGAGGTACAATTCTTTTCCGCAACTCATCAATAAAATCATCCTTTACTTCGTCATTATCATCTGCTATATCAAAGATATCGTATTTACCATATACTAAATCAATAAGCTCAGCTAATGAAAATATAAATCCAGAGAGACTATCAGCTATTTTAAAAGGTTCAACTACATCATAACTTGCATAAACAGGAGTGTTATCTTCATCGACAACTGCAATTATAGGTTTACCTCCACCTAAATCATCACCAATAACCAGGTAATTGTTTGGCAAGTACTCATATCCATTTTGAACCTTCGAGATCTCACTCACAGAGTGAATTTTAAATGGCGTGAAGCCTGTTTCAATCTTTAATTTTTCAGGATTATAATTTTCATATAAAAATTCCACCTCTGTCGAACGAGGTAAGTTGGACGGGAAGGCATTGTTCAGATCATTGACGGTGCTGAAACTCCCTGACAGAGAGTATTTATTGCAAATGACAATAAGTTGTTTTAATGCTTTTTCAATCTCATTCACAATAGTACCAAACGCATCCATAAATATAGCCCTCAGTAACAACTAATTAAATTAGAAAAAAATTTATAAAAGCAATTAAACAATAAGAAAGTAAATGCATTCTGAATAAAAACATCATCTATATTATATAAGTCGGAAATAATTAATATTAACCCGGCTTTTATTAATCACTTATCTTTACGAGCACTGCCAAAAACCAGCTACGATATTTCCGCCAGATATATTTTTATACAAATACAAAGCACCGTAACCAAAGATGTAATCACCATCAAGCAATGCATCTGGATAATAATCTTCATCTATCTGCATGAAAAATTCATAACCATCTTTTTTCAAAGCATCAAAATAATAATCTTCCGATTGTATTAACCTTGCATCTTCGGTTTTAGTGATAAAGTCAAACTCTTCACTTTCAACCTTATCATACCCAACAACAACTGCCTTATTAATGTGTTTTATCGTAAATACATAATTATTGCTTTCATCAGAATGCGTGTGCGTAAAAACTTTTACTGAACAATTAGGGTAGATATTTTATCAATCATATCATCATATCGTTCAGGAGTAAGTATCGTAATAAACTCATGTGCCTCATCAGGATTCTAAACTGTCAAATAAAACTTATAACCCCGAACAATATCTAGTTCATCTAAAAAGAATTCAGGGATATTTCCACCAATCCGCCCAATGACATTACTATCAGAAAAGATACATATTTTAGAGATTAGATTAGATTTAATCATTTCTTAAACTCGCTCCTATAAAAAGTACATTTTCTCTTTCCTAATTCCCATAACCATTTCAGCGAACAAATTCTTAGCATCTTTAAGTCACATTCATGATTAACTACAATGTATGTCTCTTCAGGTATGATTAAAAAAATCAATAAAAGCCGGAAAAGTTTATTTTCTTTGCCGGCTAATGGATTTAATAAAGCCTAGAGTCTGAGCGTGGTTCAACATCTCTTATACCAAGTTGATTCGTTTTTTCAAAAATTAAATCATAGCAATAGACAGTCTCTTCCCCCTTTAATAAACGAACACCTTCAAGGCTCACTTTATATATTCCTTTAGGAACATCAGCGTTATTCCAACCAGTATAATCCTCCCACTCCCAAAACACTGCCATATCAGCAACATATAAATCACCAGTTACATTAAGATAGAAATATTTATCCGTGAATATGACTTCTCTGTCTTCATTGTCGGGGAATTCATTTAAAAAGAGCCTAACAACATAGCCACCATCATCAAGGCCCATGATAGGTAAGGCAATACCTTCATTAAGAACAAGATCCCCTTTGTCTGTAGTGGTGAATTCCTGGAGAATGTTATCTCCATCCTCTATCTTCCCACCAAATGGGGACAGTATTCCTGGATAATCGAAAATTATTATCCCGTTAAAATCCACATCAATGTCAATTATTTTAACCACATCTGCCTCCTGATGCCTTACCTGTTTGTTTATTATTGAACCACTCCAGCAGTTTTGAGTGTGCTTCTTTAGGAGTGACATTTCTGGCTAAGATTTCACCCGTCGAAGGAATCTTTAAATCACCTCTTATATGTGAAACGGAATCTAAATTACGGCTAGACGCATTGAATAAATCTTCCGCGGAACCCTGCCATGGCCCCTGAATTTTTCCAATATCGTTTTTAATAGCTCTATGTAGTTCTTCATGCATTCCAGCACTATAAGGATCCGGGAAAAACGTTGGGGTATTTTTCATGGTACCAAGATCGGTTAGCCCAATGCTGTTGGCCTTGTTTCGTGGGATTAAATGGTGTCCCATTCCATTTGGGTTCCATGCCCATGGCATTAATCCTAATGGATCTATCCAAGTAAGAGGATTAGGAACATATGAATATAAATTAAAACCACCATTCAGCCCAATCGGATCCTGCACAATAAACCGCCCGACCTGCGGGTCGTAGTAGCGGAACAGGTTATAATGCAGCCCCGTTTCACCGTCAGCATACTGCCCGGCATAGCGAAGCGGCTGATGCGCCATCGCCGTGCGATTCACAAGCCGTGAGAACCCTTCGCTCTGATGACGTACCTCGCCAAAGCTGCCGTACTGGCCGCTCCAGCGCACCGCGCCGCGCTCGTCGGTCACTTCCAGCGGCGCGCCGTTCAGGTCGGTGTTGAACCAGTAAATCTCACCGCTGTTCTGGTCACGAAGATGATCCACCCGCGCCAGCGGGCTCCAGGCTTCATTCGGGTCGTAGATATAGGTGTTGCACAGCCCGCTCTCCTGCTGCTCCTGCAGCAGGCGGTAGCCCTGCCACAGGAAGCGCGTTTCGGTGGTGCCGTGCGTCGTAGTGACGATTTTGCGCGTGCGGCGGCCCAGCGCGTCGTAGTGATAGCGCGCCTCAAACCGCCCTTCCGGCCCGGTTCCCCGGGCGGATACCAGACGGTTCTCGGCGTCATACGCATAATGCTGTTCATACAGCCCGTTGCGGCGGCTGACCAGGTTGCCCCAGTGGTCGTATTTCATGAACAGCGCCTGCCAGTGCTGCAGGCGGTTATCCGTGACCGGTGCCGCATCGTCACTGGCGGCGAGGTTATCCGCGGCGTCATAGCTGAACTGCGCGCGGCTGTGCCCCTGGCGGGCCTCGTAGTGCTTCAGCAGACGACCTTCGGCGTCGTAGCCGTAATCCACCTCACCGCGCAGGGTGTCGCTGACGCCGGAAAGCTCACCGCGCGCGGTGTAGCGATACAGCCGTTCCAGGAGCGCTTTCTCCGGCAGGGTCACGTCCGTACTCAGCTCACTGCGCTGAAGGGTGCGTCTGCCCAGGCTGTCATACTGGCGGAACTGCTCGCGCGCGCCCTGGGTGCGGCGCACCTCGCGGTGCAGGCGGTCGCGGGTGAACTCGGTCACCAGCTGCTGCCCGAAGCGGATGGCGCTTACGTGGCCGGAGCCGTAGTGCAGCCAGGCCAGATTTTGCTCGCCGGGCAGCGTCAGGCCGGTCAGGTTGCTCAGGGCATCCCATTCGTAGCCCACCGCGCCGTTAATACCGGATTCGCTCAGCACGCGCCCGTTGGCATCGTGCCGGTAAACAATCTCATCGCTTTCGATACCCAGGGCAACGCCTTCTGCGGTTGGCGTGCGGCGGATGCGGGTAATCTGGCCGCTCAGGTCGCGGAAGTAGCGGTACTCCGCGTGGCGCTGAGTGCGCCCGATCAGCAGCCCGCTGTCGTCATAGCTGAACTGCTGGACGCGACGGGCGATGCCGCCGTCGGCGGCAGGCCGGCCGTTCTCTTCGAGCGCGCAGAGGAACCCTCGCGCGTCCCATTCCATATGGCGCACGGTATCGTCCGGGCGAGTTTCGCTGAGCGGGCGGCCCACGGCGTCGTAGGTGAAGCGGTATTCCGCCCCGTTGCCGTTATCGAGTCGCAACAGGTTACCGCGCGGGTCATAGCGCCACTGGCGCACGCGGCCAATTCGGTCGGTAAGGCTGACCGGGAGGCCGAGCGCGTTATAGGCCCAGCTCACTTCGCTTTCCAGCGGGTCGCGCCAGCCCGTGAGCTGGCCGCGTTCATTCCACACCAGCGACTCACGGCTGCCGTCCGGGTGGATCACGGCGCTCAGCAGCCCGGCACGGCTCCATTCCCGACGCGTAATATTCCCTTCCGCATCCTCGCTGGCAATCAGCTGCCCGAATCGGTCGTAGGTAAAGCGGGTCACGCTGCCGGAGCAATCGGTGCGCTGCGTCAGCAGCCCCTGGTGGTTCCAGACCAGACGCACCACGCCGCCAATGGCGTCGGTGATGCTCTCCGGCAGGTTTTCTTGATCGTCGGGATAGTCATACGCGGTGGCGTTACCGGCCGGATCCGTTTCCGACAGCAGGCGACCGCGAAGGTCGTACATGGCCTGCGATGAGGTACCGTCCGGATACACTGTCCGGGTGATGCGGTCGGTCAGACGATACCAGTGATACTCCGTACGGCGGCCCGCCGGGTCCGTCTCGCTGGTCATGCGGCCGTATTTGTCCCACGTGCTGCGGCGCATCGCTCCGCCGGGGAGAATGACGTCGCAGAGTTCGCCGTCGCGGTAAACAAACGTCGTCTGACGACCGTCGTAATCCGTGAAGCGCGCAACGTTGTCGTCGTCGTCCACCAGCCAGTGCGCCTGCGCGCCGTCATCGCGGGTCGCACGGCGGGTGCCGTTATCAAAATCGTATTCGAATGTCAGCTGTTCGCCGCCGCTGTGGCGGAAGCCGACCACGCGCGGCAGGCCATCAATCTCCTGCCAGCGGTATTCGCTCAGCAGGCCGTTGGCGTCCTCATGGGCGCTCATTAGCCCGTCCTGCCAGCGGAAGCGTCGGCGCACGCTACCGCCCCGGCCGGTCACACAGACCAGCTGGCGCTGTTCATCATAAGCGTAACTGACCAGGCAGATCTCGTCATCCAGCCAGGCACCGGCAAGCCTGTCACTGTCGTAGCGGCAGACTACGCGCTGGCCCGCGCTGTCGGTAAGGGCATGCAGAGTATTATTCGCATTCCACTCGAAGAGGATAGCGTTGCCGCAGGGTTCAGAGATGCGCTGGAGCAGCGACGGGGCATTATCCTTAAGCGGCGCATAGTGCCAGCGCTCGCCGCTGACGTCATACACCGACCAGCTGTCGTCAGAGTGGTGCTCAAGCCAGTTTTTTTCGCTTTCGCAGTAGGTGCGCATCCCTTTCGGGACATTCGGGAAGGCGATGTAATCACCGGACGGCGCACGCCACACCAGCCCGTCCTGATACGGCTCCAGGCGGCTTTCCCAGAACAGGCTCCACCCGCGGCCCAGCACGCTGTCACCGGGGTTGCCGCTGCGCCAGTAGCGCTGCCAGCGCACCGGCAGACGGGAAGGCAGGACGAAGTCCAGCTCATCATCCCCGCTGAGAAACTTCTGTCCGCTGACGATATCCACCGGGCGGGCGATGATCCCCGCGGCGGCAACGCCGGTCATCAGCGTGCCGGCGCGGCAGGCGATACGGGCCAGCTTATTGATACCGGGAATTTTCCCCAGCAGCTTAGACAGCGCCCCAACTTTGCCAGCGGCACCGCCCCACCCGCCGAGCAGGCCGGCGAACAACAGGGTAAGATCGGAGACTTTATACAGCCACTCGGGGACTTCAGACTGAATGGGCAGGGTTTGCTGCGGGTCGCCGCCGATGATGACGTTGTCCGAACCGGTCATCACCTTCGCGTCGCAGGTGGTACGATCCCCGATGCGGGACGCAGGCTGGCTGTTAATGAAGACTCGCTTAGAGCCTTCGGCCATCTGCTGCGAGCCGTCGTCAGAACAGTCGACGGTGCTATCGGTGGCAAGCGCGGCGGGTTTACCGTTGATAAACACATTGGGCGAGCCGGAAGTGATGACGCCTTTCTTCGTCATACTGGATGCCCCGGCGTCCGCGATGCTGTCGCGGGCGGCGGTCGCCAGCTCCCCGGTGTAGTACCCCACGGCCAGGCTCGCGCCGACGAGCAGGACGCCCACGCCCAGGCAGGATGCGCCAAGTCCGGCAATAAACATCGCCCCCGCCAGAATGCCCCCGGCGGCGGCAATCAGGCCGCCGACAATCGTTCCGGCAATCATCCCGGCAAGCGCACCGGAGTGGCCGATATCATCACCTACGCGTGCAGCTTCAAACATAACAACGGTCCCTGATGTTAATGGTGGAAGCGAAAGCTCCTGAGAAGATCGCCAAACAGCTCGCGGTCAGCATCGCCCAGCGCGCGGGTGCAGGTCATGGTGAAGACCAGAATTTTATTGCCGTCGACGTTAAACACGGCCTGCTGCTGCCAGATGCGTTTGCCGTCGCGCAGGTAGCTGGCATGGACGGTTTCACCCTGTGAAAGGCCGTCACCCAGCGTAGCGGCGCTACGCTCCCCCTGCTTCCATCCCTTGATGTGTTTTTCCATCAGGGCGAGCTGGCGATCGATGTACGCGGCAAGCGCTTCGCCAGCGTTGAGGGCATCACGGGAGAGGTTGAACGCTGGCGCGTCCGCTGCGGGCGGCGCGAAGACGTTGACGGTACGATCCTGATAACCTTCAGGAAAATCGATCAGACCTTCACTGAAAAGGCACTGCGAAGTTGGTTCTGACATTGAGCGGGTCCCACCACATATTTTCAGAAGCGGTAAGTTTCGCATATGTGTTTAAGGCTGACTATCCCCAGATTTTCGCCCCACCGCCACGCTCGCCGACAGCCCCGCCACCAGCTCAACCCCCTCCGGCAACCTGTCGATATGAATACGCACCGGCACGCGCTGCGCCAGCCGCACCCAGCTAAAGGTGGGTTCGACGTCGGGCAGCCCCAGCCCGCCCGTTTCGTCGTTGCTGTCCCCGATCCCACGCCCGATGCTCTCCACGTGCCCCGTGATGACCGGATCGTATCCCATCAGCACTATCTGCGCGGCATCCCCGACGCGAATATGGCGCAGTTTAGTCTCCTCAAAATACCCCACCACCCAGAAGCTGTGGGCATCGACGATGGCGACCTTTGTCTCCCCCGCCGTCGCGTAGTCTCCGGGTCGAAGCCGCAGGTGCGTAACGTACCCCGAGACCGGCGCACGCACGGTGGCGTGCGCCAGATTCAGCTCTGCCAGATCCAGCGCGGCCAGCGCGCCGTGATAATTGGCCGCCGCGACGTTCGCCGCGCTGCCGGTTTGCTGCACATCCTCGCTCGAAATGGCGTTTTTAATCAGCGTGCGGCGATGGGCCGCATCCTGGCGCATCAGCATCTCATGGCGTTTCGATTCCACATCCGCCTGCGCGCTGGCCACCGCCAGCCTGAGCCAGCGCGGATCGATGGCGTAGAGCACATCGCCCCGGTTCACCCACTGGTTGTCCCGCACGGCCACGCTGATGACGGGCCCGGAGACGTCCGGCGCAATCTGCACCACGTCCGCCCGGACGCGGCCGTCGCGGGTCCACGGCGTTTGCGCGTAGTGTTTCCACATCATAAACGCCAGCAGCGTGGCCGCTGCGACGGCGCTTAACGTCAGCGCATAGCGAGCCAGTAAAGAGAGCAGTGATTTCATGACAATAACCCCAACGCGATCAGGCCCTGCATCAGCAGGTAAAAGATGACAATCCAGATTGAAACATCCATCAGCGGGCGAAACGGCAAGCGCCGGTAGACCCTGCTGAGAGAGAAAAGCGCGACGAGGCTCAGCGTGCAGACCAGCGTCGCGAGGGCGGCCATCAGCAGCCCCGGAATAAAAACGCCGCCGATATTAATATCGTTAACCATGGTCTGGCCCCCGTAATGCACAGTGAAAATCCACCAGCCTGAAGACAAACTGGCGCGTAGGTTCATCTGCGGCAGGCAGGTTTTGCTCGATGATGGCGGTAATGCGTTCGCCTAAGGCGTGGCGGTCCGCGGCGTTTATCCGATGAAATAGCGCGTCAACCTCCCTGCCGGGCGGTGTGTCACTGCGGCGTATATGCATGACTGAAAGCCCCAGGCGCAGCGCGTGCAAAAGCCTTTCAAGCGCCTGCTCTGGCGCACGCTCGCTGCGCTGCAAACGCGGCAGCAACAGGGCGGTTCGGTCCATCATCAGATTGATCCAGTGCGTTTCGTCGACCCGCAGCGTGCCTTTCACGCTGCGGCGAATGTCGCGCTGGCAGAGGTTCAGCAGACGCGTGATGGCGGCGTCCGCCTGCACGGTTTGCATCAGGCTCATGCTGATGACGGCAAAGCCGGTCGCTGCAAAGAGCGCAATGGCGGTGTTAGCCGCGACGGCGAAGTCGCCGCTGTAGTGCGCGCCCAGCTCGCACAGAATGGGCAGCGTCAGGGTGATGCCCATCGCCATAAACGTGGTTGGCGGGCGCGCCTGAAGCGACCCGGCCAGCAGATACGCCGGAGCAAGCACCGCCACCAGCACCGGGAAATCGCTTACCTGCGGCAGCAGCGCAAAGCTGTAGAGCAGGCTAATCACCACGCCCCAGAACGAGCCAATGATGTATTTCACGATGTGGGGCGCCGGCGTGTCGAAACTGCCAAACAGCGTGCAGCAGACGCCAAGGATAGAGACCGCCGTACCGCCATCCGGCCACGCAGAGAAAATCCAGACCAGGCAACCGCTCAGAATGATGACGAAAGCCCCCAGCGCCGTGCGGGCGGCGGTAAGCGGATCGCGGTGGAAAACGTAGCCTTTTGCCGCGCGGGTTTGCATCTCCCCAAACGCAGGTTTTGCGTGGTGGATAGCCCCGGAAAGACGCTCGCACTGCTCCAGAAGCGCGATAGCCTCTGAGAGGTAGCGAATAAAACTGACCTGCAACGCGTCGTCAATCGTCAGCGCATGCGCGGCATACCGATCGATAAGAAGCGTACAGCGGAGCCGCAACGCCTCAGCCGCGCTGCTGGCACCCGCGTCTTCAGCGGCAAGCCAGGCCTGAACATCCTCCCGCAATGCCTGCATGTCGGCGGGCAGAATTCCGGGCGTCAGCAAGCGATCGTGTAGTTCACAGTTGACGATCGCGAGCCGTGCCAGCCGATCGTGAATCGCTTTTCTGGCCTGCCGCACCGGAGCTGACAGGGCAAAATCATACGGAACATGGTGGCTTATCCCCTGCAGGAACTGCAGCGCCAGGGCCAGATGCAGGGGGCCGGAAGCCGCGCCGGGTTTACCCGCCAGGGTGTCCGCCACCCGACCGCGCGCGGCCTGTAGCGTCTGGGATAATTTCGCGTTGAATAGCCCTGATACGCGTGCGGGCAGCACGTAGCGGTGAATCAGCCCCGCACAGAAAATCCCAATTGCGATCTCCTGCACGCGGACGAGGGCAACGTTAAAAATGCCACCCGGATCGGATACCGCGGGAAAACCAATCAGGCTCGCGGTGTAACCGGCCAGCACGAAGGCATAGGCCCGGGGCGTGCGCTCCAGCAGGGAGAGCCACAGGCAGAACGTGATCCAGCCCGTCAGCACCACGCTGCACAGGATCGGCATATTCGCGAAGATGGGCACGATCACAACGGTCGCGCTGGCCCCCGCCACGGTCCCGGCCAGCCGGTAGAGGCTCCTGCTGAGCGACGCCCCGACCGACGTCTGCGATACGATGTAAACCGTAATAATGGCCCATGAGGGACGTTCGAGACCTATCGACAGCGCGAGGTAGTAAGCCAGCATCGCCGCGGCAAAACTCTTCGCGGAGTAGATCAGCGCGCCCGCATCGTTTCGCAATGTGGCGGGGAGACGCACGTGATGAGAGAAGATTTTATTCATGCCGGGATTATTACCGGCTTGCAGACCCGCTTAAATACTCTATTCTGTCAAAAAATACCTAAATGTTGCCAGAATCATGAAGCCGCAATCCGCTAATACGCTGTATGACCCTGACTCTACCGCCTCTCCTGCCGTGGCGCGTCATCTGGACTTTGTGGACTACGCTGCGGAAGTGCCGGTGCATACCCATCGCAAGGGCCAGCTGATTATTGCCCGTTACGGCGCGGTCAGCTGTTACGCGGAGAATGACATCTGGATCGTGCCGCCAGACTGCGCAGTCTGGATCCCCGGCGGGATCCCGCACAGCGCGAAAGCGACGTGGAACGCGCATCTGAACTATTTGTTTATTGAGCCCGGCGCGGCGGCGCTGCCGGAGAGGTGCTGCACCCTGGCGATCTCGCCGTTGATTACGGAGCTGGTCGACCGCCTGACGCGCGAAGGCGTGGATTATCCTCCCGACAGCCACGCCGCCAGACTGACCCGGGTCACGCTGGATGAGCTCGCCAGCATGCCGCAGCAGAAGCTCAGCCTGCCGGTTTCGACCGACCCGAAAATTCGCGCCATGGCCGACGCGCTGGTCAGCCGCCCTGAGGACAGAAGCACCCTGAAAGACTGGGCGAAACGGCTCGCCCTCAGCGAGCGCTCGTTTGCACGCCTGATGCAACGCGAGACCGGGCTGAGCTTCGGACGTTGGCGCCAGCAGCTGCATTTGATTATTGCCCTGCGGGAGCTGGCCAGCGGCGTGCCTGTCCAGAACGTGGCGGCAACGCTTGGGTATGAATCCGTGAATGCGTTTATCACCATGTTCAGAAAAGCGATGGGCAGCACACCCGCGCATTATTTTGCCGAACGGAAAAACAGCGGTCGTTAACCCGGCCCCTCGCTCCCCGCCGCCAGCAGCGGCACCACCACGTCGCTGATGGGCACCGCAATCCCGTGTTTGCGGCCATAGCGCGGGATCACGCCGTTGCGGATATCCCACTCCATTGGACGGTTGGCCTGACGATCGGCCAGGATCGACGTGCCCAGGTCTTCAGGCGCACGCTGAAAGTTCGCCAGGATCTCCCCGGCCACCGCATCGTCAAGCTTCGCCCCCTCGGCGCGGGCAACGGTAAGCCCCTCGCGCAGATAGGCCAGCGCAAGTTCGCTGATGTCCTCACGCCTGAACATCCCGGCGCGGCGGTTAGCCAGCACCATCAGCCCGGCGACCGCGTTTTGCAGCAGCTTGCGCCAGGCGACCGTGGCGAAATCTGCCGAGAGTTCCACTTCACAGCGCGTACCGCGAAGCGCATCCACCACCCGCTGCGCCTGCGGCACCTCCGGCAGCGTCAGACGCGGTTTGGCACGCAGCCACACGGAGGCATCCGGCTCGCGCTGTGCCGGGAACCAGACCACCGACGGCAGCACCGTTGCGCCGTTGACCCACGGCTCAAGCTGGGCTTTCTGCTCCACGCCGTTTTGCAGGGCGCAGACCACGGTGTTTTCATCGCACAGCGCGCGCAGCCATCCGGCGCTGTCGGCATTTTGCGTCGTTTTTACCGCGATAAAAACCAGATCGGCGGGACGCGTAATGACGGCAGGATCGGTTAAGACCGGACCGGGTACCACCGTTTCGCCCTCGTCATAACGCAGGCGTAATTCCGGATGTGCGGTACGTCCGCACAGCAGCGGCGTGCGGCCCACATCATGCAGCACCGCGGCAATGGTGGTCCCAATCGCACCGGGACCTATCAGCGCAATCACTGGATTGTCAGACATGATTAACTCCCCTTTTCGCTAAGCCTGCTAACAGTTATACCACCCTGAAAAGTGAGCGCCACGTCGTTGTCTATACTCAACACACAACTGACAACGGAGTGCGCCATGCCTTTACCCGATTTCACGTCCTCTGAACCGTTCACCCTCGGCATCGAACTCGAACTGCAGGTGGTTAATCCGCCGGGCTACGATCTGAGCCAGGACTCCTCCGCGCTGATCGCCGCCGTCAAAGACGACATCAAAGGCGGAGAAGTGAAGCACGACATCACCGAAAGCATGCTCGAAATCGCCACCGGCGTATGCCAGACCATCGACCAGGCAGCGGCGCAGTTCTCGGTGATGCAGCAGAGTATTCTGCGCGCCGCGGCGGAGCAGCATATCCAGATCTGCGGCGGCGGGACGCATCCGTTCCAGAAATGGCAGCGCCAGGAGGTGTGCGATGACGAGCGCTATAACGTCACGCTGGAGCGCTTTGGCTACCTGATTTTGCAGGCCACGGTGTTTGGCCAGCACGTACACGTCGGCTGTCGGACCGGGGACGATGCCATTTACCTGCTGCACGGTCTGTCGCGCTTTGTGCCGCACTTTATCGCCCTCGCCGCCGCGTCACCCTACATGCAGGGCACGGACACGAAGTTCGCCTCATCGCGTCTGAATATTTTTTCGGGATTTCCGGATAACGGCCAGATGCCGTGGGTCGACAACTGGCAGGCGTTCGAGGGGCTGTTCCGCCGCCTGAGCGCCACAAGCATGATCGACAGCATTAAAGACCTGCACTGGGACATTCGCCCCAGCCCGCACTTTGGTACCGTGGAAGTGCGGGTGATGGATACGCCGCTGACGCTCGGCCACGCGATAAACATTGCCGGGCTGATCCAGGCAACCTCCCACTGGCTGCTAACCACGCGGCCCTATAAGCATCAGGAGAAGGATTTTCTGCTGTACCGATTTAACCGTTTTCAGGCCTGTCGCTACGGGCTGGAGGGGATTCTGACGGACGTGCATACCGGCGAACAGAAAACCGTGGCGGAAGATATCGCCTGGCTGCTGGAACAGGTTGCGCCATCGGCCGAGAAGCTCGGCGCGACAAGCGCAATCACTGAAATTGCCCTGCTGTTAAAGCAGGGCAAGAGCGAGGCGCAGCGCATGCGGGACTTTATTGCCGACGGCGGCTCGCTTATTTCTCTGGTTCAGAAGCACTGCGAGCTGTGGGCGACGAGTCCGTAAGGCCGTGGCACCACTCACGCAGACGCTGGAATAGCACGAACAGCGCGGGGATGAACACGATCCCCACGACGGTCGCCACCAGCATACCGCTGAACACCGTGGTGCCAATGATGCGACGGCTCTGGGCACCCGCCCCGGTCGCCAGCATCATTGGCATGACGCCGATAATAAACGACACGGCGGTCATCATCACCGCGCGGAAGCGGCGCGATGCCCCTTCCCTCGCCGCATCGACAATCGTCATTCCGTCCATACGCCGGGCGCGGGCGAACTCCACGATAAGAATCGCGTTTTTGGCCGCCAGCGCGATCAGCAATACCAGACCAATTTGCACGTAGACATCGTTGGCGTAGCCCGCCATCCACAGCCAGACCAGCGCCCCGCCGAGGGCGAAGAGCACCGAGAGCATCACGCTCGCCGGGAGCGTCCAGCTCTCATACTGGGCGACGAGAAACAGCCACGCCATCACCACCGCCGCCAGCACAATCCATATCGCCTGATTGCCGGTCTGCTGCTCCTGATACGACATGCCGCTCCAGGCATAGTCGTATCCGGCAGGCAGGATCTCTGCCAGAATTTCGCTCATCACCGCCATCGCGGTGCTGCTGCTCACCCCTTCCGCCGCCGAGCCGCTCACCGACACGGACGGAAACTGGTTGTACTGCTGCAGGAACGGCGCGCCAACGCCCGGCGTGATGGTGACGAGGTTGCTCAGGCGCACCCGCTCGCCGCTGTTGCTGCGCACAAACAGCTCGCTGATTTGCTCAGCGCGCTCGCGCCACTGCATTTCGTTCTGCATGACAACGTGGTAGACGCGGTTGTTGATGCTGAAATCCCCGGCGCGCGTGCCGCCAAAGGCGGTTTGCAGGCTACTGAAGATGCGCGATACCGGCACGTCGAGACGGGCCGCACGCTCGCGATCGACGGTCAGCGTCAGCTGCGGGACGTTGCTGCTCCAGGTGGTGAACACACGGCTTAGCTGCGGGTGCTGATTGACTTTCATCAGCACCCCGCGCGTCACGCGCTCCAGCTCCGCCGGGCTTTGCCCCGCCTGCGCCTGTAGGCGCAGATCGAAGCCGGAGGCGTTGCCCAGCCCCGGCAGGGTCGGCGGCGCGAAGGTCATTATGGTTGCTTCCGGCAGGGCCAGCAGCTGACGTTGCAGGGTAGCCATCACCTCGTCCAGCGGCGGGCGCTCGCTCCAGTCTTTGAGCATGATGGAGATAAACCCGCCGTTGGAAGCGCTGGTGCCGTTAAGAATGTTAAAGCCGGAGACCTGAATCACGTCTTCCACCGCCGGATTTTTAGCGATTAATTCGCGTGCGGTGGTCATTACCGCTTCGGTGCGCTCCAGCGAGGCGGCTTCCGGCAGCTGAACGCTGGCAAAGAAGTAGCCCTGGTCCTCCTGTGGCAGGAAGCCTTTTGGCATCGAGGTAAAGCTGAACGCCACCACGGCCGCCGCGCCTGCGGTGGCCAGCAGCGCCAGCCACGGGCGCAGGGTGAATACGCTTACGATCCGGGTATAGCGATTGCGCGTGGCATCCAGCCCGCGGTTGAATCCGCGAAAAATCGCAGCGGGCTGTGCCGGACGCGGGCGCAGCAGCATTGCACAGAGCGCGGGCGTCAGGGTCAGCGCCACCAGGCTTGAGAGCGTGACCGCCGTGGAAAGCGTGACCGCGAACTGGCGGTAAAGCTCACCGACAATCCCCGGCAGCAGCGCCACCGGCACAAATACCGCCAGCAGCACCAGCGTCGTGGCTATCACCGGCCCGGCAATCTGGCGCAGCGCCAGCGCGGTCGCCGCCGTGCGGCTCTGCCCTTCGGCCATCAGCGTTTCGACGCTCTCCACCACCACGATGGCATCATCCACCACCATCGTCAGCGCCAGAATGATGGCGAACAGGCTGAGCGTGTTGGCGGAGTAGCCCAGCGTGTACAGCACCGCAAACGTGCCCACCAGCGACACCGGAATGGCGAGCGCAACAATCAGCGTCGCACGCCAGCTTTGCAGGAACAGGGATACAACAACAACGACCGCCAGCATCGTCAGCGCCAGCGAGACGCCGATCTCCTTGATGGTGGCCGCAACGAAGGTGGTGGTATCGAATTTCACCTCGTAGACCAGGTCGTCCGGGAAGCGCGACGCGAGGCGCTCCAGCTCGGCGCGCACCGCGTCGGCCACGCGCAGGGCGTTGGCGGACGGTGTCGGGTAGATGCCGAGGTAGGCGGAGTCGTGTCCGTTCAGCTGCGCGCCGGAGCTGTAGCTACGCGAGCCAAGCTCGATGGTGGCGACGTCCTTCAGGCGCACCAGCTGGCCCATCTCGCCGGCGCGGATAATGATGTCCGCAAAATCATCAGCCTGGTTCAGGCGCCCCAGCCCGTTGATGGTCAGGGTCTGCTGCTGGCCGTTAAACACCGGCGGCGTGCCGACCTGGCCCGCCGCTCCCTGCACGTTCTGCTCGCGCAGCGCCTGCGCCACGTCGTCCGTGGTAACGTTCAGGGCGTTCATGCGGTCCGGACGCAGCCAGATGCGCATGCTGTAGTCGCGCGCGCCAAACATCTGCACCTGACCGACGCCCGGCAGGCGCGACAGCGCCTCACGCACCTGGGTGCTGGCGTAGTTACTGACGAACAGCGGCGTGTGGGTATTGTCAGGTGAGTAAAGACTTACCCCCATCATCAGATTGGTGGCGCGTTTGCGCACCTGCACGCCGTTTTGCTGCGCCTCCGCTGGCAATTGCGCCACGGCCTGCGCCACGCGGTTTTGCACGTCGATGGCGGCTAAATCCGGATCGGTCCCCGCGGCAAAGGTGATGTTAAGGCTGTAGGTGCCTTCATCCGAACTCGTGGACTCCATGTACAGCATGTGATCCACGCCGTTAAGCTGCGTCTCCAGCGGCGTGGCGATGGCCTCCGCCACGTCAGCCGAACTGGCCCCCGGCCAGCTGGCAGAGACATTCACCACCGGCGGCGTGATCTGCGGATACTGCTCCACCGGGATAATCTTCAGCGCGATGGCCCCCAGCAGGGTAATGACCAGTGCTATCACCATCGCAAAGCGCGGGCGTTTGATGAAAAACGTCAGCATGATGGCTCCTTAATTCAGTATCTGGACGGCAGCACCGGGCTGTACACGCTGTGCACCGTCAGTGATCGCTCGCTCACCAGGCTTAACACCGGAAGCAATCTGGAACAGCTGCCCAACCTGCCCGGCAATTTTTAGCGGGCGTTTTTCGGCGTTTCCGTCGGCACTCACCACCCAGGCAAAGAATCCATCGCCATTCTGCTGGACCGCAGCGGCAGGGAGCGTCAGTACCGGCTGCTCGCTGGCCGGGCGCAGCGTCACATTTACGTTGCCGCCGGGCAACAGCTGATGGCGCGGGTTCGCAAACCCGGCGCGCAGCATCACGCTGGCGGTGCGCGGGTCGATGCGGTTATCCACCGAGGTCAGTTCACCGCGGATACGCTGTCCGTTGCTGTCAATGAATACCTGCCACGCCTGTTTCATGGCGCTGATATCTGCATGCTGTCCGGCTTTGGTGGCAAAGGCGCCCTCTTCCAGCGCAAAAGCGATGCGGATCGGATCAAGCTGTACTACCTCCACCAGCACGCCGCTTGCGGGGTTGACCAGGCTACCTGCGTGGAAGTTGCTGTGCCCCACGCGACCGTCAATCGGCGAGGTGATGCGGGTGTAGTTCAGGGTGACGTTGCGTGCGTCGAGCCGGGCTTTGGCCTGCTCCAGCGCGGCGCGGGCGACATCGCGCTGCATACGCGCGTTGTCCACGTCATGACGGCTGATGGCCTTGCTGCTGCCCAGGCTTTCAAAGCGGGAAAGCTGCTGCTGCGCCTGGCGCAGCGTGGCTTCAGCGCTGTTGACTTCGGCCTGCGCCAGACGCACGGCGGCACGCGGCTCGGCATCGTCCAGCTCAAACAGCACATCCCCTTTTTTCACATACTGCCCGTCGCGAAAGTGGATTTTAGTGATAACACCTTCCGTGCGGGCGCGCAGCTCAACGGTGTGGATGGCTTCAATGCGCCCTGGGATCTGACGCTCGGCGGCATGGGCGGTCTGCTCAACGGTGGCGACGCGCACGGGAATGGCGGCGAAGACGGGTTGCAGGGTGCAGGCAAGGAGTGCGAACAGGAGTGGGAATTTCATGGAAGTACCTCAGCGTGATTTCCCCCTCACCCCGCCCCTCTCCCCAAAGGGGCGAGGGAGAAAACCGAGCGCCCCTTCCCCCTCAAAGCCGAGGGAGAAAACCGGACGGTCCCCTCTCCCCTATGGGGAGAGGGTTAGGGTGAGGGGTAAGGTTTTGTTATGCAGCCTTACGGAACCTGCGGGTCAGTCGCTTCTCGATTTCGACGACGAAGAACATTCCCATTGCAACCGCCAGCGTCACAAACCAGTAGCGGAGCGGCAGCGCTTCGGTGCCAAACAGCATCTGCATAAACGGCAGGTAGATGATGGCGGCCTGGAGCAGGAACAGCACGCCCGTGACCAGCCAGATGCCCTTATTCGCCAGCAGACCACGGTTCAGGGAGAACCCTTCAGTGTTGCGGCAGTTAATCATGTACACCCACTGGGCGCAGACCAGCATCTGCAGCAGCACGGTGCGGATGAACTCCGCGCTGTGGCCGCGCGGGGCCAGCCAGGCTTCCAGGGCAAACGCCGCAATCGCAATCATGGTGCCGACGAAGGCCACGCGCCAGACGGCGTAGGCGTCCATCACGTGCTGCCTGGTCTGACGTGGTGGACGGCGCATGATATTGCGCTCGGCGGCTTCAAAGGCCAGACCGAAGGAGAGCGTGGCGGAGGTCGCCATGTTCATCCACAGAATCAGCACCGGCGTCAGCGGAATGATGTTCCCCGCCAGCAGCGCAATCACAATCAATAGCCCCTGCGCCAGGTTGGTCGGCATGATGAACAGGATGGTCTTCTTCAGGTTGTCGTAAACGCGACGCCCCTCTTTCACCGCGCTGGCGATGGTGGCGAAGTTATCGTCCGTCAGGACCATGTCCGCCGCCTCTTTGGTCACTTCCGTGCCTTTGATGCCCATTGCGATGCCGACATCCGCCTGACGCAGCGCCGGGGCATCGTTCACGCCGTCGCCGGTCATACCGACGATTTCACCTTTCTCCTGCAGCGCTTTCACCAGGCGCAGCTTATGCTCCGGGCTGGTACGGGCAAAGATGTCATAGGTCACCGCCGCATCCGCCAGCTCGGCATCGTTCATCTTCTCAAGCTGATAGCCGGTCACCGCCTGCTCGCTGTTGGTGATCCCCAGCATCTGGCCGATGCTCATCGCCGTCTGCGGGTGATCCCCGGTGATCATCTTCACGCGGATCCCCGCCTGCTGACAGGCGTTAATGGCATCAATCGCCTCCGGGCGCGGCGGATCCATCATTCCGGCAATGCCGAGGAAGATCAGGCCGTGGCTCAGATCGTCGTGCGTGAGCGCCGTTTCGCCATTGGCTGGCTTAAACGCCGCCGCAACCATGCGCAGTCCCTGACGCGCATAGCGCTCCATCTCGTTTTCCCAGTACGCGCGGTTGAAGGCGTCTGCACCGTGGCGGGTTTGCTGCTGCGCGCACAGGGCGAAAATGACGTCCGGCGCGCCGGTGATCAGGATCTGCTCCTCGCAGCCAATCTGATAGTGGGTGCTCATGTACTTGTACTGCGAGTCAAACGGGATCTTGTTAACCAGCGTCGTTGTTACCGGCGCGAGGTTGGCTTTCGCCGCCAGCACCTTCAGCGCGCCCTCGGTTGGCCCCCCGGTGATGCCCCACAGGCCGCGCTCGTCCTGAATCAGCTGGCTGTCGTTACAGAGGTCAATAGTGCGCAGGTACTGCTCCAGCACGGTGCCCGGCTGGATCTGCACTGGCTCATCACTACCTTCCAGGTAAATGTTGCCCACAGGCTCATAGCTGTTGCCGTCCACGCGGTAGCAGGTGTCGGCGGTGATGATGGCTTTGACCGTCATCTCGTTCATGGTCAGGGTGCCGGTTTTATCCGAGCAGACCACGGTCATCGCGCCCAGGGTTTCAACCGTCGGCAGCTTGCGGATGATCGCCCGCTTGCGCGCCATCGCCTGCACGCCCAGGGAGAGGATAATGGAGATAATTGCAGGCAGACCTTCCGGTACGGAGGCGACCGCCAGACTGATGAGGGAGAGCAGCAGCTCGCCCATTGGGATCTCGCGGAATGCCAGGCTGAAGACAAACAGCGCGGCCATCATCGCCAGAATAATGGCGAAGATCGCCTTACCCAGCTTGTCCATCTGCACCAGCAGCGGCGTGCGGTGTTTTTCAATGCCCGCCATCATCTGATTGATATGGCCAAGCTCGGTCTCCTGCCCGGTGGCAATAACCACGCCCACGCCACCGCCCGCGCTCACGGTAGTGCCGGAGAAGACCAGGTTGGTGCGATCGCCCAGCGGCAGCTCACCGTTCAGCGGCTGAGTATGTTTATCCACCACGGTGGATTCACCGGTCAGAATCGCCTCTTCCACGCGTAAATTATGCGCCTCAATTAAACGCATATCCGCCGGAATACGATCCCCGGCGCGTAATACAATAATATCGCCCGGGACTATTTCAGTTGTGGGGAGCGTTTCATGATTGCCATTACGAATGACGCGCGCTTCGCTGGAGAGCATGTTACGAATACTCTTCAGGGATTTTTCCGCGTTGCTTTCCTGAATATGACCAATTAAGGCATTGATAACCGCCACGCCTAAAATAACCAGCGTATCAACCCAATGCCCCATGACCGCGGTTAATACCGCGGCGGCAAGCAGGACGTAAATCAGTACATCGTTAAAATGCGCGAGAAAGCGCAGCCAGCCCGGCTTGCCTTTTTTCTCCGGCAATGCATTCGGGCCATGTTTTTGCAGACGCGCCTGCGCCTCAGCGCGGTCCAGACCGCTCACCTGGCTCTGCGTATGAGCCAGCACCTGCTCTACGGTCTGCTGGTATGCCAGCCCGCCGGAAGGCGGCATGTTTGGGGATAATTTTTTTTCGGTCATCGTATTTTTCCTTCAATATCCGGTGAACAGAAGCCTGAATTCCTTTCGGGCTTTAATTTATTCATTTTTAAGTCTTGCGGCTAAAATTGATCTACCGCAATATATTTACCGCTGGGTTATTCAAAATTAATTACGATTATTTCGACAAGCTGATTTTTACAAAATATTTCTAAACCAACGCTAAACGAGGGGGAAGCATGTTTGGTATTTATCGCGGACGACGCCTGGCGTTATACATTGTCGCAGCCATTGTTATTGCGACGTTAATTGGATATAGCACATATAGTTTTGTAAAATTATTTTCATGATGCAGACATTTATTTACACGGCACAATATTAATTTAATCACCACGATTAAATCATTCTCCTTACGCGCTTTATTTGCCGGAGAAGGTGATTATTTCATTAAAAAAGCCCAGGCAGGTTGATATTGCTTTACGTTAAAGGATGCCGGACAATGACATTTTTAACTGACGATTAACATTACGATGAAACACCCGTTAGAATCGCTGCTGACTGCCGGGGGCATTTTATTACTGGCGCTGATCTCTTGCCTGCTGTTGCCCGCGCCGTCGCTGGGCCTGGTGCTGGCGCAAAAGCTGATGACGACCTTTCACATGGTCGATCTGAACCAGCTTTACACCATTTTGTTTTGCGTGTGGTTTTTACTGCTTGGCGCTATCGAATTCTTCGTGCTGCGTTTCGTCTGGCGCCGCTGGTTTTCACTGGCGTCATGAATGCATAAAAAAGCCGGGTAGCAGCTTCGCCTTACCCGGCCTGTGTGTTGTCAGTTTCAGTGCGTCCGACTATGGTTTTCCTTGCGGTACGCCCCTGGCGGCTGATGGAAGGTGCGGGTAAAGATGCGCGTGAACGTCTGCTGCGATTCAAACCCGTAGCGCAGGCAGATCTCATAAACGCGCTCGTCCGATTCACGCAGATCCCGCGCCGCCAGCAGCAGCTTGCGTTCGCGAATATAGCGCCCCAGGCTTTCACCTTTATACTGCATAAACAGCCGCTGCAAATGCCATTTGGAGTAACCCGCATGGCGGGCAATGTCTTCAATGCGTAACGGCTGGTGCAGGTTGTCGTCGATCCATTCGACGATCGTATCAATGACTTGAGCGGAAATGGTCATACTGCTCTCCCCTTCTGCTTCTTGCTTAAACATTATTCCCACCACTGACGAAAAGTTTGTGTGGTATCACTCACCCGAACGGGCTCGCCCAGTTCCGGCGTGAGCAGTCGATAGTTTTTATCCTTGCTGGCTTTTGCCAGCTGGATCAGTGGGTCGTTCCAGGTGTGTTTTGCCAGCACAAAACGACCGTTATGCCCCGGCACCACCGCCTTTGCATTCAGGTCGACCGACGCCTGAGCCGTCTCCTCTGGCAGCATGTGGATGTACTTCCAGTCCTGGTCATACTGGCCGTTTTCCATGATGGCTAAATCCACATCACCAAACTGCTCGCCGATTGCCTTAAAGTGCGGGCCGTAGCCAGAATCTCCGCTGTAGTAGATCTTCTGCTCTGGGGTGACAAACATAAAGCTGCCCCACAGCGTCTGGTCACGTTTAATGCCTCGCCCGGAGAAGTGACGCGCGGGCAACAGGTGAACCGTCAGCGCATCGCTGATGTGTACCGACTGGTTCCAGTCGCGTTCGTCGATAATCTCTGGCTTCATCCCCCAGTAGCGCAGGTGTGACCCTACCCCAAGCGGCGTCACCACGCGTTTCACCTTCGGCAATAACGCCCTGATGGTGGCGTAATCCAGGTGGTCGTAGTGATCGTGAGAGATAATCAGCAGGTCGATCTCCGGCATGCTCGCCGCGCGCCACGGATACTCCCCCGCAAAGGCTTTATTGAGAAACGAAAACGGCGCGGCATAGTTACCAAGGACCGGGTCGATCAGGATGCGTTTTCCCGCCAGCTGCAGATACCAGGAGGAGTGGCCGAGCCACACCAGCGTGTCCTGCTCCAGCGGCAGGCTCGCCAGATCGGTTTTCACCAGCGGCAGCGGCTGAGCCGGGCGGGCGTTTTCGGTTTTACGGGTCAGAAATTGCCACCACGCCACCAGCATATTTTGTTGGCCGGTAAAGCCAGGCGTCGGGAGCGTATTGTGGAATTTCCCCTCGTAGTAGTGCGGAGACGCTTCCACTTCCGTGAGCTGCGCACCCTGCGGTGGCTGGCCAAAACCGGCATTCAGAACAAACGGTAAACTCGCAGCTGAAGCAATAATCATGACGAACACCACGCAGATGAAGAGAGTTTTTTTCATATCCTGACCCGAAAACGCGAGCCATCCGATGGTTTGCGTGGGGTAAACTTGATTATGAGTGAGTAAGCACTCATTATAGATATGATGAGAAAGTCGTCAAGACGTTTTCGATCTTTGACATTCCGCGTTGCAGCGTGTCAAAGCACGTGTTTCAATCGGGGTTTTTATCATTGAAAGGGGGAAAAATTTAGTGGCACGTCCGAAGAGTGAAGATAAAAAACAGGCCTTACTGGACGCCGCAACGGCGGCATTTGCACAGTCAGGTATTGCCGCCTCAACGGCGCTCATTGCCCGTAAGGCGGGTGTCGCCGAAGGCACCCTGTTCCGCTACTTTGCTACCAAAGACGATCTGCTGAATGCCCTCTATCTGCACCTGAAGCAGGATCTCTGCCAGACCATGCTGGCGAACCTCGATCGCACCATCACGCTGCCGAAAGAACATACCCGCAATATCTGGAACAGCTATGTGGACTGGGGGATTCGTAACCCCGTGGCGCATGCGGCTATTCGCCAGATTGGGGTCAGTGAAAAGCTGAGCGCCGAAACGGAAATGGCGGTAAAAGAGATGTTCCCGGAACTGCATGAACTGTGCCGTCGTTCGGTGCGCCCGGTGTTTATGTCGGATGAATTCAAAACGTTTGGCGATGCGCTGTTTTTATCGCTGGCCGAAAGCACGATGGAGTTTGCCACCCGCGATCCGTCCCGCGCCGTCGATTTTAAAGCCCTGGGTTTTGAAGTGATGTGGCGTGGACTGGCTCAGGAGGAGAGCGATGGACAGTAAATCCTTGCAGGCACACGCGAAGCGCGTCGCGCTGGAGATGCCTTTTACCGAACACTGCTGGCCGTTCGGCCCGGAGTACGACGTCTTCAAGGTCGGCGGGAAAATTTTCATGCTGATGGCAACCGCACACGGACGGCCGCACGTAAGCCTGAAATCCGATCCGGAAACGTCGCTGTTAAATCAGCAGATCTACCGGGGCGTTGAGCCTGGTTACCATCTGAATAAAAAACACTGGATTTCGCTTTACGGCACCGAGGACATCACCCCGGAACTGGTTGCCGACCTGATTGCAGATTCCTGGAATCTGGTCGTTGATAAACTGCCTAAGAAAGACCAGAAGTGGATACGCCCTGCCTGATTGTTCGTCTGAGACGAACAGATTAAGCGCTCGAAATGCACTTATCTTTTGCCGCTTTGCGCGTTAATCTGCTCTCCTTTCGCGCCCGCGTACGGGCGAATTTCATTACCAGGAGTAGTTATGGATATCATTTCTGTCGCCCTGAAACGCCACTCCACCAAGGCGTTCGACCCGACTAAAAAACTGACCGCTGAAGAAGCAGAAAAAATCAAAACTCTGCTGCAGTACAGCCCGTCCAGCACCAACTCCCAGCCGTGGCACTTTATTGTGGCCAGCACCGAGGAAGGTAAAGCGCGCGTGGCGAAATCCGCCGCAGGTACCTATGTGTTCAACGAACGCAAAATGCTGGACGCCTCTCACGTAGTGGTGTTCTGCGCGAAAACCGCGATGGATGATGCCTGGCTTGAGCGCGTCGTGGATCAGGAAGAAGCCGATGGTCGTTTTAACACGCCAGAAGCCAAAGCCGCGAACCATAAGGGCCGGACTTACTTCGCCGATATGCACCGTGTGGATCTGAAAGATGATGACCAGTGGATGGCGAAACAGGTTTACCTGAACGTCGGTAATTTCCTGCTGGGCGTGGGTGCCATGGGTCTGGATGCAGTGCCAATCGAAGGTTTCGATGCCGCGATCCTCGACGAAGAGTTTGGCCTGAAAGAGAAAGGCTTCACCAGCGTAGTGGTGGTGCCGGTTGGCCATCACAGCGTGGAAGATTTCAACGCCACGCTGCCGAAGTCTCGCCTGCCGCTGAGCACGATTGTGACCGAGTGCTAATCCCGACGGGCCGCCGCGCGCGGCCCGTTACGTTTTACTGATGACCAGTCTGCGATGCGGATGGACGTCACGATCGTTTCCCCAGGCAAAAGCAATCCAGCGTTCTTCCAGTTCAGCGTATGAACTCACTGGTGTTAATTCCCACTCTGCGCCTACCGTACCGTCCGCCACGCTTATCTGGTAATTCATGCTGAACGCCCAGTCTATCATCCGCAACCAAAACCGCTGCCCGTCTCCCGTTTGCTCGCTGTCTGAGACCACGATATCGTATTCGCTGAGCACCCACTGAAAGAAAAGTTGTGGCAACCCGCTGATAACGGATTGATGGACCGCGCGGGGCGTACGCCAGACCATCACTTGCGTGGCGGCACCGTGAGGAAAGGTAATTTCTTTATGAAACATCAGCTTCACGGCATATGCCGTATAAGGCTTACCGTCGTCGGTAGTCACGAGACGGTATTCATCGCTATAGCGCGACTTCAGAAGCCGATACCCCACAGGCAACAAAAAACCTGGCAGATGAAAATCCACCGTGCCCCGCAACAGAAACGCTTCGGTATGTTCAACGTTTTGAGTGATAAGCCCAAGTTTTTGGCTAAATTCTGCGGAATCAATCATCAGTGGCGACATCGGTGGTTTCTCATCGCGTAAGTATAGTCCACTTCACTACTCATCTAAATGATGTAGATTCAGCAGGTTGGTCTCATTCAGACCTTATCTTACGCAATGTGAACCGACACGGCAGGATCCGTGCTGATTCCCTGAAAACGTCTCGCAAAAAAATTATTTAGCCTGTTCCGCCAGCCATGCCATCGCCCTCTCCCCCGCCTCGTCCACCGGTAAATAGACCAGCAGCCGCGACCCGTTTCGCGGTGCGGAGTACCAGTACATCTGCTGCAGCGTAAAATCCCCCAGCTCGGGATGGGTAAACAGCTTGAGCTGGTTCTCCACGCCGCGCACGTCGTTGCGCTGGTGCCACAGCGTTTTGAACTCCTCAGACACCGCAAAGAAGCGCGCCAATTTGGCTTCCCACAGCGGGTCGCCACGGTGCTCGGCCATCGCCGCGCGGAAATAGGAGACAAAAATTGGCAGCACATCATCGCGTCTGCCGAGCCGCGCGCGCCACGCGGGATGGGTGAGAAACAGGTAAATACAGTTGCGGTCCTCCGGCGGGATTTCATTGAAATCAACGCCCATCAGATGCCCAAAACTGTCGTTCCACGCCACGATATCGAAATTGGGTTTCTGGATGCTGGCAGGTTTTGGCATCAGCGTATCCAGCAGGCGACGCGTGCCTTCGCTGATCCCCTCGCAGCAGACCGCCTGCGGTGCTTCGCCCGGCGGCAAACCGGCGAGCACGAAAAGATGCCGGGCTTCGGTCGGAGTACACTGCAGGGCTTTCGCTATGGCTGCCATCACCGCGCTGGACGGATTGACGTCCCTGCCCTGCTCAAGCCAGGTATACCAGGTCACACCCACGTCGGCGAGCATCGCCACCTCTTCGCGGCGCAGACCCGGCGTGCGGCGGCGTCCGCTGCGCGGCAAACCGAGACGCTGCGGATCGAGGCTTTCACGCCGGGCGCGTAAAAATGCGCCCAGCTGTTTTCGCGTGTCATCCTGAAGTGAGGCGACGGGTTCAGACATTAACGCCATAAATCCCCCCTGCATGGTAGTGCCAGTACCAGTATAAGCAAGAACTGGTACCCGTTTATCAGATAGTTGATGCTACGACCATCTGATGAATGACGCAATGGAGTTACCATGAATACGTCAGTTGTTTCACCGGGTCGCGCAGGCCTGATATTGCTTTTAACCGGCCAGATGCTACCCATGATTGATACCTCAATCACTAACGTGGCGCTGGACGCCATTACCCATTCACTGCACGCTACCGCCACCGAGCTGGAGCTGATTGTCGCGCTTTATGGCGTGGCGTTTGCCGTCTGCCTCGCACTTGGCAGCAAGCTGGGAGATAATCTTGGCCGCCGTCGCCTGTTTATGTGGGGTGTGGCAATCTTTGGCCTGGCCTCGCTGCTGTGCGGAATGGCGGGGAACATTGAACAACTGCTGGCCGCGCGTATTGTTCAGGGGGCGGGTGCCGCCCTGATCATGCCGCAAATTCTTGCCACGCTGCACGTCACGTTAAAAGGCACAGCCCACGCGAAGGCGATTAGCCTGTTCGGCGGCATTGGGGGGATTGCGTTTATCGTCGGCCAGATGGGCGGCGGCTGGCTGGTATCGGCGGATATCGCCGGACTGGGCTGGCGTAACGCCTTCTTTATTAACGTCCCTATCTGCCTGGTGGTGCTGGCGCTGAGCCGTCGCTACGTGCCGGAAACCCGCCGTGAAACGCCGTCGCGCATCGACTGGGCAGGGACCGTCTTGCTGGCCATCATGCTCTGCTGTCTGCTGTTCCCGATGGCGCTCGGCCCACAGTGGCACTGGCCGTGGTCGCTAAAGGTTATGCTTCTCGCCATTATTCCGCTGGCCTGGCTGATGGCACAGAATGCGCGCAAAAAAGAGCGTGGAAATGCCCATCCGCTGATCCCACCGCGTCTGCTTCAGCTCCGCAGCGTTCGCTTTGGCATCGTGATTGCGCTGCTCTTTTTCAGCGTCTGGTCCGGGTTTATGTTCTGTATGGCGCTGACCATGCAAACCGGTCTGGGGATGGCGCCGTGGCAGTCCGGGAACAGTTTTATCGCCCTCGGGGTGACCTATTTTATCTCCGCGTGGTTCGCGCCGCGGCTGATTGCGCGCTACAGCACCAGCACGATTCTGCTCACCGGCCTGGCAATCCAGATAATCGGCCTGCTGGCGCTGATCGCCACGTTCCGCTACTGGGGAGTGCAAAATACGGCGCTGACGCTGGCGCCAGCCACCGGGCTGGTAGGCTACGGTCAGGCGCTGATTGTGAACAGCTTCTACCGCATCGGGATGCGCGATATTCAGCCTGATGACGCAGGGGCCGCCAGCGCCATCTTAAGCACCCTGCAGCAGGCCGCGCTGGGGCTTGGCCCGGCCATTTTCGGGGCGATTTTGCTGCACGGGCTGCAACATCATCACGGGGATTACGCCCAGGCGATTAACCTTTTCCTGACGGTGGAAACCGGCCTGATGGTCATCCTGGCGCTGGCAACGCTGCGCATCCGCCATCGGCTGTGTTTACCCGTCGTGAAGGTCTGCCAGGCCAGCAAATAAGCCTGAGGTATTTGCATAATAGATCCGCAGCCGCCATTATGGGGCTGCATCAATACAGGAGACGTTATGCAGGAATTAATTGCTCAGGTTGAAGAGTTAGGCATTGAAATTAATCACACCACCTCTTTAGTGATTATCTTTGGTATTATTTTTCTTACTGCCATCATCGTTCATTTTATTCTGCACAAAGTCGTGCTGCGCGCATTCGAGAAACGCGCCCGGGCCAGCAGCCATTTATGGTTGCAGATTATTACCCAGAATAAATTATTTCACCGTCTGGCATTTACCCTTCAGGGGATAATCGTCAACGTTCAGGCCGTTCTCTGGCTGCAAAAAGGGAGCGAAGCGGCAGAAATGCTCACCACCTGCGCGAAGCTGTGGGTGATGGTGTATGCCCTGCTCTCCTTCTTCTCGCTGCTGGACGTCATATTCAATCTTTCGCAGAAAATGGCGACCGCCTCTCAGCTGCCGCTGAAAGGGATCTTCCAGGGCATCAAGCTGGTGAGCGCGATTCTGGTGGGGATCTTAATTATCTCTCTGCTGATCGGTCAGTCACCGGCCATTTTGATTAGCGGCCTGGGTGCTATGGCCGCCGTTCTGATGCTGGTCTTTAAAGACCCGATACTGGGACTGGTCGCCGGGATCCAGCTTTCCGCAAATGACATGCTCAAGCTTGGCGACTGGCTGGAGATGCCGAAATACGGTGCCAACGGCACGGTTACGGACATCGGCCTGACCACCGTTAAAGTGCGCAACTTCGATAACACCATCACCACGATCCCAACGTGGGCGCTGGTCTCTGACGCCTTTATCAACTGGAGCGGCATGTCGGCCTCCGGCGGCCGACGCATTAAGCGCAGCCTGAATATTGATACCACCAGCATTCACTTCCTGGACGAGCAGGAGCAGCAGAAGCTGATTCAGGCGAAACTGCTCAAGCCGTATCTGGCCGCGCGGCATGAGGAAATTAGCCTGTGGAATCAGGAAAATGGCGAAGGTGAATCGGTATTAGACCTGCGCAAAATGACCAATATTGGTACCTTCCGCGCCTACCTGAATGAATATCTGCGTAACCACCCGCGCATTCGCAAAGATATGACGTTAATGGTGCGTCAGCTGGCACCGGATGCCAACGGCCTGCCGATTGAAATATACGCTTTCACCAACACGGTGATCTGGGCAGAATATGAGGAGATTCAGGCTGACATCTTCGATCATATTTTTGCGGTGGTGGAGGAGTTTGGTTTGCGTATTCATCAGTCACCTACCGGGAACGATATTCGCTCCCTGGCAGGGGTTATAGCGCAATAATCAGGTACTGGCGCGGGAAATAAAGCGCCAGTCCATCATCACTCTTTCCGTGGGCGCCTCGGGGTTGTCGATTTTATTTAAGAGCAGGTCGACCGCCTTGCGCCCGATATCCCGCGACGGCTGTTCGATGGTGGTCAGCGAAATCATGTTCGCCAGCTCGGTGCCGTCAAATCCCACAACAGCAATATCCTCCGGCACCCGCAGCCCGGCCTGCTGAATGGCGCGCAGCGCGCCCGCCGCCAGCGTATCGGAGACGGCAAACACCGCATCCGGTGGATTACCCTGCAACAGATTTTGCATCGCCACCATCCCGGCGCGGAAGCTGAGATCGCTGGCGTATTCAACCGCCTGATACTCCAGATCTTTCAGGTGGATCACGCTCTTATAGCCGCGCTCGCGCAGACGGGCATATTTATAGCTCAGGTCGTGGTTGATCATCGCGATGCGTTTGCGTCCACCGTCGGCAAGCTGGCTGACGGCATGCTGCGACGCATCAACGTCGTTAATCCCCACGCAGGAAACCGCGCCGGCATCGGCATATTCGGCACACTGCACCCACGGTGCGGAGCCAATCAGCGCGGCCAGTTCCGGCAGCTTTGAGAAAGCGTCCATGGTGATAATGCCGTCGACGATTTTGCCCGACAGCAGGCTTAAGCCCGAACGGGAACGTTCGATGTCCGACCCGGAGTTACACAGCAGGATCCGATAGCCGTTTATCTCCGCCTCTTCTTCAATGCCCTTCACCACTTCGGCGCAGAACGGGTTGGCAATGTTTGAGACCATCACCAGGATCATATAGCTCCGGGCAGTACGTAACTGACGGGCCAGTAAATTAGGCTGGTAGTTGCTCTCTTTGATGGCCTGCAGGACGCGCTCGCGGTTTTTTGCCTTCACGGTGTCGCTGTTATTAAGCACGCGGGAGACCGTCGCCACGGAGACCCCGGCCAGCTGAGCGATTTTCTGAATTGACATAGCGACGACACATCCTGCGGTTAGCGTTTTGTGCAGGCTACCATAAATTTGTTGCCCGGCGAACCGGGCAACACGTCATTGCGCCACGCGTACCCAACGCTGCTGCTGATGACTTTTCACTATGGCATCAATGATATACATCACGTTTGCGCCATCGTGGAAGGTCGCAAACTGCGGTGCCTCCGGCATCGCTCCCGCCTGCACGGCGCGGTAGAACTGCATCATCATATTTTTAAAGGCATCAGGCCAGCCTTCGATGTGCCCGCCGGGGAAGTGTGCGCTGCTGGCCACGTCAGGGTTCATCAAGCCTGGATCGTCGGTGAGCGTCTGATTTGCCAGCGCGCGATGGCCGATCCACAGCTGTTGCGGCACCTCCTGATCCCACGCCACTGACTGCTCGCTGCCGTTAATCTCAAACGTCAGGCGATTTTTACGCCCGGCGCTCACCTGCGAGACGCTAAAGCAACCTTTGCTGCCATCGTCAAAGCGGAACAGCACTGAGCCAAAGTCTTCGGTACTGACCGGTGTGTTGGTATACGCCGCCGCCTCATCGTGGGAGAAAGTCTGATGACCGCCCATGCTGGCCTTACGCGTCGGCCAGACGATGGAGAGATCGGCCATGACCTCGGTAATGCGCCTGCCGGTCACAAATTGCACCGTATCGCACCAGTGGGAGCCGATATCCGCCACCGCGCGCGAAGCCCCGCCAAGCGCGGCATCCACCCGCCAGTTGTAGTCGGTTTCCAGCAGCATCCAGTCCTGTAAATAACTGCCGTGTGAGGCGAATAGCCGCCCGAGGCTACCCGCGCGCATCATGCTTTCCGCCTGGCGCACCATCGCAAACTGGCGATAGACAAAGCTCACGCCGTGCACCACGCCAGCCTGCTCCGCCCGCGCCACCAGGTCACGCGCCTCGTCCGACGTCATGCAGAGCGGTTTTTCAGAAAAGACATGTTTTCCCGCGCGCAGGATCTGACGGTTAATCTCCGCATGCAGATGATTGGGCGTGCAGTTGTGCACCACGTGCAGGTCAGGAAGTGCGAGGAGTTCCGCCACGCTGGCGCAGGCGTGGGGCACGTTAAGCTGGCGTGCTTTTTCCTGCGCGTTGGCAAGCGTGCCGTCGCAGAGCGCCACCACCTGCACAAACCCGAGACGCCGCAGCGCCTCGATATGCGCCGGGCCGATAAACCCGCTGCCGACAATCCCGACGTTAATCATGGCTGCCCCCTGCCGCGAAGTCATCAAACGCACGCCCGGATACCGGGATGATGTGGCGGCGGATAAACTCGCTTCCCTCACTTGCGCCGGTATCACCGTCTTTCAGGCAGCACTCCCACTCCAGCACCGCCCAGCCGTCATAATCGTACTGGGTCAGCTTGCTGAAAATGCCTTTGAAGTCGATCTGTCCGTCGCCGAGCGAACGGAAGCGCCCGGCGCGGTTGATCCACGGCTGGTAACCACCGTACACGCCGCTGCGCCCATTAGGACGGAACTCGGCATCTTTGACGTGGAAGGCTTTGATGCGCGCGTGGTAAATGTCGATGAAGGTCAGGTAATCCATCTGCTGTAACAGCATGTGGCTCGGGTCGTAAAGGATATTGCAGCGCGGGTGATTATCCAGAAGCGCCAGAAAACGCTCGAAGCTCACGCCGTCGTGCAAGTCTTCGCCCGGATGCAACTCAAAACAGACGTCCACGCCCTGTTCGTCAAAGGTATCCAGAATCGGTCGCCAGCGATTTGCCAGCTCCTCGAATGCCGCCTGAAAACGCTGCTCGTTATGCGGCGGCCATGGATAGAAAAACGGCCACGCCAGCGAGCCGGAGAAGGTGGCGTGCGCTTTCAGGCCGAGTCTGGCCGAGGCGACTGCCGCCTGCTTTAGCTTTTCCGTTGCCCATGCCCGACGAGCCGTATCATTACCGCGCACGCCAGCGGGTGCAAAGTGATCAAACGCCTCGCTGTAAACAGGGTTCACCGCCACAAGCTGGCCTTCCAGATGAGTCGAGAGCTCGCTGATCGCAAGCCCATGCCTGGCCAGCTTATCGATGACCTCATCGCAGTAGGCCTGACTCTCAGCGGCTTTTTCCACATCAAAAACAGGCGGATGGTTGCAGGGGATCTGCACCGCTTTGTAACCCTTCGCCGCCGCCCAGCCTGCCAGTCCGTCGAGCGTGTTGAACGGCGCTTTCTCGCCAATAAATTGCGACAGAAAAATGCCCGGTCCTTTCATCGTCCTCATAGCCCCTCCTGAACATTACGCCTTGTCATCGTCATACCTGAACGTGAGAAGGAAAATCAGCGCGATCGCCGCGGCAGCCACCGCCGGGATCCACCAGAATGTCACCCATGCCTGCGGCACGGTCTGCCCGGCCACCAGACGGTTATAAAGCGCGCCGGAAATCTGAGAGCCCAGCAGCATGCCGATGCCGTAGGTGAACATGACAATCATGCTTTGCGCCTGTCCTTTCACCTTTTCACCCGCCACGCGGTCGGTGTAGATAAAGCCGACGACGAAGAAGAAATCGTAGCAGACGCCATGCAGCAGGATCCCCAGGTACAACAGGATGCGTCCTTCCTCGCTAACGCCCAGCGCGAACATGGCATAACGCACGAACCACGCCAGCATGCCGATCAGCAGCATGACTTTCACCCCCAGACGGCGGAACAGCAGCGGAATGACCAGCATGAAGAAGATCTCTGACATCTGCCCGAAGGACATGGCGGTGCTGACGTCTGCAATACCGGCATCCGCCAGATACGAGGCGGTATAGGCGTAATAGGTGCCAAGCGGGACGGAGATCAGCATCGCGCAGACGGAGAAGACAAAGAAATGGCGGGTTTTGAGTAGCGCAAAGGCATCGGCACAAAAGAGATCGCGCACCTGCACCGGTAGCCCTTTCGCTGGCGCTGGCGTGTGCGGCAGCGTCAGGCTGTAGAGTGCGAGCAGCAGGGAGCTGGCTGCCGCCACCTGAAAAATGGTGACGCTGGACGCCACGCCGGTCACGCCGATGAAAATTCCCGCCACGATCCAGCCGATGGTGCCGAACACGCGCACCACCGGGAAAGTTTTATCCACGTTCGCCAGGCTGTGAAATGCGATGTTGTTGGTCAGCGCCAGCGTTGGCATATAGCAGAGCGTGTAACCAAACAGCAGGCCAATCAGCAGCGCGCCGTTTTCGGCAATCAGCGCCCCCGGCACAAACCAAAGGATTGCCGCGCCCGCCAGGTGCATCACCGCCATCACCTTCTGCGAGGCAAAGAAACGATCCACCAGCATGCCGAGCACAAACGGCGAGAGAATGGAGGCGATGGGCCCGGCGGAGAACGCATCGCCAATTAACAGAGACATGTTGTGCCGGGTCATCACCAGGCCAAGCGTGACTGACCAGCTACCCCAGATGAAAAACTGCAGAAACATCATCAACGACAGACGCGGCACCAGCAGCCGGTGCTGTGTTATCGCCTTTTCACTACTTTCAGTTGACACCATGATAAGCCTCACCCGGAAAAAGTAATCGATTACAAATGACAGCAAATAAAAAGTAATCGATTACAAAATAAAGATCCTGTGGATCGAAACAGAATTGGGAGGGGGGTCACGATAAAGGTCGATGTATGACAAAACGAGGCGTTCTGATTGTCACTATAGCCTACAGGCTATAAAATAATATAGCGAGGAAGCTAAAGGAGAAACGATGTGGAATGTCGAGACAACGGACAGATTTGATCAATGGTACTTCGAACAAACAACAGCATTAAAAGAAGATGTGCTAGCGATGATGCATATTCTTGCTGAGTTTGGCCCAACGCTTGGGCGGCCATACGTAGATACCGTGAAGGCTTCAGCCTATGCGAACATGAAGGAATTACGGATTCAACATGCGGGAAATCCCATCAGAGCTTTTTTTGCTTTTGATCCTGACCGTAAGGCAATTGTGCTCTGTGCTGGAGACAAAACCGGTTGCAATCAAAAACGGTTTTATAACGAAATGATTACGCTGGCTGACGTTGAGTACAGCAGACATCTGGCGGATAAGGAGGCCATATGGCAACGCTAAAAGAACTCATGGCACAACAGAGCGCGGAAAGTCAGGAGCGTATTGCGGCTAAAGTTGATGTAATACGCAGAATTGTTGCCCTGAACCAACTGCGGGAAGAGCTCAATATTTCGCAGACAGAACTGGCCGCGGCAATGGGGGTAAAACAACCCACTGTGGCAAAAATCGAACAGCCGGGAAACGATCCCCGGCTTTCAACACTCAAACGCTATGTCAGTGCGCTCGGCGGTGAAATGAGCATTGATGTGACGTTACCGAATGGGAAACGAATAGCGTTTCAGATTTGATATTGCACATTCAAAGCCGGGTGGCGGCTTCGCCTGACCCGGCCTACAAAATAATAACGGCCCCGAACATGTAGGCCCGGTAAGCGCAGTGTATGACCGGATACATAGGTGACAGATCAGACCGGGAACATAGGTAACACTTTTAGTCTATCCGGAGCACACTCTGGGTTTTTCGGTCGTAGTACGCAAGTGTTAT